>CAZSRS010000006.1:0-148369 GCA_964609625.1 uncultured Desulfovibrionaceae bacterium
TTCTTGGTGGGCCGTGCTGGTCTCGAACCAGCGACTCTCTGCTTAAAAGGCAGATACTCTACCGTCTGAGTTAACGGCCCAAAAAAACGCAAAGGAATATATTATCCTCGCCGTGAGGCCACTGTCAAGGGCATAGGCGCTGTTTTCTCACCCGTTACGCCGGAACATGGAACAACCCAGTCGTGTCCATCTGAAACGGTATTCAGGTTTCTTGACAATTCCCAGCGCTCGCCCGCTTTGGTCCGGTTAGGGCCGACACAGCCTTCTGGTTCTGTTCATTCGCAATCTTCATCCTCCTGGGAGCCGCCCACGCAGCTTGTGAATGTGTTCCCGCCAATGAAGGGAGCGAGGAGTGTTTCCTCACCCTGCCTGGAAGATGGCGCAAGTGTCCTGCCATGTGTAGAGGCGTCTTCCCGTGCAAGGCCATGGGAAACGATGACCGGGATTCGTTTCGCGCCCATGCGCCCCAGTGCGAGTTCGTTGCGGAAAAGCCGCAGCCTGAGGCTGATGCGCTCCAAGGTCCCTGCCGTGACCTGCTCGGTCTTTTCGAGGCTTGCCGCAAAGGCTTTGGCAAAGGGACCACCCATGGCCAGTTCGCGTTCCAGCCGTAAAATTGTCACGAAATCTTGTTCGTTTTCCGCCACGGGGAAGAATGCCAGGTTGCTCTCGCCGTTGGCCGTCAGTCTGGTGACGGCTTCGCGACAGGCCGGGCAGCTTGGCGAGAGGAAAAGATGTAGCGGCGCCGCGTTGCTCCCCCGAATGGCCCAGGGGCCGGCCAGCTCGTGCCCCACCGCGAAGAGGTTGGGGGAGAACAGGAACAGCCAGATGCAGGCCAGGACAATAGCGGGTTTGCGGAGCATGTTCGTACATACGGCCAGAGCGAGAAAGACCCCAAGAAAGAGCAAGCCCGCGATGAGGCAGTTGATGCAGGGAACGCTGACTGCCATCCAGGCCACGAACACGCAGTCCACGGCAAGGGCGGCGAATGCGGCCCAGAAGGACGCGCGAAATGCGCCGACAACGGTCAACAGGGTTAGGAAACCGAAAGCCCCCGAGCCCCACCACCAAAGGGAGATACCCAGGAGGTTCACGTCCTGGTACAGGGTGCACCCCTGTGTCAGACAGAATTTGTCTGCGCCGCCCAGTGCCGCGGCAATGCAGAATATCGCGCCGCCCAGGGCAATGCCCGCTGGCAGGGCACGCGGATTTGTCGCAAGGTTCATAAAGGATGCATTCTCCAATGATTCACGTGGTTGGCAAAGCAATATACCAATGCTCCAGGCATCCGGCAAGGTTTCAGTTCCAGCTGGCCGGTTCCTCCTGCTTCTCTTTGAAGTTCCAATCTGGTAGAATGACCGCGGGTGATCTTTTTATGAAACGACTTGCAGGCATCGCCCTCTTCCTGTTCCTGGCCACGGCACTGCTCGCTTGGGTGCGCGAGGAAGCGCTGCCTCCCGCCGCGGCCATCCTTCCCGAATTGGCGCGGGATCCCGTGCAGAATCCCGTTACCCTTCCGGCATTGAGCGTGCACAAGGACGGCAGGGACTACATTATCCGCCCCTTGTATACGTATGAATTGCATGGCCTGGTGGTTTCCGCCCACGACAGCGACAGCTTGATCGATTTCGCGCATCGCTTGTGGGGGGACACATTGAATGTGCGCGACCTTTGCGTGCTCTGGGGCGACAACGTCAAGGACCAGCTGTACGATGCCTTCAGTTTCAGTAACGGCGACTGGACCTGTTTTTTTCGGACCGAAGATGCCGAGGCCTGGAGCCGCTTCCGGCTGGATCAGGGATCCAACAACCACCTGCTCACGGACAACGCCGAGATCAAGGCCCGCATGGCCAGAGCCAGGGTGGGCGATCAAATCACCTTGCGGGGATATTTGGCGGAGTACGAACATTCCGGTGGTTTCAAGCGAGGTACCAGCACCAGCCGCGAGGACACTGGAAACGGCGCCTGTGAAACTATCTATGTTACTGATTTTCAAGTGTTGCGGTCTGCCAACCCAGGCTGGCGCTCCCTGGCGGTGCTGAGCCGCTACGGTGCGGGGTTCTGCCTGCTGCTCTGGATCTTTTTTTTCTTCCGCGATGTCCTGAAGGTGAGGTCGGACGACCCCCAGCAGTATTACGAACGCGGAGCCGGTCTTGCCGCCAGGGGCAGATTCGCCAGGGCAGAGGTGGTGTTGAGCAAGGCACTGGACATGGATCCCGAACACCACGACGCCCTGCGCGACCGGGCGCAGGTGCGCGAAGCCCTGGGCCGCTTCGACTTGGCCCGAGGAGATCGCCAGGCCGCGGAGCGTATCGAGAACCGGAGCAAGACTCATGAATTGTAAAGGGCGCTGGATGTTCGTTGCGGTCTTGCTGTCCACGAGTTCCTCGGCAGCAATGCGGGATTGTTCCGGGTTGCACAGTCTCTGGGTCGAGTATCTGGTGCTGCCAGCTCTTACCCCCAGAACGCCTCTTTCTTGTGAACAGACAAGAATATCCCATGGCCGAGAACATCGTCGATCTGTACGAAGACTATCTGCTGGAAGCCATTTTCATCGTTTCCGCATGGTTCAGTCCCAAGTCGGTTCCAAACGATCCCCTTCTTATCCTTGCCGACGACCATGCCGCCGGGGAACGCGACTGCCTGGAACCGTTTGAATTCGCACGCAGGCTCCTGCCCTTGCCTCAGGCCTCGGCCGTTGTCTGGCTCATGGAGGCCACCGTAATGTGGAACACGTGCCTGGCCGATCAAAGGTTGGAATGCTATCGCGCTGGGCCGAGGGTGTGTCTAAGTTGACTACTGTGCGCGGTGGCAGAGGAAGAATTGGCCGGAGGAGATGATGTCCTGCGGTTCATGTTGCGGATTATGAACGAGGCACTTTTCGCTGGAATTGAACAGCAGGATCCTGCTGTCTGGATGATGTTTTCCAATCTCCCGCCGCACATTGCTGCAGCCGTACCCCCTCTTTGGGTGCCTGCCGACGGTTTCGGGGATTCCCCCGCTGTTTGCACTCTCCACTGAGCGTGAGGAACTCGCCACTTTCTGTGTGGCTTTGGGGAACAGTCTCGGAACAGGGGTATTCTTGACTGACTCCAGTGCCCTGAAGAGGAGTAGTACGGATACGAAGAAGGAATCCGACCGCTGGAACAGCGGGTAGAAGGTGGAAATCAGACGAAGTGGTGGCTTTTTGCACAAGATGATTGCCACGCGTCGCCGTGTGGGCTAGATAGAAAAACCTTGCAACCTTGGAACGAGAGGCTGAAGATGCGTATACGTTTTTGGGGGGTGCGCGGTTCAGCAGCGCCGTCCGTCAGCGCTGCCACGGTGCGTGCAAAGATTGAACGCGCACTGAGTCATGCAGTCAAGGTGGGATTGTCCTCCCAATACGATATTCCGGGATTCATCCGTACCTTGCCCTTCTCGATTCAAGGTACCTATGGCACCAACACACCCTGTGTGGAGATCGATCCCGGGGGCGACGAGTACTTGGTCTGCGACGCCGGCATGGGCCTGCGCGATTTCGGCAATGCGGTGCATGCCGCGCGTTCCGGCAGTACCGGCGCCGTGTTCCACATCCTCCTTTCCCACATGCATTGGGATCATATCCAGGGGCTGCCCTTTTTCCTCCCAGCCTATCAGTCGGGAAACAGGATCATCGTCTACGGCTGTCATGAGGACATCGAGGATGCCCTGGTGCAGCAACAGAAAGCACCCTTTTTTCCGGTTCCCTTGCATGAGGCTGGCGCGGCGTTCCAATTCGTTCAACTCTCCGTTGGGGAGCGGACAACCATCAACGGCCTCGACGTGACACCTCTGCGGCAACGTCACCCTGGTGCTTCCTACGCCTACAGGATGGAGCGACAGGGTAAATGCGTGGTCTATGCCAGCGACTGCGAGCATCATCTCACGCCGGTTGGCCATGACCGTTCCTTTGTCGAGTTCGTCAAGGATGCCGACCTGTTGATTCTGGATGCGCAGTACGATTTCGCCAGCTCCCACACCATAAAAAAAGACTGGGGACACTCCAGCAATGTGGTGGCCGTGGAAATGGCCAAGGAGGCCGCCGTCAGCCGGCTCTGTCTGTTCCATCACGAACCCACGGACGACAGGACCCTGGAGGCGTTTTTCGAACAGACCCGGAGTTACGCCGAGATCCATAAACCAGGCGTTGCGCTCGCCTTGTTCATGGCCTATGACGGCTTGGAAGTCAGTCTGTGACCCAAGGCCATATTGTATGGGGCAGTCAGCCCGATTACCAATGCTCCCTGTCATGCATCTGAAACTCCGCGTCCTGGCGTTCCTCTTCGGCATTATGTGTACCTGCCTGCTCCAACCGCGGGCTTGGGGGGGAGACTTCGCTTCTTCGCACGAAGCCCGGGACCTGGAGACCTTTAGCCCCGAGCCTGCCCTGCGGGTGGAGATCCTGATAGCCTTCACCCGGGCCGACACCTTCATGAACCTGGTCAGCGAAACTGCCGCGCGCGTTCTCGAGGTGCGTGCCGACGTGGGACAGCGCATCCCTGACGACGGAATCTTTGCCGTGCTCGACGCCACCTTCGTGCGTCTCGACATCCAACAGATCGCGGCCGAGCGCAAGCGCCTCGTCTCCAGCCGGGAGTACTATCTCAAGGAGGCCAGGCGGTATCGCGACCTGGTCGCGGGGCGGCATGCGGATCAGTCCACCCTGGACAAGTTTGAGCACAATCTGGAGCAGGTGGTGCATCAATTGGCTGAATTGGAAGTCCGCACCACTCAGCTGCAGGAAAAGCTACTCCGGCATACGGTCACGGCCCCTGCGGGATTCACGGTCATCGAACGCCATGTGGAACCCGGAGAGTGGGTGGCCGTGGGGCAGGAACTGGCCAGCCTTGGCGACTACCGTACCCTGGTGGCGCCTTTTGCCCTGGATCCGCTCCAGTATCAGTGGCTGCAAGGAAACAAGGACACCTTGACTTTGCGGGCATCCGGAGGGTACGACCGCCCCCCATTGACGCTTCCTGCCCTGCTCAAGCGTGTTTCCCCGGCCTTTGACGCCGTCACCCGCAAGACCAACGTGGAACTGGCCTTGCAGCCGACGGGCCTGGAACCCAGGGGAGGCATCCGCGTGGAACTGGAGACGCGCCTGCCCGACAGGACCGGTTCCTTCCTCGTGCCGGCATCTGCCGTGCTCGACCGCTATGAGGAGCACTGGCTGGCCCAGCCCGACGGAGAACTGGTCAAGGTGGTGCTCCTGGGCAAGGAGCCAGACGGCAGGCTGCGTGTCAGTGTCCCTGAAGCCCACACAGAACGGCGCTTTTTGCTGCACCCAGAAGTTCTGGAAAACCGGCGCCCCACAGCTGAACAATGAACGCGAGTACCCACATGCGCGAACTTGTGCTTCTCGAAGTCACGGCCGAGGACCGACCCGGCGTGGTGGCCGGCCTGTCCGAGACCCTGGCTGCCTACGACGTGGACATCCTGGACATCGGCCAAGCCGTGATCCACGATACCCTGACCCTGGGCATTCTCATCCGCATACCACCCCAGGCCGAAAGCGCCACCATTCTCAAGGAACTGCTCTTCGCGGCCCACGAGATGGACATCGACCTGACCTTCACCGCGGTCACTACCGCGCGTTATGAGCGCTGGGTCAGTGTCCAGGGGCGGCCACGCTACATTGTCACCTTGCTGGGGCGCAAGATCGGCGCCAAGACGCTGCACGGCATCACCAGCGCCTTGGCCGACAACGGCATGAACATCGACGTCATCACCCGTCTATCTGGGCGAGCGCCGCTCACGGAGCAGTCCGGCGCCATGCCCAACGCCTGCGTGGAGTTTTCGGTGCGCGGCGAACCCAAAGACCAAAACGCCCTGCGCCGGCGCTTCCTGGACATCGCGGCAGGCCAGAGCGTGGACATCGCCTTTCAGGAAGACAACGTGTTCCGCCGCAATCGGCGGCTTGTGGCCTTTGACATGGACTCCACCCTGGTCAGGGTGGAGGTCATCGACGAACTGGCCAAGCTGGCCGGCGTCGGCGAACAGGTGGCGGCCATCACCGAGGCGGCCATGCGCGGAGAACTGGACTTCAGCCAAAGTCTCAGGCAACGCCTGGCCCTGCTCAAGGGGCTGCCCGAATCCAAGCTGGCCGAGGTGGCCGCCAACCTCCCTCTTTCCGAAGGGGCGGAACGCCTGATCCAGAATCTGAAGCGTTTCGGTTACAAGATCGCCATCCTTTCCGGCGGGTTCGGTTATTTCGGCCGCAGATTGCAGGAGCGCTTCGGCGTTGACTATGTCCATGCCAACGAGTTGGAGATCCGCGAGGGCGTCGTTACGGGGCGGGTCGTCGGCGAGATCGTGGACGGCAGGAAAAAGGCCGAGCTGCTTACGGCCATCGCCCTGCAGGAGGGTATCAGCCTGCAACAGGTCATCGCGGTGGGCGACGGCGCCAACGACCTCCCCATGCTGACCATCGCCGGCCTGGGCATCGCCTTCCACGCCAAGCCCAAGGTCAAGGAAGGAGCGGGGCACGCCATCTCCACTTTCGGCCTTGACAGTATTCTCTACCTTATCGGTGTGCGCGACCGCGACATCGTGGACTAGCCGGGGCGTGCTTCCCTCCCTGGCCCAGTGGGCCAGGTTTTATTCCGGGACGTCCCACCAGGTCTTGTGGTGACGATGCTGCTTGGAGGGAGCGCGGCCCTAGATATCCCGATCAGGGCCTGAAAAGCCATCATTGCAGCAGTTCTGACAGGGAGGGCCAGGGGGAACTGTAAAAAAGTCCCCCCCGGGAAATCTTCTGAAACAACGCCCCTACCCCTGTTCGCGTTCGTCCAGGACTCGTTTGGTCTTGGCATGGGTGCGGGGCAGGGTACCGTAGGCCAGGAGTTCGACGTCACAGCGTGCCAGGAGTTGTTTGTGCAGGGCGCGCCCCACGGCCTGGACCATACCGGCCTCTTCTTCCGGGGTGGCGTCGGTGGCTTCCTGTTTGCGCTCCACTTGGATGCGCATCATGTCCAGTCCGTTTTTCCTGCGCAGGACCACGCGATATTCGGAGCTGAGTTCCGGGAATTTTTCGAGGGCGTCGGCTATCTGGCCGGGATAAATGTTCACACCACGGTAGATGATCATATCGTCGGAGCGCCCCAGGATGCGGTCGTGTCTGGGCAGGCTCAGGCCACAGGGGCAGTCGCCGGGGATCAGGCGTGTGAGGTCACGGGTACGGTAACGAATAAGGGGAGCGGCCTCCTTGCACAGGGAGGTCACCACCATTTCGCCTATCTCGCCTTCGTTCACGGGCTGCAAGGTCTCCGGGTCGATGAGTTCCAGGATGAACAGGTCGGCCCAGTAGTGCACGCCCTGTTGCGCGGAGCATTCCAGGCCGATGCCCGGCCCGTAGAGTTCGGTGAGCCCGGTGATGTCGAAGCTCCGCTCCAGACCGAGGCGGTCTTCGAAGGTGTGGCGCATGCCTTGGCTGTGCGTCTCGGCGCCGAAGATGCAGGTCCTGAGCTTGAGTTTGTTGCGCAGGCCGCGTTTTTCCACCTCCTCGCCCAGGAGCAGGGCCATGGAGGCGGTGGAGCAGAGACAGGTGGCCTCGAGATCCTCGAGGATGGAGATCTGCATATCGATATTGCCGGGGCCCAGGGGCAGAGCCATGGCGCCGAAGTGCTCGCACCCCAGCTGGAAGCCGGCGCCTGCGGTCCACAGACCGTAGCCCACGGCGATCTGGACGCGGTCCTCGGTGGTCAGGCCGGCAAGTTCGTAGCAGCGGGCGAACATGTGCTTCCAGGTGTCGATGTCCTTCTGGGTATAGGCCAGAATCTTACGCTTGCCCGTGGTGCCCGAGCTGGCGTGGATGCGCACCACCTTGCTCTCGGGCACGGAGAGCAGGGGCAAGGGGTAGCCCTGACGCAGGTCCTCGACGGTTGTGAAAGGCAGCTTCACAAGATCATCGAGGCTGCGTACGTCGCCGGGTTCCAATCCCGCTTCCTGGAGGCGCTTGCGGTAGAAAGGGCTATTTTCGAAGGCGTGCGCCACAGTCCAGCGCAGTCCCTGGAGCTGTTTATCAGCCAATTCCTGCGCATCGAGCTGGGGCAAGAACCTGAAATCGTATAACATGCACACCCTCCTTGACATTCCTTTCCGCTTCAGCGGCCGCGTGGGCACGTTCGGCGGCTTGAGCATGGGGAGAAATTCCAGTAAACGTTGATCTGGCGAGGCACCTTGGTGTCCCGCACCATGAGGGAGGGGTTAGTATCATGAATTCACGCCGGGGAAAAGCCTTCTACAAGCGCATCCCCAGGGCATAAGCAAAGGAGCGAGAAGATGCGCGTGTTGGTTGTGGGTGGCGGCGGCAGGGAGCACGCTCTAGCCTGGAAATTGTCGCAAAGCACCCTGGTGCGGGAGATTTTCGTCGCCCCTGGCAATGGAGGCACGGCGCGCATGGGCTCCGGTGTCAGCAATGTCCCGCTGAAGGACGACGACATCCCGGGTCTCGTGGATTTTGCATGGAACAAAGGCGTGGATCTCGTGGTTCCCGGTCCGGAGTTGCCGCTGGTTCTTGGATTGAGCGACGCCCTGCAGTCTCGGGACATCCCTTGCTTTGGGCCAAACGCCTTCGCGGCCCAGCTCGAAGGGAGCAAGGCCTTTGCCAAACGCATCATGCTCGAGTCAGGGGTTCCCACCGCGGCATGCGAGGTCTTTGAAGACTATGCCGAGGCACGCGACTTCATCGAGAAAACGAAGCCGCCCATGGTGATCAAGGCCGACGGCTTGGCCGCCGGCAAGGGCGTGGTGGTCGCCAAAACCAGGGAAGAAGCCCTGCAGGCCCTGGACAACTGCATGGTGAAGAAGATTTTCGGCAAGGCCGGCTCCCACGTCATCGTGGAGCAGGCACTCACGGGGCAGGAAGCCTCGTTTTTGGCCTTTTGCGACGGCGAGAACGTGCTCTGCCTGCCCTCAGCCCAGGACCACAAGCCCGTGGGCGAGGGCGACACCGGCCCCAACACCGGCGGCATGGGCGCCTACTCCCCCGCTCCCATACTTCCCGATTCCAAGTACCAGCAAACCGCGAATATGACCATCCGCCCCATAGTACGACGGTTGGCCGAGCTGGAACGCCCCTTCGTGGGCATGCTTTACGCGGGCCTGATGATCGACGGTCCGGCCATGAACGTGTTGGAATACAATGTCCGCTTCGGCGATCCCGAATGCCAGCCCCTGCTCATGCGGCTGGACAACGATCTGGCCGAACTGATGCTGGCCAGTGTGGAGGGACGGCTCAGGGATGTCACCCTACGCATCCGCCCCGAGACGAGCGTCTGCGTGGTGCTCAGTTCCGGAGGGTATCCAGGCGAGTATGCCAAGGGCGCCCCAATATCTGGAATCGAGGAGGCCGAGAGCCTCGGCAACGTCAAGGTCTTCCACGCCGGCACAAAACTGGAGAACGGCCGCGTGGTCACCGCGGGGGGGCGCGTGCTGGGCGTGACGGCCCTGGGCAAGGACCTCAGACAGGCCCAGGAGCTGGCCTACGCCGCGGTGGACAAGATCCACTTCGAGAACATGTACTGCCGCCGCGACATCGGCAGCAAAGGCCTGGCCTGATTCGCAACCACGCAACCAGGAGACTCTTCAATGCCACAGGTGGCAATATTCATCGGCAGCATCTCGGACGAGGGAAAGATGCGGCCCTGCGCCGACATCCTCGACGATCTGGGCGTCAGTTATCTCTTCACCGTGACTTCAGCCCACCGCACACCGGAGCGCACGGAGGACCTGATCCGTGAGATGGAAGGCTCGGGCTGCCAAGTGTTCATCTGCGCGGCGGGCATGGCCGCCCACTTGGCGGGGGCCGTGGCTGCGCGCACCATCAGGCCCGTGCTCGGCGTGCCCATCGATGCCTCCCCCCTGGGGGGCATGGACGCGCTCCTGGCCACGGTGCAGATGCCGCCGGGCTTTCCTGTGGGCACCCTGGCCCTGGACTCGGCTGGGGCTCGGAACGCGGCGTATCTGGCTGCGCAGATCATCGCCTTGCGGGACCCTGCCCTTGCCCAACGACTCGAGGTTTTGCGCCAGGGCTTCAAGGACAGCGTGGCCAAGGCGGCTGCGGAACTGGAAAATAAACGCGGCGCGTAACACGCCTCCTGGCTGTGCCTCATGCGGCAGCGGCGGGTTCCACCGGTTTGCCCGACCCGACACTTCTCCGCGGCGTGGCGGCTGATTGGGATGCTTGACGCGCCCCTCCTTGTAGAGCGGACCGTGATTCTTGCAATCCTCCCCTGATCTGGTAGTCTCAACATAGATAATCTCTATGCAAGGGAGGCTGAAATGGCGGTCATTATCTATGGAAAGGCAGGCTGACCCTACACCAGCAACGCGCGTGACGCGTACCCCGGCCATGTTTACCACGACGTGAAAGCCGACAAGAAACACATGGAAAAGATGTTGGAGCTGAGCAACGGGCGGCGGAGCGTTCCGGTCATCGTGGACAACGGCACCGTGACCGTGGGTTACGGCGGCTCCTGAGGCGTCTGATGTGGCCGGCGGTCAGCCGGTGATCAGACGATATTCCTTCTTTTCAGCCACTCCGCCAGGGACGCATAAAAAAAACTGGGATTCTCGTTCATGGGGAAGTGGCCGCTGTCAGGGATGGCCTGACGTTCCACACCCTCCAGGACCTCCAGGGACAGCTTTGAGTGGTTGCGCCTGCCGTAGACATAACAGGTAGGGCATGGCAATGAGCGCAACATGCCAGGTAGACGTTCGCTTTCGGACCAGCGCACCAGAGAACGGGCGCTGGCGTGGAAGGCCAGGGGAGCGGTCAGTTCCAGAGCGGTAAAGGCCCGTTCAAGGGGTTCGGTCCTGCCCAGGAGCTTCGGAAACAGGGAGTGCTCGAATTTCCGCAGGCTCATGCCGGCGGCCAGCTTGCTTACCCCGCAGTCCCGCCCTCTGAGGGGGCCTTCCACGTTCACCAGTCCGAGCAGCCTCGGGGGAGCCGTTTCCCGCGCCAGCCTTACCGCCGCCAGCAGAGCCACCACGCCGCCCATGCTGTGCCCCACGAACACACCGGACTCTATGCCGAGCTGACGTGTCATCTCCAGGACCACCTCGGCATGCTGCTCCATGGTGTAGTCAAAACCGCTCCTCGGCAATGGGACGAACCTGCCACACCTGGTCGCGGAATCCCCGAAACCAGGCAGATCGAGGCTGAGGATACCTAGGCCGTCAAGATATTCACTTAGCCAAGCCTTGGCGAAGGAACGTTGCGAACATCCCAGACCATGCACGAATACCAGGCAGGGAGCCGTGGCCGCGCGATGGCGGCAAGCCACCGCGAGAGACGCTCCCGCCACCCGCACGGTGAGATGTTCCATTTCAGGCGTGGCAGGATGCATGGGGCGATGTTCCTTCCGCGTTGTCAGCGTATGCGGGTGTCGGCGACCCGTATATTGTTGAGACCAAGCTTTGGTTGTGATTTTTCGTCACGGACCGCTATGCCACATGCGACACCGCATACTGTAGAATTGTCGGCTTTCCGTTCATAGCCACTTTCCTGTTGTGCTGCAATGTTCCCTTGAATCATCAGCAGGAAAGGGATAGCATTATCGCTTCGTACCCACGATACGCTGGATGACCGGCACAAATCATGTAATGCAAACCCCAGCCCAACGAGGAGGGGCCGTGCTCTCCATACAGAAACACTACGAAGAGTTCCTGGCCCAGCGCTACACGTGGCTCAGTGGCGGCATGGAGTCCAACCTCCAGCGCTTCGAGACTTTTTTTAGAGAAAAGGACATCGTTCCCCGCAAATCGGGTATCGCCGTGGACCTGGGCGCCGGCCCAGGCTATCAGAGTATCCCCCTAGCCAGGCTCGGCTTCAGGGTTCTTGCCTTTGACCTGAGCAAGGCCTTGCTGGATCAACTTCAGGTCGAAGCCAAGGACTTGCCCATCCAGGTCTTCAACACGGACATGCTGTCTTTCGGCGCCGCCGCGCCAGACGCTGTCGAGCTTGTACTCTGCATGGGGGACACCCTGCCTCACCTCTCCCGGCGTGAAGACGTGGTCCAGTTGATCGCCGATATCGCCAGACGTCTTGAACCAGGAGGCTATTGCATCCTGTCCTTCCGAGACATGAGCCAGCCGCTCACCGGGCTGGACCGTTTCATCCCGGTGCGCAGCGACAATGACCGCATCTTCACTTGTTTCCTGGAGTTCGGGCCTGAGCGCGTCACGGTGCATGATCTGGTATACGAACGGGAGCAGGAAGGGTGGATACTGCACAAGAGCGCTTATCACAAACTGCGTCTCGATACCAAGGCGGTCTCCGGGATGCTGGCCAAGGCCGGGCTGCGCCCCCAGCGCCTGCCGCAGGACAGAGGCATGGTTGTTCTCATGGGGCGCAAACCCGATTGAGGCTGCTTGCGGTGCCGCCTGGATTGGCGAGGGAAAGGCTTCGGGGCAACCGCCCTTCCCTTATCGCCTATCCTCCCAGCCGTAGTATTTCATGGCCAATTGTGCTCCCAGCCAGCGGTAAGGTTCGGGTGGGATGTAAGGCAGCTCATGGCCAGCGTAAATGGTATCCAGCCAGGGGTGATGCGCGCCCCGGTACAGCGCGGCAATGACAGCGCCGAAGACGAATGAGAGGGTGACGCCCTGGCCGTTGTAGGCCAATCCGTAATATACGTTGCGGTGTTTGCCCGTGACCCCCACCGTGGGCATACCGTCGAAAGACACACCCAGCAGGCCGTTCCAGACGTATTCGAAGCGTATGCCCTTGAGCGCCGGAAATATGCGCGCCAGTTCAGCCAGCATCAGGTCCGATACCGCGGTCAGCTTGCCGCGGAAGCGCAAGTCGTTGCCAAAAAAATAATCGGCGTTGCCGCCGCCGATGACAATGCGGTCATCCGGTGTGAGCACCACATGAAACAAGGCGTTGCGCGAGTCGTAGAACGGCAGACGGCTCTCCCAGGCAATGTCGTCGAGCTGTGCTCGGGTCAGGGGGGGCGTTACGGCTGTCTGGGCGTGAACCGGCATCATCTGGCTGGTGAACCGCCCCAGCTTGGAAGTATAGGCATTGGTGGCCAGGACAACGGCGCCGGCTCGTACTCTGTGTCCTGAATCACCCACACGCAGGACGATCCTCTGCCCCTCCGCGATGTCGAGCACCGGACTGTTGCCAAAGATGTCCACCCCTGCTTCTTCCGCCGCAATCTTGAGCGTCCTGGCCAGCTTCATGGCGTGGACCGATCCTCCGTTGGGGTCGTAAACGCCCCCGGCATAGATTTCGGTGCCCAGGGCCTGGGCGGTCTCGTCCTCGTCCATCAGTTCCAGGGGCATGCCGGCGTCACGCACCTCGGTCACGTAGTCTTCGTATTCCTCCCAATCCTCTTCGTCCAAGAAGGTATGGATGAAACCATCCAGGCATAGGTCACACTCCATGCCACTGGATTCGACCAGTCCGCGCAACGAGTGTATTCCATCAACGGTCAGGTCGTAGACCTGTTTGTGCGTCTGGATGTCATGGGCGATTTCGAAAGATTCGACACCGAGTTGCGGCAAGACCATGCCGCCATGCCGGCCCGATGCACCATGCCCGATCTGTTGGGCCTCGAGCAGGACGACACGCAATCCCTGAACACTCGTGGCCAAGTGCCAGGCACTGGAGAGACCCGTGTAGCCGCCCCCGATTATGGCCACATCCACATCCAGGTCTTTGCGCAGTTGCGGGCTTGGTGAAGGCTGCTCCAATGCCCAGTAGCTGTCGTTGGGCTCGAAGGTTGCCTTTTTTTCACCGATCACCATTGGCAGCCCAACACCCGCGGCGGCGATCCCACCACCGGCCAGGGCCGCAATCTTCAGACACGATCTTCGAGAAATCCGCCTGCTCATGTTTTTGTCCTTGGGCACGGGGTGCGGTCAGATCGACTACATCGGGAATGCACCGCTCTGTAGCACGTACCGGCAGTCGGGCACAATCGTCGATTATCTGCATGGTACGGAACCGAAGAGATTATGCCTTGCCGGCAGTGGGGGGCAATCAGTGCATGCCGTGGCCGCGATGCGCGAACAGGAAGGACGGCAAAACCGCATTGCCATGCTGCGCGGTATGGCGTTTTTTGTGGATGCCTGGAATGCAGGTGCTTCTCAGGCCAGGGCAGCCTGAGTGTCGGGTTCGTGGTGCGGTCAGCCGCCAGGGCTTCCCAGGACTCTGCGCGTCCAGACAGCGGCCCTGCCGTAAAGCAGGGCCGCTTGTTCGCCCGTGATCGACGTCCGGGTCAGGAGTTCCGCAACGTGGTCGAAATCGCCGTCCTCGATGGCAAAAAGGAGCGAAAAGAGCAATGCCGAGGTCTCGTCCGGTTCATGCAGTAGCTCGGCAATGGATACATCGGGTACGAGATGGAGGAGTACGTCCCGCGCCGATGCCGCAAAGAGGGGGGAAAGGGTTGCGAGCAGACCTGTCAGGAAAAGCATGCGTCGATGTTCGTCATGCAGATCCAGTGCGGCAGCGGTAAGCTCCAGGAAACGCCCCCGTTGGAGTGCGACGAAACAGACAGAGCACTGGGTTGGAGTCTCGGCGATGTTCTCGAGGGCTTGCATGAGGACAAATACCCCGAGGTTGTCATGGCCGGCCGTTTGGACGGCATTTGCCAGGGAACTGCCAGATGGAGTTTGACAGACGTCCTGTGCGAAGCTCAGGAATCGGTCATGGAGAGAGGGGGTATCGAGCACGTGTCGCAGCAGGGCTTGCTCCTGATGCAGCATGCGCAACGCACCATGCAGTTGCTCGAGGCTGTTCACAGGGAGCAGCGGGGCGTCCAGGGGAGTATTCCGGCGCACGAACAACTCCAACAATGGTGGCGCTGTGTTCCGCCACATGCTTTCCGAAGATAAGCCCTGGATCAGCGGCTGTTTCCGGTGTTTGTCGAGCTGCATTCCCGTGCCCGCCTGGCAACGATTTCTGTACCCCTCCCCCCTGGGTTCAGTACGATCTGGTCTCTGCCAAACTCCCTGCTAGCCTTGCTTATCCTCTGAACACACATTCAGCTTCAAGTCAACGAAAAACGAGCAGACCAGGCAGCCACCTCAAGCATGGGGCATGGACAGCGCGAGCGCCGGAAACATTGAGCAACAATGGTACATGTTGCCGGATGATGTTTGATCAGAGCGGCGGTAACCGGATTGCCCTTGGGCTGTCGACAATCCTCGAAAACTCAGGAGATGTCCTCGATGCTCAGCATCTCCAGGGCCAGATCCTTTTCGTGGTTCAACCTGGAGTGCACGGCTTGGCGTACACGTCGTGAGGAACTGCCGAAATTGCGCTTCCTGACGTCGTAGACTTCCTCGATCAAGATCTTGTCAAAATCCTGACCTCTTTTTCCTTCGGCCACCTTGGCCGCTTTGGTAAAAATGTTCGAAGCGCCGTTGGGTCCATGTTGCACAGCCGTACTCCAGAGCACTTCCTTGATCGCTGGGGACAGATCGGCCACGTTGAGATTGGTGCGAGATTCAATGCCAGCCACCGCGGGTTCGTAATTTGTCTGCATGATGAAGGCGTCTTGCAACTCCTCGAAACGCATGGAATTTTCCGCCGCGATCTTTTTCCATTCGCTGGGCATGCCTCCCCAGCGGCTGCGTGTGTTGGCCGGCCCGGCCTTGCGCAGGCGTTCGGCCCATTCAGGCTCCTTGTCTTCGATGAAGTCCAGGAACAGTTTCATCATGCCCACGCGGGAGGCGATCTGATATTTACCATAGGACGTACCGCCCTGACGATCGTACCCGATGGCCGCGATGCCGTCCTTGCCCGACTCGAATTTCGCCGACAATTCGCCCCGAACCGGCAGCAGCCGTGCCTTGGCTTCCTCCGTGAGCAGTTTTCTGGCGTTGGATTCCGCGAGCATGTCCAGGGCCAGGGAGCTGTACACGGTTTTATCCACGGGCATGCGTACGACAAAGGATTCATCGTCCTTCTGTTCCTGGTGCACGGTCGTGACGGCATCCGCTTTCGCGGGCTTCACGTCCCTGGCCAGAACCTCTGCCTTGGTATTCAATTCCAGGCTTTCACCAGCCTTGGCCGCAACCACGGTCCTGTCCACGGGGCGCCTGATGGCATACGTCTTGCCGCTCTCCACAATACCCAGGTGGACCATGATGGACAGGGCCTTGCGTTTGAACTCACCGACCCCCTCGAATACCGCTCCAGCTTCAGTCTGCTTCCCGACGGGGTTTGCATGCTCCGGTACCTGGGGCCGTTTCTGACCTTCCTGAAGAAGGCGATCGAAATCCAGGCGAGTTCCACGCAGCAACGGATCCTCCCGGCGATGCAGCCCCGCATGATCACTGCCCAGTGCTCCAAGTGCCGTGCTGTTGTCCGTGATCGCCCGCTGCGCGGGGTCCTTTTCCGTCAGGTCGGGATTGTAGCCGATGATGGTTGACATGGCGCCTGCCCCCTTGCTGGCGTGGGCTGCTGCATGGAAAATGGTGTTCATGGTCAGGGCAACGAAGAGAAGGGTACTCAGAAGCAATGCCCACCGTATGCCGATCCTGTTGTTATCTTCGCTGCAACCCATTGTGCGAATCCCCTGGATGAATTGAATTTTTTGGATTCGCAGCAGGATGTGCAGCCCATGTGCCACGTCGAGTAATATATGTTATTTCATTGCGTTAGACCGTCATTTTTTGTCGTACCCATAGGTTCGCAGGCAACGGCGACGGGATTTTGTCGCGGACGCTCTCCCCTTGCCATCGGCGGAGCTGCTGATTATACACCGCCCCATCATGAGCAAGAACCTGATCATTGTTGAGTCACCAGCCAAGGTAAAGACCATCAAGAAATTCCTGGGCAGGGATTATGCCGTGGAGGCCAGCGTTGGCCACGTGCGGGACCTGCCCATAAGTTCGTTGGGGGTGGACGAGGAGCGTGATTTCTCCCCCCAGTACGAGGTCATCGAAGGCAAACAAAAAGTCGTGTCCAAGCTGAAAAGCGCAGCCAAGAGCGCGCGGCATGTCTACCTGGCGCCAGACCCTGACCGGGAGGGCGAGGCCATTGCTTGGCATGTGGCGGAGCTTATCAAGGACACGAATACCGACATAAGCCGCATTCAGTTCAACGAGATCACGGCCAATGCCGTGCGCGAGGCCTTGAAACACCCCAGGGAACTCAACGCCTCGCTCTTCGATTCCCAACAGGCCCGGCGCATCCTCGACCGCTTGGTGGGCTACAAAATTTCTCCACTGCTCTGGAAAAAGGTCAAGCGCGGCATCTCGGCGGGGCGGGTGCAGTCCGTGGCCCTGCGTATCCTGGTGGAGCGCGAGAAGGAACGCCAGGCCTTTGTTCCCGAGGAATACTGGGTTTTCAAGGCCCTGATCGAAGCGGCGGAACCACCCCAATTTCTCGTCGAGTTGTTCAAGGTCCAGGGCAAGAAGCCGGCTGTCGGATCCGCCGAGGCAGCCGCCGAACTGGAGCGCCACATCCTGGAGCAACGGTTCTGCGTGGAAAAGGTGGCGGAAAAGGAACGCTCGCGCACGCCGCCACCGCCGTTCATCACCTCCACCTTACAGCAGGCAGCGAGTCAGCGCCTGGGGTATACCGCCAAAAAGACCATGAGCACGGCGCAGCGTCTTTACGAGGGCGTGGAATTGGGCGACAAGGGCACGGTAGCCTTGATCACCTACATGCGTACCGATTCCGTACGCATAGCCAACGAAGCACGTGACGCGGCCAAGGCCCTCATCCTCAAAACCTGGGGCAAAGACTACTATCCCCCGACACCTCGCCATTTCAAGTCCAAGGGTTCGGCGCAGGACGCCCACGAAGCCATCCGCCCCGTTGATGTGAGCATTACTCCGGCGGAGTTGCAGAACGTGCTCCCGCGCGACCAGTACAATCTCTACAAATTGATCTGGGAGCGGTTTATGGCGTCACAGATGGCAGCCGCCCGCTTCTGGGACACCACCATCACCATTGCCGCCGGTCGCACGCAGTGGCGAGTCAAGGGTGAACGCCTGCTTTTTCCCGGCTTTCTCACCGTGCTCAAGCCTACGGAAAAGGAGCAGGAATCCGCCCAACTGCCCAAACTCCTCGAGGGGCAGCAGCTCGGCCTGATCAAACTGGACAAGGAGCAGAAGTTCACCCAGCCTCCTCCACGCTACAGCGAGGCCTCACTCATTCGTGAACTGGAGGAAAAGGGTATCGGCCGCCCGTCCACCTATGCCAGCATCGTCTCCACCCTGCTCGAGCGCGACTACACCCGTTTGGAAGAAAAGCATTTCGTGCCCACGGACCTGGGCAGCACCGTCAGTGATCTGCTCAGTCAGCATTTTCCATCGCTCATGGACGTGGACTTCACGGCGACCATGGAACGCTCCCTGGACGAGGTGGCGGAGGGCAATGCGAACTGGGTTGAGTTGCTCAAGCGTTTTACCGCCGACTTCTACCCCACCCTGGAGCAGGCGCAGCAGAATATGGTCAGCGTCAAGGCAGGGTTGGAGACCGGCATCAAATGCGGAAGCTGCGGCAAGGACATGGTGGTCAAGTTCGGCAAGGCCGGCCCGTTTCTGGCGTGCAGCGGCTACCCGGACTGCAAGAACACCAGCAACTTCGTGCGCGACGAGAAGGGTGCCATTCAGGTGGTGGAGCGCGAGGAGCAACCCTTGGAGGCCGTCGGTACCTGCCCGCAGTGTGGCAAGGATTTGGTGCTGAAGCGCTCCCGCACCGGCAGCCGGTTCATTGCGTGCAACGGCTATCCCGAATGCCGGTTCACCCGTCCTTTTGGGACCGGAGTGCCCTGCCCCAACGAAGGTTGCCCCGGCGAACTTGTGGAAAAGAGTTCCCGTAAGGGTAAGGTTTTTTACGCCTGCGACCAGTATCCCAAATGCGATTTCGCGGTTTGGGACTGGCCCGTGCAGCGTACGTGCCCCATCTGTTCCTTTCCTGTGTTGGTGCGCAAGAACACCAAGGCGCGCGGCGAACATCTGGCCTGCCCGCAGAAAAATTGTCGCTACTTCGAGCAGATAGCCTTGGTTGAAGAGGAAGGCGACGGCTGATCCGTCCAGGGTCTCAGGTTCCTTCTCGTTTGCCTTGGTACTCTTCCGTGGCAAGAGCATGGTGCGGTTTCGATGTTGTCTTGCACGGGCGGCCGCATTGTCCCGCGGCTACTCCCCCGCGCCACCCCGCGGTCATTCCAACAAAAAGACGTTCCTGTCCCGGTCATCCCAGACCCTGACCATGTGGCGCTCCAGTCCCAAGGTTGCGTAGGCAGCCACCCACATCCCCTTGTGCCCCCAAAATTCCCCCTGATACCGCCTTGGGATGCGTAGCAGCCGTGGTGCCCGTCCCAGGGCTAGAAGCTCCCCGCGCACCATCCTGAACAGGGCCGCACCACGGGCACACGCCCCCATGGCCGGATGCCAGGGGCCGGCAAGGATCTGTTCTTCGAGCCCCGTTTCTTGGGCCACGCCCATGCGCGCCACCCGGATGCCGGAAGCCCAGAGTCGCAGCAGGGCCACGGCCAGGGTTTCGACACAGCGGCGCACGTTCCAAGGTCGGTATGTTCCGTTGCGCCACAACCTCTCCAGCCCAGTGCCTCGCAGGACCAAGCAAGGATAGAGCCTGACGAGTTTCGGCTTCAGGAGGCGGCAGTATGCAATGTCTGCCCTGAAGTCCGACTGCGTCTGCCCCGGCAGGCCCGGCATCAGCTGGATGCCCAGGCCCATGCCGGCGCTCCTGACCATGGCGCAGGCCTCCAGGGCCAGCTCCGTGGAATAGCTCCTGCTGCTCGCGGCAAGGACGCCTGCGCTGAAGCTCTGAATACCCAATTCCACCATGTCCAGGCCCAAGCGTCGCAATTCTACAAGCAAGGCATGATCGATCGCGTCGGGCCGCGTGGAGCAGCGGATGCGCGTGATCCGTCCGGCTTGCTTCCACTCGCCTGCCAGATGCAACAATTCGTGCTGGATGTGTCGCGGTAGGGCGGTGAAGGTGCCTCCATAAAAGGCCAGTTCAAAAGGCTGCTGCGACGGTTGCTGGGTGAGAAGCCGGCGCAGGGCCTGTGGGAGGTCTTGCATCGGGCGGCGGGGTACGCCGGTCTGCACCTCTTGGGCGCAATAGATACAGGTGCCGGGACACCCTGCGTGGGGCATGAACATCGGGACCAACCGCCCCCTTTCCATGGCGGGCGGTTCAGGATGCATGAATTCACGAACCATGGAACATGCTACCCCCTGGTGTTCCAGCAGGGCAAGGGGCTATTTCCATTCTCGCGGATATCCGCGGGTCACATCGAGCAGAGTGCGGAGCGATTGCATTTTTTAGGACAAATTGCTAGTTGCGGTTCATCACGGTTGACGTGCCTGGCTGCCTGTGGTAGGCAGTGCAACGCATGTGAAGATTTGCACGAAAGCGTCTCCTCGCCGGGCGCGGCGGAGAGTGAGACCAGATGGTCTTCAAGAAATTCAAGATCGATCCCGCGATGATGGCCGTCATACTCGACGCCTCGGTGGTCGGTCTGCACATGGTCTCGCACCTGCTCGTCAGCGGCGGCATTGGCTATTTGCTGGACCGCTGGCTGGATACGAAGCCTATTCTCTTCATGGTTTTCATGGTGTTGGGCATTGCGGCTGGGTTTGTATCCGTGTACAGGGACGTGAAGCGCATCTTGCGCAAGCTGGATGTTGTCGGTGAACCCGGCCGGGAGGCCAGGAAGGACTCTGACGAGGTCCGGAAAGTCAAGCCCGGTGATCCACCCGTTGACAAACAGCCCGGTGTCGGACGCGACGGTGAAAAAGATAGCTGACAGTATGCACGAACTCATTCACAGGGTAGACAAATTTCTCTACAACCGGGGTTTCAACCATCCCCAGGTCCGTTCGTTGATGCGCGCGCAGCTGCTCGTGGCCTTGTCGAGTTCCCTGAGTCTGGCTCTTGTGCCCTTTCTGGGGCTGTGGGTGGTGTATTTCACCCTTGCCACCTTGCTGATGACGTATAATTTCTATGCCCTCGCCAAGTTCGTGCAGTTGATCGTTCATCAACGCTTCACTCGTACCTTGTTGTTTTCTTTGCTCATTCGCGTCTATGGCCGGCTCATCGTGACCGGCTTGGCGCTCTACGTTCTCGTCAGCTTGTGTCACGCTTCATTGCCGGCGCTCTTCGCCGGACTGGGCACGGTGGCAATCACCATCGTGGTCTGGGGCCTGGCCCAACGGTTCGAGCAAAACGTTAAGGAGGCTTAGGGGAAATGGCAGGTGGATTACCACATCCGGTATTATGGTCCGATCTCTTGGGAGTGAACCAGGCACTCACCAAGGCGCTTGGTGTACCCGAGGCCAAGCACATTTTCTACTCCTGGATCGCTATGATCATCCTTTTTACGTTCGCATGGTTCGCGCGCAAGCAACTGTTGCTCGTGCCCGGTAAGGTACAGAACGTCGCGGAGGTGATCGTCGGCGGGCTAGAGAATTTCGTGGTGGAAACCATGGGTGAAGACGGCCGCAAGGTCATCCCCGTGCTCGTGGTTCTGTTCGTCTACATCATTACCCAGAACTTTCTGGGCTTGGTGCCCGGGTGCGATGCTCCCACGGCGAACATCAACACCAACGCGGCAATGGCTATTTTTGCATTCAGCTACTACAACTGGCAGGGTCTGAAGCGTTGGGGCCTTGGCTACATCAAGCATTTCATGGGTCCCATGTGGTGGCTGGCACCGCTCATGCTTCCTCTTGAACTCATCAGCCACTTCGCCCGCCCCCTGTCGCTCACCCTGCGGCTTTTGGGGAACATCCGCGGCGAGGAAATCGTCATGCTGCTGTTCTTCCTGATGGCACCGATCGTCGGTACCATTCCCATCTACTTTTTGTTCATGCTCGCCAAGACCTTGCAGGCTTTCATCTTCTTCATGCTGACGATGATTTATCTCAAGGGCTCCATGGAGCATGCCCACTAAATCCGGGGAAATGGTCTTTGACCACAACATACTAAAACTACGGAGGATTTTAGGAATGCGCAAGTTTTTCATGATCGCCCTGAATCTGGTTGCCATGCTCGCCATCGCCAGCTTGGCCATTGCCTCTGAAGAAGCCGGCGCCAGCATCAACGACGGCCTTACCCGCTTGGCTGCCGCCATCGGCATGGCCATTGCCGCTGCCGGTTGTGGTATCGGCCAGGGCATGGGCCTCAAGGCTGCTTGCGAAGGCACAGCCCGCAACCCCGAAGCCGGCGGCAAGATCATGGTTACCTTGATTCTGGGCTTGGCCTTTGTCGAATCCCTGGCCATTTACGCCCTGGTCGTTAACCTGATCCTTATTGCCTAGTTCCTAGTTCTTTGTCGAAAAAAGGAGGCCTATTCCCGGCCTCCTTTTTTCGACCACAACCACGTTATATATTTCACAATAGATTGTATTTCTCGAGACGTTCATGTTAAGTGTGAAAAGCGAGCGAATCCCCCGGGCTACAATCCAGCGCTTGGCCATTTATGTCCAGGTCCTGGAAAACCTCATGCGCGAGGGAACACAAGTCATTTCCTCGGAGACCCTGGCCAAGGCGTGCTCGGTCAACCCCTCGCAAATTCGCAAGGACCTTGCGTATTTTGGTGAATTCGGCGTCCGCGGTGTGGGGTATTACGTTCAGGACCTCAACAATTCCATCAAGCGTTCACTGGGTGTGGACCGCACCTGGAACACGGCCCTTGTAGGAGTCGGGAACCTCGGACGCGCCTTGCTCAACCACAAAGAGTTCAAGCTGCGCGGTTTCAATATCGTTGCCGCTTTTGACTGCGATCCTTTCAAGATCGGCGAGGAAGTTTCAGGCCTCGAGGTGCAATGCACCAAGCGGCTCAAGGATCGAGTCGATGAAATGCGCATCGAAATCGGCATCATCACCACACCGCCAGAGCGTGCGCAGCGTGCCGCCAACCATCTCATCGAAGCCGGTATTACAGGCATCCTCAGCTTCGCTCCCTCCCGTCTTGAAGCACCACAGAATGTTTTCATCGAATATGTTGATTTCTTTCACCATCTTTATTCCTTGGCATTCAACGTCACCCTTTCTCGCGAAAAAGCCGATTCCTGACCTCCCCTCCTGTCTCCTTGCTTGCAGTTCGACTTCTCAGGCAGTATCATTCCTGCCGCACTCCAGTTTGAATCTTCCAGAAAAGGGCTACCATGATGATCGTATTGCTTACTGATTTCGGGTTGAGTGACCCCTACGTGGGGCAGATGAAGGGTGCCTTGATTTCTCGCGTTCCTGATTGCCGCATCATCGACTTGACACATGATATTCCTCCTTACGGACTAACGCAGGCCGGTTTTTTCCTGGATGCAAGCTTTTCCTTTTTCTCCGAAGGCACCATCTTTCTTGCTGTGGTCGATCCCGGCGTCGGAGGCGGTCGCCGCATCGTCGCCCTCGAGGCCCACGGGCACCTCTTTCTCGCCCCTGACAACGGCCTTTTGAGCCTGCTGCTGGAGCGTGCTGGAGACACCGGCATACGTGCTTTCTCATTCAGAAGTCCGATCCAACTCAGTGTTTGCCCCACGTTTCATGGACGTGATCTTTTTGCGGTGTTGGCCGCGCAATTGCGTTCAGGCGACAGCCCCGAGAGCCTTGGTGATGAAATCGACCCCAATAGCTTGGTTCGTCTTGACTGGTGCGCTCCCACGGAATCCCAGGGCAGAGTGCAAGCGCACGTCCTACACACGGATCATTTTGGCAACGTCATCACCAATTGCCGCATCGCGCCCTGGTCATCCAGGATGGCCGGCGAAATGTACGTCAAGACCCACACCGCCAAACTTCCGTTGCGCAGGGTTTCCACCTACTGCGACATCGAGTCCGGTGAGGTCGGGTTGCTGGCCGGGAGTCAGGGTTTCTTCGAATTGGCCATGAACATGGGCAGCGCGGCGGACATGCTCTCCCTACGCCCTGGTGATATCTTTTTCCTAAACATTCCCGCCGCGTGAATCTTCTGTTCTCCGTACTCCGCTCCTTGCATACGGCCGCTGCCTTTCTCACCACAGTGGTGCCCGCCACGCCTCATGACAAGGACCCAGCCCAGAGCATGCCGGCTTTTCCCGTCATTGGGATGATTTTGGGAGGCGTGCTTTGTCTACCCTTTTACCT
Source organism: uncultured Desulfovibrionaceae bacterium (assembly GCA_964609625.1). Taxonomy (GTDB): domain Bacteria; phylum Desulfobacterota; class Desulfovibrionia; order Desulfovibrionales; family Desulfovibrionaceae. Next base: position 24,080 of record CAZSRS010000006.1, read on the forward strand.
GGGCCTGTTTTCCACGCATCCCTGGCTTCAGGCCTGGGCTTTTCTGGCACTAAACGTCCTCGCCACCCGCGGGCTGCACTGGGACGGTTGGGCCGACCTGTGGGACGGTTTGGGCAGCGGTGCCACGGGAGAACGTTTCTGGCGGGTAGTCAAGGATAGCCATACCGGTGCTTTCGGAGTCCTGGCCATCTTGTTGGGAGCCACGGGGTTGCTGTTTTGCTTTCAAGCCATGTTCGAACGTCACGCCTATGGAGCACTGGTGTTCACCGTCACGCTTGGACGCTGCTCCATTCCAGCCTTGGCTTGGCTGGCCCGGGATCAAGTCAGGTCTGACACTCCAAATCCCCACGGTCTGGGCCAAGCGTTTCTACGCCAGGCTTCGCTCACGGGCGTGGTGATCTGCGGTTTGGTCATCCTGTGCTGCCTGCTGCTTGTTTCCTTCCAGACCGTGCTCTTTGCCCTGGTGTTGGCCGCATCGTTTCTTTGGAGGCTATCTTTCCTCGGACAAAGGCATGGAGGGTTGAACGGCGATTTTTTCGGAGCCGCCGTCATCGCCACTGAACTTTGTGCCGGTCTGGCTTTCGTGCTTTCCTGCTGAACCGCGGAAGTCTAGATCATACAGAGGAGAAATGTTTCTCTTGGAATATGGCGCGGGTCATAGTAATTGAATGCCGACGCGGGTCGTGACGCGTACGACAAAGCACTGGCCGGCGTATAGCCGGTCTAGGCCGGATCGCCATGGAACGAGATACCAGATTCAAGTGGCCACACAAAGACCTTCTGGACATTTCCCAGCTCACACGCAAAGAAGTCCTGCATATTCTCGATACCGCGACGTATTTTCAGGAGATCAACACCCGGGCAGTGAAAAAGGTACCGACCCTCAAGGGTAAGAGTGTGGTGCTTTTTTTTGCCGAACCCAGTACACGCACCAAGCTCTCCTTTGATATCGCCGGCAAACGCCTTTCCGTGGACACGCTTTCCCTTTCCACCTCGGGCTCCAGCCTGCAGAAGGGCGAGAGCCTCAAGGACACGGTACTGACGCTCCAGGCCATGGCTCCCGACGCCATCGTGCTCAGGCACCAGCAAAGCGGCGCTGCCGCGTTCATAGGAGAGCGCCTTGAATGTACCGTGATCAACGCCGGAGACGGCTGGCACGCCCACCCCACACAGGCTTTGCTTGACAGTTTCACACTTCGGGAGCAGCTCAAGGACATCAAGGGCAAGATCGTGCTCATTCTCGGCGACATCATGCACAGCCGGGTGGCGCGTTCCAATGTGCAATGCCTGACCATGCTTGGCGCCAAGGTTCGGCTCTGCGCGCCCAGGACCTTGCTGCCGTACGGCGTGGATACCTGGCCCGTGAGCGTGTATACGGACCTGGATCAGGCCGTGCGCGGGGTGCATGCCGTGATGTGCCTGCGCTTGCAGTTGGAGCGGCAACAGGTCGGCCTGCTGCCGGACCTGCGCGAGTACGCGCGCACCTACTGCCTGGGTTCCAGGCATCTTTCCCTGGCCAGACCGGAGGTAAAGATCCTGCACCCCGGCCCCATGAACCGTGGTGTGGAAATCGATTCGTCCCTCGCCGACTCCTCCGGCAGCGTCATCCTCGACCAGGTTTCGGCCGGCGTTGCCGTACGCATGGCGCTGTTGTTCCTTTATCTCACGCGCAAAGCCTAGGAGAATGCCGTGGCTGCTCCGGATCTGGTTGTCAGAGGCGCCGTATGGCACAACAAACCCTGCGACCTGTTGGTATCCAAGGGCAAGGTGCTCGAACTCACGCCCTATGACGAAGCCCGCAACTTCGTTCACTCCAGGCTCGTGGACGCCCACGGTCTGGTGCTGCTGCCCAGCCTTGTCGATGTGCACACCCATTTGCGCGAACCCGGCTTTGAATACAAGGAAGACATCCAGAGCGGTCTGCGAGCGGCTGCTCATGGTGGTTTCGGCACGGTCATGGCCATGGCCAACACCAAACCGGTCAACGACACCTCCAGTGTGACGCGCTTCATGCTTGACACCGCGCTGCGTCACTGGCCGCGCGGACCTCGACTGCACCCCGTGGGGGCGTTGACCAAAGACCTGGCCGGAGAGGAACTGTCGCCCATGGCCGAACTCCTGGAAGCGGGCTGCGTGGCCTTTTCCAACGACGGCATGCCGGTAGGCAACACCGAGCTTTTCCGCCGCGCCGTGGAATATGCCCACGGGTTCGGTTGCAAGGTCATCGACCACTGCGAGGACCTCCACCTCGGTCTTGGCGCGGGGGTAAACGAGAGCCCTCTGAGCGGTCTGCTGGGACTCAAGGGGCAACCTTCGGTGGCCGAGACGCTCCACGTGGCGCGGGATGTACTGCTTTCCCTCTACCTGAAGATGCCCATCCATCTCGCGCACATCAGTTGCGAGGAATCAGTCGCGCTCATCGCCTGGGGCAAGGAGCGCGGTGCCCTTATCACCGCCGAGACCTGCCCGCATTATCTGCATTTCACCGAGGATAGGATCCGTACCTACGACACCGCCGCCAAGGTCAATCCGCCCTTGCGTCATGAGCGGGACCGCGAGGCGCTGCTCCAGGCTCTGGAAGAGGGAGTGATCGACATGCTCAGCACCGATCATGCTCCGCATGCCGCCCATGAAAAGGAAGCGCCTTTTGCCCAGGCACCATGCGGCATTTCGGGATTCGACACCGCTCTGGCCCTGACATGGGCCTTGGTCCGACAGGGGCGTCTGCGTTTTGACACCTTGCTGCGGAGCTGGTGTTATGCTCCTGGAACCGCGTTCAACCTGCCCGTGAATCATTTTCAGTCCGGTGACCCGGCGGATTTTCTCTTGTTCGACGCTGAGGCCATCTGGGAGGTCTCCGCGGAGACCATGTATTCCAAAGGCAAGAATACCCCCTGCCTGGGCATGCAACTGCATGGCCGGGTGAAAGGACACTTTCTCGCAGGAAAAAGCATCCTGTAAGCGACACTGTGCGGGAACCCAAGGAGGGGCCGATGCGCAAGGAAATGAAAGAAGCTGTTTCCCTTTGCAACGCCATCAAGCGAAACGGTTTCGAAGCTTATATCATCAACCCCCGGATGCAGGAAAGCCTCATTGTCGGGCAGGGCACTCCGGAAATTGACATCGCCACGGACATGAGCGTGGACGATCTCATCAGGCAATTCAACCAGGCCATTCCCAGCCGGGAGCCTTACATTATTGCGGAGTTGAACGAAAAAGGCCTTTTCTTTCGATTTTATCACAGCGACATTGTGGAAAGCTCGCATCCTGAATCCACCATCGTGCGATTCACCGAGCGGATGCTCGATTCCTTGGATGAGAGCGGCCGCCGCAGTATCAGTCTTGCCTGCTCCTACATGCCCAAGCACCAGGATATCTACGAAGGGTTCAACGACTTTTCCGATGGACAGATCTGTTTCCGCGACTTCCCGGACGAGACTCTCAAGCGGAACTACCTGCTGAGCATCCGCGCCATGCGTTTTGCAGCCAACTACCACCTGCCCATCGAGCCGAACACCTGGATGGCCATCGTGCGCAGCGCCCGCCGTACCTTGGATTATCTCTCGGTGAACGACATCATGGACGAATGGCGCAAGGTGGATGCGGAGAACATGCACAGTTTCGTGCGCATGCTCATGGACAGCCAGATATTACACGGGTTGCTCCCCGAGGTCGCGGCACTGAGCCGGGTTCACTTCAGCGTGGAAGGAGGTCGGGAAAATGTCCTCGAGCACACCCTGGCCACCATGCGTCACTACCCCGAAGAACTCCCCTATGACTGGTACGGGGTCATGGCTCTCTTGTTCCACGACGTTGGCAAGCTCTACACGGCCGAATACGTGGGCGGCACCTGGACTTTCAGTCAGCACCCCCAGGTGGGCGCCAAAATCACGCGCAAGATACTCAAGAATCTGCGTTTCGATTCCGAGGACATCGACCTCATTTGCCACCTGGTACGCTACCACAACCGTTTCGACCCGATGCTCACGGACAAGGGCATCCGTCGCTTCAAGGCTCTGAACGAATATCCCCGCATCATCGAGATGGCACGAGCCAACATCAAATCCCGCAACGGCAGTTATGCATCCTTCAACCACAACATGAAGATCATGGAGCGGGCGGACGAGCCTGAAGAGATGCTTGAACCTTTGCTCAACGGAAACGAGATCATGGACTTCGCGGGGCTGAAGCCTGGTCCCCTGGTTGGCTTGCTCCGCGAGGCTCTCTTGAAGGCCCAGATTCGCGGTGACGTCACCAGCGTCCCGGAGGCCGTGGAGTTTGTCTGTCGCTACAAGGACAAGGAAAGACTCAGTACATGAATCCGCCCAAGGACCTTTTGGCCCTTGACTTGCCCGGCCTGGAGGCCTTTGTCCGTGAACTCGGAGAGCCAGCCTACAGGGCCGCGCAGATCTGGCAATGGATCTGGCAGAAGGGGCTTTTCGATTTCCACCGCATGAGCAACCTTTCAAAGGGGTTGCGTACCCGTCTGGCTGAAAGTGCGGTTGTCGTGCTGCCGGAAATAGTACGTACCCAGGCCAGCACGGATGGAACCTTCAAGTTTTTGTTGCAACTTGAGGATACTGAACGCATCGAATGCGTGCTCATTCCGGAGCGCTCCCACTATACCTTGTGTCTTTCCACCCAGGTCGGCTGCGCTCTTGGCTGTCGATTCTGCACCACCGGCTCCATGGGGTTCACACGAAACCTCACCGGGGGCGAGATTCTGGCCCAGGTGCTGCTTTCCCGCCGATTTCTCGAGGAGAGCGGTAACGTCTTGCCTTTGCGCAACGTCGTATACATGGGCATGGGCGAACCGCTCCTGAACTTGGATAATGCATTGCATAGCCTGCGCGTGCTCACGGACCCCGCGGGGCTCGATTTCTCTTCCCGCCGCGTCACGGTCTCCACGGTGGGTATTCCCGGCGGATTGCCACGACTCGGGGCCAGCGGACTCTGCTCCCTGGCGGTGTCCCTGCACGCACCGGAGCAGGAATTGCGTGCCAGACTCATGCCCAAGGCCGCGGCCGTGCACCTGGACGAACTCATGACCGCTCTCGACGCCTACCCGCTCAAGCCACGTCAACGCATCACCTACGAATACATCATGCTCGACAACGTGAACGACTCCATCGAGCATGCCAAGGGACTCGTTCGCCTGCTCTCCCCCCGCAAGGCCAAGATCAACCTCATCGCCTACAATCCAGGAATGGAGTCCATAACCGGATTTCGGGCATCGCCCATGGAACGCATCGAAGCCTTCGAGCAATACTTGAGGGAAAAAAGGCTGACCGTGATCTTGCGAAAAAGCAAGGGCCAGGATATCCACGCTGCCTGCGGACAGTTGAAAGCATCCGAGATTTAGCTTACGGAGACATTGGACCGTCACGTTATTATCCCGCGCTTTCGGTGTTTTTTTCAACCCACGATTTTTCAAGGACTGAGGATATGCAGGAAGTCAAGCAGGACGTATGGCCGGATTTCGCCAAACAGGGAGGTCTCGTTCCCGCCATCGCCCAGGACGCGACCAGCGGAGAGGTCTTGATGCTCGCTTACGTGAACGAGGAAGCCCTGCGCAAGACCCTGGAAACCGGCGAGGCCCACTATTACAGCCGCAGTCGGGGAACCCTCTGGCGCAAGGGCGGCACTTCCGGGCATGTGCAAAAGATCAAGGCCGTGCGTATCGATTGTGACGCCGATACCCTGCTTTATCTGGTGGAGCAACTGGGAGGCGCCGCCTGTCACAAGGGCTTTCGCAGTTGCTTTTACCGTGAGTTTCATGCTGGTGGCGTGCTCGAGTGCTCGCCTCTCGTTTTTGATCCCAAGGAGGTATACAAATAAATGGCCGCAGGCAAAATTCTCAAGATCGGCATTCCCAAGGGTTCGTTGCAAGACGCCACCATCAGTCTTTTCGAGCGCTCGGGCTGGAAGATCAGACAGCATCACCGCAACTATTTCCCCGAGATCAACGATCCTGAATTACAGTGCTCCATGTGCCGCGCCCAGGAGATGTCCATCTATGTCGAGGACGGCACCCTGGACTGCGGCCTAACGGGCAAGGATTGGATTCTCGAGAACAGCTCCGACGTACAGGTGGTCTCGGACCTGGTCTATTCCAAGGTCAGCAACCGCCCCGCCCGTTGGGTTTTGGCCGTTGCCGGCGACTCGCCCTACCGTCGGCCCGAGGATCTGGCCGGCAAGAAGATCGCCACGGAACTTAAAAGCTTTACCAAACAGTACTTCGAGAATGCCAACATCCCTGTGGAAGTCGGTTTTTCATGGGGCGCCACCGAGGCCAAGGTCGTGGAAGGCTTGGCGGACGCCATCGTGGAGGTCACCGAGACCGGTACCACCATCAAGGCCCATGGCCTGCGGATCATCGCCGAGCTGCTGCAGACCAACACCCAGCTCATCGCCAACAAAAGGGCCATGCAAGACCCTTGGAAGCGGCAGAAGATCGAAAACCTCGACCTGCTGCTGCACGGAGCCTTGCGCGCGGAGCGTCTCGTTGGTCTGAAGATGAACCTGCCCGAGGAGCGGATGGATTCGGTCATGGAATTGTTGCCGAGCCTGACCTCACCCACGGTTGCGCACCTATACAACAAGAAATGGCTGTCCATCGAGATCGTGGTGGACGAGTCCATAGTCCGCGAACTGATACCCAGGCTCCGCGCGGCTGGCGCCGAGGGTATCATCGAATACGCCTTGAACAAGGTCGTTTAGCCCGACCTTCCGGTTCCACCGCTCGCAAGGCCTCACCGCTTGCGGTGGAACCGGGTTCTCCCGACTCTTCCTCACACAGTCCTTCGCCTGAAGAACTTGAAGGAGCGCTCCCCGTGGATCAACTCCTGGATGCGTTTACCGCCGCTCAGGGCCATTCCCTTGATGGGCAGCGCTCCATGCAGCCGCCCCAGGGTATAGAGCCAGAAACGCAGCCGTTTGGCCCACCGAAGTTCCGGCAGGATTTCCGCTTCCAGACTTCGGGCATACAAGTCCAGGGCCGCGTCCGGGACATCACGCTCTAGTGCCCCCAGCACTGCTTGGCCTGCCAGTTCCCCACTGCGTAGCGCATAGTAAACTCCCTCGCCGAACAGCGGTTCCACCAGGCCTGCGGCATCACCTGCCAGCAGCACGCGCGATGATCCCGGACGTTGCAGGTAATTACCATAGGGCAAGGGTCTGGCCGTAAATGGAGGAACCTGGTCCAGGGCAATGCCCTGGTCCGCAAGAAAGGAATTGAAGCTGTGTATGAGATTGCGTTTTGAGCGCAGCAGGTCGCAGGCCCCCAAAAGCACTCGCTCCCTGTTGGGAAATGCCCAGCAGTAACCCCCGATGGTGTACCCTGAATAGACCTCGGCTTGGCGTATGTCGCGGGGTGCCTTGTCCCGGGGAAGCGCGATTTCAACGGCCATGGCCAGGTCGTACATCCAGGCTTGCCTGTCGATGCCGCACGACTTGCGCAGGATACTGTTCACTCCGTCCGCTCCGATGATGCAGGCGCCGTCGAGCACCTCCCCATTGCCGCAGCGCAGTACACCCGCGACAGGATCAGCATGCTTGACGGACGTGGCTTCGCGTACGACAACGCCATGGTTTCTGGCCCGCTCCAGCAGCCAGGCGTCGAGAACGCCACGGTCAACGAAATGAAAGGGGTATCCGCTCGAACTGCTAGCCAAGGAACGATTGCGCAGGAAGACCCTGTAACCGGCGGAGGCATGGTCGTAAATGCCTTGCGCCAGGGCCTGGGCGGGTGCCAGGTCGAATTTCCGTTGGATCAGTTCCACACTTTTGCGCGGCAAAAGACCGCCGCAGAGTTTGGGTCTTGGGAATGTCGCCCTGTCCACCAGCAGGACCCGCGCGCCGGCCCGCGCCAGCGTTAGCGCGGCGGAACACCCGGCCGGACCGCCTCCGACCACCAGTACATCCCAAACATGCGCCATGGTTCACCACTCCACGGGCAGTCTCACCAGCTTTTTCGCCTTGTTAGTAAACAACACATAGCCGTTGTCGCGTCCAAAGCGGTACAGGTCGCGAGTAATGGCCACATCCTTGGTGCAATAGTCGATGATTTCCTGGATGCGGCCTTCCGCCCACCAGGCCAGGGCTTGGAGGCCATCGGCCGTTTTCTCCGCCATGAGTGTGGCCTTGGCCAGGTGGTCCAACCCCAGCCTATAGCCAAGACACCTCTGGATCACGTCCAGCATATCCAGTGTGGGCAACTGGTTGAACAGTTCCATGGCTGCGTAGGCGCTGAGTACCCGGTAATCGAAGCGTTTCACGTTGAACCCCACGACCAGATCCAACTCCTTCAAGTGCCGCATGAGCTTCGGCATGTCCTGCTCAAGAAAAACATGAAAGCCGTCGTCGGCGGAGTCATAGAGCACGGCCACGCTCACGCCCATGCGCTCGGCCTTGTGCCACCCGCCCACCTCCGCGGCCGAACGTCGTGTCTCCACGTCCAGGACTCCATACCGTGCATCGGTTTTTGTCGCCATGGGCGGTTCCTCTTTCTCTTTACGCCGAGCGTCGGATGATTCGATATGATGCTCGCCCTGTGCCTCCATGACCGGGCGGGTAACTCCTAAGACCTGCTCCAGCCGGGGCATGGTCGGCGCTTCACGCATTCCTTGAAGGATGTGCAAGGCCGCGGCCTTGTCGATGGGGCGGTTGCCTGAACCGCACTTGGGCGAATGCACGCAGGCTGGACAACCGAACTCGCAGTCGCAGGAGGTGATGACGCTCACGGTGCGTTCCAGAAGTTCTTCGGGCTTGGCAAAGGCCTGTCGCGTCAGGCCCACGCCTCCGGGTATGCCGTCGTATATGAACACAGCGGCCATGCCCAGTTGCGGGTGCATGGGGGTCGATATGCCGCCGAGATCGTTGCGGTCGGTCATCACCAGCAGCGGCATTATGCCGATGGCGGCGTGCTCCATGGCGTGGATACCGCCCATGAAATGCATGAATCCGTCCTCCGCGGCGCGCTGTACGGCTGGTGGAATCACGAACCAGATGCCCTCTGTTTCAAAGATCAGGGGCGGCAGATCCAGGGGAGTGATGCGCAAAAGCTTGCTGCCACGGATCAGCCGGGTCTCGTAGCCGGTAACCGTTTCCGTGACCTTGAGGCGTCCTAGGAAGATCCGCGCTCCCCATACGGGCTTCTCGTCCAACCATTCGATGATTTCGGTCTCTTTCTTTACCCGGGGGCGGGTGAAGTAGTTGACCTTTTGCTGTTCGACCTGGACAGAACGTGTTGCAAGGTTCAGGTCTGCGACAACGTAGGAAAGCCCCCTGTGCAGGTACACCGCGCCGGGGTGGGTTTCCTTGAAGGCCCGGTGTTCGTCCACGGTGCCAACGCAGATGTGTCCGTCATCGGAGATGGGCGCTGAACCGCGCCCTGCTTGGGTGGTATTGGCCGCGATATGATAGACGGAACCGGCACCCCGCAGGTCGATATCACGTTGCGGGCGTTTGCGCTTGCTGTAGAGGGTCTCGCCATCCGCGCTACGCAAAAGCTGCCCTGAGCGCTCCATGCACTTGGCCTCGGCCAAGACCTGGGGCTCGCGCAGCCAAGCCTCGTCGTCGCGCAGGGGTATCTCGGCCGCGGCACACTCCAGATGACGGCGCAGGATCACGGGATTGAAGGGGTTGAGCACCGCCGCTTCCGGGCCCTTGTCGAAAAAAGCGCTGGGGTTGCGCATGAAGTACTGGTCCAGGGCGTCCTCGTGGGCCAGCATGAGCACGGCGCTCTCGCGCAGACTGCGTCCCACCCGGCCGCCGCGTTGCAAGGTGGCCATGACTGTTCCCGGATAGCCAACCAGGATGCAGATATCCAGGGAGCCGATGTCGATGCCCAGTTCCAGTGCGCTGGTCGAGACCACTGCCAGAAGATCCCCGTTGGTCATCCTGGCCTCGATCTCACGGCGCTCCTCCGGTAGAAAACCCGAGCGATAGGCACTGATGCGATTCTTGAAGGGGCCGGAACGCTGCTGCGCCCAAAGGCTGATGAGCTCCGTGATCTTGCGGGATTGGGTGTAGACTATGGTCCGCAACCCCCGGTGCAACGCGGCCTGCAACAGCATGATCGAGGCCTGGGCAGCCCCTTCGTGGGGATTGAGAAACACGAAGTGCCGCGCACCTTGTGGCGCGCCGCTTTCGATGATTGTTTCCACTTCCAGGCCCGTGAGTTGGATGGCCAATTCCGCGGGATTGGCAACGGTGGCGGAGCAGAAGATGAAGGTAGGCCTGGCGCCGAAACGCTCGCAGATTCTGAGCAGCCTGCGGAAGACCTGGGCCATGTGTGAGCCGAGCACGCCCCGATAGGTGTGCACCTCGTCCACCACGATGAATTGCAAGTCCGCGAGAAAAGCGCTCCAGGTTTCATGATGGGGGCAGATGGAAAGATGCACCATCTCTGGATTGGTAAGCAGTACGTTGGGCGGGTTTTCGCGAATCTTGCGCCGCCTGTAGTCCGAGGTGTCACCGTCGTAGATGGCGGCACTTGGCCTGGCATCCATGGGCCAGTCGCTGGTCAGGGCCTCGAGGTTCCGAAGCTGATCCTGCGCCAGAGCCTTGAGCGGAAAGAGGTACAAGGCGCGACATTCAGGATCGTTGAGAAAGCGCTCCAATACGGGCAGGTTATAGATCAAGGTCTTGCCACTGGCCGTGGGCGTGGCCACGACAACGTTCCGGCCCGAGCGCACGAGATCGGTGGCCCGTGCCTGGTGACTGTAAAGCTGATGAATGCCCATGCCCTTGAGCACGTCAAGAATGGCCCTGGGCCACGGGCGTACATTGGGTTCACATTGGGCGGCGAGTTCCTGAATGGTCCGATGGTGGACCACCTGATCCCCGAGCCGTTGGGATTGCTTGAGCGCCGCGACATAGCCGCCTACAGTGCAGTGGGCGTCCATTGTGCGCTCTGCAAGCGCTTGGGGACACGACTCGCCTGTCATCATGAAAGTTCAAGCAATGCTTCAATGCCCGGTTATTTTGTATTTCTTCAATTTGTATTGGAGGTTGCTCTTGGAGAGTCCGAGCAGGTCGGCGGCCTTGACCTGCACGAAGTCCGCCTTGGCCAGGGCGCGGCGTACCAGAGCAGCCTCGATCTTCTCCAACGTGTCGGCCAGGTTCAGCTGCACCGGAAGCAGATCCACGGCGCTCTTGAACTGCGCTTCCTCGTCCTTGATCTCGGGCGGCAGGTCCTCCACGCCGATGTGGTCGCCGGAAGCCAGGACCATGCACCGTTCGATGATGTTCTCCAACTGGCGCACATTACCCGGCCATTCATACCCCGTCAGGTAATCCATGGCTTCAGGCGAAAAGATCTTATGCTCGTAGTTGTTGTCCTGGGCGTATTTCTGGGCAAAGTGTTGCGCCAGCAAAGGGATGTCTTCCCGCCGTTCCCGCAAGGCCGGAAGTTGTATCTGTACCACATTCAATCGGTAGTAAAGGTCCTCGCGGAAATCACCCCTGGCGATGAGGTCAGGGAGATGCTTGTTGGTGGCGGTGACCACGCGGATATCCACTTCGATCTCCGTACTGCCGCCCACCCGCTCGAATTTTCGCTCCTGCAACACCCGCAGTAACTTGATCTGGATGTCCTGGGAGAGTTCGCCGATCTCGTCCAGGAATAGCGTTCCCTCGTGGGCAAGCTCGAAGCGCCCCCTCTTTTGGGCGATGGCTCCGGTAAAGGAACCTTTCTCATGGCCGAACAGCTCCGACTCCAGGACACCTGGATTGAAGGCCATGCAGTTTACGGAGATGAACGGTCCGTTCTTGCGCGGCGAGGCAAAGTGGATGGCCCTGGCCACCAATTCCTTGCCGGTGCCGGATTCTCCCGTGATGAGCACGGTACTCCGAGTGGGGGCGGCTCTGTCCACCATTTCCAAGACATTGCGGATGGCCTTGGATTTGCCGATGATCTGATGCAAACCGTAGCGCTCCTCCAACGACTCGTGGAGTAAGCGGTATTGGCGTCTGGCGTTGGCCAATTGCATGGCCTTGCTCACGGAGAGCAGGAGTTCATCGTTGGAAAAAGGCTTGGTGATGTAGTCGAAAGCACCGATCTTCATGGCTTCCACGGCTGCCTCGATGGTTCCGTAGGCGGTCATGATCAACACGGGGATGTGGGGGTAGTTGCGCTTGACGTGTTCGAGCACGTCCTGCCCCGTGAGCTTGGGCATCTTCATGTCCGTGATGATCACGTCCACGTCGGCCTCTTCCAGATAGGCAAGACCCATCTCGGGATCCGAAAGCGCCGTAATGGAGTACTCCGCGTCCGTAAGCAACGCTTCCAGAATCAGGAGAAAATTGGGCTCATCGTCAAGGATCAGAACGGATTTTGATGACATCGCGACGGTCTCCGTATTTTTCACTGCTTGCGGACCGGGAAGGCCAAACGCACCTGCGCTCCGCCTTGGGGCGCGTTAATAAGTTCAATGGATCCTTGATGGCTTTTCACGATGTTGTTGACAATGGTCAACCCGAGCCCCGTACCGCTGTCCTTGGTGGTGATGAACGGGTCCAGGAGCTTGTAGCGCAGGGATTCGTCAAAGCCCTTTCCCGAATCTTCGAACACCAAGACATACGTCCCGTTTTCCGCCGTGGAACGGATGACGATACTGCCCGAGGCAACCCCGGATTCGTGCAACGACTGGAGGCTGTTGGTGACGATGTTGTAAAAGGCTCGATAGAGCAGATCCTTGTCACCGGTGATCAGCAGCCCTTGTTCAGGATATTCGCGCAGCAATTTCACGTTGTACTTGGAGCATTCACTGTCCAGGAACCCCACGACCTGGTCCAGGACCTTGCACAGATCAACGGGATCCTGCTTGGGCTGCTTGGGTCGGGCGTAGTCCAGGAAATCGGTGACTGTCTGCGAGAGACGCTTGGATTCGTCGAAGATGGCGCGCAGGATACGCGAGGTCATGTCTTCCTTGTCAGCGGCAGAGCGCTTGAGCAACAGTTCGGCACTGGAGCGAATGATGCCCAAGGGGTTTCTGATCTCATGTGCCACGCTCGCCACCATGCGCCCCATGCTAGCCAACTTTTCACTCTGGTGCAGCTCGCGCTCCAGACGCTCCTTTTCCGCCAGACGCATGGCGTTGATCCTGTCCACCCTGCGGATCAAGATGATCAGGATCAGTGTCACGGCCAGAGAGGAAACCAGCGTGGTCGTGATGATCACGGACTGGAAACGCAGCACGGTCTTGTAGTCCTCAGTGATGTCCTGACTCATTTCCAGCACGCCCATGATGAACTTCTCCTCGGACTCGCTGGAACCCAGGGCGCCCCGTTCGTCACGCAGTGGGTAGACGGTTTCGAGAATCACGCTTTCCGGCTTGATGTCGGTGAAGATGGCCCAGAACGGCGAGATGTTGCTGATGATGGTGAAGCCGTGTTCACCCTCCAGCGCGCGGGCCACGAGTTCGCCAGCCAAATCCGCCCTGCCGACATTGTCTTTGAGGGACGAGTAGGCAATGGTGTTGTCATGGCCGTAGATTCTGATTTCACGCACATGCAGGCCATGGGTGCTCCACTGGATGACCTGCTCCATGCGGTTGTACTGGCTCTCCTCACGCAGGGCGATGTACCCCACGCCGATGAGCGTGGGCAGAGTGAACCGCCTGTAGATTTGCTGGTTGAGGTTTTCAGCGAGCAGCAGACTGAATTCTTTCTGCTTCTCCAGCAGTGTTTCCCGCGCAAGGTTGGAAATGACCACGGAGAGAAAGATGCCCGAGGCCAGAAGCAAGAGCAGCGTGCTCCAGGAGAGAATCTTGGTGATGCCGAATGTTCGTGCGTAATCGCGGCCGCTCTCGGTTTCCCGGCCTTCGATCTTCTCTCCCCTGGGGACTTCAGCCGCGGGGTGGTCTTTGCTTCTCCGCCAAATCGATCTCATTCGTGTCCTTGTGGTACGTCGTGCATCTTACCCATTCAGAACAATACCTCACCTATGCGCTGCATGGCCTTTTTCAGAGCCTCTTCACCCACCGCATAGGAGAAGCGGATGCAGCGGTCGTCACCAAAGGCCGCCCCAGGCACCAAGGCAACCCCGGCCTTTTCCAGGAGCATGGTGCACAGTGCTGTCGAATTCTTGATCGCGCCGGTGTAGCAGCTGTCCATGCGTGGAAAGAGGTAAAAGGCTCCGTCCGGAACCGGACAGGTGATCCCTGGCCAGCTTCTCATGAAATCCAAGAGCAAGTCACGGCGTCGTTGATAGGCCTGGCGCATGACCTCGACGTGGGCCATGTCGCTTTCCAGTGCCGCAAGGGCGCCCTTTTGAGCAAAAGAACAGATACAGGAAGTGGTTTGATCCTGGAGTTTGTTCATGGCCTTGATCAGGTCCGGGTGCGCCAGGGCGTAACCGACACGCCATCCCGTGGCGGCGAAGCTCTTGGCCAGACCGTTGACCACCGCGACATGATCGGGGTGCTTTTCCCACATGGGGGAAAGGCTGGCTGGGACAGCCGGCGCATACACCAGACGATCGTAGATTTCATCGGAAATGACCACGATGTCCCTGGAGACGGCAAAAGAGGCGATGGCGTCGAGTTCTTCCGGCGAATAATGACATCCCGTGGGATTGGAAGGCGAGTTGATGACCAGGGCGCGGGTTTTGTGCGTGACCAAGGCCTCGATATCCTTCACGCCACACTTGAAGTTATTCTCGGGTTCGGTAGGCAGGAATACTGGGACACCGTCCGAGAGGAGAACCATGTCGGGGTAACTCACCCAATAGGGAACCGGGATGATCACCTCGTCCCCAGGGTCGAGTATTGCTTGAAAGATGCTGTAGAGGGCCTGCTTTCCACCATTGGTGACAATGGTGGCTTCCATGGTCGCATCGACGTTATAGTGACGCTTGAAGTATCCGGCCACGGCCCTGCGAAGTTCTGGAATGCCTGGCACCTGGGTGTAGCGGGTGAAATTCTCGTCTAGGGCCGTTTTCACAGCGTCTTTCATGAACTCGGGTGAGGGAAAGTCCGGTTCTCCCACGGCGAGGCTGATGATCTCTTTGCCCGCGGCCTTGAGTGCCATGGCCTTGGTGCTCACCGCCATGGTCGCCGAGGGCTTGACGCGCGACAAACGGCTGGAAATGTGCATGACCCGCTCCTGCATATTGCTGTTTTTGTTTTGCCGTGTGCCCTTGTGTAGGCAAATTCCCGTCGCAGGTAAATAGGGGTACTGTCGACGGTGATTGTCTCGTACCGTCGGCATGTTGCCTGTCCTTTCCCGGACATGGACTCCGGGCAGGTCGTCATACACGACCTTGCTTCCTGCGGCCCATGGGTTTACGATGTCTTTTTCAATCCTTCAACAACAACATACTCATGCCAGAAAAACAAAACCACCGTTGCGGCTACGTGGCCATGGTGGGGCCTGCCAATGCCGGCAAGTCCACCATGCTCAATTCCTTCATCCAGGAGAAGGTCGCCATCGTCACTCCCAGGGCTCAAACCACGCGCAACCAAATCAACGGCATCCTCTCTCGCCCCGATGCGCAAATCGTGTTTGTGGACACTCCCGGACTTCACTCGAATCGCGGCGTGATGCACAAGATGCTCATGCACGCTACCAAGCAGGCCCAGGCGGGTGCTGATGCCCTGCTGCTGGTTCTCGATGCCAACATGTACAGCCGCAAGCCTCAATACCTGGAGAACGACGTGGACCGCATTCGCGAGCAACTTCTCGCTCCCGAAGAGAAGACCGTCATCGCCCTGAACAAGGTGGATCTGATCCACGACAAACAGCAGCTGCTGCCGCTCATCGAGCGCGTCAGCGACATCTGGCCGCGTGCCGAGGTCTACCCGGTGTCCGCGCTTTCCGGAGAGGGCCTGCCGGCCCTGCTGGACGCCTTGGTCTCTCTTTTGCCAGAAGGTCCACCGATGTACCCCGAGGACCAGATATCCACGCTGCCCGTGCGATTCATGGCCCAGGAGATCATCCGCGAGAAGCTTTTTCTCAATCTACGGCAGGAACTGCCCTATTCCGTGACAGTCGACATCGAGCAGTGGATCGATCCTGAAACGCCGGACGGAACAGTGCATATCGATGCCGTTGTCTACGTGGGACGTGCTTCACACAAATCCATGGTCATCGGCAAGCAAGGGCGGATGCTCAAAGAGATTGGCAGCATCGCGCGCAAGGAGATCGAAGAACTTCTGGACCAGAAGGTGTTCTTGAATCTCTGGGTCAAGGTTCGCGAAAACTGGACCGAGGACCCTGGTTTCTTGCGCACCCTTGGTTTTTCTTCGTGACTCCACGGCGTTCCGCCGAGTGTTACATCGCTTTTTATCACCATCAGTCTTTACCTTGGTGCGCACATACGTTATTTTTCTTTAGACTTTTTCTTGCATTTGCGTCAGGCAACATGCGCAAGGATATCTCGGTATGAACGATGACAGCTCGGAATTCGCAGTCAGGCGTTCCCACGTACTCGAGGCAGTGGCCGCCGCAGCTCTCCGTGTCGGCCGCTCCCCTGATGAAGTGACCCTGGTGGCCGTGTCCAAGTTTCAGCCAGCCGCCGCCGTGGCCGCCCTCGCCGATGCAGGGCAGATAGATTTCGGGGAGAATTATGTCCAGGAATCCCTGGCCAAGCAAGAGGAACTCGTTGATCGCGCTTTGCACTGGCACTTCATAGGCAGGTTGCAGAGCAACAAGGCCAGGCACGCATGCGGAAGGTTCTCGCTCGTCCATACGGTGGATTCGTTGAAATTGGCCCATGCTTTGCATCACCAAGCGCACAATGTTGGGTTCGTGCAGTCCATTCTGCTTCAGGTGAACATCGGCTGTGAAGAGCAAAAGGCCGGCATTGCGCACGAGGAATTGGAAACGCTGGCTCTCGAATGTGTCGCCTGTCCAGGACTTGAACTGCAAGGGTTGATGTGCATGCCTCCCCTGTGTGCGGACCCTGAGGAAGTGCGCCCCTATTTCCGGCGGATGCGGTTGTTGCGTGAAATGTTGGAACAGCGACTCGGCTTTGCCTTGCCGCACCTTTCCATGGGCATGAGTGCGGATTACGAGCAGGCTGTCGAGGAAGGGGCCACCTTGATTCGCGTTGGCACGGCTTTGTTCGGGCCGCGTCCGACCAGGCAGAGGTAGACGAGGTGGAACGCGCATGGATCTTGCGACTGTAATCGGGATAGTCCTTTCTTTCGGTCTGGTGACCGCCGCCATTCTTGTTGGCGGCAGCTTGTTGATATTCATCGACATCAAATCCTTTCTCATCGTCGCCGGCGGCACCCTCGGCGCCACCCTGGTCAATTATCCCCTGAGCATGGTTCTTGGGGTGATTGGTGTCATCAAAAACGCTTTTTTCACTTCCTTGGCCCAGCCCGGCGCCATTATCGAACAGTTCATGGATTACGCCAACCGCGCACGCCGCGAAGGCATCCTCTCTCTGGAGCCCATTCTCAAGGAACTTGATGACGCCTATCTGAAAAAGGGTTTGCAACTTACTGTTGACGGTCTCGAGCCCCAAGCCATCCAGGAAATCATGGAAACCGAAATCCAATACCGTGAAGAGCGTCATGAAGTTGGCGCAGAAATACTGGCCACACTCGGCGCCTTCGCCCCAGCCATGGGCATGATCGGAACCGTTATCGGCCTGATAATGATGCTCCAGACCATGGAGGATCCCAGCACCATCGGTCCGTCCATGGCCGTTGCCCTGATCACCACTTTTTATGGCGCGCTCATGGCCAACCTTCTGTTCATTCCCCTTTCCGGTAAGCTCAAGCGCCGCAGCAAGGAAGAAATCCTGCTCATGGAAATGATCCTGGAGGGAATTCTTTCCATTTCCAAGGGAGAAAACCCAAGAATCATTCAGGAAAAACTTTCCAGCTATATCGCCCCAAAACAACGCAAGGCCGAGGAGTAACCCTTCATGGCGCGCAGGAAAAAGAAATCCGCCAAAAAGGAAGGCTCTCCTTGGTTGATTACCTTTTCCGACATGATGACCCTCATGTTGACTTTTTTCGTTCTGCTCGTGAGCATGGCCACCATCGACGAGCGCCGCCGTCTCGTTGTCCTTGGCTCCATCATCGGCACCTTCGGCATGGGCACCCAGGGCTATGACGCCCGCAGCATCAAAAACAAGCGGATCACCGTCGAGCCTGGCGTGATGGAAAATATCGACGATCTCGAGCCCCTCAAGGATTTGCTTTGGGAAGATCTCAAGGAAGACATCGAATTCCAGTCCAACAAATATATTCAAATCATTTCCATCAATGATCGAGTGTTGTTCGAGCGTGGAGAAACCGAACTCAGCATTGAGGGCCGCAAGATCATCGATCGTATCTTGCCTGTCTTGCTCAGACTGCGTGAACCCCTGCTCATCGCCGGCCACACCTCCACGGAGCGTGACGAAGTCACCACTATCCAGGATTTGCAGCTTGGTGACAGAGGCCTCGATCCTTCATGGCGACTGTCATTCCTGCGTACGTTGTCCATCTATCGCTATCTGCTTTCCCGCGGTTTGGATACCGAGCTTCTGCGCATGGAATCATTCGGCATGTTCCGCCCCATGTATTCGGACCAGACCCCGCAGGGGCGCATGCGCAACCGCAGAGTGGACATTGTTCTCGACAAGAGAAACCGTGAGTGGGTCGATAAGCTCAAACCTCGCGGACTTCCAAAGGAAAATGACTATTATTACAAAGAATTCCGCTTTGATCTCGATCTGCCCCCTGGCAGTAACCAGGATTCCGGAGCGTGACCATGGCCAAACGCGGAAAGAGCAAGGATAGCGGTGGAGGTGATCCTTCCTGGCTTGTCACGTTCTCCGACCTGGTGACACTGCTGTTGACGTTTTTCGTGCTCATCTTGAGCATGAGCTCCATGGACAAGAGCATCCTGACCAGGATCAACCTGTTTTCCAATGATATCGGCTTTGTGACCTATCGTGCTGCCGGCCGAGTTCCCGAGCGCATTCAACTTCTTCTTGAACTGTTGGAACACCCCATGGATGTCGTGAACAAGCCTGAACGTTTCAAGGATCTGCTTTTTCACGACCAGACTCTTCCTTCAGAAATCGACCGCAGCACTCTGTATGAAAACATGTTGATCATGAATGAACCTGAAGGCTTGGCTTTGATCCTCAAAGACAAACTGCTTTTCGAGGAAGGGAAATCAGAACTCACTCCCTTGGCAAGGAAAGTGCTTATGGCCATTCACGAATTGCTTGCATACAGCGAGGCCGATGTGAACGTTTCCGGCTACAGCGATGACAGGGAATCGTCCCATGACCAATACCGCCTTTCCGGCAACAGGGCTCTTGCCGTTCTGGATTTTTTTGTTCAGAATGAACTACGCCAAAGTCGATTCTCGGTTTCCGCCTACGGTCCAAACTTTCCTCTTTCCAGCAACACCACCCAGGAGGGCCGTGACGACAACCGACGCGTAGCCATTTATATCAAGACGACTCCGATGTTCGCTGGGTATCAAACCCGCTGAAGTCAGACCAGGGAGGCATTTTCGTGGCCAATGAAGAAAAAGCCGTGGAGACCAAGAAAAAAAGTGGTCTTGTCAAGTGGATCCTGCTTGGTGTCATTCTTCTGTTGCTCGGAGGTGGCGGCTTTTTTGTGTATACCAAATTTTTTGCCTCTTCTGGTGAGGAGGCGAGCCAAACTGAAGGCATGCTTCCCGAAGGTGAGAAGGCCAAAAAGCCCACGGATACCAAAATCGTCAGTTTGCCGACGTTTCTCGTCAATCTCGCTGATCCATTGGGCCGTCGCTACCTGAAATTGACCATGGACGTGGAAGTCGCTGGTGACAAGACAGCAGCTGAACTGGACAAGAACATGCCCAAGGTTCGAGATGCCATCATTTTACTCTTGTCGAGCAAGACTTACGCCGATCTGGCCTCTTTGGAGAACAAGCAATTGCTCAAGATGGAAATCGTCAATCAACTTAATCTAATACTTGAAACATCCAACATTTTGCGCGTCTATTTTTCCGAAATGGTCATCCAGTAACAAGGACGAGCAAGTGTAAAGGACAATCGCCATGGAAGACGATATCAAGCAGGACGAACTCGCTGAACAATGGGCCGCGGCTCTCGAGGAACAGGATGGCGGCGGTGTCGACTCCGACGATGTCTCGGACGAGGCTCTAGCTGACGAATGGGCACAAGCACTGGCCGATGAAGAAAGCACCAAAGTCAAAAACGACAAGGCGCAGAAGAAACTGTCACGCTCCGCGACGCAGGCAGAGTTCAAGGATCTGACCGATGAGGCCAAGTCGCCCCGCCCAGACACCGGCAAACGCGAACTCGACTTCATCCTGGACATTCCCCTGGATGTCTCCGCTGAACTCGGCAGGACCAGACTGCTGATCAACGAACTGCTTCAACTGGGGCAAGGCTCTGTCATTGAATTGAACAAACTTGCCGGTGAACCTTTGGAGATATTCGTCAACGGCAAGCTCGTGGCCCGAGGCGAAGCAGTGGTCATCAACGAGAAGTTCGGCGTCAGGCTTACCGACATCATCAGCCCTATCGAACGGGTGAAGCAGCTTGGCTAGCCCTTTGCTCGAACATGCTCTGCCCCGCGCTCCCGAAGTCCTGCTCGATGCCTTCAACGCGACCGAGCACGGTGTCGAGGCCATCAAGACTGCTTCACCCCTCGGGGCAGCCGGAAATGCCACCAGCATGCTCCAGTCCGGCGATGTCATCTGGGGCGGTTATTTCCAAATGCTGGGGACAGTGTTTCTCCTTTTGGCCGTACTTTTTCTCGCTTTTTACCTGCTGAAACGATTTGGCCCACGGGCAGGGTTCCGCGTATTCAACCGCGGCGACCTTCAGATGGAAGCCCAACTCCCCCTTGGCCCCAAGAGGGCCGTCGTTGTGGTCCGCTTCTTGAATAAGCGACTGGTAGTCGGGGTCACCGAGACCCAGATCAACCTGCTCGCAACCATGGAAGTTGACCAACATGACGACAATAAAGACTTTTTTCAGGAACTATCTCAAGTTCAAAAAGACGACGCCCTGGATTAGCTTGTTTCTCGTCCTGCTGCTGCCTCAAGTTGCTCAGGCCGCGGAAGGCATTGTCTTTCCCGAACTACAGATGTCTCTCGCCGGTGGAGCGACCGAACCCGAGAAAGTCTCGGTGCTGCTCGAGATACTGTTCATGCTCACGGTGCTCTCGCTGGCGCCCGCGATCGTGCTCACCGTCACTTCCTTCACGCGCATCATCATTGTTTTTCACTTTCTGCGCCAAGCCATGGGCACCCAACAACTGCCTCCAAACCAGATCCTGGCCAGCCTCGCGATTTTCATGACAGTTGTGATCATGATGCCCGTGGGCAGGGCGATAAACGACAATGCCCTGCAGCCTTATCTCGACGAACAGATCAGTTTTTCCGAAGCCATAGAACGGGCGGAGAGCCCACTCCGGACATTTCTTTTCAAGCACACCAGGGAAAAGGACCTCTCCATATTCTACACCATCACGGAAATGGAACGCCCCAACAACAAGGATGAAGTGCCCACCTTCTTGTTGGTGGCGGGGTACGTGATCAGCGAGTTGAAGACCGGATTCACCATCGGTTTTTTAATCTACATACCATTCTTGATTCTGGATATGGTGGTGGCGAGCATCCTTCTGGCCATGGGCATGATGATGCTCCCACCCGTCATGGTCTCCCTGCCTTTCAAGATATTGCTTTTCGTGATGGTTGATGGCTGGAGTCTGCTGACCGGCTCCCTTGTGAACAGCTTTTTACTTTGACAGAACTCCGGAGCATACCATGACACCCGAATTCGTGATCGGTTTTGCCCGTCAGTCCATTGAACTGGCACTTTCCGTGGCCTTGCCCATGCTCGGCGTCGGCCTCGGTGTCGGCGTGCTGGTCAGCATATTGCAGGCCGCCACTCAAATCCAGGAGATGACCCTGACCTTCATACCCAAGATCGTATCCATTTTTCTTGCGCTTCTCTTTGCCTTTCCCTGGATCATGGACAAGTTGATCACGTTCACCGAGGACGTTTTTTTGAATTTCCCGCAATATATCCGTTGATTGCCCTAGCTAGGTTATTTCTTGCAGCCCATGTGCCTGGGCCAAAAAATGACCCATGAGCATGGCGCCGGCTTGGGCCACGTTCAATGATTCCGTGTCGCCGAGCATGGGTATGTCCAGTGCCGCGTCACAATGCGAACGAACGCCTTGGCGTACTCCTCTGTCCTCTCCCCCCAGCACCAACACAGCCGGAAAGATGACCTTGCACTGGTAAAAGGGCGTGGTGTTTTCTCTTTGCGCCGCACAGTATATTGAGAAACCGTCCTCTTTGGCCTGCTCCAAGCTTCGTCCCAGATTTGTCGCCCGGCAGATGGGCAATTGCCAGAGAGCCCCGGCCGCTGCTTTCACGGCACCTTCCCCGAGGGCCGCGCTGTTATGTTTGGGGAGCAGCAGGCCTCCGCCCCCCAAACCATACAAGCTTCGTGCAAGTGTACCAAGGTTACCTGGATCCTGAACTTGATCCAGGGCCAGGATCAGGGGCAGTGATGCCTTTTTCGCCAACGCGAACAAGGTGTCCTCCTCCACATATCCCGGTGCGAAAACCCGCGCCAAGACGCCCTGGTGGTTCCCTGGAAAAAGTCTGTCCAAGACCTTTCGCGGAACGAGCTGATATCGCAACCCTGCTTCCTTGCAGCAGTGGATGATCCTGGCGATGTCCGCTCCTCGGATGTCTTTCTCCAGCCAAAGCGCGTCCACTTGTTGTGGTGCCTTTTCCACAAGTTCCCGCACCGGCTTTCTGCCCGGCACGAATTGCTGCTGCATGTACTTTTCTTCAGCCATGAAATTGTTTCACTCCTGTCGTTTTCGAACCAGACTGCCCCATTGCCCTGGAGCATGGATCAATCGGTATTAGCCCCACATCTGTTCAATTTTCCAACGCTCCTGGTCGTGGCAGGCAGCAGGAGAGACGCACCGGATACTTTCTTGCTTGGTCCAAAGCAATATGGGGAGCCACACTAGATAATGTTTAGAAAAAAAGTCCATGAAATTGGCACCATACTTGTATATGATCGTGGGAACCGGTTGCAGGACGCAGCCAATGCCAGACCATGGGGGACTACCATGAAAACCATCAGATTGACACTGCTCATCACCATCGTCATGCTCGTATCCGCATGCTCCTCTTCCAAAATGGTGGTACAGGCGCCTGTATTCAAACACTCGCCGGAGCAGGAAACCCTTGATCCGGATTTGACAAAACCCTCGCCCCCGCGTGTCGCCGAAGGCGCGCTCACCGCACAGGAGCGCAAGGCTCTTGAAAGCGAGGGACGCATCAGGTTCAACAATTCCCCGTTTGCACAGCAACTGATCAAGGATCAATTTCTTTTTCTGTCGCGGGATATACGCTTCAAATTGCAGAACTGGATCACGCGTTCAGAGCGTTATCTTCCTTATGTGCGCAAGGTCTTTGCCGAACGCGGGTTGCCCGAGGATCTCGCCTGTCTGGCGTTCATCGAAAGCGGCTACAACCCAAAGGCCTATTCAAGTTCTGGAGCAGCCGGTGTCTGGCAGTTCATGCCCTTCACGGGGCGCCGCTTCAACCTCACGGTGGACTGGTGGTTAGACGAGCGTCGCGACGTATACAAGTCGACCCATGCGGCAGCAGAGTACCTAACGAAACTGTATGAAATGTTCGGAGACTGGTCCCTGGCAATAGCCGCCTACAACGCCGGCGAAGGCAAGATCGGACGCGCTGTCAAGGCCACTGGATCCCGGGATTTCTTTGAACTGGTACAGCGCAACCACACCTTGGATTACAAGCAGGCTCTGCGCGAGGAAACCCTGCACTACGTGCCCCGTTTTGCGGCCATGGTCAAGATTTTCAACAATCTCGATTTGCTGGGCTTCCAACCAGTGGATTGGAACAAAGCACCCGAACTCCGCGCGTTGGCCGTGCCCGGCGGTACCGATATCACGGGTTTGATCGAGGCTTCGGGTCTGGACAAGGAAACCTTCGAAAATCACAACGGTGCGTTCCGCAGAGAGACCACGCCCCCTTCACAGATCACGACGGTTTATGTTCCTCTTCGTACCATCGCGGCGGTCAAGGAATACGTGGAAAGGCCCGGCGCTCGCCGATACACGGCATATCAAAACTACACGGTACGCAGGGGCGATTCCTGGTCCCGTATCGCCCAGAAAAACGGCATAGACGTGGCAACACTCAAGGGTGTGAACAACGCCAAATCTGACACGCTCCATGCGGGGCAGCGTATCGTAATCCCCGGCAAGGGTGTCTCCGAGCAATCGCCGCGGACCGTTGCCTCCACACCTGCCACAAGCAAGCCGCCCCTCAAGTCCCAGAGCGTAATCGCACAGTCCAAGCCTGCTCCCAGAAGTGTTTCCACCTATAAAGTCCAGGCTGGCGATACCCTGTACTCCCTCGCCAAACGCTTTGACTGCGACCTCTCAAATCTACTGGCCGTGAACAACATGCGCTCCGCCCGTGACCTTCGTGCCGGTCAGGAACTGCGCATTCCCGGCAATGTCGCCTCGGCCCCACGTACGACTGTCTCGCAGGGAACAGAACGGTCCTCCCTTCTGTACAGAGTACGCTCTGGCGACACTGTATGGAGCATTGCCAGACAGTTCAGTGTCTCGCCTCACCATCTGATGCAATGGAACAACCTGAGCATGGGTACCGTGATCAAACCAGGCGACCAACTCCACGTACAACTCAATTGATTCGTAACCAACGCAAGTAAAACACGTCCCGTGTTAAAATGCAGTGGCCTGGCGAAAACGCTTTTCGCCAGGCCTTATGTATGGTGCGCCCGGGATTTGGCCTGATACCGTGTCGCCCCCTCCCTCTGGGGCAACGAGCTATCAATCCTTTCCAAGTGCGGCGATGAGCAGCTCCCTGCATTCGACCACAGGGAGTTCCTTACCGGTCCAAAGTTTGAACTGCGCCGCCGCCTGCCCCAGAAACATTTCCAAGCCATCGACAATCACGCAACCCGCGGCCTCTGCCTCACGCTGCAGCTTGGTTTTTATGGGATTGTATACGAAATCGTAGACAATCTGCCCCTTGTGGAATCCATCGACAGGCCAGGGACTTTCATTTTCCAGGTCTCCATGCATGCCCAAGGGGGTAGTGTTGACGATCAATTGTGTCTTGGCTTCAGCCCTTTGTTCCCAAGGCACCACTGATACTCCGAATTCTCCAGCCAAAATTTTGGCTCTGGATTCAGAACGATTGGTAATGCCGATGGATGGCACGCACAGATCCCGCAGGCCGGCCAGCGCGGCTCGCGCGGCACCACCCGCACCCAGGACCAACGCCGAGGATATGGAGCGTGCCTGGAGCGGCTCCATGAAGCCGATGATATCCGTGTTTTCACCGAGCAGTCTGCCATCTTCCCAGAACAATGTGTTTACGGCGCCGACGCGCCCGCAGGCAGCAGTGACACCGTCGAGATGGCGTATGACCTTTTCCTTGTGCGGTATGGTCACACTGACACCGCGCAACCCCAACGTACGCACCGCGGTTATGAAGTCCCGCAGGCATTCGGGGTGCAGCTCCCAGCGCATGTAAGCACCCGGAAGTTCGTAGTGATCGAGCAGCCAAGTAAAAAGCAAGGGACTGAGGCTATGCCCAAGCGGAAATCCCACGATCCCCAGAAGATAATGCGGTGGTTTTGTCAGAGGCACGTTCACTCCCCTGTCTGGTCATATGGGGGGGCAGCGCTTCCCCCCCATATAGCCCGGATATACTTAACGATCAAACATTCTTGGCGACATGTTCGGCCCCGGCCCGCAACGCGTCGGCGTTCTTGGGGATAAGATGGGAGTAGTGCCCTGCGATAATCTTGTCCAGGCTTTTGATCACCGTGTCCAGAGGTACTACGGACGTGGCCTGCACATAGCCACCCAGGGCGACCATGTTGGCCATGCGAGTATTTCCCAGGGAATCCGCTATTTCGTTGGCAGGCACGAGAACCGTTCTGATCCGGTCGGTCTCGGCCAACGCCGGATCGATCAGCGACGAATTGACGATCTGCACGCCACCGTCTTTGAGTCTTGGCTGGAATTTATCCAGGGAGGGGCGGTTCATGATAATAAGACTCAGGGGGCGCAGGATAATGGGTGATCCGATGTCGTCCTCGGAAAGCACCACGGTACAGTTTGCCGTGCCCCCGCGCATCTCGGGTCCATACACAGGAATGTAGGTCACGTTCAAGCCCTGTGCCATGCCCGCGTAAGCCAGCAGGTTTCCGATGAGCATGACACCCTGCCCGCCGAAACCCGCCAAAATCACATCCTGATAAAGGCTCATGGTCGGCTTCCTTGTTTGTCCTTATTGTTCCGCACTTACATCCTTGAACACGCCGAGAGGAAAAGAGGGAATCATCTCCTCGGCAATGCGTTCATTGGCCTTGATGGGGGTCATCTTCCAGTTGGTGGGGCAAGCGGAGAGCAACTCCACGAATCCTAAACCAGTGCCGTTTACCTGGCACTCGAAGGCCTTGCGGATAGCGGCCTTGGCCTTGACGATGTTCTTCACGGTGTTCGTGGCCCCTCGGGCTGAATAGGCCACGCCAGCCAGCCCGGCCATAATCTCGGCCATGTGGAATGGCTGCCCTTCTCGCTCCGCGCAACGCCCCCCAGGACAGGTTGTCGTCTTTTGGCCGACCAATGTCGTGGGGGCCATCTGCCCTCCGGTCATGCCGTAGACGGTGTTGTTCACGAATACGACGCTGATTCTTTCCCCGCGGTTAGCGGCGTGCATGATCTCGGCCATGCCGATGGAGGCGAGATCACCATCGCCTTGATAAGTGAAGACAAACTTGTCCTTGCGGGCACGTTTCACGCCCGTGGCCACGGCCGGAGCGCGACCATGCGGGGCCTCCACGGTGTCCAGCTTGAGATAATTGTAAATGAACACGGAGCAACCGATGGAACTGACACAAATGGTCCGCTCCACCAATCCGAGGTCCTCCAGGCAATCCGCCACCAGCCTGTGAGCGATGCCGTGATGACATCCCGGGCAATAATGCGTGGGGCGGTCGTTGATCAACCCTGCGAGATGAAAGGCCTGCACCTCGCCTTCATGTATTGCGGTTTCCATGCTTACCTCCTCAAGGACTCGCGGATGGGCGATTCGAAATCGTCCGGCGTGGGCAGGTTGCCCGGCAACATGCCGAAGAAATCGGAGTCGGCCTTACCGCAAACAGCCAGCCTGACATCCTCCACCATCTGCCCCATGTTGTGTTCGATGGTCAAAAAGCGCTTGCCTTTTTCAGCCAGTTCACGCAGCCGGGCACTGGGGAAGGGGAACAAGGTCTTGGGTCGCAACAGGCCCACCGAGCCGCCTTCCTTCCGAATGCTGCGCACGGCGCTCTTGGCTATGCGGCCGATTGAACCGTAAGCGACAACAACAAGATCGGAATTCTCGGTTTCGAAATCCTCGAAATCCACTTCTTTTCCCATTGCCTTGTATTTTTGTTGCAACCGTTCATTCTGGCCAGCCAAGGCACCTTCTTCGAGATACAGCGACTTGAGCAATCTGCAGGGTCTGCCCTTGGCGCCGGACAAGCTCCAGTCCGCGGCCTCGTTTGGATCGATGTTATCCGGTTTCCAGGTCGTTAGGGGTTCCTTCATCTGACCAAGAATGGCATCGCCCAGGACAAGCACGGGATTGCGATAGGCAAAGGCCAAGTCAAAGGCCTTGATCATCATGTCATAGGCCTCTTGGCAAGTAGCTGGCGCCAATACGAGCATACGGTAATCCCCATGCCCACCGCCCTTGACGCTCTGGAAGTAATCGCCCTGTGAAGGTCCGATGTCGCCGAGACCTGGCCCGCCTCGGTTCATGTTCACGATGACCCCGGGGATGTCGCTTCCCGCCATGTAGGAAATGGCCTCTTGCATCAGGGAGATGCCTGGACTGGAGGAAGAGGTGAAGGCGCGAATCCCCGCGGCGGCCGCGCCAAGGAGCATGTTCACGGCCGCGATTTCGCTTTCGGCTTGGACAAACTCGCCCCCAGCATCCGGCATGGCCTTGGACAGCATTTCCGGGATATCGTTCTGGGGGGTGATGGGGTAGCCAAAATAGCATTGCGCTTTGGCGGCTAGAGCACCATACCCCACGGCTTCATTACCTTTCACGAAAATACGTTCTTGCTGCTCTGCCATCATTGTTCCTCCGCTACCAGGGGCTTGCGTGCCTTGGCCTTGGGCGTCTTGAAGACGCGAATGGCGAAATCCGGGCAGATCATGGCGCAAGCCGTGCACCCTGTACATTTCTCCATGTCTGCCGTGGGAACCTCGGCCACCTTGTAGCCTTGCTGGTTGAAGCGGCTGGACTGGACAATGATGTCTACCGGGCAGACTGTGGTGCACAGCAAGCACCCCTTGCAGCGTTCGTCTATGAACTCTACACGCGCCATGGGGAGATCCTTTGTTTAGAAGACCGATGAAACACCCCGCCCCTCCGCGCAACGTCACTGTGACGGGGAAACCTCGAGCCGTGACATTCTTTGTTACCTGTTCAGGGTGAAAAATTAAACCCCTTTGGTTACAATTATTTCAGATGAAATATTTCACATGACTAGTGTCGCGTCTCCGTAGGAAAAAATTCTGTACCCCAGACGCAAACTTTCCTCGTAACTGCGCAGCACTCGTTCACGGCCGGCAAAGGCGCAGACAAGTACCAGCAGCGAAGAACGAGGCAAATGAAAATTAGTTATCATGTGGTCAACCACATTGAACGTAAAGCCTGGATATATATATAAATTTAACCAGCCATCATAACAATCGACGGCTCCCTTTTCCCTGAAAACACCTTCAAGTGTACGTACAACGGTTGTCCCGACTGCCACCACTGGACGCCCGGTTGCCTTTGCTTCCCGGATCATGGACGCGCTCGAGGACTCCAGCCGTACATATTCCGCATGCATCCGATGATCCCTGACGTCTTCGCAACGAATTGGGCTGAACGTCCCATACCCCACGAACAACGTCGTCTCGCACCAGCCAAAACCCGCCTCCTGCAGAGCCTGGATATGACCGGTATCGAAATGGAGTCCCGCCGTGGGCGCGGCAACGGAACCCGCTGCCTGCGCATCGGCATACACGGTCTGGTAACGAGAGATGTCCGCCTGCGAAGGCCTTCTCTTTATATAAGGAGGAAGGGGCGGTTCCCCACATCGCTCCATTTCCGACAAAAGGTGGCCCCGCCAGTGCAGAATTCCCCTCACTTGGCCGAAGTCTTCCTTCTCCTGCAAGACAAAAAATAAATCAGGTGTGAAGTTGAGCACATCGTCTGATCGGAACCGCTTCGAACCCTTGAGCAGCCCCAATACGCGAGCAGACTTCCAGCCCTGCCCGATGTCTTCGCCGTGCAAGACAGGCAAGGGCGTAAGCAGTAAAAATTCCGTATTTTTACCCGTATTCGACTCACCGTACATTCGAGCTGGCACCACTTTCGAATTGTTGGCCACGAGCAGTGCCCCCTCGGGCAAGTAGCGGTATAATTCATCGAATCGAGTGTCGATGTCAGTTCCGTTTCGTCGCATTATTCGCAGCCGGGAACTACCGCGCCGGTCATTGGGGATCTGCGCTATCTGCGTCTCAGGGAGCGCATACTCATAGCTGGTTGTTCGAAATAGTGCGGGAATATGTTCGTTTTTTGTCACGAGCTGCTGTTCCTGTTTTCTTTTTTTTATCCCTACCAAAATTTTCGACAAAATAGGAGTGCAGGTGTAACAATTCAAATATACACACTTTTTGTTATGCCCTAAACCTATCCGTGACATTCATGGACTCCTTTTCACCACATATTCATGGGATTCAGTGCCGTGATGCGCACGTCCTTGAGAGTATGCCTTTTCTTCTTAGGCGAGCGCCTGGAAGAGTTTTTCGTCTTTGAACCGGGTTTTCGTGTTGTTTGCGCCCCGCCAGGTGGGGCGGTGGACCACCATACTCCCCTTTGATACGCTTAAAAACCGATTTGCGGTTTTATTCCACCTCGGGTAATGGAGATGCCAATGCTTCGCCATGAACGGCAGAGAGTGGAGCATCGTCTACATTCATACAGGAGGCAGCCATGCACACCTCTATTCTGCGTCTGTCACTCATCACCTTGTTCCTGATTTTGACTTCCTGCGCTCAGATGCAGGGAAGCGGCAGCAGTGATCCGGAGCCACAAGCCGGTGTTGAACCACAAGCCGCCACCGAGTATCAGGGCAATACTGATTTCTATTACGACTTCGACGACATCCTTGTTCCCAAGGAAATGGAACTGCAAACAGCGGATTCTTTCGTTCTCGAAACACCCGATGCCAAGCACGGCGTCATGGTTTTTTCCGGAAAAGTGGAGATGCTGTCGTTGACGAATTTCTTCATCAACAACATGATGAAAGACAATTGGGTTCTTCTCAGTGCCTTCAAATCCAAGCGCACCATTCTTCTTTTCGAGAAGCCATCCAAATATTGTGTCGTCAACATCACCGATGGAAAATTCAAGACCTTGCTTGAAATATGGGTATCTCCGCATAACGCCTCTGGTTCACAAATCATTTCTTCCACAATGTAAACAACGAAACCTTTTTCTAGTTTGCCTTTTACATATGCATCTTCCAACCCATTTGCATTTTACCGGATTCCAGGACAAGCGTCTGACACTTGGTGTGACGGGGAGTGTTTCTGCATTTAAGTCCCTAGACTTACTTAGACTCTTTCTCGCTTCTGGTGCTCGGGTCGCCGTGACCATGACCAGTGCCGCAGCTCACTTCATCCAACCTTTGAGCTTTGTATCCTTGGGTGCTTCACCAGTTTTTACTTCCCTTTTCAGCCAAGACACATCGCCCTATGCGCATTTGCAACCCGGCCGTGAAGACCAGGCCATGGTCATCGCCCCTGTCACGGCCAATACATTGGCAAAAATTGCTCATGGTATCGCCGACGACATGCTTTCATGCCAGGCGCTGTCGTTTCCTGGTCCCTTGATCCTGGCACCTGCTATGAATCCCAACCTTTGGCATGCCCAAGCCACGATTGATAATGTTCGCTTGCTGAAAGGCCGCGGTCATGTTTTCGTGGGGCCCGTAACGGGTGCAGTTGCTTGCGGCGACAATGGCGAGGGGCGGCTCGCACCCATCGAACATATTTTTCTGCATGGACTCAAGGCCTTGTCTCCTCAAGATATGGCAGGACATACGGTCATGGTCACTCTTGGACCCACCAGGGAGAGGTACGACCCTGTTCGTTATTGGAGTAATCCTTCAACCGGTGCAATGGGCGCCTCCCTTGCAGTTGCCTCCTGGTTGCGTGGTGCCGCGGTGCATGCTATTGCCGGCCCAGGTGTGCCCTGGCTTCCAGCCGAAATTCGCCGCTATGATGTAAGCTCCGCGCAGGAGATGTTCGAGGCTTGCCAACATGTTTGGCCTGGTGCCGATATCGGTTGTTTTACAGCCGCGGTAGCGGATTTTCGCCCAAAACACCAGCTTGATTGCAAGATGAAAAAGGATGGGTTGCAGGCTGGCTTCATGCTGGAATTTGCATCCAATCCCGATATCTTACGTCATATTTCCGCGCATCGACAGCCTGGCCAACTTTGTATCGGCTTTGCTGCTGAGTCTTCTGAACTTGCGGCACAGGCTAAGAGTAAACTTGAATCAAAGCAATTGGACATGATCGTTGCCAACCGTATCGATACCTCTGATTCCGGTTTTGCGGTGAGTACAAACAGGGTTTATGTTCTCGATAGGCATGGCCGTCAGGAAGAATGGCCTTTGCTTCCCAAAACAGAGGTAGCCTGGAGGATCTGGGATTGGCTCTTGGACGCGTTTTTTTGAATGAGCAGATGCGCCCCTGGTACAATGCCGGGATCCGTCATCTTTTCATACCCCACACCACAAGGCTTGATCTTGGACAAGATGTTTCCCGTGAAACATCTTCCTCTCAGAACAAGTACTGCGCCCAGGCCGTTCACGAACCTTCCGAAAGTCAATTCACCTTTGCTCCCGAAGCATCTATTGCGACTGTTCAAGCCAATGTCGGCAACACTCTTGATCAGAATACCCAAGTCTCTGGTGACGTTGCTTGCGATACCTTATGGCGGCAACACTTTTCACGGATGTCGGAAAGGGCTTCCTCTGTGTGGACATACAGTGAATTGGGACAGGATATGTTCAAGGAGCCCGACATAAATCGACGTCTTTTTTTGCAACAGCTGCTTCCTGCCGCCGGCATGCCCAAAGGAAGCATACGATTTTGGCCCTTCTCCATGCCCGGGAGCACTACCTCTGAAAATGATCTTCTATGGTTTTGGAAGGGTATTGCCGCAAGCCAAGCCTCTCTCATTATTATTTTTGGGGAATCCGCTTTTCTGTCTCTGACAAGAAGTGCCTCCCAGCGACTCAAGGAACGCTTCGCTCACTCTACCCGATTGGCTATTCTTCCTTCGCTCGAACATTTGGCTGCCTCGCCAGCTGTCGAATTTTTACAACATTTTTTGCAATTGCGTGAGTATCTGTGTTCCTGCCTGACAGGATCTATCCCTGAGACTTTAGGTTAATAACCCCGCGTGATCACGCTCTTCGAGACCACTTCCAAGCAAAGGTACAATAATGAATCATTATTTGATTACCGGGTCTGCCGGTTTCATTGGTTTTCATCTTGCAAAAAGGCTTCTCGAGGAGGGGCATCGCGTTGTTGGTCTCGATAATCTCACTCCCTACTACAGTGTTTCATTGAAACAACACCGCATCATCTTATTGCAGAAATATGCTGATTTCCTCTTTGTTCAAGAGGACATGAGCAACAGCGTAGCCGTCGAGACATTATTCCACAGACATGAATTTAGTCACGTTGTCAACCTGGCGGCACAGGCTGGTGTTCGTTATAGCTTGGAGAACCCGCGTTCATACGTTGATTCAAATATCGTAGGCTTTTTCAATATCCTAGAAAACTGCCGGCAGCACGCTGTCGAGCATTTTGTTTTTGCTTCTTCTAGTTCGGTCTACGGGTTGAACACCAACATGCCGTTCAGTGTGCATGACAATGTTGACCATCCAATAAGCTTATACGCCGCTTCAAAGAAATCCAACGAACTCATGGCCCATTCATACAGCCATCTATTTCGACTTCCGTGCACCGGATTACGTTTTTTTACCGTGTATGGGCCATGGGGGCGCCCTGACATGGCCTTGTTCATTTTCACCAAAGCCATCCTGGAAGGTCGCCCAATTCCTGTTTTCAACCATGGGAATATGCGACGAGACTTCACCTATATTGATGATATCATCGAAGGTGTTGTCCGCGTCGCCAATTCACCGGCCAAACCCAATTTGCAGTGGAATTCAAGCTCCCCCGATCCTGGCAGTAGTCCTGCGCCATATCGCCTGTATAACATTGGCAACAACAATACTGTTGAACTATCTGCATTTATAGAAGTATTGGAACAAGTTCTCGGAAAGGTTGCCGTAAAGGAATACCTTCCTATGCAACCCGGAGATGTTCCTGCTACATGTGCAGAGATAGACGACTTGCAGAAAGACTTTGACTTCCATCCCGCCACTTCGATAGAGGTTGGCATTCGGAGTTTTGTCTCGTGGTATCGAGAGTATTATTCGGTTGAATAGAAAGTTATTGACACAGAAGTCTAAGATGAACTAGCACACCATGGATAACGGTCATGATCAAGAGTTCATTTGTTTTTGCAGAGGTTCTAACAAATGGATATGAAGCAGATTAAGCAGGAACTGCGAGTGCTGTTTGACGCCATACTTGATCGCGCACAAGTTGGCGAACTTCCTCAAGAATCTGATGTCATGCTTTTTGAAAAACTGGTCAGGCGCTTCTTGACCTATGCTGATGAAGCCTGGATTGACGAGTGTGATGACTTGGTACATATGGCGACGCAGCTCACCAAGAGCGTTAAGCGTGGTGAAATTCACGGCGCCATACTCCTGGTCGAATCAATCAGTGACGCAATGAACTTTTGCCACCGAACATACGGCGTTCATTTGTAGGACGGATGTTTCACGTGAAACCCGAGTTGCATCTCGGTATCAGGAGGTTCATTGTGGCTCGGATTATTGTCATTGCCAATCAAAAAGGTGGAGTTGGAAAAACTACCACTACAGTCAATTTGGCTGCCTCTCTCGCTGTTATGGAAAAAAAAGTCCTTGTTGTTGATTGTGACCCACAATCCAATGCAACAAGTGGCTTGGGGATGGACCCAGATGAAATCGGGGCTACCCTTTACACCACACTCTTTGCTCCAGAAGAAGCCATCCACGCAATTTATTCCACTCCTTCACCTTTTGTCGATATCCTTCCATCTTCTCAGGATCTAGTCGGCGCAGAGGTTGAGCTCGTAGACAAAATGGCTCGTGAGTTTTACTTAGCTGAGGTTTTGAAGAATTTCGAAACTTCATATGATTATATTATTCTTGACTGCCCTCCCTCTTTGGGGCTGTTGACCCTCAATGCATTTTGTGCAGCAACGGAATTACTTATTCCCTTGCAATGCGAGTACTTCGCGCTCGAGGGCATAGTTCGATTGCTGCAAACATTCGAGCAGGTTCGTAAGCGCCTTAATCCAAATCTAAAACTTCTGGGCGTACTGCTGACAATGTACGATGTGCGAAATCGTTTGGCCCGACAGGTCAAGAATGAAGTACGAAAGTGTTTCCCCGATCAGATCTTTGAGACTATCGTTCCTCGTAATGTTCGTCTTTCGGAAGCCCCCAGCTTTGGAAAATCAATCATCAAATATGATATCAAGTCAAAGGGAGCCGAGGCCTACCTTGCCTTGGCCAAGGAAGTCGTACTCAGAAAACAGAAAACACACTGACTCCTGTCACCAATTTTTGCATCAGTGCCCTTCACTATCTAGGATTTCTGGCATATCGTGTCGTATGGGATTTCATTGGTGCTGCTCTTCACACTCAGGGTAACATCAATCAGAATTCTCATTCTGTGCATGTGCCCTGCTCCCTTTATTTTACCGCAACAGCCACAAATTTCGCTTTTCGTTTACCCCATCGCATGAACAAGGCGCCTTCAGTCCCCCGAGGACACCTTGATGCACTCTGTCCAGGCTATTCCGAATCCGATGCCACACATTGAACCTGAATCCTATCCTTGAAATGACGTTTGATGATGATGCTGTGGCAGTGCATGCATTCGAATCGGACAAGACCACCAATGTTCGCGGCTTTAAGTTTGAATTTTCTCGGTGCATCGGCTTCCCAATCCTCTGTGCAGCAAGAGCAAGTCTGGCATGACACTTCTGTGTTCACTGGATACTTGAAGTCCCAGTACTCCTTGAGCGCATTCCAATCGCATAGAGGTTCTGGTTTTTCTGCATTTTGACCCTTATTGTTACACATGACAGGCTCCAGCACTTTTCGGACCTGATCCCATGTTGAAGCGGCAATAAAAACTCCCAAAAAATCACCTGACTGCGAATAAAGGTGCGTAAAGTGATCCCAATCCTTTGACATCCAGGCCTCCTTTTCACTATTGATACGAGAAAGTATATGTCGTGCTGATGATCTGTCAATTCGCTTTCACACGGTCAAGGAGATTACCATGAGTGCAGCCCAACGCGGACTTGGCAAGGGCTTGGAAGCCCTGCTTTCCAGCGGAGGCTCTGATAAGAGTCAAGACAGCGATATCAAACAGATTCGACTTCAAGACATTGTCCCTAACCGGTATCAACCCAGGAAAAATTTCTCCGAGGAAGGGCTTGCTGAATTGGCACAATCCATTAGTGCCAGAGGAGTTCTGCAGCCTATTCTCGTACGCCCATTACCAGATGAAGGTGAACCCACACCTGGTGTCAAAAAGTATGAACTCATCGCTGGAGAGCGACGTGTTCGGGCATCACAACTTGCAGGCAAACGCAGTATTCCCGCATTGGTCAAACCAATGTCCGATGAGGAAAGTCTCATTTTAGCCATGATCGAAAACCTGCAACGTGAAGACCTTAATCCCATGGACGAAGCACAAGGATTTGCTTCCATTCAGGAGCGTTTGCAGATCAGTCAAGAGGAGCTGTCCAAAATGTTGGGGAAAAGCCGCCCTGCAGTTGCAAATTCGTTGCGGCTTCTTCAGCTACCGCTTGCTATCCAAGAGGATGTTCGCGAATCCCGCCTTAGTGCGGGGCACGCGCGCTCCCTGTTGGGTATCGACAAGACAGATGTTCAGCTCGATCTGCGCAACCTCATTCTCAATGAGCAGATCTCGGTTCGTCAAACGGAGCAGGCTGTTGCGCATTACAAACGTCACGGCCAACTTCCCGCGCACACGGTGTCCCCTTCCCGCACACGTACCACTTCACCGGTGCAACCTTCTGCTCTTCACGCTACCTTGGCTTCACTGCAAGAACAATTACAGAACAATCTCAAGCTAAAGGTAGCTTTGAAAGGAACACCGGAAAAAGGCAAGGTAACCTTCTCATTCAGCTCACCTGATGAACTGGATATTCTCCTGAACGCTTTAGGCGTCGAGATCTCAACCACTGAAAATTGAGCCATGCATGTCTGAACATACCTTGACCAAAGCATCCCTGGTCAAACAAGTTCCATCGTTCGAGAACCGAAAAATCATTGTTATTGGTGATGTCATGCTTGATCGTTACATCATGGGGACAGTGGAGCGTATATCTCCCGAAGCTCCTGTTCCTGTTGTGCTGACATCCTCGAGTTCCGTTCATCTTGGTGGAGCAGGAAATGTAGCACGAAATATTCGCAGCCTTGGCGGCTGTCCGGTGTTATTCTCGATATGTGGGCGTGACGCGGAGGCCATACTTCTCAAGCAACGTTTGGAGATCGAAGGGATAGAAGGCATTTGTATTGAAGATCCAACACGCCCCACTACGTCTAAAACCAGAGTAATAGCGCACAATCAACAAGTTGTACGAATTGATGACGAAGTCACCATTCCTGCCGCTCCTGCTATTACGGGAAAATTGCTGACAGCGTTGCAGAGGGCCATTGAACCTGGGTGTATTATTTTGATTTCAGATTATGCAAAGGGGACAATTACCCCTGGTTTCATGGATTCTTTGCAATCAATAATCCGCTCCTGCGCTGTTGGATGCAAAGTGCTCGTTGATCCTAAACCGAGGCATTTTCCACTTTATAAGAATTCGTATCTACTTACCCCAAACGCCAAGGAAGCAGAACAAGGCGCCAACCTCCCCCCTCTCAAGGCCTTTCACGACATCATCACGGTGGGTTCCCGTATTTTGGAGACTGTTCACTGTGAGAACGTGCTGATCACCCTCGGTCGAGAGGGGATGGTATTATTTGAAGGAATTGACAAAATATGGCACATCCCTGCAATGTCTCAAACAGTATATGATGTCACTGGGGCGGGGGATACGGTCATCGCGCTCATGGCGCTTTCGGTGGCTTCCGGCTTATCTTTGTTAGAGGCAAGTGTTTTGTCTAATTATGCTGCTGGAATAGTTGTTGGTGAAGTCGGTGCTGCCGTTGTTTCGCCGCAAAAATTAGCCAATATAATTGCATCCTGGGAATTACCCTGCATACGTAGTATACAGTAACGCTGAGGAGATCCGGGGCATGATGCAAGACAAGTCGATGAATAATACCGCAAACAGGCTGCAAAAACTGATTGCCGCGAACCAGGCCCTGGCTACTGTTGAATCTCTTTCTGAATTACTTCCACAGTTGTTACATTTTGCACAGGATGTGACGCATGCGGAGGCGTCTTCAATTCTTCTCTATAAGCCTGAAACGGAAACTTTGGAGTTTACACTGGCTTATAATGAAATGGAAGGTATGGCGGAAAGTATTATAAAACAGAAATTCGAATTGAAACTTGGTGAGGGGATTGCAGGGTATGTCGCCTTGAAGCGAGAATCAATCATCGTTGCTGATGTGCTACATGACGCGAGGTTTTTTCAAAAAGTCGATAAGGTTTCAGGTTTTCAGACCCGGACAATTCTTTGCTCTCCAATAGTCTATCAGGATGAGCTGTTGGGCGTTGTGCAGGTCCTCAACGCGAAGGACAAGTCCTTTTTCGATAATGAGGATTTGGTCATTCTCGAGAGCTTTTCCCACTTGGCTGCTGTGGCTATGGTGCGCTCGAAAATGCTGGCTGCTCTGTTACAGCAAGAGCGCATGCAGGCGCAATTGGATGCCGCATCAAAGATTCAACAGAACTTCCTTCCTGCAATCCCTGATATTGGACCCTGCCAAAAGATATATGCAGTCACCAAACCTGCCATTTTTGTTGGGGGTGATTTCTACGATATTATTACGCTTCCAGATGGGAGTGTTATGATATGCGTTGCGGATGTCTCAGGCAAAGGATTGCCTGCTGCTTTGATTGGTGCGACGTTATGGTCTCGCATTCGCAGTTTGGTTACCGTGTACAATATGCCTGGATCCTTACTATGTGCTTTGAACAGCTCCATTTGCAATGTCATGGGATTGATGTTCGCCACGATGGTTATGTGTCGATATTGGCCTGAAACAAGGAGAGCTGTTTGCTCCGTAGCAGGACACCTTCCACCACTCCATATTCGCCGAAACAAGGTTGAAGAACTATTAGATCTCAAGGGTATTCCCATCGGGATCGACCCAACAGTGACGTTTTCTGAATCCGAAATTGTTTTAGATGCCCAGGAATCGTTGATCTTTCTCACCGACGGCGTTACCGAGGCCCGAAATGCACAGCATGATTTTTATGGCGAAGAGAGACTGCATGCTGTGTTGGGGCAAGGGCAATGTCCTTGGGGTGAAAGGCTCGTCGCTCATGTCGAGGAGTTTCGGGGAAAGATAGCTTTGAACGATGACATGACTGTAGTTGAGATATGGATTGAAGGCTAATCTGTTTCACGTGAAACGCAAGGAGATGGCAACATGACCGACAGCAAAGATATCTGGACCATAAAAGTGGACAAGAACGGTGTTATAAAAATGACTGGTGAGATTGATTATACGGTCACACCAAAAATCCGGACCGGCTTGCTGAATTATATCGAGAAGACCAAGGGTTCTTTGAAGCTGGATCTTTCCGAATTGGAGTATTTGGATAGCTCTGGCCTGGCGGTATTCATCGAGGCTCGAAGGCATTTGGTAGAACAAGGACGTGTCTTGGAGATCATATCTGTCAAGGATGATGTCAAAAAGATTTTTCAACTCACCCAGGTTGATAAGTTGTTTGGACTCTGAACATACTATGTCGAGTATGAAGCACGGTTCTGGAAAACCGGAAATAAGGCAAGGGTATCACTGTGCAGTTCCAAATGTCCCGTCTTTGAGCAGCATGTACTGGTGAAAGCATTCAAGATAATTCTTTCTTGCGTTGGTTCCAGAAGAATGCACGGCAGTTTTCGCATGGAGAGGGAACATAAGGGGAGATCATGGCCTCACATTATGCGGTATGAATAGTTTCATAATGAATGCATGGAAAAAGGCCGGGTGTGCGTGAGTAACGAGAATGGATATAATGAGCGATTTCGCCTCGGATGCACCCTGCGGTATCAAGAAGTGCTAGGCAACTCGAAAATGAACGTACTTCCATGGCCAAACGTAGACTCCACCCAAATATGCCCCCCGAATTGTTCAATGATTTGACGACAAATTGTCAGCCCCAGTCCGGTTCCCTTGGGTTTATTCGCAAGCGTATCAGCGTGCGCGACTTGATGGAACCTGTCAAAAATGCGTGGTATATCGGATTGCGGGATCCCAGGACCAGTGTCCTTGACGCGAACTTGCACAGTGCCTCGCGTAGTGGCCCTGGCAGAGATGAGCACGAACCCTTCCGTTGTGAATTTCGTGGCATTGTGAAGGAGATTGATTAGAACCTGGGCCAATCGGTCAGGATCAATGATAATGTTTGGAAGGTGTTCCGGGATGTCTGAACGAAGTTCCAACGCGTTGTTGTCAGAAAAATATCCGCCAACCGCCAGGATGGCTTCATAAAGGCATTCACGTACAGACACAGTCGATGGGCGCCATTGCATTTGACCTGATTCCATCTTGTGCAAGTCGAGAACGTCATTGACGAGTCTGCTGAGTCTTTTCCCTTCCTGTTCAATAATGTGCAGATTTTGAACGATGCGTGTGGCTTTATCTCGTAAATCAGGAGCATTAGCACTAAATTGAATAAAGTGACGAACAAAATCCTTATGGATGAGTTTTGTGAAACCAAAAATCGAAGTCAAAGGTGTGCGAAGTTCATGGGAAACAGATGAAAGGAAGGATGTTTTGAGGTCATCGAGTCTTTGCAGGGCCTGGTTTGCATTTTCGAGCGCAAGTGCCTTGTCGGTAAGATCCTTGGTGCGCTCAAGTACAAGACTCTCAAGATCCATATTGAGTTGCGCCAATGATTGCTCCGCCTTTTTTCGTGCCGTAATATCGATGACAAGGCATACAGCCTGCAGCACAAAACCAGTAGCATCCAGGATCGGAGACACGAATACATGGCCCCAAAAACTTGATCCGTCCTTGCGGAGGTAACGCTTCTCCATTGTATAGTGGCTGATTTCCTTGTTGAAAAGACGCTGTAGTAATCCTTGGGTATTGCTTCTGGATTCGGGATGAATAAGCATCAATGGTTGAACAGTGAGTATTTCTTCAGGAGAGTAACCAAAATAGCTGGCGTACCTGATGTTGACTTCGATAAATGCACCGGAAGAATCGACGATGGAAATACCGATGGTGTTATTGTTGAACACGGCGAGATAGCGTGCGATGCTGGCTTGAAGTTCCAATTCCGCGTGAACTTGAGAAGAAATATCCTGTACAATACTTATGAAACCTGGGAATGGAGACCATTGAGAATTGCTGATGGTAATAAGGAGAGGAAAAGTAGAATTGTCACACCGTTTACCGTGTGAACGAATATGAAGAATGGTAGGATTAAGATGATGAAAAGAGCCAATTTGATGTAACAATTCAGGTAAGGCATGACTGGCAATGAAATCTAAAGGGGATCTATCAATGCAACATGAGTCGTCTGGAACAGCAAACATGTGTTTCCAGGCCTTGTTGCAATACAATATCGTAAATCCGCGTATCACGGATAATCCTATGGGAATGTAGTCGAGAAATGATGCATAATGGGCTTGGAGAGCGCACAATTCCTGCTCGAGTAGCTGATTGCGTGTTCTAAGTTCTTGCACCTCATGCTGCAGTGCGAGGATTGGATCACTGACAAAGTTCATACGTTGATCCGGGTAATGATTGTCTCTTTTTCCGTAGTATATACAACAAGCAGTCAATAAAGCAAGGAACGGTTATTCAGTGTGGCACCGATAAAAATCAAACAGAATCCGGCATCACGAGTAATGAGGGTAGTCATGTCCAGGACGGTTACAGACAGATATCATCGCCCGATTGCATTGTCTCATCAATCACTGGCAAGGGACTGTTCCCCTGTAAGGCGCGTTCGACAGCGATTGACAGCCAACGCTCTGAAGATGGTTTCCCCCTGGCACCTCATCTCTCTCAAGGGTGAGACGAACGGGGCGGAGCTGCAACATACTGTGCCACGAGCGTAGTGAGCGTACCGGCAGGAAATCAGAGGGGCAAACAAAAATAATGTAGCAATGGGATACAAGACGAGCGATCGAAGTTATTCCGGTGCCTGCAATTGCACATGAGGCAGCTTGCACCATAATGTGCGGGGTAAGAGATGCAAATAAAGAATATCGAGATGCAAGCTGATGCTGATAGAGCCGAAGAATGAAAGTACTTCTTATCCATCCGTATTTTCTTTTCGACCGAAAGCATGAAGACAATGTCACAGCAATGCCCATGGGAGTTTATTATCTCGGCGCAATATGCAAGGCTGAGGGGCATGACGTATACTGTGTCAATTGGAGCGCCCCGAACATCGCCTCGAAAGAAATAGTCGACACTCTGAGGAACTTCCACCCCGATGTAGTGGGTTTTTCAATTTTTCATGGAAATCGATGGGGTGCTTTGGATATCGCCGCGTGTGTGCGGGAGCTGCTACCAAAGGCAGTCATCGTCTTTGGTGGGGTGGGCGCGACTTTTCTATCGAATTTTCTCTTGCATAATTTTGCATGCATCGATGTCATTGTCATGGGTGAGGGGGACATCTCATTTCCGGCACTGCTGCGGGCATTACGGTATTACGATTCTCTGCATACCGTACCCGGTATTGCGTTTCGCCATGACGGGGGCATTGTTCAAACAGAACCGCCGTATCCTGTGCAGGATCTCGATGATTTGCCCATGCCCGCTGCACAATACACTTTTCAGCACCTGGCCTTGACACGCGGTTGCCCAGGAAAATGCACCTTTTGTGGTTCACCACGATTCTGG
Organism: uncultured Desulfovibrionaceae bacterium; assembly: GCA_964609625.1. Lineage (GTDB taxonomy): Bacteria > Desulfobacterota > Desulfovibrionia > Desulfovibrionales > Desulfovibrionaceae. The sequence goes on from CAZSRS010000006.1 coordinate 66,370, forward strand.
GGACCGAAGATCCGCAGTCACTCCCCGGAGTATTTTGTGGAGCAAATGCGCCTGCTCCATGCTCGGGGGGTGCGTTTTTTCTATGTTTCCGACGATACATTCACACTGCGTAAAGATGCCGTATTGCGAGTTTGCGATTTGGTAAGAAGCCATGGTCTCCACGTGCAGTGGGCGGCAATCTCCAGGGTGGATTGCGTGGATGCTGAAATTCTTACCGCCATGCGGCAAGCCGGGTGCATTCAGGTCAGTTATGGAGTGGAAAGCGGGGCGCCGGAAATCCGCAAGATGATGCGCAAGAACGTTAGCAACGAACAGATCGAGCACGCCTTTAGACTCACCACGGAGCACGGTCTCCTGGCTCGCGCATATATTATTTATGGCAGTCCAGGAGAAACCGACGAGACAATACAAGCTTCGATGCAATTGTCGCGCCGTATCAAACCCTGTATTTCATTGTTCCATGTCATGTCTGTCTTCCCGGGAACAGAGCTGTATACGCGCTGTCTGCAGAAGGGGCATATCAGCGAAAAGTACTGGCTTGATCGCAACGAGGATTTGTTTTGGTTCGAATGTGACCCGAATATGCATGGGGATCAGGTTGTAAAGTGGGGAAAGCAGCTGAAAAACGATTACTATCAGAATCTACCCAAGTATATCGCTGCGATGCAACTCGAGAACAAACCGGAACTTCGCCATGAGCAGGCGGATTTCCTGTCGCGACTCGGGTTCACTTTCGAATACGGAGACTACGCGACGCTTCTGCCGGAGGACGAGAGAACAGAGCTGGCCCGCACCCTGTATCGCAAAGCCTTGGATTTGGCTCCTGATCCACGTGCCGGCACCGCCCTGGGGACCCAGCTTCTACGCGAGGGCAAGGAAGAAGAAGCCCTCCAGTTGCTTCTTGCAGTGGATGAGGTGCTCCCCGAGAACGAAGATGTTGGTGTTCATTTGGCTGGAATATACATGCGCAGAGGATCTGTTGCGGAATTACGGAAAGCAAAGGATATTCTGGAGAGAGTGGGAAAGAACTCAAAGAGTAAGGAAATGCATGAACGGTGCTGCAAGATGTTGTCAAAAGCTGTTGAACGGGAGTCGGACACCGAATGAACGCTCCGCATACGCAACGGCCGGCGTCTCGAAAAAACCGGCCGTTGCGAAAGGTGCCAAGGCTAAGGGTGTTTGGGGCGTGGGGTGCGCTGCATCTTCATACGAGTGAAAGTAGATTGCATACGCATGATACGACGGGAGACGTCCTTGGATATTTGCATCATGGGAGAGAATTTTCCGTCAGGGCCTACTCGAACGTAAAAGCCGGCTTGGTTGATGCTGGTCTGATCCGTGCTGGACGTCAAGGCAACAATGTGGCCGGCACCGAGAGTGGTGACGCCGATCTCCTCGCCGTCATCACCGGTCTCGGCATAGAATTCGGTACCGCGGATACCAAGGGTGGCCAGCGGTGTCTGAAATGTGAATTTGTCCCGGTCGCGTTCCACGATCTTTCCGGTGGTCATGCGGATTAGGCCGTGGAGCATGCGGCTGAACATGCTTACGAGGCCTCCTGGTTTGTCGTCGAAATTGTATTGTTCAAGGGCGACGCTGGTACTTTCCCCCATGCGCAGGATAGTGTCGTCGAGAAAGCGGACGACCAGTTGAGAGTTTTCTTGCGTATGCAGGGTTTCTTTTTCAAAAATCTGGTCATTGAGCGAGAGCATGCGCTTGGTTCCGGGCATGGTGGCATAGGCCTCGCCCTCGAGGCTCGTGATGGATCCTATAGCCTTGGTGGCGGATACGGGACCAGGGAAAATCAGCATGAAAAGCATGCAAAATACAAGAACATGGCCGTGGGTATGGTATTGCGATTTGGACATGGATGCCCCCTTGGGTAAGACAAGATGAATGTTCCGGTACAGACCGAATCTGACGCGGGAACCCTGAATTGGATTCAGCATGGATTATGCCTGAAACTGGCATGACTGTCAGCAGTGAAAGGAAAATTTCATGAGGAAGGTGAAGTGTACGCGGTACAGGTGGTGTAGGTTCGTTGTGCCGGGTTTGAAAATGAAGCCGCGATGGCGAATAGACACGACAGACCAATGTGTGGTGCCCGGGACGGGAGTCGAACCCGTATGACCTTGCGGTCGAGGGATTTTAAGTCCCTTGCGTCTACCAGTTCCGCCACCCGGGCAAACAAAGTAGAAATCTAGACGTCGGTCGGCCAAGCGTCAACTGCAACATGAGCAATCAGAAATAACGGAAGAAGCCTGTCCAGAGAGGGGGGCGTTCATTGTGCCGCGTTGGAGCGAAGTGGTCGGGACGCATTACGTGCCCAACAGGGAGGAAGCGGAAACGGCAGTGGAGTGAGCGGCCGGCGCGATAATATCGTATGGGTGCTCAATCCATGAGTTCCGTGAGAACCTTGATCTCCTCGCGAATGATTCTGGCCGCTGCCTTGGGAAGTTCATTGGCCAGGCGATTTTCGAGATCAACACGCATGGCTTCAAAGCGTGTTTCAAGAACCTGTTCCGACACTCCATGCGTCGTAGGTGGGGAAAGCTGTCCGGCAATGCGTTCAATCTCAGGGGTGAGCAGTTGTTTGAGACGCTCCATGAAGGGGCCGTCAACCTGGAGGATGCCAGTCAGGCGTTCTTCGAGATCAGCACCGAGATCGGCAAGGTCCTCCTGGTGCTTGCGGGCCATGGACTCTTCGATCCTGGCATGAACGTCATCGGCGATGGCCGTGCTTTCGTTGGCAACGGCCTTACGCAACATAACGTCGAGGTCGTCGTGCAGTTTTTCTTGTAGTGTATGCGTGTGCGCCTCCAATGCAGCGTCCAGATTGTCTTGGAAATGCGACTCAAGGTCGTGGAGCATGGCTGCGCGAGATGCGGAAAAACGCTCCTCGATGAGGAGATCGAGCCGTGTCGTGGGATCGAGAGGAACGCTGGAGTGGGAGTCAAGACTGGATTCAAGTGCATCGACACGAGCACGTAGATCGGCCAATGCTGCCAACAGTGTCTGTTGGGAGGCTGGTTGTTCGAGGTCACTGTCCGCAAGCAGACCACTGTCGGGAGCAGGCGCCGGCGTAGGAAGACGAGGGCCTTGTGCCGGAGTAGCGGCTTCCTGGGAGAGGTCCTGGGTCTCCTCTTCTGGCAGGAAGGTGACTTCCTCTTCCATCCGTGCGGAAACGCCCTGTGGGGAGACAGCTGGAAAATCCTCGATAAGAAAATCATCTTCAGCGGCATTGAAACTATTGGCAGGGGTCTGGATACGGTCCGTCAATGGTTCGATGGATTCAAGTCCGGAAGAAACCGCATCAGGCGGTTCAAGGGCAGGGTCTTGGAAGGCGTCGGTTGCATCATACTCGAACGTATCGGCCTGGTCGAGGCCAGATGCCGTGCTTGCAGCTAAAACTTCAGTATCGTCGAAGTCCTGGGTGAGCAATGCGTCCAGATCATCCAGATCGTGCTCGTCGAGCTCGAGAGAGTTTTCGTCCATGGCATCGGCGGTGACGACAGAAGGTTTGCGGGGCGGAGTGGGAGAAGCCTCGGCTGATACGAAAGTCTCCAGGACAGGTTCATCTTCAAGTTCGTCTGGTAAATCGAGGTTGTCGATGAGTTGGTCAAGTCCATTGAGGTCGAAGTCCGCGGCTTGAGCTTCGGTGTCGCCAAGCTGGCCTCCAGCAGATGGGGCAGGACGTTTGGCAGGAGATTCAGGGAATTCGTCGGGAAGGTCATCGTCAAGTTCGTTTGCGAGATTGCCAAGTTCAAGGCCTTCGAGGTCATCGTCTTCCAGCGGATGTGCAGTGTTGATCGGCGTCGGTTTCAGGCCGGAAAAATCCATGGCATCGATGTCATGCTGGTCGATGGTCTCGGAAATTGCTGAAGGAGGAGACGAAGAACGCCCTTCCCCGGACAGGTCGAGGTCACCTTCGTTGACCACGAAACTCATGTCCTCGGGATGTGCATCGTCCAGGTCTTGATCAGCGGCTAGAGCGGGGTGTGCGTCGGATATTTGCCCAAGAGCGTCGTCGAGGTCTTCAACCAGGGCATCATCGAGTCCATCTCCAAGATCGGAAAAATCAATATCAGAGAGAAGCTCGTCTGCATCGAGGTCGTCAGGGGCATGAGTAGAAGCGGGTTTTGTTGAAGGAGTAACTATTTCGTCTTCCGAATCGTCATGGTCAACCAGCGATGCCCCCGTTCTTGTGGGAGGAGCTTTTTTGACGAGCTGTTCCTCGGTATCGATGTCGATATTGAAGTCATCATCTGCAAAGTCCGCAAAATCAACATCGCCGAGCAATGCATCGATGTCTTGTTGGTCGGATCCAGTAGGTTGTTTCTGGGGGCGGACAGGTTCCGTTTCAGCTATCTTGAGGTCAAAATCATCTTCCTGCGGCTTCTGTGGCTTTGAGTGTGGAGCGGGCGCGGCTTTTGAGGTGGTTTGCGTGGCGTCCAACCCCAGCTCCATGTCTTCGATACCAAGATCGGAAAAATCAAGATCAGCGAAAGGATCGTCTTCCTTGGTTCCGGAAGGCAAAGCAGGTTTCTTGGTGCCGGTTGCCGCGGGTACTTGCATGTCCTCCAACAGGGCGTCGAAATCAACCTCTTCCTGATCAGAGGAAGCGGCATCGGGCTCCGCAAAAATATCATCCAGGTTATCTTCAACTAAGGGGGCGACAGAAGGTTTTGGCGATGGTTTTGACCGCGGTAAGGAAGCAGGGGGGCGGGTGGTCTTGGAGTCGGCATCGGAAAAGAGTTCTTCGAGTTCTTCCTCGAAAGTGAGGTCTATGTCCTCTCCATCAGGCGAGAACTTGACGTCCGCGGAGGAGGCATCAACGATACCTTCCTCAATGACATCAGTGAGTTCAAAGATGTCGTCGTCAGAATGGCCGGAGGGGTATTGCGTGGACATGGCTCACCTGCGAAGGGCTGGGGTTGATCGCCTGCCGCTGAAGACTTGCCGTTTCGGGATGGTTCCCGCGTGACGTGCAGCATACAGGATACTTCACTGTGCAGGAATACCCGTATGAACAGCGAACAATATGTAGAGAAAATTGATACATTTGTTAAAGACAATTTTGCCAAAGGAATAGGAGACGCACATGCCGCTGTCAAGGCTTTAGGGTGGTTTTTGACGTTTTTTTTACTCTGGACAAAGGAAGGGGGGAGGGAAAATCAAAAGGCGTCATTCTCGGTATTTTTGGAAATATCCGCGGGGAGTTACCATACGGCCGGAAAGGATGCGCGTGGTGCTGTTACCCACGATGCAAATACTGAGCATGTCGACGGTCGTGGGATCCAGGTCGGCAAGCGTGTTCAGCGTGACGTGCTGCCCGGGGCGGTAAGCCTGGCGAACGAGCCCCACTGGTGTGGAATCAGGCTGTTGTGATCGAATGATTTCCAAGGCGCGGGGTAATTGCCAGTCACGTTTGCGAGAACATGGATTGTAGAGGCCGATGACGAAATCCGCGGAAGCGGCGCAAGACAGACGCTGCTCGATGCGTTCCCAAGGGGTGAGGAGATCGGAAAGGCTGATGCAGGCGAAGTCGTGCATCAACGGTGCGCCTAGAAGCGCTGCAGCCGCCATCAGGGCGGGAACCCCTGGGATGATTTCCACGTCGAGTCGGGTGCCCAAACGCCTTTCCTCGAGTAGTTCCAAGACCAAGCCGGCCATGCCGTATACGCCGGCATCGCCGCTGCTGACCACGGCGGTACGTTGGCCTGCCAAAGCTGCATCGATGGCCTGTTCACAGCGTTCGATCTCCCTGGTCATGCCGGTGGCCACGAAGTGCCGGCCCTGCAGTACTTCGGGAGGAAGAAGTTCGAGATAGGGTTTGTAGCCGATGATGGTTTGGCACCAGTGAAGTGCGGCAGCGGCCTGGGGCGTAAGCAGATCGTAGTGCCCTGGTCCAAGGCCGATGATTTTCAGCTCCCCGGAAAAGATGGGCATTATCTACTCCGTTTGCTCACCGCAATGGTCACGTTGCGGTAAACATGCTTCTCGATCAGAAGTTGATCACCATCGGCCAAGAGCAGTGCAGCGGCTTCGCATACACTGGCGGTGCCAATGGCCTGGGCGGCCTTGAGCGAGGGGTTGGGCACTGCGATGGCATCGAGGGTGGCCGCGGAGAACAAGTGCAAGGGGCGTTTCAAGGAGTCGGCTGCTTCCAGAAGACCAGGTTCATGGCGTTTGGCCTCGACACTGGCCAGTCCGAAGATACTCTTCAGTGCCAGCCCGTGTAAAGCGAAGGCTTGAGCGACAGCGAAGAGGACCGCGGTCTTGGAAGCGCCCTTGCGACAGCCGATGCCCACACACAAACAAGGAGGGCGCAGCAGCAGTTTGTTAGACGGATCAGGCATAGACAAATGGGTAACCAGTACATGGGCGGTGTTCGGAAACTCGACAGGATGAAAGAATTCACGTGTGGTATCGTCGAGCAGAAGCCATCCTTCGGGGTCGTAAAGAAAAACAGGGAGGTGTTCGGCCAGGGCGGCGTTGACATGCCGGCAGGCAGAAGAATTATCCAAGGCAAGGCCGGACTCCAAGGCGAGAAGATCGATGGCTGGAGCCCCCGCATTGTCGGTGGCCGTGGTGATGACGGCAGTGCCTCCTGTGAGCGCGGCGACGCGAAGAGCAAGAGTGTTGGCGCCGCCGAGATGTCCGGAGAGAAGGCTGATCACGTGGCGACCATGGGTATCCAGTACCAGAACGGCTGGGTCATGTTCCTTAGACAGGAGTGAGGGCGCGATGAGTCGGACCACGATGCCGGCGGCGGCGATGAAAATGTGTGCGCGATACCGGTGAAACTGCTCCTGGACAAGGTCATGCAATGAATCGAAAGCAAGGGCTTGGGGATACGTATCGGCGAGCCGTGTTGGAACATGCAGCACCGCGCTGAGCTGCCCGACAAGTGAGTCCGCCAAGAGAGCGCCCTGGGCAGTAAGGGCGTAAATAGCTGTAGTTTTGTCACGAGGCATGCAGTACGGTCGTTCAATGAGTGAAATGGTTATGATTCAGGATGTGCTCCACGGGGACAATATCCTCTTGTTTGAGGAATTGTGCAATGTCCCAGGCTAGGGCGCCGTTTCCAGCCTCGTTGAAGTGCCCGAGTTCCTCGGAGAGCTTGAAGAGGGGATTGGCCATGACCGTTGTGACATTGTGGACCAAAATACCGGCTTCGCGGCTGCGGTCGTACAGACGCTGTATGGCGGTGAGCAACAGCAGCCGGGTGCCATGCAGGCGACACTGACGGTCCATCTCCAATACGATGGCCTCGGCCAGGGAGTGGAGTTCCTCCTCGTCGAAATCAGGGAGCGTGGTTGGTAAGGATCCGGCCTGGCGCACAGCCAGGACAATGTGCACCACCAGGTCGCGCAGCAGTCCGTAAAACTGGCTGTAGAAGGAAATACGACTGTCAAGTCGCTGCATCCTGGCCAACAGCGAATCACTGTGCTGAACAGGACTGTTTTCCAGAATCAACTCGTTGAGCTGAAGCCTGAAGCGGGGTTTGGCCACGCCCCAGACGTTAGTGCGCAGATGACGTTGATTACCGTAGTGCGCCACATAAACCATGACCAAGTCGGGTTGGTACTTGAAGCCCTCCATCTCCAGAAGCAGAAGTTCCTGATCGATGCCGTACCCGTCAACAGCCATGTTGATGACGTCGAGATTGGTGAAATATCCTTCAAGGATTCTGGAAAAGTGCTGTTCGATGGGCACGCCGAAGCCGAAGCTGCGGGAGTCGCCCAGCAGCAAGATGCGAAACCAGTTCTCGGGCTTTTCATGGGGTACGTCGTCGTCGCGCAGGCCTTTTTCGTTGATGCAGTATGTAACACGGTTGCCGGTTCGCTTGGAGGTGGCGCAAACGTCGGCTGCCAAGGTCCAGCCGAGGTAGGGGTCAAAACGATGCAATTGCGGTGGAACGGTGGGGCCCCAGGTTTGATGTAGAAAAGCGAGGGCCACCCTGGAAATCGTTTCAAGTATGAACAAGATGATCATCAGATAAAGAAAAAAGAACAATGCACGGCGAAGAATAGTTTGGGCCATGAATCGCCCCCCCTGAGTGGCAATGTCGGCCAGAAGGCTGAGATCTCGCGTGTTATGTAATCGTTGGCAGTGGCTTGAAGGTCAACCGCGTCTACTGGTTCAGGTTCCATCATCCCGCGCAAAGAAAAAGACAGAGCAACGAGAAAATATGGTAGCAACGACCTGTTAGGCAAAGGATACGTTACGGGCGGCCGTCAGAATTCTGTCAAAGTCCGCGGCGGTATGGGCAAAACTCAGCATGGCGCATTCGAATCCTGAAGGCGCGAGAAAAATGCCTTGCTCCCGCATTTGTCGGAAAAAAGAGGCGTAACGCTGGGCGTCCGCAGTGGCGGCGGACGAAAAGTCTGTGACTGGCTGGTCTGTAAAAAACAGGGTGAACATGGAAGCGGTATGGTTCACGGTGACAGGAGCGCCCTTTTTTTGGAGGATCTCGGCCAGCTCCTGGGCCAAGGCGGCGGTGCGTTGTTCAAGGCCGGTGTAGTCGGCATGCTGCAGAATCTTCAGGGTAGCCAGACCAGCGGCCATGGCCACGGGGTTTCCGGCCAGGGTACCGGCCTGGTAAACATCTCCGCGAGGTGCGATGCGTTGCATCAGGTCGCGCTTGCCCCCATAGGCGCCGACAGGCATACCACCGCCGATGATCTTGCCCAAGGTGGTCAGGTCAGGGGTGATCTGGTAACGCCCTTGTGCACCGGAGTAGCCGATGCGGAAGCCGGTGATGACCTCGTCGAAGATAAGCAGGGCGGCGTGCGTGTCGCAAAGATCGCGCAGTCCCAGGAGAAAACCAGCCAAAGGCAGCACCAGGCCCATGTTGCCGGCCACGGGCTCAACAATGACAGCGGCGATGTCCGCGCCGTGCTTCTGAAAAAGCTGTTCCACGGTGGTAAGATCATTGTAAGGCGCGAGCAAGGTATCCTTGACGGTATCCGTAGGAACGCCCGGGGTTCCAGGTATGCTCAGGGTGGCCACGCCCGAGCCGGCACTTGCGAGAAAGGGGTCGGCATGGCCGTGATAGCAGCCCATGAACTTGACGACCTTGTTGCGGCCAGTGGCGGCACGCGCCAGGCGCAGAGCGCTCATGGTGGCTTCGGTTCCGGAGTTGACCATGCGCACCATGTCCACACCAGGCAAGGCCTGGACCACGGTCTCTGCAAGTTCCACCTCGGCTGGGCAAGGCGCGCCGAAGCTGGAGCCGCGTTCAACGGCTTGGTGAATGGCGGCATTGACCTCGGGGTGCGCATGTCCGAGGAGCATGGGGCCCCAGGACATGACCATATCGACATATTCATTGCCGTCCACATCCCGGATCAGGGCGCCGATGGCGGTGTCGATGAACAAGGGCTCGCAGCCCACACTGCGGCAGGCGCGAACCGGGCTGTTCACACCACCGGGAATGACGTTCTGGGCGCGTTGAAACAGGGTCTGAGAACGTTGCATGCGGCTCTCCTTGTCATTGCCGCTCTGAGGATCGAGCGCCTCTGCGGCAAGGATCGTTGGTTTCAAAAATAGGTCATGGAGGTCTTTTTCAGCTCCTGGACGCTGAACAACGTCTCGGGGGCGTCCAAGCCGGTGAGCTGTTTCAGCTCTTCGACCACAGCCATGCACTCATTCGTGTCACGGCCGTGCACCATGGTGTAGAGTACAAAGGGCCAGTCCGCCGCGGCCGGACGGTAATAGCAATGTGAGACAAGCCTGTGCCCCGCCATTTTCCGACCAAGGGCATGGATATCGGCTTCTGGGCATTTCCAGGCCACCATGACATTGCCCCCGTAGCCGGCCTTCTGGTGGCGCAATGTGGCACCGAAGCGGCGGATGGCGCCCGAATCCTTAAGCGCCCTGAGCAGGTCGAGCACGTCCTGCTCTTGCACTTGTGGGGCGCCTTCTCCCTGCTCCTCGCGCAATTGGTCATTGACAATGGTTGCCACGGAGGCAAAAGGGGTGGCGCAGTCAGGCAATGTACCCTGCACCAGCCTGAGAATCCTGTTTTCCGTATCGGTGAAGGTTTGCATCAGGTTCCTCTGGTCCTGGTTGTGGATCAAAACGAAATTCGGTCATTACCTGTTCAACGGCCTGCTGGCAAGGTTTGAAGAGGCGGAAGTCGTTACAGTCTTGTCAGCAGGAAGATTGCGCAGTAGTTTGGAGTGATACGCAAACGAACAAAGGAGCGAATATGCGGATTTCAGTGATAGGTGGAGGCAGTTGGGGTACCACTCTGGCCAATCTCTTGGCGAAAAAAGGTGAGCGGACCACTCTTTGGGTCAGGGAGCAGGATCTCATGGCCGAGATGCGCTCCAGGAGAGAGAATACCTGGTATCTGCCTGGGATGCGTCTGCACGACACGCTCGAGATCATCACCGATCTGGGGCAGGCAGCCCAGGCCGAAGTGCTTGTCTATGCAGTGCCCACCCAGTTTTTCCGCTCCATCTTGATGCACATGCGCCCCCTGATGTCGAAAAAGCCGGTGATCATCTGCGCCAACAAGGGCATCGAGGTTGAGCGGCTGTGCACCATCTCCGAGATCGTGCACCAGGAACTGGGATCTCTCAAACCGGTGTTCGGCATGCTCTCTGGTCCGTCCTTTGCCAAGGAGGTGGCCATGGAGATGCCCACGGCCGTGGTATTGGGCTGCTCGGACAAGAAAAGCGGCAAGGACATCCAGCATCTGTTCTCAACCGAGTATTTCAGGGTCTATGGCAGCGTGGATGTGCGCGGGGTGGAACTCGGTGGCGCGGTGAAAAACATCATCGCCATAGCGGCAGGCATCTCCGACGGCCTGGGCTTTGGCACCAACAGCCGCGCCGCGTTGATCACCCGTGGCCTGGCGGAGATGAGCCGCCTGGGTGCGGCCATGGGCGCGCAACCCCAGACCTTCATGGGGCTCTCGGGCATGGGCGATCTGGTGCTCACCTGCACCGGGGAGCTGTCGCGCAATCGCCAAGTGGGACTCAGACTCGGCAAGGGGCAGAAGCTCATGGATATCCTCGCGGAAATGAAGATGGTGGCCGAGGGCGTCAAGACCACGGAAGCCGTGCACGGCCTGAGCCGCAAACTGCATCAGGAGTTGCCCATCACCGAGCAGGTCTACCAAGTGTTGTACAAGGACAAAGACCCCAAGGACGCGGTGCGCGAACTCATGGCCAGGGAGCTGAAATCCGAATAGTGCGGGGTGTCATGCCTGATCGAGGCGATCGCGGGACTTGAGGAAAGGTGGAATATTTCCTACCATAGTACTTGCTAAATTCAGTTTAGATGTTATGCTCAAGTAAACACAAGAAAGGGGCAGATACATGTGGGAATATACGGATAAGGTCAAGGAACATTTCCTGAACCCAAGGAATGTCGGTGAGATCGAGAACGCCGACGCCGTGGGTGAGGTGGGTTCACTGGCCTGTGGTGACGCATTGAAATTGTATCTGAAGGTGGACGAGAACGAACGTATCGTGGACGCCAGGTTCCAAACATTCGGCTGTGCCTCGGCCATCGCCTCCAGCTCGGCCCTTACCGAGCTGATAAAGGGAAAGACGGTGGACGAGGCCTTGGCAGTCACCAATAAGGACATCGCCGCGTATCTAGGAGGGTTGCCCAAGGAAAAGATGCATTGTTCGGTCATGGGGCAGGAGGCCCTGGAAGCGGCCGTCAAGAACCTGCGCGGGGTCAAGATAGAAACCGTCGAGCCCGAAGGCGAGTTGGTCTGCGAGTGTTTCGGGGTCTACGACGGCCAGATTCGCCGGACCGTCAGGGAAAACAGCCTCAAGACCGCCGAGGAGGTGACCTATTTCACCAAGGCGGGCGGCGGGTGCGGTAAATGCGTGGAGCGTATCGAGGAGATCATAGCCGAGGAGCAGGGCCGGATCCCTCCCGTGCCCAAGGAAAAGCCCAGGAAGTTGACCAATATCCAGCGCATCACCATGATCAACAAGATTTTGGACGAGGAGATACGCCCCTTGTTGCAGGCTGACGGCGGCGACGTGGAGCTGGTGGATGTGGACCGGACGATTGTGTCCGTGACCTTGCGCGGTCGTTGCACCAACTGCCCCTCCAGCCAAGCCACCCTCACACAGGTGGTGGAGAAGATGCTCCGGGACAAGGTGGATCCGGAGATCACGGTGGAGGAGGTCTGATGCCAATCTACTATTTTGACAACAACGCCACTACCAAGATCGCGCCGGAAGTCCTGGAGGAGATGTTGCCCTTCCTGACCGAGCGTTACGGCAACCCCTCGTCCATGTACCGCTTTGGAGGGGAAATTGGTGGCGAGATCAGAAAGGCCCGTCAACGCGTGGCAGGCATCCTGAACTGCGCCCCCGAGGAGATCGTGTTCACAGCCTGTGGCACGGAGAGCGACAACACCGCCATCCGCTCGGCATTGGCCGCACGGCCGGAAAAACGCCACATCATCACCACCAGGGTGGAACATCCGGCGGTGCTCACCCTGTGCAAGCACTTGGAAAAGAGCGGATACAGCGTGAGCTATCTCGGTGTGGACGAGAGCGGCATGCTGGACAAGGCGGAGCTGGAAGCCGCCCTACGCAAGGACACGGCCCTGGTCTCGGTGATGTGGGCCAATAACGAGACCGGGACGGTCTTCCCCATCGAGGAGATCGCGGAGCTGCTGGCCGACCGGGACGTGTATTTCCATACAGACGCGGTCCAGGCCGTGGGCAAGCTGCCCATCGACCTGGCCAGGGTCCCCGTGGACATGCTGGCCCTGTCCGGGCACAAGCTGCACGCTCCAAAGGGTGTGGGCGCGCTCTACGTGCGCAAGGGCATCCAATTCAGGCCCTTTCTCATCGGCGGGCATCAGGAGTCGGGCCGTAGGGCGGGCACGGAGAACTCCTCGGGCATCGTGGCCCTGGGCAAGGCCTGCGAACTGGCGGTCGCGCACATCGAGCTGGAGAACACCCAGGTCAAGCGGCTGCGGGACAAGTTGCAACAAGGGCTGATGCAGGCCGTTCCGGACGCGCGACTCAACGGGCATCCGGAACGGCGGCTGCCCAACACGGTCAACATTTCCTTCAAGTATGTGGAGGGTGAAGCCATCCTGCTGCACATGGACGAGCTGGGCATCTGCGCCAGCTCCGGGTCTGCCTGCACCTCGGGCAGCCTCGAGCCCTCTCACGTACTCCGGGCCATGGGTGTGCCCTTCACCTTTGCCCATGGTTCGGTGCGATTTTCACTGTCGCGGTACACCACGGAGGCGGAGGTTGATCACGTTATCGCCACGTTGCCACGGATCATCGAAAACTTGCGCGGGATATCACCCTTCTCGCGCGAAAACGAGGGCGACAAGTCCGCCTGTACCTGCTGATGAACATCGCCAACGACATCACCAAGCTGGTGGGGCGTACGCCTCTGGTACGCCTGAACCGCATGGCCCGGGACCTCTCCGCCACCGTGGTGGCCAAACTGGAGAGCGCCAACCCCTGCTCTTCGATCAAGGACAGGATCGGCGTGAACATGATCGAAACCGCCTTGCGTGAGGGAGTGCTCCGCGAGGACACGCTGATCGTGGAGCCAACCAGCGGCAACACCGGCATCGGCCTTGCCTTTGTCTGCGCCGTGAAGGGACTACGGCTCGTGCTGACCATGCCCGAGTCCATGAGCGTGGAGCGCCGCAAGCTTCTGGCTGGATTGGGCGCGACCCTGGTGTTGACCCCGGCGGAAAGGGGCATGGCCGGTGCCGTAGCCAGGGCCAGGGAAATCCAGGCCGAGAATCCGGGCAGTTTCATGCCCATGCAGTTCGAGAACCAGGCAAACCCTGCCATCCACCGCGAGACCACCGGCCCGGAGATCTGGGCCGACACCGACGGCTGTGTGGATGTCCTGGTGTCCGGCGTGGGCACCGGCGGCACCATCACGGGCGCCGGGGGGTTTCTCAAGACCAAGAAGTCTGCTGTGCGGCTGGTGGCCGTGGAGCCCGACACGTCGCCGGTGCTTTCCGGGGGCAGACCAGGGCCGCACAAGATTCAAGGCATCGGCGCGGGATTCGTGCCCGCGATATTGGACCTGGGTCTGGTGGACGAGATCGTGCGGGTGGGTAACGACGAGGCCACGCAAACCGCACGCCGTATGATGCGGGAGGAAGGCATCCTCTGCGGGATATCCTCGGGAGCCAACGCCTGGGCCGCCCTGGAGGTGGCGAAACGGCCCGAGATGGCGGACAGGCTCATCGTGTTCATGGTCTGCGACACCGGGGAACGCTACCTTTCCACACCGCTGTTCGAGGAGCAGTGATCCATCTCCCGCGAGAAATACGAGGAGTGCGATGTGTCCGAGTTGAAAACAATTTCCGATGTCGTGGAGGAACTCTGCGATCCGGACTCTTTTCTCAAGGTCTATCACCGGGCGGCCCACGATTCCCCCATGCCCTCGGTGAACGACCTGCGGCGGATCGTGGAGATGCTGCGCGGCGTGCTTTTTCCGGGATTCTTCGGTCACAATGAGATCACGCCCGAAACCATGCGCTATTCCATCGGTTCGTCCCTGGACGGCGTGTATCGGCTGTTGCGGGATCAGGTGCGGCGGGGATTCTGCTTTTTTTGCCGCAATGAGCGGGCAAAGGCCTGCGAGGACTGCGAGAACAGATCCAGGGAAATCACCCTGCGATTCCTCTCCACGTTGCCCAGGATGCGTGAGGTCCTGGCCACGGACGTCCAGGCGGCCTTTGAGGGTGATCCGGCGGCAAAGTCACCCGGTGAAACCATTTTTTGCTACCCCTCCATCCGGGCCATGACCAACTACCGCATCGCCCATGAACTCAGAACGTTGGGCGTGGATCTCATCCCGCGCATCATCACCGAGATGGCCCACTCCGAGACAGGCATCGACATCAACCCCGGTGCGCGGATCGGAGAGTCGTTCTTCATGGATCACGGTACAGGCATCGTCATCGGCGAGACCTGCATCATCGGCCGCCACGTGCGGGTCTACCAGGGCGTGACCCTGGGAGCCAAGAGCTTTCCCAAGGATGAGCGCAACCGTCTGGTCAAGGGGCTGCCTCGCCACCCCATCGTGGAGGACGATGTGACCATCTACGCCGGCGCCACAATTTTGGGGCGGATCACCATCGGAAGCGGCGCCGTGATCGGGGGCAATGTCTGGATAACCGAGGACGTGCCACCGGGCGCACGGATCACCCAGCACAGGCAGCGCAGCGGTTGAGGCGGATTCACTTGCCGCAGCAGGGTGCGCTGGGGTCCGTGTCCTTGCCTGGAGGCACGACCACGGTCCCTGTGCGATCGATGCAACCCCAGGCGCCCCCTTCATAGGCGTAGTGCTCCCCGTACATGACCTTGATGCAGCCCTCGCAGAAGGCGGCGCAGCCATCCTGGAACGGATTGGCAAAGGTGAAACGCGCAGGGATGACCACCTTGCCGCTCGTGTCGAAGAAGCCGATTTTCCCTTTCTCCACGAAGCGGGACAGTCCTTCGGAAAAATCATCCGGGCCGTTGTCAAAGATGAAGGGACGCAGTAGCACCGTGCCCTGATCGTCGATCCAGGCCCAGCCGTCTTCGTCCACTATCGCGGCAATGCCCTTGGTGGTGAATTCAGTGGCCAGGACGTAGTGTGGTGGAATCACGACCTCTCCGGACGCGGTAACGTAACCCCAGAGGTCTGAGTCGGGATCTTCCCTGGGGATCGGTGGGGCGGCGAGGGATGCGGAAAAGGAAAACAACAACAAGCTACAGACCAAGATCATGTGCGGAAGCATCGGGTACCATCCTTGTTACGCGCGGCAAGGGCGCTGTCCTTCCAGTTCCACCACTTGAGGAGTTCGGGATCGTGGCGACGTTCGCCGGCAAAATACACGGCACAGCGAAAGACATAGAGCATGCAGCGGTCCACGTGCCGCCCCTTCATCTTGATGAGATCATGATACATGACCTCGGGATCGGCACCGGCAAGATCGGCGACGGAGTGGAAACCCAGCTTGAGCAAATCCTGCTCCACGCTCTTGCCCACGCCGGGAATGCGTTGTAGATCAGTGATTGCGGGCTTCATTGGTGATAGTGATAATTCAGAGTACCGAGGAAGGCAATGGACAGTTGGGCACAAGCACCCAAAGGCGTGGTGGTGGCCGGAACCCACAGCGGATGTGGAAAGACCACGGTGAGTCTAGCCCTGATGGCGGCCTATGCCAGACGCTCGGTCACGGTGCAGCCGTTCAAGGTGGGGCCGGATTTCATCGATCCCGGTCTGCACAGGGCCGCCACGGGCCGGGCCAGCCACAACCTGGATGGTTGGATGCTGGGGTATGACCGCTGCCGCTCCATCTATGCCCGCCACAGTTGGGACGTGGAATTGACCATAGTGGAAGGAGTGATGGGGTTGTTCGACGGCGCGAGCGGCGCCGATGAAACAGGTTCCACCGCGGAGATGGCCAAGTGGTTGGGCATGCCCGTCCTGTTGGTGGTGGACGCCAGTTCCATGGCCAGATCGGTCGCCGCTTTGGTGCAAGGATTCGCCACCTATGACCCGGACTTGCGGCTGGCCGGCGTGGTGTTCAACCGAGTGGGAGGGGAGCGCCACAGGGAGTTGATCTGGGAGGCAATGACGCGCTGCCCCAAATGTCAAGGCATCCCGATTCTCGGGTTTATGCCCCGCAGCGAGGGCCTGGAGCTGCCGGAACGGCATCTGGGGCTGCACACCGCCGAAGAGGGCGCCCTCACCCAGGGGCGTATTGATGCCCTGGTGGCCTGGGTGGAGAAGCACATCGAACTTTCCAGGCTGTTACAGCTCCTGCCGCGTCCCGCTCTGGTGGATGCGGCGGACTCGGATACGCCCCCTCGATACAACGTGCGTATCGGCGTGGCCAGGGACAGGGCCTTCTGCTTTTACTACCCGGAAAATTTACGCATTCTCGAGGCTTGCGGCGCCGAGTTGGTGTTCTTCTCGCCCATGGAGGACGCGAGCCTGCCCGAGAACCTCGATGGCTTGTATCTTGGGGGGGGATATCCCGAACTCTACGCGGCCCGGCTCTCCAGCAATCGGGAGATGCGGCGCGCTGTCCATTCCTTTGCCCGTGCAGGCAAGCCGGTGTACGCCGAGTGCGGCGGTTTCATGTATCTCATGGACGAGTTGCAGACTGAGGACGGCCCCTTTCCCATGACCGGCGTGTTCGCCATGCAGTGCGTCATGAACTCCGGGCTACGCAGCCTGGGTTACCGGGAGATCGTCACGAGGAGGGCGAGCCTGCTGGGACCGGCCTGGACTATGCTCAGGGGGCACGAGTTCCATTATTCGCATCGTGCAGGTGAAGACGAAAGGGTCAGTTGCATTTACAAGGTCATGGACCGGCGGGGCTGGCTGCCATGCCCGGAAGGCTATATGCGTGACAACGTGCTGGGCTCGTACATCCACCTGCACTTCGGCAGTAATCCAGCGGCTGCCGCGTCCTTCGTGGCTGCCTGCGCCGGTGAATTCCCCAGGGACAGGGATGCGGACTGAGTTTCCCGAATCCTTGCCAGCCGAGAAGATCGAGGCCGCGTCCTTTGCCGTCATCGACAGCGAGGTCCCGGAACCGCGACCGTTTCAGGGCGCGGAATGGGAAGTGGCCCGCAGGCTGGTGCACACCAGCGCGGATTTCGAACTCCTGGAGCTGCTGCGGTTCCATCCAATGGCCGTGCGGGCTGGCGTGGACGCCCTGCGAGGCGGCGCGACCATCGTCACGGACACGGAGATGGCGCGTATGGGCATTCCAGAACGGCGGCTCGTGTCATTGGGCGCCAGGGCTGTCTGCCTGCTCAATGCTCCGGGGATCATGGAACTGGCGGCCGGATTGGGCCTGACCAGGACCGCGGCCGCCGTGGACGTGGCCGTGGATGGATGTTCCGAATTCCTGCCGGGCGGGATCAAGGGCTGCATCATGGCCATCGGCAACGCACCCACGGCATTGTTGCGCCTGCTGCACAGGGTGCGCGAGGGAGCGCCTCCTCCTGCCCTGATCGTGGGCATGCCGGTGGGATTCGTGAACGCGGCCGAATCGAAGCAGTGCCTGCTGGAGCAGCAGGACATCCCCTATATCACGATCCAGGGCCGTAAAGGTGGTTCGCCGTTGGCCGCCGCGACCTGCAACGCCTTGGCGGAATTGGCATTACGCGGGGCGGATGCGCTCAGGGCTCGACCGTGATGCGCAGGGCGTAACGTTTTTCGGCGGTAGATGCGCCCTCCCAAGATCTGAAATACCCCAGTTCCAGATTTCCGGAAACCCGTCCAGTGGGCGATACTGCCCGAAACACGAGAACGGTCACTCCGGGTGCGCCGACGCGCAGGGTGTCGGATCCTGGCATGAATTCCTGCTCTATGAGTTCCAGATGCGCGTCGGGCATGCTGATGACGTGCCAGTCGTATCCCGTGGAAGGATTGGCCGGAAGCGAGATGCGCAATAACTCACCTGGGTGTAGGGTCAGGTGGGAGCCATTGTCGGGGGCGGTGAGGGAGATCTTTCCTGCCTCGGTAAAAGGCGACGGCTGCTTCTGCAGGGAAGAGCAGGACGCGGAAGAAGGTACGAAAATCAAAAGAGCGGTTACGAGTATGGGTGGGAAGACAATAGTGGGCATGTTCATGGATTACCTCCGGTAGTTGACGTCAAGAGTAATGCATCCGTGAAGGGGATGTCCATTGCGAGGTGCGAGTGTTTCTGGATTCAGGAAACAGAGCCCAGAAACCGTGAACCTTGGCGAGGAACACACCCTTGTCCTCAATCTCAATGGGGGATATGAAGGAAAGGAAGCACAGGCGATTCCGGAACGGCCGGCCCGAACCAAGGGGCCAGTCTGTTGCCGCATGAATGTACGGTTGCTGTCCATGCTCGAGGGGGGCGCGGGAGGGGCGGAATGGAGTTCGGGAGCGGTTTAACACGTCCGGGTTCCGCGACCTATCGCGTTTCAAGGCTTGTTTGTTGTATCACCACGTATTTATAAAATAACGCACGGGTGCTTTCACGCAGGCTGACGATGCATAAGGCTTCGGGCTGCCACGGAAAAGGGTGGGGCGCCGGCAGGGGATAATCCAATGGCTGTAACTGTCGTGGGAATGGGCATAGATCCGCAAAACCTGCCTCCCAAAAATGCGGGCAAGATCATGGAAGCGGAAGTCCTTGTGGGGGGCAAGCACCATCTTGCTGCCTACTCCACCCATCAAGCTGAAAAGGTATGCATCACCACGCCGTTGGACGCGGTGATCCAAATCATCGATGAACGAGACCGCGCGGACAAGAACGTGGTTGTCATGGCCACCGGTGACCCCATGTTTTTTGGCATCGGGACGGTTCTTGTCCAGGAACTGGGGCATGATCGCGTGGAGATAGTGCCAAATGTCTGTACCTTGCAGGTGGCGGTCTCCAAGGCCAAGCTTTCCTGGCCCGAGGTGGCCACGATCTCGTTGCATGGCAGGGACGACATGCACCCGTTGTTCGAGGCCCTGATGTACAACTCCAAGGTGGCCCTGCTCACGGATGAACGCAATATTCCCGCGGCCATTGCCCAGGCGCTCCTGGACAAGGGCGTGGAAAATTACCGTATGTGGGTCTTCGAAGACCTGGACAGCCCGCGGGAGCGTGTGGAGGCCTACGACCTCAAGACCGCAAGTTCCAGGAGCTTTTCCAAGCTGAACATGGTGTTGCTGGAGCGTGTGAACGACCAGCATGAAGCCCTGTATCTGGGTATTCCGGACGACCGCTTTGTCACGCAGGACGGGCAGATCACGAAATGGCCCGTGCGTGCGGCCTCCCTAGCTGCCCTGCGGATACGGCCGGGCAATGTGGTCTGGGACCTGGGCGCGGGATGCGGTGCCATGTCCATCGAGGCTGCCGCGGTGCTGGGCAGGGGGTATGTCCTGGCCGTTGAAAAACGCGCCGACCGTGTCGCTTTGATCCGTGAGAATATCAGGCGTTGCAACGCACTACTCGTGGAGGCGGTGCACGGCACCATGCCGGATTGCCTCCCTGACCTGTCCGACCCCGATCGGGTCTTCATCGGTGGCGGCCTTTCCCGGGATATGTCCATATTGGAAAGCGTCATGAACCGCCTGCCCTCGAGGGGGCGGTTGGTGGCGAACTGTGCCTTGATGGAGACCTTGTGCGGCGTCCGCACCATGTTGCACGAACAGGGGTGGAAACCGGAGGTGACCTTGTTGCATGCCGCGCAGTCGAAACCTCTGGGCCTCGATGTGCATCTGCTCGGGGGCAACCCCATTTTCATCGTTTCTGGCAGGAAGCCCTAGAACGGGTGCGTCTTTTCGGCATGATTCGGTAGCTGATGATCCCAATTAACCGTCTTTTTAATAGTTTTTCCTGCCGATCAAAGGTTACTCTTCGCCTCGTCCCGAGTTGAAGAGCAGGTGCGGCATCGTGTTTCGAGGAATGAAGTCAGCGAAACTTACCGATATGTTTCAAGCAGTAACCTACTGATCTTTATGTCTGGAAAAGTCTACTTTATCGGTGCCGGACCAGGAGACCCTGAATTGGTCACGGTCAAGGGGCGCGCGCTCATCGAGCGAGCCGGGCTCGTGCTCTTCGCAGGTTCCCTGGTACCACGGCAGCTCGTTGCCTGTGCACCCCCCGATGCCGATGTGGTGGATTCGGCCCCACTTGATCTTGAGACCATCGTCTCCCTGATGGTCAATGCCGCCCGGCAGGGGCGGCTGGTGGCGCGGGTGCACACCGGCGATCCCACCCTTTTCGGCGCGTTGCTGGAGCAGGCGCGCGCCCTGGAGCAGGCAGGCATCGAATACGAGGTCGTTCCAGGTGTCAGCGCGCTGTTCGCCGCGGCCGCGGCAGCAAAGATATCCTTCACGGTGCCCGAACGTGCCCAGAGCGTGGTCATCACCAGGGCAGTGGGGCGCACGCCCGTGCCCCAGGGGCAAGAACCCGCAGCCTATGCCGTGCACGGCGCGCCCATGGCCATCTACCTCTCGGGACAGGCGCCAGATGCGGTGGCCGTAAGCCTGTTGCGGGCCGGCATGCCTCCAGACACCCCGGTGCTTTTGGCCCATCGCGTGAGCCAGCCGGAGCAACGCCTGGTCTGGAGCACTCTCGCGGACATGAGCACCACTGTTCAGGAGGAGGAGCTGTCGCGGCAGACACTGTTTTTGGTCCTGCCGGACTATGGGGACGCGCCGCGCTCCCTGCTCTATGATGCGGGGCAGGGACACGGTTTTCGCCAGGTCGGGTCGGAACGGAATGCGGAAGGCGGCAAGGGTCGGGGTGATGCAGCGAACGAGCCGTACGTTCCTGGGATCAAATGACAGGGGAGAAGGCATGGAAACCTTGCAGGTTAGGACGCGCGCGCGTGAAGAGCTGGTGGATATCACCAATGAAATCAAGCTGCTGGTGCGGGAGCGTGGTTGGCAAGACGGCGTGCTGTTGCTCTATTGCCCCCACACCACTGGGGCGGTGACCGTGAACGAGGCCGCGGATCCCAGCGTGGTGCGCGACATCGTGGTCAATCTGTCCAGGTTGGTGCCTCGCCAGGGGGACTACCGCCACGCAGAGGGCAACAGTGACGCGCACATCAAGTCGTCCCTGTTCGGTTGCGAACAGGCGCTGATCGTGGAAGGCGGCGCGGTCCAACTGGGCACGTGGCAGGGTATTTTTTTCTGTGAATTCGACGGACCGCGTACTCGCAAGCTCTGGGCCAAATGGCTCCCAGTTTGACAGGGTTGATTGTTTCCTGAGAAACTATAAGCTTATTCTGATGTGGCTTCCGTACCTTTGACCCGCACCAGTTCAGGACCGCCCATCTTGCGGGGGCGCAGGGTGTGGATGGCGTCAGCGTGCATGGCGAAGAGGTCCACGGGATGGTGGCTGATGACCAGTACCTGCACTTCCAGTTCCTTGGCGATGCGCGACACGAGCTTCATGAACACCGGCACCAGTTCAGGCTTGAGCCAGCAGTCCTGCTCGTCGAGTACCAGAAAGGGGCGGTGACGGGCCGGGTCCAGCCGGGATAGGGCGATGAGCCGGAGCCCCACCGAGAGGATGTTGCACGCCGAGCCACCTTGCCCCCGCATGATGTCTTCCATCCCTTCGGGGCTCTCGATGAAGAAGTTCACGTTGAGCCGGTTGCGGCTGATTTCCCTGATGGAGCGCAGGGTACGCTCCTGCCCGAGGATTTCGCGCAGGCCGTGGCTGAGGTTGGCCTCGATCTCGTCCAGCACCTCGCCGAACAAGGCCTTGGAGAGGTGCTCCAACCGCTCCCTGGCCATGGGGGCGAGTTCCAGGAACGCGGTGGCCTGCCTCCACTGCTCGCGGCAAACGGCGTGGGCCTTGACGCGCTCTTGCGCCAGGCCCTGGAGATTGTCGTAACGCCGGATCAGGGTCGCGAGTTCGCGCTCCAGGTCGCGCACCGAGGGGGGCGCTTCATGGATTTCAAGGTTCACTACCCCTCCTCCTGAACTTCGATGGCGCCGAGTTCCTTGTTCACGGAGTGGATATGCTCGCGGTATTCGCTGACCAGGCGGGCGTTTTCCGCGCGTTTTTCCTGCAAGAGATTTTCAAGTTCCTCG
Organism: uncultured Desulfovibrionaceae bacterium; assembly: GCA_964609625.1. Taxonomy (GTDB): domain Bacteria; phylum Desulfobacterota; class Desulfovibrionia; order Desulfovibrionales; family Desulfovibrionaceae. The sequence goes on from CAZSRS010000006.1 coordinate 88,921, forward strand.
GGGTCGGCGGTACCGTAAGTTTCCTTGGCCCGGGACTCCAGTTCCTGGAGTTGACGCTCCAGGTTGTCCAGGTTGGCCTTGGTCTGGATCTTCTTTTCGTGGAGTTTCTCGTACTCCTGCTTCAGGCCGGCGAGTTCGCGTTCCAGGGCCTTGTCCTGCTCAAGTGTCTTGTCGGTCATCGATGACCTCCTGATAGAGTTGCCAGATCAAAGGGGATTCAGGCGCGGCATTGTCCAGGTTCTGCTCCAGGAATTGCTTCAACCCCAGCCCCTCGCGTGTACGGCGCATGGCCAGGCGCTTGAGTCCCTGCACGAACAAGGATTCTCGCTCCACCTGGCCGTTGACGTCGTCGGGAAGCTCCTGGTCCGGGAAGACCTGCGTGAAGGGCAGGATCGGGAGTTCGAAGCGCTCCAGGTCTTCCATACACTGCGGGACCCAGATGGCGACCGCGGGCCTGCGCTTGAAGTTGTAGCGGGTGAACTGCATGCGCACCAGACCGCCGGGGTTGACCCAGCGGGTCTGCCCCTTGCGTTGTGTGGGCTGGGGGCGGTGCAGATGGCCGTTGACCACCCAGTCCACACCAGGAATCTCTCTGATCCGCAGGGGTTTGTCCATGAAGTCCGGGAATCCGAGATTGTGGTGGGTGATCCAGATCACGGTGTCGGCGGTGCCGCGTTCCCAGAATTCCGGGATGGGGGTGAAGTCGGGGGATGCGCCGAGCAGCACGGTGTGCCCCTGGCAGTGCAGCAGAAATTGCGGCCCCGGGGAATCCATGAGTTGGATGACGCCGGCCGCGTCGAGCACGGCCAGGGAGACGTCGGGAGTAAAGCGGGCTTGGTACTTGTCGTGATTGCCTACCAGCAGCCAGGGCTTTCTGTAACGGGATGTCCAGTTTCCAAAGAAACCGATAAGGCGTACGAGAAGGCTGTTGGGATTCTCCCTTGGCCAGTGAAAGGTGTCACCCAGGAACACGGGTACCAGATCGCGACGCATGGCCTCGACAAGAGCCGCGTCCACCTTGTCCAGGACCTGCTCCAGATAGCCTTCCTGGCGTTGCCCTGGCGGCGTGGCCGCGAAATGTGGATCACCGATGAACAGCAGTCCGGCTGCGTGGAGTTCGGGAAGATCGGTGTGTTCAGCCATGGTTGTGCCCCGCGCGCAAAAGAGTGTTCAGATCCAGGCTCCCACCGCAAGTAGGGCAGACGCCGAGTTCCTGGATTCGGGCTTCGGCCGTGGCACGCCAATCGGCCAGGGCCGAGTCGCACTGGGCCGCGGCCGAGCGTTGCTCCTCGCAGCGGGAGCGCATCTGCCGCAGATCACGAACCATGCGCTGCAGAGGGGCTGTGTCGGTCAGTTCTGGCGCCGGAGCCAAACGCTCCAGAACGCCCAAGGAGCGGCGGGTGCGCTCCCGCGCACTCATAAATTCCTGCTGCCGTCCACGTATCTCGAGTAGCGGCGCCATGGAAAAGAGTGACGGCAGCTCCTGCAAGGGGCGCAGAGCGGTATCCAGCGCTCGGGAGGCGTGCATGGTTTCGCGGACTTCCCGCAGTCCAAAGATCGCAACGGCCAGGTTGCGGGTGTCGAAGAGCGCGGGTGCGGGGCGGAGAACGGCCAGCCCTTGCTGCCTACGTTGCAGCAGCCCGAGACGGTGCAAGTCTCGGACCAGGCGAAGGGAGAGTTCGGCCAATTGTCGGGTATCGAAGAGCGCGGGATATGACGCGAGTTTATCCAGGGCAGCAAGCCTACCCTGCTCCAGACCGCGGTTGGCCGCGGCCTGAGCATGGTCGAGCAGTAAACTTGCCAGGAGTGCGACGTCTTGGAGTTGCGGCAGGGGGGCCAGACGCTCCAGCACCCGTGAATGGGCAGCGAGGGCCGCGGCGCGCGAACGCCGCATGCGGATCTCCCGTGTAGTGTGCTCCAACTGGGGACGAAGGATCTCCAGGCCGCGTAGTCGCTCCAGGAGGTCCTGCGCCTCGAGGATGCGCAGTTCCACCCCAGGCAAGGGGGCCAAGCGTTGCAGTCCGAGTTCCAGGCTGCGTTGGTTTTGCTCCGCTGCCTTGCGGTCCTTTTCCGCCGCGGCCGTACGAGTCTTAAGCAGATCCTGCATGGCCAGCAAATGCGCGCTCTCCGTGGAGGCGGCAAAGAACTGGGCCACGGTTGATCCTGGCGCATCAAGCAGAAACACGGGTTGGCGCTGGTTGCCGAGGTGCACGTCCAGCACCTTGCCGCGCTCCTCGCCGACCACGTTGAGCCTGAGGCGGCGCAGGATGTCCTCCGGCGGGGTGGTGCCGAACTTGGCGTAGATTTCCGGCTCCTGGGCGCCGGGGTGAAAGAGTTTGTACCGGGCGTGCCCCTTGACGCGGATCCAGACGATACGCCACTCGCCGTCAGGGTCCTGGAGGGTGACGGACACGCGGGCTTCCTTGGAGCCGTGGCGGATGAACTGCGCGGCTGGCGGGTTCTCGGCCACGCAGCGCAACGCCTCTACAATGGCGGACTTGCCGGTGTTGTTGGGGCCGGTAATCACGGTCATGCCAGGTCCGAGTTCGAGCACCAGGCGGTCGTGAGCCATGAAATTGTCTATCTCGATGCGGGTGATCATAACTGGCAGCGTCAGGTTGGTGACACAGGAGGGTCACTCCTCCTGAGGCCCGGCATTGCACGCTAAAAAGGGACAAAATGCAAGGGCGCTTTCGGTGAGTCGAGTCTGTGCGCCCGTGCCTCGATAGAGAATCAGAGGGTGTTCGAAGACCATGCCGGGGCGTCCTTGTTTGTGGGCCTCCAGGAGAAGGAGGTGTGCGTTTTGCCCTTCCCTGCCTTGCACTGGGCGCAGGCGCTTGAGTTCAAGTCCGTAAGCGGTCAGGGAGCGGCAAGCCTCTGGCAAGCGCTCCGCCAGGTAGACCAGGTGGAAGCGGCCACGGTTCTTGAGGCAGTAGGCCGCGACCGCGCAAAAGTGGTCCAGGCCGGCGGTGGTCTCGAAGCGGGCCGTCGTGCGCCCGGGCATGGCGCTGAGACGCCCACTGCCAGTGGCGCGGTAGGGTGGATTGGCCAGGGCGATGTCCATGGATTGTGGTGGGAGGGTGGCGCGCAGGGCCTGGATGTCGCGGATGTCCAGATCGAGGACCTGGAGGTTTTGCTCCAGATCGAGCAGCCGGGCGTTCTCCCGTGCGGCCTGGAGCATTTCCGGGAGCAGGTCCACGGCAGTGACGTGTCTTGCAGCGTCGTGGCGCAAGAGCAGGGCCAAGGCCACGACGCCGCATCCGGTGCCAATGTCCAGGGCGGTGGACCATTTTCCATGCTGGACAAAAGAGGCCAGCAGCAGGGCGTCCATGGAGAAGCGGAAGCCGTCCGCAGGCTGATGCAGCCCCCTGGGGAAGTGTCGGCGTGCGGCGTGCGGGTTTGGCATGGGGTATTCAGACGATGTTTGCGCCGCTGAGCAGGGCGATGAAACGCTTGAATATGTCGAGGTCGAAGCAACCCGCCATATCGTCGCGCATGACGCGCAGAGCTTGGTAGGGTGTTGCGGCCTGACTGTAGGGGCGGTTGGAAGTCAGGGCGTCGTAGACATCGCAAATGGATATCACGCGTACGTTCAGTGGCAGGCTGTCGCCGCTGAGTCCCGTGGGATAGCCGGAACCGTTCAAGCGCTCGTGGTGGAAGAGAATGCAGTTGATGGTCTCGCTGCTCAGAGGGAGTTGGGTGCACATGGAGACACCGTGCAGTGGATGCATGTTGACGATCTCGCGCTCCGCCGCGGAGAGCCGGCCGGGCTTCTGGAGGATGCTTTTCGGGATGCGGGCCTTGCCCAGGTCGTGGAGCATGGCGCCCAGTCCGCTCTGCACCAGTTCGTCCCGCTCCTGGGTGTAGAGGGCCAGGGTGGCGGTGGTAAAGACAAAGACCTGTACGCAATGGGTGTAGGTCTTGTAGTCATGATCGATGAAGGAGGACATGGTCTTGAGGGCGTTTTCCAGGCTGAGAAAGGTCACGGCCTCCCGGACCACGGTGGCGATTCTGCGGAACTGTTTGCGTTCGAGGGTTTCGGGCAGACGCTGATCGAAGACCTCGCGGATGACGTCCACGCTGGCGGTATAGAGCACGGATGCGCGCTCATGGATGTCGACATCGGGATCGCGGAGCACGTTGCCAAGGTTCTCCTCGATGTACCGTTCATAGCGTTCGCGTTCCTGGGCTGGGATGTAAACCTCGGACACGCCGTTTTCCATAAGGGTGCGGCGGTGCCTGAACGTGAAACGTTCGTTCTCCCTGGTATAAAGGACGTATTCGTTTTCCTGTTTGAGGAAAATGCTGAATTTGCCCCTGGTGCCGGGAAAGAGCATCAACGGAGAGACTTGAATGAACGTCTGGTCCGTGTTTTGGGGTGCCTGTTCCATGCGCGACAGCCGTGGCGGTCCGGTTATTGGTAAGAATGTATCGTGCTCAAGAGCCGACAGTTTCCCACAAATTCATGCGGCTCGCAACGGGTGGTCGACGTGCTCCGGACAAGAGGGATACTGTGGCTGTAAGGGAAATGGGCAGTCACAACACCCAATTTGCTGTGGCGGTGAAATAGCCACTGTGGTATGATAATTGCGAAGCAGGGGCAGTTGCCGGTGATTTGACCGGCTCCGTGTTGCTTGCATTCTGGTGATGTTCAGTCACGGGTTCGCCCGGGAGAGAAGACGTGGACGAAAAGGAACGCATTCGCCGCCTCGAAGAACAGGTGGAATATCTGCGCCGTGAAAAGAACATGGCCGTGGAAGCCTTGGGCATGGCCGTGGATCTGGGGCACTACAGCACGAGCCTGAGCCGGCTGTCCAACATATTGCCGTTGCTGCGGGACACGGTGGAAAAGACCAGAACGCTGATCCGGTTCAAGGCGGTGTGTATTTATCTGGTAAACGAGGACGACGCTGATTTCTATCTAGCCTATTGCGATGTTCAGGAACTGGAGGATTATTTCCGGAGCGAGACGGGCAAACTCATCGATAACAAGACTTTTGCCTGGGCTTTGCAGCATGACAAGGCCATGAGCGTGACGGCTCGTGGCGGTGAGGAACTCCTGCTGCACCGGATCAGCACTGCTTCACGAACAAGAGGCATGCTCGTGGGAATGTTGGATCAGGATAAGCAGGAGATCATGGATATCGCCTATGGCCTGCTTTCCATTGTCCTGTTCTCCTGCGCCAACAGCATCGAGAGCTTTGAGCTTTACAAATACACCAACAACATCAACGCTGAACTCAAGAAGCATGTCGCACGACTTGCAGAATCAGAACAAGAGCTATTGCTCCATCGCCACAGGCTCGAAGAAGAGGTGGCCGCGCGTACCCAGGATCTGACCAAGGAGCGCGACTTTTCCGCCGCGGTCCTGGAAACCGCGGGCGCCCTGGTCCTCGTGCTCGATCACAAGGGACGTATCGTCCGTTTCAACCGCGCCTGCGAACAGGCCACGGGGTATAGAGCAGGTGAGGTCATGGGGCAGTTGCCCTGGGATTTGTTCACCCCTATGGAGGCGCGAGAGGACGTCCTTGCCATATTCCAGGATCTGGTCCGCGGCAACTATCCCAACGCGTACGAAGGGTTCTGGGTCGCCAGGGACGGGGGGCGGCGGCACATATCCTGGACCAACACCGTGCTCCTGGACGGTGCCGGCACCGTGGAATTCATCATCGCCACGGGCATGGACAACACTGAGCAGAAGAGCGCGGAGGCAGCGTTGCGTGACAGCGAGGCCAGATTCCGCGCCGTGTTCATGATGGCCGGCATCGGCATTGTACTCCACGACAGCGACGGCTTGCTGCTGGACTGCAATCCCATGTTCCTGCGCATGCTGGGGTACTCAAGGGTGGAATTGTTCAACATGAACTACGACGATATCCTGCATCCGGATGATGTTACCGGAAGGAAAGACGCCTACGCCCAGCTTTTCGAAGGCACCCACGTCACCCTGGCCATGGAGAAACGCTTCATCCGCAAGGACGGAGAACCGCGACTGGGCAGGACCACCATGACCATGGTCCGCAACCACCAACGACGTCCACAATATTATATCGACATGGTGGAGGACATCACCGAATCCAGGCGGATGCAGGACGCCCTGCGTCATGCCGAGCGCACCTATCGCAACATCTTCGAGAACGCGGTGGAAGGCATCTTCATCATCGATGCACAGGGAGCCGTCATCAAGGCCAACCCGGCCATGGTCCGCATGCTTGGCCATGGTGGAACCAAGAGGCGTGAGACGCGGGACGAACCCATGCATCTGGTGATCGCCGAACCCAAGGTCAGGGACAGATTCCTGGGGCTATTGCAGGAAAAAGGCTCGGCCACCAACTTCGAGATGCAGATCCTCCGGCGCGACAGACGCAAGGTCTGGGTCTCGGTGAGCGCCTGGACAGCGCTCTCGGCCGAGGGGCGGATCGAGCGCATCGAAGGGCTCATCGAGGACATCACGGACCGCAAGCTCTCGGAACTCAGCCTCCAACTACGCGCCACCACCGACGAACTCACCGGCGTGGCCAACAGGTATCTGTTCATGGAACGCCTGGAGCAGATGCTCGTGCACGCGGAGCGTGTGGGAGAGAGCTTTGCCGTGCTCTATCTGGACCTGGACGACTTCAAGATCGTGAACGACCAGTACGGCCATCGCATCGGTGATCTGTTGCTCGTGGAAGCCGCCACTCGTATGCGCAGCCGGGTGCGGCAGTCGGACACGGCGGCACGCATCGGGGGCGATGAGTTCACGCTGCTCCTGGTCAACATACAGTCCAGGAACAATGTGGAGATCGTGGCCAAGGACATCGTGGAAACCCTGGGCAAGCCCTATCTGCTCGAGGGCAAACACTGCGAGGTCAGCGTGAGCCTGGGCATCAGCGTTTACCCCGACCATGGCGCGAGTTCCGAAGATCTGTTGCAGTGCGCGGACAAGGCCATGTATGCGGCCAAGGAGGCCGGAGGCGGCAGATACTGTTTTGCCGAATCCTGCACGGCAGTTTGAACTGAGCGCCCCCCGCGGGAAAAGCCTGCAACGGGGGGCATGAGCCTGGCATAAAAGGTCTTGGCTCAGACAAGCACCCTGTAGGTGCAGAGCTTGCACTTGACACCTTCGTTACACAGGTAGTCCTCGTCGCGCATGCTGCACAGTTCCCAGGCGTTGGCGCGCTCCAGGTCGAGCATCCTGGAACGGTAGCCGTATTCCTGGTAGGCCCCGTCGCGGATGGTGAAGCAGAAGTAGCCCTCTGGTTTGGTGATGCGGATCAATTCGTCAAAGGCGATGGCGTCCACGTGGCCGAAGGTGAAGGTTCCGGTGCAGACCACGGCGTCGTAGGTATTGTCCGCGATGTCCAGTGGTTTGCTCAGGTCGGCCAGAAAGAGTCTTTTATAAACCTGTTTTTTTTCTGCCTCCTTGAGCATTTCCCGCGAATAATCCAAGGCATCGATGTTGCTGTACCCCATGCCGCGCAGCACCTCGCCCACTAGGCCCGTGCCGCAGCCGGCATCAAGAATGCGGGCCTGTTTCTCGCCAAGGATCGCGGCCAAGGCACGAGCCGAGGCGATGTGGGCCACGTAGCCGAAGCTGTTCACGATGTCGATGTCGTAGTTGGCTGCCCAGTCCTTGTAAGCGTCCATGAGCTGCTCGTGGTTCGCGGCGGTATAGACCTTTTCCAGTATTCTGTTGTCGTCGACCATGGAGTACCTCCTTATGCGTCCAGCACTTGGTAGGTGCAGAATTTGGCTCTGACGTTTTCCTTGGTCAGGTAGTCCTCTTCGATCATGCATTGCAATTCCCAGCGATTGGTCTGCTCCAGGTCGAGCATCCTGGAGCGGTAGCCGTATTCCTGGTAGGCCCCGTCGCGGACAGTGAAGCATACATAGCCGCCGGGTTTGGTGATTCGCACAAGTTCGTCAAAGGCATGGGGGCCGACGTGAGCATAGGTGAAGGTGCCCACGCAAATTGTGGCGTCGTAAGAGTTGTCCCGGACGCGTAGCTGCTGGTTCATGTCGGCGTGGAACACGCGCTCGTAGACATTTTTTCGTTCGGCTTCCTTGAGCATGTCCCTTGAAAAGTCTAGGGCTTCGAGTCTGCGATAGCCGAGCTTCCGCAGGATTTCACCAACGAGGCCGGTGCCGCAGCCGGCATCCAGCACACGGGACTCCGTGGACTCCAGGTGCTGGTCAAGCAGGTTGGCGGCCACGGCAGGACCCACATAGCCCATGCCTTGGCAGGTGTCCTGGTCGTAGAGCGGAGCCCAGTCCTTGTAAGCGCGGAGCAGTTCCTGGGGTGTCGTGGCCTGATAGGTCGCACGCCACAGTTCCGGTGATTGGCTCATGTTCCATACCTCCTGAGTTGGGCGCGGGAGTACGGCACTGTCCTGCCGGCACATGGCGAAAAGCGCGCGGATGGGGCTGGCGCCTGTGTCCAGAACGTCTTCCCGCGTCGTTGAGATGTGGTGCGACAAGCAAAATACACATGCCGCAATCCAACATGCAAAAGCAGTAAATCAAAAATTTATGTTAGTAGTGTCGCTAGTGCAATATGCAAGCAGTATGCAAAATTAACAATATAATGAAAAGATGATTAAAACTCATAAAAAATAAGAAAATCGAAATTACGAGATTCAGTCAGAGTCAATCAAGTGATCTTGATACACAAATACGAGAGGTTGTCAAACTTTTGCGGATGCTCGTTCAATGATGAGTGAATTCGCAGTATCTCTAAATATGCCAAGAAGTAATGATACATCATCGCAACAGTATTTGCGTTTTGATCACAAAAAAAATTGCCTGGATAGTGTGACATCTTAGGCGGTTACCAGAATGCGTCTGAACATGCGCGAAAAAACCTGGCACAAGAAGCATGCCGGGCGATTCTCGGGAAAAGCTGCGTATTGGTCGGCTCTCCCTGAGCGAGTGCAGGAAGAGTTAGTCGCAGCCGCCTTCCTGTTCGGATACGGGCTTCTCCGTTGCCGGTTCAGAACGAAAGTTCCGCCCTCCGATGCGCGAACACGAGCCTTTTCTGGCGAAGACCTCTTCCCAATCCACCTTGGCCGAGACCTGCATGACCACGAAGAGCGTGGCTATGGAGAGCATGGTGACGGAGAGTCCGGTGTAGCCCTTGAAAAAAAAGGTGTAGGAAAAAACCACCAAGTAGAGAAATTGTGAGATCCCCACTGTGACAAAGGCGAAACGCGCCCCTACCACGATACGCATGTAGGTGATCACCAGGATGATGGATACGGTCGCGGCGATCCAGAAGGCGACGTGGATGGAGATGTGGTCCACCAGATAGGCCAGAAGGAGATGAAAGGAGAAAAAGGCGCCGGAAATAAAGAAATAGTTCATGGGATGTACCTTGACCTTGTGCACCGTGGTGAAGACCAGCATGGTGAACAGAAACAGGAACAAGGATACGGGGGCGAAGAAGGTGATGTCCTGCACCCAGGGACCGGGGTTGAGTTTCTGGGGCATGACCAGGGCGATGTCCACCCCTGAGACCAGATTGGAAAAACGCCAGGCCAGTTCCCAGCCTTGGCCCCGACGCTGCTTTTCCGAGGGCGAGATGCTTGCTTCGGGAAAGTCGATGTCGGTGAAGTCGGTGCGCATGGTCAGGGTGAAGTCCCGAATCTGGCTGACGTATGAGCCGAAGCTGTAACGCCAGGTGTCCATGCCGCGGGAGAGGTAGCCCACGATGGCCACGCCGCGTCCTCCAGGTGCCAGATGCAACTCCTGCTCGATCTTGTCGCCATGCATGTCCAGGGTTTTGATTTCGCGCTCCCCCTGGGCGTCCGCCAGGCGGAGCACGAAATCATCGTAGATGGCCGAGTTGGCGGGGAACGGAAAGTTGAAGTGGATGGTCCGGGGGGTGGCGGAGGTGTTCTCGAAACTGTAGGCGCCAAGGAAACGCACCGTATAGGTGGGGTACCAGAGCAGCCCCTTGCGCCTGTGCTCTAGCTGCACGTCGACGTGGATGTCGCTTCCAGCCAGAGGGGCGGTATGGTGGACCTTCACCATTCGGGTGACTTCCAGTTCCTTGCCGTCCTTGACCTGGATATCCTTGTGCAATCTCTCGGTGTAATAGTGGGCCGTTGGGGTAGTCTGAGTCTGAGGTGATCCCCAGATTTGGCCGACAGTGGTTTTCAGGGAGTCGTCGCTGTCATGGGTCCTGGAGCCGATGGTGGCGCCCAGGACCATCCAGGCGATGGAAACCGTCACGAAAATGAGAAAGATGCCAGCAATGCGCAGAGTCACGTAGCACTCCTTGTGTGTCCGGCCGACGTAGGCCGGGTAAACGCCAGTGGCCGCAATGGCAGTGTGGCCGAGTCGCGGGGAGTATACGGGAGTTATCGGGAATGCGCTGCTGGTTCGGGGAGCTTTTGCACAATCTTTACACTGGGGTCTCTGCGGCATCTGGTATGCAAAAACAAGGAAAAGGCCGCCCTGTTGGGAGGGCGGCCCTCGGCGAGTCTTGCGGCAGGGTGCTGGGTGGATTGGGCTACTTGTTCTTACCGCAGACGGTCAGCACCGGTGCCGTGGAGTTGTGTACGACCTTCTCGGCGACACTGCCGTAAGCAAAGCGTTTGATCCCACCGTAGCCGTGCGTGGCCATGACCACAAGGTCGACGTTTGCCTTTTCCACAGTGTTGAGAATTTCCTCCGCCGGGTCGCCGATGGCCAGGAGCCTGTCGAACTGGGTGCATTTGTCGCCCATCATGTCGCAGACTTTCTTGAAGGTGGCCTTGGTATTGTTCAGGATGCGTTCGCGGATGTGCTTTGTCTCGTCCTTGTTCAAGGCGTCGGAAAGAAACTCGAAGCGGGTGATTTCCTCCTGCACGTGCAGGACAGTGACCTTGGCGTCGTACTTCTCCGCAAGGGAAAGTACGTAGGGTAGTGCCCGGGCCGCTTCGTCCGACATGTCCGTGGGCCAGAGGATATGCTTGATTTCCATGAGCAGTCTCCTTGAGGACAGGGTTGGAGCGTGATGCGCCGCACTCATTATTCCTTAGAAATATAGTCGGCTTCAGGGGGGCTTGTCCAGGGAAACGTAAAGATTCACGATCTATTGTATGGTTCAGGCAGTTGATTCACGGAGCGGAAGGGGGGATCTACACGAAAACGGCACCAGGAAAACAAGCAATCTTCACACGCTCTGCGTATTGAGGGGCTGATTCCACGGATCGCACACATCCCTTCAAAGGAGCCCATGCAATGTTCAGCCAGTTTTTCGGAAATTACCTGCTCAAACGCGGCCTGATCACCGCCTCGCAGTTGCGCGAAGTCCTCGCGCTGCAGGATTCGGTAAGGGTCAAGCTCGGGGTCATGGCTATCGACGCCGGCTACATGAACGCGGAACAGGTCGAGCGGACAAATGCCCTGCAAGCGCGGCGGGACAAACGCTTCGGAGAGATAGCCATTGAAGAAGGTTACCTCGACGAAGACCAACTCAGCGAACTGCTGGGACAACAAAACAAGCGCCACCTGCTCATCAGTCAAGCCCTCATCGACAAAGACCTGTTCGGGTTCGAGGAGATCCAGCGCGTGCTCGAGGACTATCGCCGTGATTCGGGCCTTGGCGACATCGAGTTCGAGGCGCTGAAACGCAACGATGTGGACACGGTGACCAGGGCCATGGTCAAGCTGCCTGATCTCGGCGATCCGAAAATATATGGCGACTACTTCTCGCTGTTCGTTCGCAACCTGATTCGCTTCATCGACGACGGCATCGTGTTGGGAGGTGCCGAGCGCGTGCGGGAATCGTGCTTCGAGACCTTGGTGCATCAGGAGATGGACGGGCGTTTCAAGATATTCACGAGTTTGGCCGGCAGTCGCGAAGCCATGTCCACGTTCGCGGCGCGCTTCGCGAAAACGGACATCGAGGGCTACGGTGAACTGGCCGCGGATTCCCTGGGTGAATTCCTGAACACCCAAAACGGTCTGTTTCTTTCCAAGCTCTCCAACGAATGGGTCGAGCTGGAACTTTCTCCCTCGGAGAGCAGGACCGACGGCGTTCTCAAGTCCGTGGGCGTGGTCTATGCGGTGCCCTTCAGCCTGCCCTTTGGCCACTTCACTTTCTACATGGGCCTGGGCTCCCCGGTATTCAAATAGCCCAAGAAATAAGGAGAAATCATCATGGCACGCATCCTTATCGTGGACGATTCCATTGTTGCCCGCAACAACCTCAAGACAATACTCAAACAGGCTAGACACACCGTGGTGGCCGAGGCCACCGACGGTGAGAGCGGATTCATGAAGTTCGCGGAACTCAGGCCCGACCTTGTCACCATGGACATCACCATGCCCAACCTCAACGGCATTGAATGCTTGAAAAAGATCGTGGAGACGGACCCAGAGGCCAGGGTCATGATGGTCAGCGCCCTGGGGCAGGGCGCCAAGATTCTCGAAGCCCTCAACGCCGGTGCCAAGCACTATATAACCAAACCCTTCGAGGCGGAAAAAGTGCTCGATGCCATCAACGAGGTTTTGAACAATTAGGACCTTGGCGCCGCACTCGCCCCACTGCAAGGAGCCCCCCATGGAAACAGTTTCCTTGGCCGACGTCGAACTTGTCGACTATTCCTCCAAGGAGGACAACATCCGCGAACTTGTGGAGCAGACCAAGACATTCCTCGCCTCGGAGCCCGGAGCCGGCCTCTGCGATTTCTTCGAGGAGCATCCCACCGCGGAGGGAGTGGTTATTCTCGAGGAAGGGGAGGTCCCCGTTGGCTTGGTGATGCGTAACGACTATTTCCAGAAACTGGGCAGCCTGTACGGCAGGGACCTCTTTCTCAAGCGTCCGGCCAGGCTTGTCATGAATCCGCGCCCGCTCATCGTGGACGTCAGCGTGGATATCGCCACCATCAGCATGGTGGCCATGAACCGCCCCCAAAAAGAACTATACGACATCGTCATCGTTACCGAGGAGGAACGGCTCCTGGGCGTGGTCAGCATCAAACGCTTCATGGTCGAACTCTCGCGGAACAGGGAAAAGGAGATCGAACTGCTCAAACAGCAGAAAGAGATACTGCACCTGGCCAATGAAGCCGAGATACGACATCGCAGGCAGATCGAGGACAAGAATGTCGAGTTGCGCGATCGCAATGAATCCATCAAGAATCTGTTGGACAACGCCGGACAGGGATTTCTTTCCTTTGGGCCGGATATGCTCATCTCCAACGAGTACTCCCTGGAGTGCGTGCACATCTTCCGTGGTCCCATTGGGGGGAAGGATTTTCTGGAACTGATCCACAGGCATCTGCCCGAAGACAGCCGCGGCATGGTCGGGCAGATAATCAGCAACGTCTTCAGCGCGGACAAGGAGTTGCAGCGAAAGGTCTACCTCGCGCTGTTACCGGGTGAATTGCAGATATACAACAGGATAGTACGCGTCGAGTACAAGGTTACCCAGCAATTGGATCAGAAACGGATGATGCTGGTCCTCACCGACATTACGGAAAAGAAGGAACTTGAGCAGAAAATGGCCCTGGAGCGCAGTAACCTGCGTCTGGTGGTCAAGGCTCTGGCCAAACAGTCCGACGTGAACCTGACCATGCAGGCCTTCACCGGCTTCGTGCGCCAGGACGCCCCGGTCGTTATCGCGGACGCAGAAACACCACAGGCCGCCCTGGCTGAAATATTCAGGATGGTACACACGTTCAAGGGCGATTTTGGGCAGTATGGTCTGCACAACACCGCGGCCCAACTGCATGCCATCGAGGACACATTGGCAGCTCTCGTCGCGCGCGATACGCCTCCGACGCGTGAGGAACTTCTGGCCCTTGTCCAGGGGTGGAACCCGGAGACCATCCTCAACGAGGACAGGTATATCATTTTGGAATCGTTGGGCAAATCCTATTTTGAAACAGAGGAACGCTTTCTTGTCAGCAAGGAGCGATTGCTGGACATCGAGAATCGCGTGCACAAGGTCCTGCAACCGGCGGAGCGTTCCGAGGTGCTGCCGTTGTTGCGCTCCCTGCGTCAACACAATGTCAAGGATCTGCTCAAGTCCTATGCTGAGTATCTGCGGGACTTGGCCTCGCGGTTGGAAAAGGCCGTGGAGCCTTTGGCCGTCACGGGTGACGCGGTACTCGTGGATAAGGATGTCTACCATGCATTTTTCAAGTCCCTGGTTCACGTCTTTCGGAACATGATCGACCACGGAATCGAGAGTCCGGAGAAGCGTCTGGAATCAGGCAAGCGGGAATTGGGGGTGATCAAGTGCAAGGTCAAGTCGGAACGAACCGCGGGCTTCAGAATTACCATCGCTGACGACGGCGCGGGAGTGGATATCGACAAGGTGCGGCGCAAGGCGATTGAAAAGGGGTTGTGCAGTGTGGAGCAGGGAGCGGCTTTTGGGGACGAGCAGTGCATACAGCTGTTGTTCCTCGACTCGTTGTCCACGAAAGACGAGACAACGGCACTTTCAGGCCGTGGAGTGGGGCTCTCGGCCGTCAAGGCCGAACTCGAGTCTCTTGGGGGAACGGTATTTGTCACTACCAAGCCAGGCCAGGGCACGAAATTCACTTTCCAACTCCCTTTGCTGGGAGGCTGAGTCGGGCGCGGTCTCACCCGCCGGTCAGTCGGCGTGCCGCTCTCGAAATGCCAATCGTGCCCTTCGTTGAAGCGTTCGTGTTCCGCGACCCGTGATTAAGGGGCGGGTCGGGAACCGGCCGCGTATTGTCACGTATCCCATCATGTCGTCATCACGCCACAATTCCACTTATCGCGACCATGCCGCGCTTGGCTCTCGACTTTGGGCACCAGTCATGGCATAGATCGCCAGTTGTATGACGTGCTGTCCAGGCTCTCTCTACAATGTCAAGACCATCCCAAGGGGGTTTCATGTCGAGTTTGTTCACGGTAGTGCAAGGAGTCGTTCCCGCGCTGTGCATCTTTGTGGCTTTTGTCGCGATGCTCGTCGTCGCCCCAGGCAGGGGGCATGCCGCCGAAGCCGCGAACCCCAAGGTGTTGCTCAAGACCAACAAGGGTGACATCACCCTGGAGTTGTTCGCCGCCAAGGCACCCAAGACAGTCGAGAATTTCCTGACCTACGTGCGCGACGGCCACTACGACGGCACGGTGTTCCACCGGGTCATCGACGGCTTCATGATCCAGGGCGGGGGGCTGGACGCGGAACTCACTCCCAAGGAGACGCGGGAGCCCATCGAAAACGAGGCGGACAACGGCGTGGCCAACGAGACCTACACCGTCGCCATGGCCCGGACATCCGACCCGCATTCGGCCACGGCACAGTTCTTCATCAACGTGGCGGACAACGAATTCTTGAACCACAAGGGCAAGAGCGCGCAGGGCTGGGGCTACTGCGCCTTTGGACGCGTGGTGGCGGGGCAGGAGGTGGTCGACGCCATCAAGGGCGTGGCCACGGCATCGCGGGGCATGCACGAGGGCGTGCCGACCGAGGCGGTGGTGATCACATCCGCCACGGTCATTTCAGAGTAGCGTTTGCAATTTTGTAAAGCAGATTGGTGAGGTAGTTTACTTTTACGTGCATTTTACGTAAGAGTCTCGGAACATAATCCTGCACCATCAACACACAATGAGGAGGAGGTCGAGATGAAAAAACTGATTCTGTGCGTGGTAGCGCTACTGCTGCTCGCTTCTCCGGCCCTGGCGGCCGACACCATCAAAATTGGCTTTGACATCCCGCTCACCGGCGACATTCCAGACGTTGGCGAATCCTCCAAGAACGCCGCCGAAATGCTCAAGGCCAAGGTCAACGACGCCGGCGGTCTGGAAGTCGGCGGCAAGACCTACATGCTGACGTTTATTTACGAAGACAACGAGTCCAATGCCGAGTCCGCGGTGAAGGCCGCCACCAAGCTGATCACCGAGGACGAAGTCCTGGCCATCGTCGGACCCCAGTCCTCCAAGCAGGCCGTTCCGGCTGGTGGTGTGGCCGACCAGTACAAGACGCCCTTGATCAGCCCCTGGTCCACCAACCCCAACACCACCCTCGATCGCCCCTATGTGTTCCGCGGCTGCTTCCTCGATCCTTTCCAGGGTCCTGTCGCCGCCAAGTTCGCCAAGGAAGAGTTCGGTGCCGCCAAGGCCGCGGTGCTGTACGACATCGCCAGCGACTATCCCAAGGGCTTGGCCGAGTTCTTCAAGTCCGCCTTCGAGGAGATCAACGGCCCTGGTTCCGTGGTGGCTTACGAGAGCTTCACCACCAAGGACGTGGACTTCAGCGCCCAGTTGACCAACATCGTCAAGTCCGGGGCCGATGTGCTCTTCGTGCCCCAGTACTACAACGAAGTGCCGCAGATCGTGGAACAATCCCGCTCCCTGGGCTGGAACAATCCCATCATGGGTTCCGATTCCTGGGGCAGTGGCGACCTCATGGGCCTGTGCGGCGATATGTGCAAGGGCTATTTCTTCAGCACGCACTACGCGGCCGCCGGCGCCCAGGGCGAGACCAAGGAATTCATCGACGCCTATTCCGCCAAGTACGGCAAGACCCCTGACGACGTCGCCGCCCTGACCTGGGATTCCATCAATTTGATGCTCCAGGCCATCAAGAACACCGGCGGACTCAGCGGCGACCTGGCCAAGGATCGTACCGCCATCAAGGACGCCCTGGCCTCGATCAAGGATTTCCCCGGTATCACCGGCGGCATGACCTTCACCCCGGAAGGCGACCCCATCAAGTGTGCCGTGGTGGTCAAGATCAACGAAAACGGCGAGTACGAGTTCTACAAGTCCGTATGCCCGTAAACACGGGCTGGTCTGCCTGAACCATTCCGTCCCTGACAACGCGGGGCCCGGCCTGCCCGGGCCCCTCAGCCGGACACGAAGGCCCGGAACGCGATTTCGGGCCTTCCCATCAAGCAGGAGCGAGCACCATGTCGTTCACCTTTTTCATGCAAAACGTGATCAACGCGCTCCAATGGGGGAGCTTCTACGCCCTCATCGCCCTGGGGTACTCCATGGTGTACTCCATCCTCATGCTCTTCAACTTCGCCCATGGCGACATTTTCATGGTCGGCGCCTACATCGGCTTCGGCATCGCCACATTGCTGATAGCCTTGAGCGATACCATGGCCATGGCCATGCCCAGCTGGTTCATCCTGGGAGTCACGGTACTTGCCTCCATGCTCCTCACCGCGCTTCTCGGCGTCACCGTGGAGCGTGTGGGCTACCGCCCCCTGCGTGGGGCGCCGCGGGCCTCGGCCGCCATCACCGGTCTGGCCATCGGCATCATCCTGGAGACCGGGGTGTTGGCCATCATGGGCGGGCAGCGGGTGCGCTTTCCCAACCTCATGCCCACCGTGACCTATGACATCGCGGGGGTATTCATCACCAGCAAGAAGATCATGATCGTGGTTGTGTCGCTGCTGTTGATGTTGGGCATGCACTTTTTCGTCCGCAAGACAAAATGGGGCATGGCCATGCGGGCCATGGCCTACGATTTCGTGGTGGTGCCGCTCATGGGGGTGCCCTTGAACACCATCGCGGCCCTGACCTTTGCCATTGGTTCGGGACTGGCTGCCGTGGCGGGCGTCATGTTCGGCATCGCCTACCCGATTCTCGATCCCTACATGGGCATCTCCTTTGGCTGGAAGGCGTTCGTGGCGGCGATACTCGGGGGGCGTGGTTCGATCATGGGCGCGACCTTGGCCGGGTTCATGCTCGGTTTCATCGAGATTTTCGTGGCCATGATCTTCCCATCCACACTACGGGACCTGATCGCATATTCGATCATTCTGGTGATCCTCGTGTTCAGGCCGCATGGTTTCTTTGGCGAGCCCTACAGCGCGCGGCTCAGGCTCTAGGCGCATGCAACGCTTTCTCGTGAAGGAATTCGGAAATGTCAGTTCAAGATAGATCCTTCTCCAAGTCTTCCGGCCCATTGGGTCGGCTGCGGGAGTTCCTAAGTCCGGTGCCCCTCATGGGGTGGTTTCTGGGTGCCCTGGTGGCGGTGCTCCTGGAGCACTATGTCGGTCTGGCCCTGGCGAACGGGCTGGGACTCCCCAAGGTCCCGGTGCTTTTCGGGCTCATGATCATGCTCAAGGACCCCGCGCAGATACCAGGCGCCTTGGCCTATGTGTTCTGCATCTACCTCGTGCCCGTGTTCCTGGTGGCCAGGATCACGGCGCCGGTGGTGAACCCGATCGTGGGTGGGCTCTACAAGTTGCCCATTTCGATTTCGGCCGTGGTGCACCTGCTGCTGCTCTACGCCATCTTCCACATCTGGACCGAGGTAAGCGACTACCGGTTGATCACCCTCAAGCTCATGCTCATCGCCATCCTGTTGACCTTGAGTCTGAATCTGATCAACGGCTATATGGGTGAATTCTCCTGCTCCCACCCCGGTTTCATGGCCCTGGGAGCCTACGGGACGTCCTTGTTCACGGTGGGGTTGTTCGCCAACGACCAGGTGCTGGGGCAGGCCATTTTCACGGGTTTCTGGACCCCGGCCGCATTCCCCTTGGGATTGATTTTCGGCGGTCTCATTGCCGCGTTGGGGGCGTTGATCATCGCCATCCCGTCGTTCAAAACCCGGGGCGACTATCTGGCCATCATCTCCCTGGCTTTTTTGTTCATCGTCAAGAGCCTGATCGAAAACCTGGAGTTTGTCGGCGGCCCCAGGGGCCTGGGCAACCAGCCAGACTGGGCCACCCTGCCCCTGGTCTTCACCGTTGTGGTCATGGGCATCTGGATCATGAACAACTTCGTGAACTCCATCCTGGGCAAGGGGCTCAATGCGGTGCGTGACGACGAGAGCGCGGCCGAGGCCATGACCGTGGACACCCGAGCCACCAAGATGACCTGCTTTCTTTTCGCGGCCTTCTGGGCCGGTGTGGCCGGTGGTCTCTTCGCCCACGTCCTGCGCTACGTGAACCCGTCTTCCTTCGGTATCCAGAAGTTGGCCGAGGTCCTGGCCATGGTCTATTTCGGCGGACTCAATTCGGTCTACGGTTCCATCGTGGGCGCGGTCAGCATCAGCATGCTTGGGGAGATGCTCAGGCCCCTGGAGATCTTCAAGTGGATCATCATCCCGCTCCTGCTGATCCTGATCATGATCTTCCGTCCTACAGGGCTGGTGGCTTTCAAGGAACTGAACCTGCGCAACGTGCTCAAACCGCGGTAAGGTGTTAGGATATGGCACTTCTCGACGTAACCGACATGGGCCACAACTTCGGCGGCTTGCGCGCGGTGAACATGTATAACCTGCGTATCGAGCCCGGAGAGATCGTGGGGCTCATCGGTCCCAATGGCGCGGGCAAGACCACCATCTTCAATCTGATCACCGGCGTCTTCCGCCCCACGGACGGCAGCGTGGTCTTCGACGGCCATAGCCTAGTGGGCATGCGGCCGAACAGGATCGCGGCCCTGGGCATTGCCCGCACTTTCCAGGAAATGCGGCTGTGGCGGCACATGAGCGTGCTCGACCATGTGCGCATGGCCCGCTACTCCAAGATCACCTACGGCTTGATAGGCGCCTTTTTCGACACGCCCAAGCGGCAGCGCGAGGAAGCCGAGATCGACAAGCTGGCCATGTACTACCTGGATATGATGGGCGTGGCCCAGTTCGCGGACCAGTGGGTCAGCAACCTGCCCTACGGTGCTGCTAGGCGAGTTGAAATGGCCCGCGCCCTGGTCACGGAGCCCAAGCTCTTGTTCCTGGACGAACCCACCGTGGGCATGACACCTGAAGAGATGCAGGACATGATCGGTGTCATCCGCTCCATCCATCAGGAACTCAAGCTGGCCATCTTTCTCATCGAGCACAGGCTGCGCGTGGTCACGGAACTCTGCAGCCGGGTGCAGAGCCTGTTCTTTGGCGAGGTGCTGGCAGAAGGCACTCCCAAGGAAGTCCTGAACAACCCCGAGGTCATCAAGGCCTACCTGGGCGAAGAAAGGGTTGAATGATGCTCTTGTCCGTCGAGAATCTCCACGTCTCCTATGGTCGCATCAAGGCCCTGCATGGGTTGGATTTTTACATAGACAACAACGAAATAGTCACGATCATCGGCGCCAACGGAGCCGGAAAGAGTTCCACCCTGCGCGCCATCTCGCGCGTCATCCCGGTGGAGGCGGGCACGAAAATGACCTTTGATGGTCAGGACCTGCTTAAATACCAGCCCGACAAGGTCGTCAGCGTATTGGGCATCTCCCACGTGCCCGAGGGCCGCAGGCTCTTCGGCAACCTCACCGTGCTCGAGAACATGCAGCTCGCCGCCTTTGCCCGTAAGGACAAGAAGCAGGTGGAGCAGGACATCGCGCGGATGTTTACCATCTTTCCCAGACTCGAGGAACGCAAGGACCAGAAGTCCGGCACCCTTTCCGGCGGCGAGCAGCAGATGCTCGCCGTGGCCCGCGCGTTCATCAGCGCCCGCAAGCTCATGATCCTGGACGAACCCTCCATGGGGCTCTCTCCCCTGCTCATGCAACGCGTCTTCGAGTCCCTGAAGGAGATCAACAAGGAAGGCACCACCATTCTCCTGGTGGAGCAGAACGCCCGCATGGCACTCAAGTTCGCCAACCGGGCCTATGTTCTGGAAGCCGGAAAGATCGTGGCCCAAGGCCAGTGCACGGAACTCATGGACAACCCCGAGGTGCAGAAGGCCTACCTCGGAGGATGACGCGCAACCACACGCGGCAGTTCGACGTTTCCGGCTGCCGCCACGCGACCTCGGTGCTGGTTAGCACAGCGCCAACCTGTAGATCAGGCGCTCGTACAGAGCCGAGATTCGTGTAGCCGTGGATGCGCTCACGCCCATGTCCCGCAGTCTGCAATAGAGATGCAGCGGATTGAGCTTGTGCTGCAAACGATTCTTCATGCCGCCCATGGTTATGCTCCTTGCCACTTGTACTGCGTATCGGCATGGTGAGGAAAATGCTTTAGCCGACCGCTTTAGTCCTGCAAAGCTCGTGCCGGCGGAGCTGGCCTTGCCCAATACCGCCCCCGTGACAAAGGGCCAGTGCCCGTGGTATCAAATAAAGGCAGAATCGCGCAGAGGCATTGATGAAATCCGGCCCCCGTCCCGGCCATGCCAATATCTCGCTGGATGTACCGCATGCACATATTCAGGCATTCGTCATCGTTTCGACACGCACTTGTCTCCCTGCTCCTGCTGCTGGCCCTGGGCGCCTGCGGCAAGACATACCCACCCATGGACACGGCCGCCGCGCCCAGACCCAAGGCCGGGCCCTTTGTCCTCGGCCCCGGCGACACCGTGGCCGTCACGGTCTGGCGGGACGAGGAACTCTCCAACGAGCACGTGCTGGACCCCACGGGCCGCATCCACATGCCCTTGGTGGGCGAAATCCAGGCCGGCGGCAAGACGGTCAACGAACTGCAGGAACACATTGCCACGCGGCTACAGGAGTATTTCGTCAAGCCCCAGGTGACGGTGGCTGTCCAGGAAGTGGGAAGCCGGCGCGTGCACGTCCTGGGCTTTGTCAACTCCCCTGGCACCCAGGAGTTCAACCGCGACGTGACACTCTGGGATGCCCTGGCCGCGGCCGGAGGGTTCAGCGAGGACGCGGACGAGAACGAGGTTCTGCTGATGCGCAGGGAAGAGAACAAGGTCGCGGTCCGCGCCGTGAGCACCCGTTTCCCCCAGTCCGTCGAGGACACGGCCACGGCGGGCGCCTTTCTTTGGTTGCAACCCGACGACGTGGTTTATGTCCTGCCTTCCGATGCCTACAAGTTCGAGGAAATCGTCAACATCATCAACGCCGCCATTTCGCCGCTGCTCAGCATCAGCCAGGGAATCATCCTCTACCCAGACGTCCTGAACATCCTCAAGGACGGCAAGCGGATGGACACGGGGGGCAGCGCCATCGTCATCTCGCCGTGAGCGGATGTGCGGCGGCGAGTCATTTCCCGTGTTCCTGTCCCTCTTGAACAGGCGGCCGGTCGTATACCATACAGGAGCGTAACTGCATGAAGGTCCTGGCGCTCAATGCGCCCTATTTCGAGAAATTCTCGCGCCCCCAGCGCAGTCCGGCCGTGACGAAAAGCGGAACCCTCTACTTCCCGCTCTGGTTGTCCTTTTGCGTGGGCGTGCTGGAACAGGACGGCTTCGAGGTCGATTTCGTGGACGCCCCTGCCTGGGGTCTCGCACTGCATGACGTGCTGGAACGGGCCAGGGCCTTTGATCCCGGCCTCGTGGTCATGGACACCAGCACCCCCAGCGTGCTCAACGACATCGGCGTGGCCGCGGCCCTGAAGCAGGCCCTGCCCGGGTGCGTGGTGGTCTTCGTGGGCACCCATGTCTCGGCCCTGCCAGAGCAGACCCTGGAGCAGGCCGCTGCCCATGGAAACGCCGTGGACCTGATCGCCCTGCGCGAATACGAGTACACGGTGCGCGAAGTGGCCAGGGCCGTGCACCAGGCCGGCGGACTCCCTGATCTCGAGGTACTGCGCGGTATTCCCGGCCTGGCCCTGCGCGCTGACGCCGGGGTGGAGCGCACGCCGGAGCGCGGGTTCATCGAGGACCTCGACGCCCTGCCCTGGGTCAGCAAGGTCTATAAAAAGCACCTGGACATCCGCCACTATTTCAACCCCAACGCCCGCTACCCCATGGTCACGCTGGTCTCCAGCCGGGGGTGCCCCTTCAAGTGCAGCTTCTGTGTCTATCCCCAGACCATGAGCGGCCGGCGTTACCGCTTCCGCTCGGTACGGGATGTAGTGGAGGAAATGGCCTGGGTGGCCGCCAATTTCCCCGAGGCCAAATCCATTTTCTTTGAGGACGACACCCTCACCGCGGACAAGAAGCGCTGTCAAGAGCTGAGCCGAAGCATCATCGAGCGCGGCCTGAAGCTGGACTGGACCGCCAACTCGCGCATCGACCTGGACCACGAGACCATGACCCTGATGCGTCGCGCCGGCTGCCGCATGCTCTGCGTGGGCTTCGAGAGCGGGGACCCCGAGGCCCTGAAGGCCATGCACAAGGGCATCAAGCGGGAGCGCATGCTCGAATTCATGCGCGACGCCCGCCGTGCCGGCATCCTCATCCACGGCTGCTTCATCTTCGGCTTTCCGGGCGACACCCGCGAGAGCATCGAGCGTACCATCGATTTCGCCATCGAGCTGGCGCCGGACACCGTGCAATTCTATCCCGTGATGGTCTATCCCGGCACCGAGGCCTACGAGGAGTACAAGCAGCGGGGGTGGATCACGGTCAGCGACTTCAGCCGATGGCTCACGCCAGAGGGGCTGCACAACTGCGTGGTACGCAACGAGCAGCTCGGCGGCGAGGAACTGGTCCGGCTTTGCGACTTGGCTCGCCGGCGCTTCTATCTCAGGCCGGCCTACTTCCTCTACAAGCTCAGGCAGGTGTTGCTGCATCCCAAGGAATGGGGGCGTACCGCCAAGGCAGGGCGGACGTTCTTCAAACACCTGTTGCGGGGATCAAAGGTCTAGACCATGGCCAACGAACAACTCGTCTGCTCCGTGGTGGTGCCGGCCTACAATGCCGCCCGCACCCTGGATGCCTGCCTCCAGGCCCTGAACACCCAGACCGCGCCCACGGATGCCTACGAGATCATCGTCGTGGACGACGGTTCCAGGGACAATACGGCCGAGATCGCTCAACGCCATGGAGTCCGTCTGGTCCGTCAGGAGAACAGGGGCCCGGCAGCCGCGCGCAATCGGGGTGTTGCCGAGGCAAGAGGCGATATCGTCCTGTTCACGGACGCCGACTGCCAGCCGCTGCCGGACTGGATCGAGAACATGCTGGCACCCTTCGACGATCCCGCCGTTGCCGGGGTACAGGGCGCCTACCTCACCCGGCAGACCTTTCTCACCGCGCGTTTCGCCCAGGCTGAGTTCGAGGACCGTTACGCGATTATGGCCCGCTTCGAGAGCATCGACCTCGTGGCCACCTACGCGGCCGGGTTCCGGCGCGCGCTGTTCCTGCAGATGGGGGGGTTCGACGACTCCTTTCCCGTGGCCAACAACGAGGACACCGATTTCTCCTACCGCCTCTGCGCGGCCGGGCACAGGCTGGTGTTCGCGCCCGAGGCCAGGATCTTTCACCATCACCCCGGCACCCTGCGCAAGTACCTGCGCACCAAGTATTGGCGCGGCTATTGGCGTATGATCGTCTACCGCCGCTACCCGGAAAAGGCCGTGAAGGACCGCTACACCTCCACGCCGGTGAAGCTTCAGACCCTGGGCATGCTGGCCGTATACGGCCTCCTGCCCCTGGCCCTGTTCTGGCGCCCGGTCCGCTGGCTGCTCTTCTGCCTGCTGGCAGCCGTTCCCATCGCCGGGGCGTCCCTGATCCGCCGCGCGTGGAACGAGGACAGGATCCTGGGCCTGGCCACGCCGTTCTATGTGCTGCTACGCGCTGCGGCCCTGGCCGCCGGCTCCCTGCACGGCCTCGCCGCCTGCCTTGTGAAGAAGCGCTGAGAATGCAACCGCCCGGTGGCAGGGCGCAGCCAAGGAATTTCCACCAAGGAGTACCCCATGTTCGGCAGCATTGGTTTCGTGGATCTGGCGAGCGGCGCGAGCACCATCGCCCCTGTGCCTGAATCCTGGCGCCGCCGTTATCTCGGGGGGCGGGGCGTGAACATCCGTCTCCTGGCTCGTGGCCCAGTTCCCGGCATGTGCGCTCCAAGCTCCCTGCAAGAGTGGATGAGCCTCCAACCCCTGCTGTTTGGCGTGGGCCTGCTGGCCGGGCTGCCCTGCCCGTCGCCGTCACGCCTGAATATCACCGGCCCCTCGCCAGAGACAGGCCTCTTGGCCGATTCGAACATCGGCGGGGCCTTTGCCCCGGCCCTGCGTCGTGCCGGGTACGATCATCTGGCCCTGCTGGGCCAAGCGCCCGAGCCCTGCGTGCTCCTGGCCGAATCCGGCCGCCTGGTCTTGGAGCCGGCCGGCACGCTCTGGGGGCTGGACACCCTGGAGGCCATCAAAGAATTGGAGCGACGCTACGGCCCCGACTCCCAGAGCTTGGTCATCGGCCGCGCCGGCGAGAACCAGGTGCGCTTCGCCTGCGTGCGGCACGGCCTGAAGAGCGCGGCCGGCCGTGGCGGACTGGGCTGCCTCATGGGCATGAAACGCGTCAAGGCCGTGGTCGCGCGCGGCGGGGGCAGGCCCGAGGCATGTGACGACGCCGGACTGCGCGCGTGCAGCGAGGAGCAGCACAAGCGCATCCTCGCCACCAGGACCCGTGAGGTCCTGCACGCTTACGGCACCATTTTCCTCTTCGACCTGCACAACTACGTCGGCATCGTGCGCACCCTCAACGGCCGTTTGAACCGTTTCATCGAGGGGCGCGCCATGCGTACCAAGGCCTTTGCCAGGTACTTCACCGGCAGACGCCCCTGCCAGGGGTGCCGCATCGCCTGCCGCCACGTCTATCAGGTGGAAGACGCCCAGGGGCGCATCGTGGAAAACGAAGGACCGGAGTACGGCATGGTGGGCAATTTCGGCCCGGTGCTCGGCATCGCCGACGCCAAGGCCCTGCTGCTGCTCAACCATCAGCTCAACGACCTGGGTCTGGACGCCGCGTCCGCCGGCAACATCATCGCCTGGGCCATGGAGCTTTTCGACAAGGGCCTGCTGACCACGGCGGACACCGACGGCCTGGAATTGCGCTGGGGGGACGCGGCCATTGTTGCCCGCCTGTTGGAGGATATCGCCGCATGCAGAGGCTTCGGCGCCCTCCTGGCCAAGGGGGCGCGGGAAGCTGCCGCAGCCATCGGCAAGGGCGCGGCCGAGCACCTGATCTGGGTCAAGAACAGCCCGCAGTCCGATTCCGTGGACGTGCGCGCCTACAAGGGCTTTGCCCTGGGCGTGGCCACCGCCACCAGGGGGGGCGATCACCTGCGCAGCCGCCCCACCATGGAGGCCTTGCACCTGCCCGCGGAGCAGCTCCGCGCCATGTACGGCGCGGATATCTCGCCGGACCCCACCAGCTACCAGGGCAAAGCGCGCATGGTCTGGCAGTCGGAGCGCGAATACGCCCTGGCCGACGCCCTGGGGCTCTGCCGCTTTGCCCAGCGCTTCAACAGCCCGGACCTGCTCGCCCCCGAAGACCTGCGCAACCTGGCCGAGCTGGCCTCTGGCCTGCGCTGGAGTCCAGAGGAATTCCTGGATATCGGGGAGCGTATCACCTGCCTGGACCGCTGCTACCTGGCTGCGCGCGGCGTCACTCGCAAGGACGACTCCCTGCCTCCGCGCTATTTCGAGCCCATGCCCGAGGGAGGCTACGCCGGGGAGTGTATCGACCCGCGTCGGTTCGCGGCCATGCTCGACGAGTACTACGACCTGCACGGCTGGGAGCGCGCCACGGGGCGCCCTTTGCCGGAGACGCTGGAGCGGCTGGACATCGAGCCGGAATAGCCTCAGAGCGGGCCGAATTCCTCACGCAAGCGCGCCAAGGCATGCTCTTCCTTGGCCCTGTACCGCTCCTTTTCCAGAAAGGTGGGCTGCCCAGTGGGCGGCACGTCGTGGTGCATGTAGGCGTAGATGTCGAAGTTCTTGGCCGTGTGGCCGCGGATGTGCATCTCCCGGAACCACTGGCAGCCCACGTCGAGAATTTGCTTGCCCACGCCGATGATGGCGCCGAAGGGCGTGACCCGCCCCTGTGGCACGGTCAGCTTTCTGGCGGTCTTCAGGTCGATGAGCGCGCACCATTCGTTGACCCGGCACTCGGGCAGGGGCCAGGGCTGCTTCTGGAACATGGGGTGCATGCGGGGCACATGGTATGCGCGCATGAGCGCCCCTTCGGGCGTGGGGGTGGACTTGTACAGCGCGGTGAGTTCGGCGAAATCCGGCCGATACTCGAGGTGGCGCTCAGGCCCGCACTTGCCCGTGAACGCGGCGGGGCAGTACCAGCATTGCCCCACGTGGCCGATGGCGATGTGCTCCCCGAGGTTGTCACGCAGGGCGCCGACCACGTCGTCGAAGAACCAGGCGTCGTTGTGGACGATCAGCACGTGGTCCTTGTCCGACATCTCCCAGCCGTATTGGTAGCGCACGCTGTGGCGGTAGGCCGTGTCGCCCAGCTTTTCGTACTCCAGGCCGAAGCAGTAGTGCCATTGCGGGGGCATGAAGTAGACGATCTTGTGCTTCAGGCGCTCCAGGACGAAGCCGTGCTGGCCGCTCTGGATGTCCACGCCCTGGGACTGGGTGTTCTCCTCGACAAAGTAGATTCTGTCGATGTGCCGGCCGCAGGAGCGCTCCAATGAGAGCAGGGCCAGGGCAGTCTGCCAGGGTTTGCCGCAGACACTGATGATCACGTCGATTTTGGAGGCCATGGCACCTCTCTGTGGGGGTCAGGGGAGAACAGGGTCAGGGGTGCGGATCACAGGTGCTCCCTGGTGGAGAGTACGTATGCCGCTGCCGGAACGCAAGGGGGGCCATAGAGGAGTTATTGGTGAAATCTTTGCGTCAAAGTTGGGAGGATATGCACTGGAAAGGCGCCTCGGCGCTAGTCAACAAATGCAGGGAAGGCGGACTGCAATGAAAGAAAATAAATGATGGATAGAATTGCTAGGTCCGCTTGATTGATTTGCTCAAAACAGTAGCAATGTGCTGGATATCGTAACTGTTGGCTAAAGAATTCAGCCATGTTGTTTTAAAATTGTATACACAGATCATTACATATGTTCTTACACAATATGTTCGGTATCTCGGAATGACGTAATACAGCGGAGCTTTTATTTGTCTCGGGATGCCACCACCAAAAGTGTTTGGCGCCTTCCCGAAGAAGCTCGCAACCATTTTACTGCAAATGAAGAATAAAGTGTCGACGTTTCATGCTTTTAAGGTGACGTGCGTGAATTCGTCTCCAACTGCCACCAAGGCATCTTCTCTATTCATGGCGACTGCCTCGCACAATGTAGCCTGCAGGGTTTCAAGGAGTTCCTCCCTGCTGCGCTCCTGACAGTTGACGCCGGGAATCTCCTCGACCCAGCCGACCCACCAGTCTCCGTCCTGCCTGATTACAGCGGAGTATTCGTTGGATTACATGATCATTCCTATCGTTGAAGTCAAATTGTCATTAAGCGTGCTTGGGTAGCCCCTCTCATCGCGGTCAGAACCATCAGGCGAAGGTACCGGCAGGCATTTCGGAGGTGCCCAAACGCGCATTGTCGTGTAAAATTCGTCGGTAATGAGTTGTTCTTTACGGAGCGATGTAAAATGATACACGCTGGCATTATCGACGGTTGTGTTTTACTGGATCTGCGAGCTCTTCAATGGTGATAGCAGACCCGCAGTCTGCAATCAAGCCTTGCCTGTTGGCTGAAACCGTACAACACGCACAAGGCCGGCGCATTGCCGGCCTTGTGTCATCGTCGTCAATGCGCAACGGGCGCGATCTACTGCCGCGGGTGCTGGAACAGTGCCGCGGCCTCGGCAGGTGGTCGTCGCTCCAGCCGCTTGTACTCGCGGCCGTCCGGGGTGCGTGTGACCATGCCCCGGTCCACCAGTTCACGCCGCAGCAGCGCGTGATCGCCGAAAAGGTGGCGTTGTTGCAAGAGTTCGCTGATCTCGCGTTCCGTGAAGCTGACGCGCGCCGGCAACCTCGACCAGAGCACCCAGAGGCAGAGCATGCGCTGGCTGAATTTGCCGGGCCAGCGGATCAGCCGCCCCTGATCATCGAAGAGACGCACCACCTGTTGCACGCGCTTGTGGTCGATCTCCTCCGCTGGTGGAGGGGGCGCTGAATGCCGGGCCTCGAGGTCGGCAAGGGCCTCCTGCTGGGCACGGAAGTGCTGGAAGTTGCGATAGCCACCCGCCCGGCTGAGCAGGTTGAGCATCTCGAGGTGGCTGGGAAGCCGCTCCAGGCCGCCGATCTGACGGCGCAGGGAGCGGGCGAACGCGGCGATGTCGCCCACGTAAAGGGACAAGGGAATCCTGGACATGACTTATCCTCGCTTGTCGCGCCTGCCAAAAACGATTGACTGCCGGTGGTCGCCGTCTTCCGACTCGGCACGGGGATAAGGTGTCGATAGGAAAGGGTATGAGGCAGGTTTAGCACCCCGGATACGGGGCGGCGACGCCTAGGTGAACTGCCGACCAAGGCGTACCATACAGGGGCTTGCGGTCGTATGCAACAGGAGCGAGGGAGCCAAGCGCGAGAAGGTGTGGCATGGGGGAGGAGCGTTTTTCAAAAGCTTCCTCCCCCGGAAAGACGTCTTTCATCAGTGTGTCACGCCCCCAACGCCAAGGCGGTGCACAGGCGGGTCAGGGTCTTGTCCCTGCCCAGCACCGTTATCATCTCGAACAGACCGGGGCTGAAGGTTCGGCCCGTGAGCGCCACCCGCAGGGGCTGGGCCAGGAGCTTGAATTTGATCTGGTGCTGGTCCAGGTAGGCTTGCACGGACGCTTCCAGTGTGGGCTGATCAAAGGGCTCGACCTCGCGCAGCAGGACCGCCACGCGCTCAAGATGCTCCCGGGTCTCTGGGGTCAGGAACTTCCGCACGGCCTCGGGGTCGTAGTCCAGCGCTGTGTCGGGGCGGACGAAGATCTCGGCCTGTTCGGCCATCTCCTGCATGGTCTTGGCCCTGGGTTGGAACAGGGGCGTGACCGTGGCCAGGTAGGCGATGTCGGCGGCCTCTGGCCCCAGGCCCTGCATGCCGGCCCAGCGTTCTGCCAGCAGCGCGGCCAGTCGCTCGGGCGGGGATTCCTTGATGTAGTGGCTGTTCAGCCAGTTCAGCTTTTCGGGGTCAAAAGCCGAGGCCGAGGAGTTGAGATGCTCGATGCTGAAGAGTCGGAGCAGCTCCTGGCGGGAGAATATCTCCTGGTCGCCGTGGGCCCAGCCCAGCCGCACCAGGTAGTTGACCAGGGCTTCGGGCAGGTAACCGTCCTGCTCGTACTCCATGACCGAGCGCGCGCCGTGGCGCTTGGAGAGTTTCTTCTTGTCCGGCCCCAGGATCATGGGAACATGGCCGAAGCGCGGCAAGGGAAAGCCCAGGGCCTGGTAGAGCAGAATCTGACGCGGGGTGTTGTTCACGTGGTCGTCGCCGCGCAGCACGTGGGTCACGCCCTGGTCATGGTCGTCGGCCACCACGGCCAGGTTGTACGTGGGCGCGCCGTCGGTCCGGCGCAGGACCATGTCGTCCAGCTCGGTGTTTTCCACGGCGATGACGCCCTTGACCATGTCCTCGAACACGGTCTTGCCCGTGAGCGGGGTCTTGAAACGCACCACACGTCCCTCGCCGTGGGGCAGGCCGCGCTCGCGGCAGCGGCCGTCGTACTTGGGTTTCAGACCCTTGGCCCTGGCCTCCTCGCGCATGGCCTCCACCTCTTCCGGGGAGCATTCGCAATAATAGGCATGCCCCGTGGCCAGCATCCGGTCCACGTGTTCGTTGTAGAAATCGAAGCGCTGGCTCTGGTAGATGGGCTCGCCGTCCCATTCCAGGCCCAGCCAGGTCATGGAGCGCAGGATGGCCTCGGTCATCTCCTGGCTGGAGCGTGTTTGGTCGGTGTCTTCGATGCGCAGGAGGAAACGCCCCCCCTGGCTGCGGGCCAAAAGCCAATTGAAAATCGCGGTCCGCGCCCCCCCGATGTGCAGATGCCCGGTAGGGCTGGGGGCGAACCGCGTCACGGGCGCCGTCATGTGATCCTCACAAGGAAATGACGCACCGACGGAAAGCTCCCGCCGGTGCGTGGTTGGAACATGGTGTTCGGGCGGAGCTAGACCGACTCGACGGCCTTGACCTCGGGCACCTCGCGCATGAGGATGCGCTCGATGCCGTTCTTCAAGGTGATCTGCGACATGGGGCATCCCTTGCACGCTCCCACGAGCCGCACCTTGACAATGCCGTTGTCGGTGATCTCGATCAGCTCCACGTCGCCGCCGTCGGCTTGCAGCGCGGGTTTAACCTTGGCCAGTGCGGCTTCCACTTTCTCTTTCATGGGGTGACTCCTGGTATGTATGATGCCTGCGGTTACGCACTTTGCTCCGGAGTGTCAAATGAGTCCAGCAGTCGCTCGAATCGCGGCAGCACCGCCTCCACGCCGAAGCGCTCCCGCGCGGCGATCGCGATGGCCTGCCTGTCCAGGGCTGGGCGACCGTGCTCCTGGATGAGCGCGGCCAGGGCAGGTACGTCTTCCGGGGGCGCCAGCCAACCGTCCTTGCCCGGTCGGACGATCTCCTCCACCCCGCCGGGGCAGGCCAGGGCCAGGGCCGGCACGCCCAAGGCCAGGGCCTCCAGCAGGGCGTTGGGGAGCCCTTCGTAGCGCGAGGAGAGCACGAAGCAGTCCGCCCCCGCCAGCAGCGGAAAGGGATTGGCCAGAAACCCGGCGAAAGAGACGTAGCTCTCTAGGCCCAGGGACATGGCCTGCCCCCGTAGTTCAGGTTCCAGCGGTCCCTGGCCGATGATAGTCAGATGGGGGCGCGGCCGCATGTCCCGCGCGGCCAGGGCCAGGGCCTCCAGCAGCAGGTCGAAGCCCTTTTGCCGCACCAGCCGCCCCATGGCCACCAGGCAGGGCCGCTCCGGGTCCAGGGCATCGTGCGGGGGCTGCTTCTGCGCGGCCAGACGGTGCAGGCGCCCCACGTCCACCGGGTTGGGCAGAAGCACCAGTCGCGTGCCAGGGACGCGCGATTCCAGGTCCTGGAGCATCTCAGCGGACTGGCAGAGCACGGCGTCGAAGCCGGGCCAGAGTCTCGCATACAGGGGGGCGTACCAGGCCGGAATCTCACCGGCGGCCAGCTTGCGCCCCAAGATGTAACTCTCCCGCGCCAGCACCCGCGTGCCCCTGGGGAAGAGTGGCATGGCCAGCCGCACCAGGAGGTTCATATGTCCCTGCACGCCGCACACCACATGGGGGCGTTGCCTCCGCACCAGACGCACCAGGGCGGGCCAGCAGCTTCGTACCCGCCCCTTGCCCAAAGGAATGACGTCCACGTCGTTCGGTAGAGCATCCAGCAGCGGACCCGAGGCCTGGGCCAACGCCAGGGAGGGGGCGAAGCGTCGGCGATCCAGATGGCGCAGCAGGGTGGCCACGACCCGCTCCGCGCCGCCTCCGGCCATGGATGGCGAGACAAAGAGCACCCCACGCCGGTCGCGGGGCATGACGGCCAGGTCCGCGAAGAGGCGTTCCCAGCGGTTGGCCACGGCCTCCAGGCTGTGGCGTTCGCGCACCGCCACGGCGGCCCGCCCCAGCCTGAGGCGCAATTCCGGATCGGCCAGCAACGCGGCGAGTTCCCTGGCCAGGGACGCGACCATGATCGCGTCGTCCTCGCCTTGGGCCAGCAGGCCGTTCTCGCGGTGTCGGATCAGCGCTCCAGGCCCCCAGGGGCAATTCGCGGCCAGCACGGTCCGCCCCAGGGCCATGGCCTCCAGCAGAGCGTTGGGGTATCCCTCGTAGCGCGAGGGCAGCACAAAAATCGCGCAGGCAGCTATCGCGGCGTCGACATCGTGTACGGCTCCAGGCAGTTCCACCCGGTCGGCCAAGCCCAGGTCCCGGGCCAAGTTCTCCAGGGAGGCGCGCTCCGCCCCCTCACCGAGAATGCGCAGACGCCAGTCCGGGAACTGCTGGGTCACGGTGGCAAATGCCCGCAGCAGCAGGTCGAAGCCCTTCTGGCGGTGCAAGCGCCCCACGCTGTAGATCAGGCGCGAGTCAGGCAGGGAGGGCGCTTCGGACCCCATGACCACGGGGTTGGGGATGACCCTGGCGCGCGGGAACACGCCTGGAGGCAGGGACTCCAGGCTCTCCCAGGTCTGCACCACCACCGCCGAGGCCAGGGGCAGGGCCAGGCGTCTGAGCGCCTGCCAGGGAAGAGGCAAGGGCTGGCGCAGGGGGTTGTTGCGTTCGGCCGCAACCATCGGCACGCCGCTCCCCAGATTGGCCAGCACCGTGAGCACGGCCGTGCTCCCCACAAAGCCCAGGATCACGTCGGGCCGCGTGGCGGTCAGGGCAGCACGCAGAGCGCGCAGCCGGCGCAGGTTGGCGGCCGCGCTCTGCCAGCAGGAGCGCGTTTCGGCGACGAGATCGAGGCCCTGGACCCTCACGCCCGCGTGCAGGGGGAAGAAGGCGCGCTCCCGGCTGGAGGCGTCGAGGCAGAGCAGCGTCACGCCCCAGCCTTTGGCTGCCCAGTGCGAGCCCAGGAGCGAGGCCACCCGTTGCGCACCGCCGCAGTTCAGGGAAGGGAGCACGAAGGTGATGTTCATGATGGGCCGCGTTTCCCCGGACCCCCCTTCCCGAGATTTTTGGAATGGAGGATGGTTACTTGTCAATCATACCTTACTGATTCATGCGTGACTCTAAATACATCGGCAACAAAGCCCTGAAGGGGCGCCCCTGATTAAAGCCTGGCCCATCGGGCCAGGCGCGGTAGAACCACCACTTATAAGGTCGGCATCTCCCGCAGGGTTCCGTTGTCCATGAGCAGAACCGTGTCCGCCAGGCGCGTGGCCACCGGGGAATGCGCCACCAGGAGCATGGCACAACGACCCTTGAGCTGTTCCAGGGCCGCGAGTACCTGGGTCTCGGCCTCGGGGTCCAGGGCGCTGGTGGGCTCGTCCAGGAGCAGCAGCCAGGGCCCGCGATACAGAGCGCGAGCCAGGGCCAAGCGCTGGCGCTCCCCGCCCGAGAGCCGCCCCCCGCGTTCTCCCGCCATGCTCTCCAATCCCTGGGGCAGGGCCTCGATGAACTCCAAGCAGTGGGCCTGCCGCGCGGCCTCCAGGGCGCGCTCCCGGTCCGGCTTCGCATCGCCCCAGGCGATGTTCTCCAGGACGCTGGCGTGGAAGACGGGCGAATCCTGGAGCACCAGGCCGATGCGGCCGCGCCAGGCCTCGATGTCCAGCGCCTGCAAGGGCGCGCCGTCAACGAGGATACGACCGCTTTGTGCCGGCAACAGCCCCAGGAGCAGGTCCAGCAGCGTGCTCTTGCCGCTGCCGGAGGCTCCGGTCACGGCCAGGCATCCGTGGCGCGGCAGGCGCAGGTGGATGTCGCGCAGG
Source organism: uncultured Desulfovibrionaceae bacterium (assembly GCA_964609625.1). Taxonomy (GTDB): domain Bacteria; phylum Desulfobacterota; class Desulfovibrionia; order Desulfovibrionales; family Desulfovibrionaceae. Next base: position 122,806 of record CAZSRS010000006.1, read on the forward strand.
GCTGGACGCGCCCCCCCTGGGTAGGTGTAGCCCACGCCCTCCAGCAACAGTTCGCGCTCGAAGACCGGGGCGCGTGTGCCGAAGCTCCGGGCCTGGGCCTGCCCGGCCAAGTCCATGCGTCGTTGCCAGGAATGATAAAATGTAAGCGCGCCCCGCGCTTGGTACAGGCATTTTTGCAAGGCGGTCAGCCGTGGCGTGAGGCGGTAGAACAAGGCCAGGAAAACCAGAGCCTGGGCAACGGAATACTCCCGCACCATGAGCATGACCCAGAGGAACAGGGCCACGAAGAGCACAGCGCCAAGCTCCACCAGCAGGCGGGTGATCTCGCCGTAGCGTTGGGAGGCGAAGAACGCGGTGGCATAGTCCCTGAACATCCGGCCGGCCTGCTCCCTGGCCTGGGTCGTACGTCCGGTGCCACGGAAGAACTTGAGGTGGTTGAACAGCTCCGATACCTGCTCGCCGATGCGTGAAAGCAGGGGCGAGAGCCTGTCGGCGTGGGCGTGCCCCCTGGCGGCCACCATCCGATAAAGCAGTACCGCGCCAGCGCCGAAGCCCAGGGTGTAGCCGGTCATCTCCACGGAAACCGCGAGGGCAGTGCCCACGAAGGCCAGGATCACGCAGCACAGCCCCAGGCCCTGTACGAAGTACTGGGTGCCCCAGGCAATCTGGTATCCCTCCATGATCAGGGACTTGCCGATGTCCCCGGTCTTGAGGGATAAAAAATGTGCCCACTCCATGGACAGCAGGGCATCACTCATGCCGGCGCGGAAACGCTCCTCCACCTGGGCGCGCAACCTGAGCCGGGAGGTCTGGACCGCGTAGCTGAGCAAGGCCGTGCCCACGCCCAGAACCACGAAGGTCAGGAGCCCGAAGAGGAACAGGCTGTCACCCTGCATGCCGAACAACGGCGGCCCCTGCTCCCGGCGTTGCAGCACCGGGATCAGAGCCAGCAGGGCCAACCCCTCGCACAGGCCGGCGACTGCGGCCAAGCCCACGCCGGCCGCTGCCTGCCTGCGGAATCCAGCCAAGATGCGCCCATACGCCGCGAAAAGGGATGTTGTCTCGTACACCAAGCTCATGGTTCAGGTCCTGCCCTTCCGGCTTCGTGTCGTGCCCCCGCGTTTGAGGGCGGAGATCACGGCCGTGATTCCGACGGGGTGCATGACCTGCCTGTACCGGAGCGTGGGGTCTGAAGGCAAGGGACTCTTCATGCAAAAAGGAAGCAAAACTCTTGCCTTGGGCAAGACTTTCACGCCGTGATGCGCTATGATCCCCGCACATCCGTATCCGGTGCAAACTGTCGGCAATCCCAAAGAAGGGGGCGTTTATGCGCGGGGCAAGTCGAGCCTGGTTCCGGGCAATGGTCGTGGTCGGCGTGTGCGTGTTCTGCATCTTCTTCAGTGTCAACAGAAGCGTGGGGGCCGAGGCCCGGAACGCAGGAATCGTTGCTCCGGAGATCCTGGCCGATTGGAGGGAGTGGGTGTTGCACGATCAGCAGCGCCATTTCTGCCCGGCCGTGGCCGATGACGCCGCCAGCCGGGTCTGTGCCTTCCCCTCCGAAATGGCCGTGACCATGCGGACCGGTGGCGCGGCCTTCGAGATGCAAGTCCACGTCTACGCCAGGGAGCGGGTGCAGTTGCCCCAGGCCAAGGACGTCTGGCCCCAGGACGTGGTGTTCACGGACCCGGTCGGCGGAACCACGCAGGCATTGGTGCTGGAGCACCGGGGTGGCCCCTCTCTGTTACTGGAGCCCGGTACGTACCGCATCCAGGGTTTCCTGCCCTGGGCCGAGGCACCGGAGATCCTGCGCCTGCCCCCCGGAGTGGGTGTGGTCATCCTCACCCGGCCCGACGGCGTGGAGCCCTTTCCTGACTTGGCCGAGGACGGCTCCCTGCGCCTGGCCACAACCGCCCCGGTGGAGGAGCGTCCCGAGGACGGATTGGAGGTGGAGATCTTTCGGCTGATCGAGGACGACCTGCCCATGCGCGTGGTCACGCTGCTGCGGCTCCAGGTCTCGGGCAGAGCGCGACGCATCGAGTTACCCAACGTGTTGCCTGCCGACTCCAGCCCCCTGGCTGTGCAAAGCCCGTTGCCTCTGAGCTTCGCACCCAACGACGGGGTCTTTGTCCAGGCCCGGCCCGGCCGCTTCGACCTGCGCATCACCTCGAGGCTGCCCGGATTGGTGGAGGCCCTGGGACCGCAGCCCGCGCCTCACGGCCGGGAGTTTTGGGCCTTCCAGGCTCACGACGACCTGCGAGTGGTGGAGATCCACGGCGCGCCAGACGTGGACCCCAAGACCACGGACCTCCCCCTGGAGTGGCAGCGGTTCCCGGCCTTCCTGGTGGAGCCCGAAGCCATGGTCGGTTTCAAGGAAATGCACCGGGGTGCGCCCGACGCCGCGCCAGATTCCCTGGAGATATTCCGTGCCATTTGGCTGGATTTCGACGGTGGGGGGCTCACGGTACAGGACAGCGTCCACGGCGCCATCCGGCGGAATTGGACCCTGCGCATGCTGCCCCCAGGTGACCTGGGCCGGGTGTCCCTATTGGGCGAGGATCAGCCCGTGGTGCTGCTGGGCGAGGAACCTTTGCCTGGCGTGGAGATTCGCAACGGCAGTGTCAGCCTGGTGGCCGAATCCCGCTACGAGGACTTTTCCGGCGAACTGCCGAGCACGGGCTGGGACCGGGAATTCGATCGGGTTTCGGCGGAGCTGCGGCTGCCCCCCGGCTGGCGGCTGCTCACGGCCCAGGGCGTGGACGGTGTGACCCAGTCCTGGATCTCGCAATGGACTTTTCTGGATATCCTACTCTGCCTGCTCATCGCCATGTTGGTGGCGGTGCTGCGCTCTTGGTGGCTGGGGGTGCTGGGCCTGCTGTTCCTGTTGCTCGGGTATCAGGAGCCCGACGCGCCGCAGCTGGTTTGGCTGTTCCTGTTAGGCGCCCTGGCCCTGGTGCGGGTCTTCCACACGCAGGCGCGGCTGGCGGACTATCACACGGGGCGCCGGCTCGCCCTGGCGCTCTACGCCGTGGCCCTGGTGGTCATGGCCGTCACCGCGGTGCCGTACATCTACGGCCAGGTGCGCACCGGATTGTTCCCGCAGCTGGAAACGGTGCCCTATCAGTATCTTCCTCCACGGCCTGGCATGGTGGGCGCCGGTGCCCCAGAGATGCAGGCAATGACCGCGCCCATGGAGATGCGGGAGGACCAGGCTGCGGAGGCGGAGCCGGAATACGGCGCCGAGTATCTGTCCAAGTCCATGCGCCGCGCCCCGGCGCCCGCGCCCATGAAGCAGGAGCGGGCCAAGGCGCCCAAGGCCCTGATGTACGATCCCGAGGCCCTGGTGCAGACAGGTCCGGGCCTGCCGGGCTGGAACTGGCGCACGGTGTCCTTGCAGTGGAACGGCCCGGTGGCGCGGGGCGAGACCATGCAACTGACACTGCTCTCGCCGGGCTGGGGGCTGGCCCTGGCCGTTGCGCGGGTGGTGTTGCTGGTCGTGGTGCTGCTCTTGCTGATGGACTTGCGCCCCCTGCTGCGAGGATTCGCCGCGTCCATGGGCAAGACGGCTCCAGCCATGACACTGTTCGTGCTCCTGAGTCCCTTGCTCCTTGCCGCGCCGGCGGTCTCCTGGGCAACGCCCCGGCCCGAGATCGCACAGGAAGCGCGGCAGCAGGAGCAACGCCCTCCAATGCAGATCGTGATGGGCAGCCAACTGCCGCCTCCACCAGATGTTGCCGAGGCCACGGCCTTTCCGCCGGCCTGGCTCCTGGAGGAGTACAGGCAGCGGCTGCTCAATCCGGCGCCATGCTTCCCCGACTGTCTGAGCAGTCCCCATCTGGCGGTGGACGTCGGCGAGCAGCGTCTGCGCCTGATCTACACAGTGCACGCGGCGGGGCATACCCTGGCGCCCCTGCCGGAGATATCCGAGCGTTGGCAGCCGGCGACAGTGCTGCTGAACGAGGCGCCGGCCCGCGACCTGTATCGTGACCAAGGGCGATTGTTCTGCGCCCTGGAGCCCGGCGAGCACCGCATCGTGCTCGAGGGTCCCACGCCCAAGGGCCTGTCCTTTCAGATCGCGCTGCCCTTGCAGAGCCGGCGGGGCTCAGTCACTGCGCCGGGGTGGATCGTCCAGGGGCTGGGCGCGGCCGGCGAGATCCAGGGCTCCCTGCGCCTGGCTCGGGAAAAGGCCGATGCCGGCGGCGCTCAGGCGCCCGGCGAGACCTACCGCATCCCGCCCTTTCTTCATGTTGAGCGCAGCGTGACCATGGGGCTGCAGTGGACCGTGAACACCGTGGTCCGGCGCATCAGCCCGCCGGGAGAGCCGGTGCATCTGCAGATTCCGCTCTTGCCGGGCGAGTCGGTGCTCAGCGAGGACGTCAAGGTCCTGGACGGCTTGGCCCAGGTGCAATTCAAACCCGGCCAGCAGGAACTGTCGTGGACTTCAAGCATGGAGCAGGGCGACAGCCTCGCTCTGCGCGCGCCTTCCGGCGTGCCCTGGGTAGAGACCTGGACCCTTTCGCCGTCGCACATCTGGCACCTGGAGGTGGAGGGCGTGCCCGCGGTGTCCGTCCTGGACGACACGGGCAACTGGCGTCCCACGTGGCGCCCCTGGCCCGGCGAGGGCGTGACCCTGGCCGTGAGTCGGCCCAGGGCCGCGCCAGGAGCGGCCATGACCATCCAGAAAGCCGAGCTGGAAATGCGTCCCGGACAGCGGTTGGACCAGAACGAGCTGCTCCTGGAGATTCGCGCCAGCAGGGGCCTGCGGCACGTGATCACCCTTCCCGCGGATGCCGAACTCACTGGGTTGAGCGCTTCGGGCCGCGACCTGCCCCTGGTGGGAGGGGCGCCCGGCAGTGTGGAAGTGCCTATCCGCCCCGGCATGCAGGAGGTGCGGATCAGCTGGCGGCAGCCGCGCGAGGGCGTCGTACGCATTCAGCCCCCCCAGGTGGAGCTCGGGCACCCGGCCGTGAACGCGGATGTGCGCATGCACGTGCCGCAAGATCGCTGGATACTGCTCACGAGCGGGGGCCCCCTGCTGGGGCCGGCGGTGACCTACTGGCCCTATCTGGTGGCCGCGCTGGTCTTTGCCTGGATCCTCAACTTCCTGCCCTGGACCCCGTTGCGGCTGTGGCAGTGGTTCGTGCTGGCGGTGGGGCTGTCGCAGCTCTCGCCGTTCCCGGCGCTGTTGGCCGTGGCCTGGCTGCCCCTGCTGGGGCTCAAGCGCGAGCATCACCCCAGGGAGGGGTGGTTCGGCTACGACGTGCTGCAATTGTGCCTGGTCGGACTGGTCGCGATCGGACTGTTCTGCCTGTATATCGCGGTGGAGAACGGCCTGCTGGGCATGCCTGCCATGCAGGTGGAGGGCAATGGCTCGTACGGTCAGCAGCTGATCTGGTCCCAGGACCGCGTCGGTTCCCAGCTGCCGCGCCCCGTGGTGCTTACAGCGCCCCTGTGGATGTTCAGGGTGCTGATGCTGGCCTGGTCCCTGTGGCTGGCGGTGTACCTGCTCAAGTGGCTGCGCTGGGGGTGGGACTGCCTGTGCGAGGGCGAATTACTGCGCAAGCCGCGCTCCAGGCGCTCCGAGGGCTTGCCTTTTGCCGGGCGCAAGGACGGCCAGGCGGCAGAGCGGCATCACGTGGAGCAGGATGACTTCAGACTGGAGGACGCCGACGGCCCCGAGCGGGGGTGATCATCACCCTCCCTGCTGCTCCGTGAGCCAGACCAGGCGGCCCTTGGGCTTGAAGCGACTGGCGGGGTACCGTTCCAAGGCCTCGCCGCCGGCGCGGGCCGCCGCCACCACGGGCTGTACGCTCGCGCCCATGGCCACCAGCAGGACGTTGCGCGCTTTCGCGAACATGTCCAGGGGCAGCGCCAGCCGCGCCCCTGGGCAGGGCTCGTAGCCGGGCGCCGAAACCGGGGTGGGGCCATCCCCAGCGGCGGACGCCAGAGGCAAACCGGCCAGACCGCCATGTTCGTCCACCTCCAGGATGACCATGTCCCAGGCAGGGGGCGTTTCGCGCGGCTCCGACCCGAAAAAGGCGCCAAGGGTCGCGGCGTACTCTTGCCGCGCGGTCTCGGGATTCTGGACCAGAGGGATGGGGTGGATGTTCGCCTCGGGCCACTGGACTCGGGAGAGCAGGGCGCGGCGCGTGAGTTCGAAGGCGCTGAAGGCCGCCGCGTCAGCGTCCCGTGAGGCGCGCTCCCAGGCCCAGAAAAGGTGCAGCCGCTCCCAGAGCAGTGCGCCCTGGCGCGGGGCCTCGGGGAGCAGTTCGCAGATGCGCAGCACGGGGGGCGAGGCGCTGATGCACAGGCTGACGCCGCCGTTGGAGCGCATCCGCAAGAGCAACATCTCGCGCACAAAGGCCGCGCCCGAGCGGCAGAGGTCCGTGGCGTTGCGGAAGTCCCAGATTTCCGGGCCGCGCGGTCTGCGTTTGAAGAACAGCATGGCCTGTGCCCCGAGAAGCCTTGTTTGCGTCGTGTTTTTGAGTTCGTTGCGGCATGCTAGCGCAAATTCCTGGGAAATGCACTAGTTGGACAAGCGGTTGAATGTTTGTCCTCCCCTGTTCAAGAAGGTCATGGCGTCGAGGCGATAGTTGTTGCAAGAATGCCTGCCATGCGTGAATAACAGGTAGGGGCTACAGACGACTTGAATATCTGTTCAGTCAATGAGATCTGGACTCCATGAAATAGGGAATTCGGAGTACCCAGTTGTGAGGGAAGGATTTAGAGCCGTCAGCACCAGGAGGCAGTGGTTGGAGCTGAGGAGTACGCAGGGAAATACCGTCCAGTGGTTGACATCCCGGAACAAACTTTCTAATTTTATACGAACACTCATTCAAGTAATTTTGGAGCCTCACGGGTATCAGGATCAAGGGGTAGTCATGGTGTGGGCTCCTGGGGCCGTTCCGAGATCATCGCGCCATGCGGGGTGCATGGGCGGGGATCGTGGCCGCCAGCTGGAATGTCGGTATGGAATCCTCCTTCACCTTCAGGAACCGATAGATGGGACGAAGGGCACAGATTCACAACGAAAAAGTGGACGCGATCCTGGAAGCTGCCCGGGACTTTTTCGCGCTCCAGGGATTCGAGCATACGCCCGTGGCGCAGATCGCCGACAGGGCCAAAGTCGCCGGAGGTACCGTCATCTATCATTTTCGCACCAAGGAAAATCTTCTGTTCATCCTCACCAGACAGATACTGTATTCCTTGTTCAAGAGCTTGCGGCAGGGAGTGCAACAAGAAAAAGCCCCATGGGAATCCGTCGATGCATTTATCGCTGCATACAGTCGATATGTTGAAGAAAAAACATTGGAATATCTTGTCCTGCTCAATGCGGATCCTTTTCGAATCCTGGACGTGACGCAGCCTGCGTATCTTGATCTTAAAATATATCAGTCCTGGATTGTGCAACTTCTTGCCGAAACATTGCGGAGTGGTAAGATCGCTGGAGTGTTCAGACTGGAAAGCGTCTCGGAGCCAGCACATATCATCGTCGCCATGTTGCACAGTGCGGCCAGGGTCAGGCTGCTTTCCAGCGACCAAACTTCGGACCTTTTTCCAGAGGTTCTGGAATTTGTTCATTCCAGGCTTGCACAGTACCAGAATATTCAGATATAAAGTTCAAGGGGCGTAACGCGGTAACCTCGTGCGCAAACAAAAAGTGGAGGGATGAGAAGGCGATGAAGAACATCAAACTGGGCGTCAAACTCATCGGCGGATTCGTGCTCACGGCACTCATCGCCCTGGCCATCGGGCTCGTGGGTATCTTCGAAATCTCCACACTCTCCTCGTATATCAGCGAGATAGGCACGGTCCGTATGCCGGCCAGCTCGGAGATGCTGCAGATCAAGTCCGAGACCAACAGCATCCAGGCAGCCATGCGAACCCTGCTCAGCCCCAATCTGGACAGCGCGGCCCGCGACAGGGAGTACGCGAATCTGGATCAATCCAGGGAAGTGTACACGCAGGCCTGGGACAGGTACGAAAAGTTGCCCAAGAGCGCCGAGGAAAAGCAACTCTGGGACAATTACGCGGAGCGTCAGGCAAAGCTCAGGGAAGTCAACAACAAGGTCGTGGAACTGTCCAAGGACCTGCAGAAACGCGACATCCTCAACCCTCTCGAGTACATGGGCGAGCTGCAAATTTTCCGTGGCGACCACTATCAGCTGGCCACGCGCGTGGGTGAACTGCTGCTGGTGGACAAGACCTTTGACGGCGGCGACGATCCCACGGCTTGTAATTTCGGCAAGTGGATGGCCGGCTACGATACCACCAACCCCAAGCTCAAGGCCCTGATCACGGAGGTCAAGCCGCATCACGACGCGTTCCACGCCGCGGTGGGCGAGATCAAGCGCGCCAAGCAGCGGGGGGATTCCCAGAGGGCGTCCAGTGTCTTTACCAGCGAAATGTTGCCCAACGCGGAGAAGACCTTTGCCCTGTTCCGCCAGATGCGCGAGGAAGCCCAGAACTCGGTGAACCTCTTCGAGGAAATGAACAAACTGATGCTTGTGGAACAGGAGAAGTTCTCCAACGAGTCCGCCGAGGCCATGGGCAAGGTGGTGGGTTACAATGTGGAGCAGACCCGCGACTCGCTGGAGCACGCTAGCGACGCGGCCAACCAGGGCACACTGGTGGCCACGGTGGGCGTGGTTTTGGGGATCGTCCTGGCCCTGGGGCTGGGCATTTTGCTCACCCGAGCCATCACGCGCCCCGTCTTCCAGGGCGTCACTTTTGCCCAGGCCATGGCGGAGGGTGATTTTTCCCAGGAACTGGATGTGCACCAGAAGGACGAGATCGGCATTTTGGCCAAGGCACTGAACGAGATGGTGCACAAGCTGCGCGAGGTGGTGGCCGAGGTCCAGACCGCCACGGACAACGTGGCCGCGGGCAGCGAGGAGCTCAGTTCCTCGGCCCAGAGTCTGTCCCAGGGCGCCACGGAGCAGGCAGCCAGCGTGGAAGAGGTTTCCTCCTCCATGGAGCAGATGACCTCCAACATCCGCCAGAACGCCGAGAACGCCCAGCAAACCCAGCAGATCGCCATGAAGGCGGCCAATGACGCCGAAGAAGGCGGTCGCGCCGTGTCCCAGGCCGTGGAGGCCATGAAGAACATCGCCGAGAAGATCTCCATCATCGAGGAGATCGCCCGCCAGACCAACCTCTTGGCCCTCAACGCGGCCATCGAGGCGGCACGCGCCGGAGAGCACGGCAAGGGCTTCGCCGTGGTGGCCGCGGAAGTGCGCAAGCTGGCCGAGCGCAGCGGCGCCGCGGCCGCCGAGATCAGCGAACTTTCCACTTCCAGTGTGCGTGTGGCCGAGGACGCGGGCCAGATGCTGACCAAGATGGTCCCGGACATCAAGAAAACCGCGGACCTGATCCAGGAGATCGCCGCCGCCAGCAACGAGCAGAACGCCGGGGCCCAGCAGATCAACAAAGCCATCCAGCAGCTCGACCAGGTGGTGCAGCAGAACGCCTCGGCCTCCGAGGAGATGGCCTCCACCTCCGAAGAACTTTCCAGCCAGGCCGAGCAACTCATGAGCACCATGGGCTTCTTCCGTGTGGGGCAGAGCGGCGCCGGTCAACGGCGGTCACCCAAACCCGCGGCGCCCAAGGCCCTGCCCCGAGCCGGAAAAAAACAGGCCGGTCGGCAGGCCGGAGTGGCCCTGGACATGGGCGACGCCTCGCATACGGACGACGATTTCGAGCGCTTCTAGCCGCACCTGCCGCGGAATGCAGGAAGCGATACAGCAGGAGGCTTTATGGAAAGCAGCCTCAACGAGATGAACCAGTATCTGACCTTCACCCTGGGCGAGGAGATCTTTGCCCTGGATATCGGCTACGTGCGCGAGATCCTCGACGACACCAAGATCACCAAGATTCCGCGCACGCCGCCTTCGCTGCGCGGCGTGCTCAACGTGCGGGGGCATGCCGTGCCCGTGGTGGACCTGCGCCTCAAATTCGGCATGTCGGCCACCGAGATGACCGTGAACACCTGCGTGATCATCACCGAGGTGCGCATTGAAAACGACGTCACCCAGGTAGGCGCCCTGGCCGACACGGTGCAGGAGGTCCTGGAGATAGAACCGGCGGATGTGGTCCCACCCCCTCAGATGGGTACGGCCATCGCCACCCGGTTCATCCGTGGCATTGCCCGAAAGGACAACCGGTTCATCATCATCCTTGACGTGAACCGCATCTTCTCCGCGGAGGAACTGGCGGCGGTCCAAGGCGTCCTGGAGACAGCACCGACCGAATCCGTTTGACGCGGAGGTTATCTCGGAGGCGTTGCCTCGGTCAGGACGGGCAGCCCGGTCGGTACATCACTCGCCCACCTGGATCAGCACTTCCTCCTCGGCCAGTTCCCTGGCCTTGACCCCGCCGCAGCTCGACTTGGACACCAGTGTGATGCGCAACAACAGCCGGTACTCGCCGGGCGTGTCCGCGCTGAAGCGCAACCTGGGATAGCCGGGCAGGAAGTCTGGGTGTGCTCCTTCAGGCGCGCTACGGATGCTTGCTAGGGTGGAGATGTAATAGTCGGCGGCCGGTGGTGGCTCCACCACCATTTCTATGAAGCCGGGCGCTCCCGTCGCGACCTGGAGCGCGGGAGTCAGCACCCGCGCCCGATGCTGGGGTGTCTGCAGCGGGCAGCGCTCCGGGGTCGCGCCGCCCTGTTCCTCTTCGGCCAAAGCCAGGGCACAAGGTGCCGTCAGCAAGGCCAGGGCAAGGAGCAGGGCGACGCGGCGCATGGTCACTTTCCGAAGGGGCACTTTGGAAAGGTGCAGGACTTGCAATTCAGGCAGAAGCCGCCCTCCGCCAGGAGTGCCAGGTCGTGCCGGGTGAATTCCCGCCCGGCCAGGAGGCGTGGCAGCAGCAGGTCCAGTGCCGTGGTCTTGAAGAACAGGGCGCAGGCCGGCACACCCAGGACCCTGGTCTTGCCCATGCGCCCCACCAGGGTCATGGCGCCGGGCAGCACGGGCATGCCGTAGAGCGCGTCCTCCAGGCCGGCATCCAGCAGACCCTGGCGGGTGACGTCGTCGGGGTCCACCGACAGCCCGGCCGTGGTGATCAACAGTTCCACGCCGGCGTCCAACTGACGCTTTACGGTGGCCGCGATCACGGCGCGGTCGTCGGGCACGATGTCCGAGGCCACGATCTCGCAGCCGAAGCGCTCCACCTTGCCTGTGATCACGGGGGCGAACTTGTCCTCGATGAGCCCCTGGAAGACCTCGCTGCCCGTGACCAGGATGCCGGTCTTCAGCGGTACGAGGGGCAGGATGCTGAACAAGGGAGTGTCGCCCAGGCTTTCCATGGCCGCGGCGAAGTTCTGACGCTCCAAATACAGGGGGATGGCGCGGGTGGCGGCAAAGCCCTTGTCCGCCTCCACCAGGAGGTCGCCCTGCCGGGCCGCGCACATCACGTTCTCGATCATGTTGAAGCGGGTGAGGGTCTTGCGGTCGTAGACGAGCAGGCCTTCGTGCTCGGCGTAGAGGGTGATCTTGCCTTCCCTCGGAGGCTCGCCCACGCGCACGCCAGGGCCGGCCATGCGTTTGGCAAAGGACAGGGCCGCGTCGTTCTCGTGCACCCATTCCTCGCTCACCGTGGCCTCTTCTTCGACATACACGTGCTCGCGCCCCATGTGCTGAAGGCGGCAGACGTCGCCCACGGTGATGACTTGCCCGGCGGTAAATGCCGCGCCTTTTTCCTTGCCAGGCACGATGCGGGTCATGTCGTGCAAGGCCTTCTTGCCGATGGCCTGCTCCACGGGCAAAGAGCGCAGATAGCGATCCGTGCCCGGAGTCTGGAGGCAGGAAGCGGCAGGCGCGCAATAGGGGGATTCACCCTGGCAGCCGCGGCAGATGGCCCCGTCCCGTTCCGGGTAGGCCTCGCCGCATGCCGGGCAGACGCCGATGGCCCCCATGGAGTGGCGTTTGCGGAAACGCTCGGGCATGACGATGGGGCGCGATGAGCAGCACCGCCAGCCAGCGTCCTCAATTTCGGCCATGAGTTTCGGCGTGTCCTGCTCCTTCTTGGGTTTCTCCTTGAGGTACCAGGCCCTGATCTCGGGCCAGGAGGCGAGCTTGGCGACGTCCAGGTGCACGCGCACACCCAGGCCGGTGTACTTGTCGTAAAGCGCCAAGGCGTAACGGCCGAAATTGATCACGCGCATCCAGCCGTTGCCATAGCTGCACAGTGTCAGTAACTGCACCGCGTCGGGAAGGCACTTGTTGGTCTCCACTAGGGCATCGAAGATGGTGTCCGGGGGGAGCAGGGACTTGGCATGCTCCACCATGTAGCCGCCGAGCAGCAGGCCTGGGGCGGGATAGCCGTGGAATTTCGCGGCTATTTCCTTGAATTCCTCGAAAGTGTGGGATCCGATGTTCATGGCGCCTTCCTGAATCTGGGTTTTCGGTTCAAAAGGGAATAAAAGAAGAGTGTGTCCTTCTCTGTTTCCCATATCAAGAAAAAAATCGTAGTTCCAGTCCGGCAGTTCTTTGAGAAATTCCTCTCAAGCAGGAGCCCGTGCGTTTCTTGGCTTATCCATTCCGATGTCGGTCAAGGCGGCATGTTCCCGCGCCGGGCCAGTGGCCTCGGGAAGAGTAAAATCAGCGGGGGCGAGGGCTCCACGGGCGACTTTTCGTCTCTTCAGGATGAAGCGCTCGCCCCCCGTCCTGGGGGGCGATGCGCTGACCGCTCAGGCGAGAGCATGGCCTTGCCCGTGCTCACGCGCGCGGTTCTCGCGGGTGCGGCCGGCTGGATGCCACGGCCACCCAACATACAGTGGCGTGCGCCGCTGACCGCTCCAGCGAAAGTTGATCATGCATGCTCCTTGGCCCGTTAAGCCGGGCTTGACCCTAAAGCGTTCCTTCAGGGTGTTGGTGCTGGTGACAGCGTGATGCTTCATGCACAGCACGCGTTGCAATCAAAAGATCCATCCAATCATGCAGAACGTCATCGTGGAGAAGGTCTGGGAACGGGACTGTAGTGGGAAGTTCCTCCTTAGTGCCGTCTTCTCGCTGTTTCATCAATATACGCCGCCGAGATACAGGGCGGTATGCAGGGTATTGTTGAAGAACACCGTCCTGCCCAACAACTCTCCCACCAGGATGCATAGGGGCAGCCAGGCCGGGATGGTGCGCAGTCCCGCGAGCACGCCCAGGGGCACTCCATATGCCGCGAGAATCGAAAGCCAGTACAGCGGCGAGGCGAGCCAAGCCGTGGCCGTTTCGGCCATGATCGCGCCGCCCGAGAGCCAGACGCAGGGCGCGGCCAAGTGCAATATCAAGCCCACGATGCAGCCCACCATGAGGATCTGGCGTACCAAGGCGCGGTGTTCCGGCGCCGTGAACAGTCCAGCCAGGGACGCTCCCATCACTACCGCGGTGACGCAGAAGAAGAGGAACGGCAGGATGTTGTTCAGTGCCGGGAAGCTCGGCGGGGAATAGGTCATGCCCATGACGAAAAGCAGGACCACGCCCAGGAGCGCGGCGAAGACGCCGATGAAACGGTTGCCGCCCCTGGTTGCCGTGATGGCGCCGGCGGCTACCAGAAGCAGGACTAGGCCGGAGGTGAAGGCCTCACGGCTGAGCCAGGAGGTGGAGAGGTGCTTGAGTGTCTTGAGGGCCTGCGCCGGATGCCCCAGGTGTAATAGCGAGAGCAGCAGGCCCAGGACCATCAAGGCCAAGGCCAGGAACCACTCCCTGCGCACTTCTCCGGCCGGACCGTGGGCAGCGAACTGGCGAATGGTGCTCACCAGCACCAGACCCACGGCTGCCTGGGCGAGCACGGTGAAAAGGACGAGGGGGTAATCGCTCGGGTTCATGTGTTTTTCCTCCTGATCTGCATGGGCTGAGTGGGCATGCGGAAGCGCACCGAGGGATTGAGCCGTTCGAAACGTGGGAAGCCCGGCGGGTATTGCACGGTGTCGGGCCTGTCGAAGGTGGCCAGATCAACAAGTTGCAGGGCAGCCACCGGACAGGCCTGCACGCAGGCGGGTTGCAGGCCGGCGTCGAGACGCTCCCAGCAGAAGCTGCATTTTTCGGCCTTGCGGGCCACGGGATTGTATTTCGGCGCGCCATAGGGGCAGGAGCGGATGCAGTTGCCGCAGCCGATGCACTTGTCCTGCTCGTGCACCACCACGCCGTCGGATTCGCGTTTGTAGTAGGCCTGTACCGGACAGACCTCCAGGCAGGTGGGGCGCTCGCAGTGGTTGCACGCCAAGGAATAGAAGGCGCGCTCCCGTGCGGGGTGGACAGGATCCTTGAGGTCGTGGACATTGCGCCAGACCACGCCTTGCTCCTGATGATACTGGTTCTTGCAGGCCATGGCGCAGGTGAAGCAGCCGATGCAGCGCTTGGCGTCCACGAAAAAGGCCAATTGTTTTGTAGTGCTCATGATCATTTCCCTCCTCAGGCCTTGGCCACGTCGCCGAACTGGTCGTGGATGGCCACGCCGGGCGCGCCGGTCTTGTAGGCGCCCATGTCCGCGGCCTCGTCGTCCACCAGGTTTTGGCAGTTGTAGGAGTTGTTGTTGAACCAGGCCTCGTAGAGCAGGATTGTGTCAGGCGGCACGTTGTCCGTGAGCTTGGCCTCCAGGGTCACCTCGCCCACCTTGTTGAACACCCGCACTTGGTCGCCGTCGGCAATGGCGCGGGACGCGGCCGTGGCCGGGTGCAGATAGACATAGGGGCGCGGATTGAACTCCTCCATCCAGTCCAGATTGATGAATTGGGAGTGGATGCCGAACTTGGTGTGCGGCGTGAGCAACCGGAGCTTGTCATAGGGTTTGCGCCCCTCCACGTATTCGGGCAGGGCCTTGTGCCCGTGTTCAGCGCAGAGTTCGGAGTGGAATTCGTATTTTCCCGAGGGCGTGCCGAAGTTCTGGTCGTGCCAGGCCGCGGGGTGCATCTTGGCCTTGACCGGCCCCTTGCGCAGTTCCTCCCAGGAGGAGATGCCGAAGAGGTCGTGGATGCCCTGGTTGAATTCCTTGATCATCCATTCCTTGGTGTCGATCTCGGTGGGGAAGGTGCAGGAGCCGAGCTTGAGTTCGTTCATCTTCCTGGACAGGGCGGCCGCGATCTCGATGTTGCTCTTGCACTCGAACATGGGCTCGATGGCCTGCTCGTTGATGCCCAGCCAGTAGTGCCAGTAGGAGACGTTGACGGTCCACTCCTCGAAGAGGGTGGTCACGGGGAGCACGATGTCGGACAGCTCCACGGTCTGGTTGAAGAACTGTTCCACGGTGACCACGAGTTCGGGCTTCCTGAAGGCCTCCTTGAGCTTGGGTAGGTCGAAGTCCTGGCTGAGAGGGTTCTTGCAGGAGACCCAGAGCACGCGCACCGGCGGGTCTTGGGCATTGAGAATCTCGGCGGCGGTCTTGTTGATGTTCAGAGTGCGGTCCGTGTACTCCACATCCTTGCCAGCATCTGCGGAGAAGTCGAACTCGCCCTTGGGTCCGGCGGTTCCCACCATGCCCTTGGAGCCCGCGGGTTGCTTCTGGAGCAGGGCGTGATAGTTGAAGCCCCAGGTCTGGAGGTGGCCGTATCGCGCGCCCCCGCCAGTCTTGCCGATGTTGCCGGTCATGGCCACCAGGGCGTCCAGGGCGCGTACCGAGGCGCCGCCGTTGGTGTGGCGCTGTATGCCGTAGCCGATCCAGATGGTGGCGGGCTTGGCCGTGGCGAACTCCTCGGCAACGCTGGTGATCTGCTCCGCCGGGATGCCAGTCTTTTCGGCGGCCCGCGCGATGTCCACATTGCGGCGCAGGTAGGCGGCGAACTCATCGAAGCCCACGGAGTTTTGCTCCACCCATTCGCGGTCCACGAGCCCTGTGTCCAGGATGTGCCGGGCCATGGCCAGGGCCAGCAGGCCGTCGGTGGAGGTGTTCACCTGCCAGTAGGCATCGGCCTTGGCCGCGGTTTGGGTGAAGATGGGGTCGATGCAGAGCACCTTGGCACCGCGTTCCTGGGCCGCGAAGATGTACTTCATGGAGTGCACCGAGCACCAGGCTGGGTTCGCGCCCCAGATGATGATGTAGCGGGAGTGGACCATGTCCTCGGGGTCGTTGCACCACATGTTGCCCATGTCATAGTTCTGGGCGTCGATACCCGCGGGCCAGCAGGGCGTGCCGATGAGCCTGGTGGTATAGCCCAGGGAACTCATCAGGCCCTCCACGCCGTAGTTGGTGATGCCGAAATTGCCGGAGTACTTGGTCATGGCCAGTCCGAGCATGGAGCCGTCACGCTCGCCGATTTCCAGAAGCTTCTCGGCGATCTCGGTCATGGCCTCGTCCCAGGAGATGCGTTTCCAGTTTCCGGAGCCCCGCCCGGACTGACGCATGGGGTATTTCACGCGGTCCGGCGAATAGGGGCGGCGGGTGTAGGCGTATCCCTTCACGCAGAGCCCGCCGTTGGTGAAGGTGGATTCCTTGGCCCCCTCTACGAACTGCACTACCCCGTCCTTGACGTAGGTGAGCATGCTGCACGTATCGTAACAATTGCGGGGGCAGGCGTTGCGGAAGATCTGGTAGCCGCCTTCGGAAACGATGTCGGCTTCCGCGGTCAGGGGCCTGAGCAGGGCCGTGGGCATGGCGGCCAAGGCCCCTCCGGCCAGAAACGCGCGCAGAAAGCCGCGCCGGGTCAAGGGGCAGGCCAGGGCCTGCTCGATACGTTTTTCGCTCCACGTGCTCATGGGCGAACCTCCGGGGTTGCAGATGATGCGGGGGATTCCTGTTCCAACAAGCAGCCGTCGGACATGACGTCCAGAGCGGCTCGTCTATGCTCCAGCCAGTGCCGCAGTGCCGCTGTGGCCACGTAAACGGCCTCCGGCGTGTCCGTGCGGGCGAGCACGGCCTCGCAGAACCGGGGCATCCAGCGCAGCACATGGTGTTTGAGGAAATAGCGTCTGATTCCGTCGAGTCCCGCACGGGTCTCGGGATCAGGGATCGAATACGCCCCTTCCAGGAGCTGGAGCGCGTCCAACTCCAGGCTGATGTGGTCGTCGGGCAGCTTGTTGCGCAGGGGGGCGCTCAGGCCCAGCAGCTCGTAGACATGGCGCGCCTCCATGGTGCTCGCGCCCATGAGCCTGGGTTCGGGCTCCAGCCAGGCCGAGGCGAAGGGCGGTGCGGGCAGGGCCTTGGGTCCGACGAAGAGCCGGTTGAAACCGAAGAGCGTCTGCTCCCAGTCGATGGTCTCCGGCAAGGGAGAGGGGGGGGCATGGCTGGCCTGGGCCAGGAGGTTCGTGTAGGCCTCGCGTAATTCAGGTTCGTCGCGGGACATGAAAAAATCTCGCAATGTTGCAAGGATGCCAATATGCGTTTCCTGTGGGGAGGTGTCCTTACCCATGCCGTTTCTCCTGCAAGCAATAAAGAGTTTCGTGATATTGCCATATTAGGAGAAGAGGCAGGACGTTTCAAGGATAGGGATCAGGGAATTACTGGGTATTTGTTTCTACCCACAACATTTCAGCTGTCCGGGAGGTCGGTGCGTGGCTGCCGGTCGTGTTCCTCACGGGGCTGGGGCGCGGCCAGGAAGGTCTGCAGGTTGATGTCGCGGTGTTGCAGTTTGAGCTTGCGGCGGATGTTCTTGCGGTGGGTCTGTACCGTGCCCATGGATAGGTTCAGGGCCTCGGCGATGGCCTTGGTGGAACTGCCGGCCTGCACGAACTGGCAGACCTTCATTTCCATGGGCGTGAGCTTGAGCAGCAGGGGGTTGCCGCCGGTCTCGCGCCCCGAGGAGAGTTGCAGCAACTGGTCCTCGAGCACGTCCACATAGCCCTGGCGTACCGCGGCGCAGTCCTCCTGGCGCACCTTGGCCAGGGCCGGCATGAGCACCTGGCTCACGGCCTTGTCGATGCAGCGTTTGTGCTCGTCGAGTTCGCGGTCCACGCTGCGCATCACATGGCGCAGGGTGATGTTCATCTCTTCCAACTGGCGCTTTTCCCGCTCCACGGCCGCAGTGCGCTCCCGCACCCGTTGCTCCAGGGTGGCGCGGTGCGTCACGTGGGGGGTGATGTCCTTGAGCACCACGAGGTAGCCTCCCGAAGCCAGGCTGACCTGTTTCAACGGCACGATGCGGCACTCGAAGAACACGCTCTCGTCGGATGCGGCCAACTCATGGGCATGCTCGCTGGGGTAGTAGGCCAGCACCTCAGCCATGCTCTGGGCCTCCAGGCCCAGGACTTCCCAGACGGGGCGCCCTCCAAGCTCCTCGGGCGAGAAATAGCCGCGGGTGGCCTGGTTGAACTCCACCACCGCGCCCTCCTGGTTCACGATGAGCACCAGGTCCGAGATCACGGAGAGGATGTTCTCGTATTTGTTTTTCTCCAGGGTCAGCAGCCTGTTGGAGGCAAAGCACCGCTCCTCGGACTCCCGAGGGGGGAGTGCTGTCCACTGCCGCACGATGAGGGTCTCGCCGGCGTCGGCCAGGCGGCGCAGCAGAGCGAGGGCGTCGGCGTGCACCCACGGGGGGGCGTCTTCCTCCAGCACCATCTCTTCCACGCTATGGACCAGGGTCTTGAAGCAGCCCACGAACATCTCCGCCGTGACACCACGAAAACGGTGTCTGTCGGCCGTGGCCAGGATGGGGTCGGCCCAACCTTCCGTGTTTCGCAACAGCTCGGGGAAGCTTTCAAGCTCGCGCGCCTCGCGGATGCGGCGCAGCAGGGGCTCGAGGAACCACTGGAAGGAAAGGATGCAGTCCTCGGTCTTGGCCGTGGTGCTTTGCAGATAGCCTGCCTCGTTCATGGTGCGCGTCCATTTGTGTAGAAAATCATCCACGCGGGCGGCAACGGCCAGGAGCAGGGCGTCAGGGGCGTCATGTCTGTTCATACTGGAAATCCATCCTGCAACCATGGCACAAAGAGGGACAAAAGGAAAGAACGGGAGAAGGATGAGGATCCGTGTGCGCTCCCATCAGGAAGCGGGGAGGGGCAGCGATATTGCCAGGAAATGCGCAAACGGCTGTTATTGGAGGCACCATGTGCAGCCGCCGTGTGTTTGGTACGGCGTGGACAATTTGGCATGGCCCGTAGCCCTGCGGAGGGTTCATGTCATTGCGGCTTTTTACAATGAAATATGATCCTGCTGGCCCTGAATCCCATCTTCATGCACTCTTCCTTTGACACGACATCTGTCGCACGCACAATTCTCGCGTCAAAGCCCGTGGCCCGCATGCGTTCAACGTAATCCGGCCCGCAACGTCTTACGTGGTCCCAATGGCCGAAGTGCTTTTTTCTCTCGGCCGGAGCGATAATCGTTGTGTCTTCGCATGTCTGTTTGGACGCGATAGGCACCTGAAGGACTGCCCAGCCATTGGGGCGAAGCACGCGATAGAATTCCGCGAGTGCCTTGCGGTCGTCCGTGATGTGTTCCAGGACGTGACTGCAGTAGATGACGGAAAAATAGTCGTCGGGAAAGTCGATGTCCGTGATATCCATCCGCACCATGGCGCGTGGGTTGCATAAATCCGCGCTCAGGTAATCAAGGTTGACTATCCTGGAAAACAATGCGGAAAGAAATTCCTCCGGAGCCACATGGAGCATCTTTTTATGGGAGCCGTCAAAGAGATCGGTCCGCTGTGCGAAAAACATCCAATCCAGCCTGTGTCGTTCGAGTGAGCCGCAAACAGGGCACAAGGCATTTGCCCGAGGAGGATCACCAAACGGAAGAAAGCGGCGCACGTTGCTGCTGCAAATAGGACAATAGAGGGCTCCCGAAGCATGCAGGGCTTTCGCGATATGCCGGCGTATTGGTGTCACGAGAGGGGTGAATAAACGCCTGGAGGAGCGCTTGATACGTCTGATTGCATGAGCCGCCACATGCATTGTGCATCCTTTATGTTCTTGCTGCATCTTGCAGACATTGATCGACGAAGAACTGCATATTCACGATATGTACCAGCATCCGAACACGTTGTAAATCCGCGACCAGGCTTCATGCGGTACACGCTGGCCGGGCAGCGATCGCCTCATCATGCCGCTTTTTGCGGATACACGGGTGGTTTGCCCATTTCACGCGGGTTTAGATTTCTGCCTTGCCCTGTGGTACGCTACGGAGGTATTGAAGATACGGGGCTCGACATTCCCGTGTAGCCCCAAGGATCCTCTCACCCAACGAGGTGACCATGCGCTCGCTGTCTCTGTTTTCCGTATTGCTTGCGGCCCTGATCACCGCACCGTCCCTGGCCTTGGGTGGAGCGATCTGCACGCGCATGGGCATGACCGAACTGGCGGACCTGAGCATTTGCGCCAGTTCGGCATTGAAACCGAGCAAGGGCAACGACTATGGCCCTGCGCGGGCCTTTGACGCCGATCCTGCCACTGCCTGGGTGGAGGGCGCGGCCGGCAACGGCGAAGGGGAGTGGATCGAACTGCTTTTCGGTGCCCCCGTGACCTTCCAGAGCGTCGAGATCGCCAACGGCTATGCCAAGGGCCCCAAGGCTTTTGCCGACAACGGCCGCATCGCCCGTGCCCGCCTGGAGTTTCAGGGAGGGGGCGGGCACGAATTCACCCTGCGAGACAGCCCCGAGCCCCAGACCATCCGATTGCCCACGGCCGTGACCTCGGGCTGGGTGCGGCTGGTGATCCTTTCGGTCTACCCTGGGGGGCGCTGGCAGGACGTCTGCCTCAACGAACTGGGCGTTGATCTGGAGGAGTTCCGTGACGCCCCTGCGCTGCGGTCTGGGTTGGCGACCTGGGACGAGGCGGCGACCATGGTCGAAGCCTTGACCGAAGTGCGCCTGTACATGCTGCACGTCCTGGCCGAGGGACGCACCCCCTTCATGCGCCAGGAGGAAGGGGGGCCATGTCCTGACTGTGCCGACGCTCCCACGGAGTGCTGCCTGTGCTGGGTGGTGGGTGAGGACAGCGGGGAGCGCGCCCTGGCCTGGAACCGCTTCTGCGTCCGGGCCGAAAGCCGCGAGGTGCTGGTCTACGATCCCGTGGGTGACGCCTGGCTGACCTATTTCGAATGGTCCGCGCCCCAGGACTGAGGCCGAAAGGGGCCGCTTTTCGTGACGACAAGCCTCTTACACCCCCTTGACAACAAGGCGCCCCCTGTCGTAGTCAACGGATATCGAGAACGACATGCACAGTTCCTCCAGCTCCATCATCTTTACCGGCTCCCCTGCCGGTCTGTTCCAGGTTCACGGCCTGGATCTACCCCTCTCGTCGCTACGAGAGCGTGCTCTGCTCTCATAATATCCTTCACTCTCCATATCAGGCGGGTCATGCCGCCTTTGTGCAATGCAGCAGCCATGCGCGTTGCGCGGCCCCTCGCATCCGGAGGCTGCTGCCAGCGATGCATGGCATCGGGATAACTCCATAGCAGCAGGAGAACATCATGGCCGACACCATCCTCATCTTCGACACCACGTTGCGCGACGGGGAACAGTCCCCCGGCGCCACCATGAACCATCGTGAAAAGGTACGCCTGGCGCGTCAGCTCGAGACCCTGGGCGTGGACATCATCGAAGCCGGCTTTCCGGTCTCCAGCCAAGGCGACTTCGACGCCGTGCGCGATATCGCCCTGACCGTGAAGAATTGCCAGGTGGCCGGGCTCACCCGCGCCCTGATCAAGGACATCGACCGCACCTGGGAGGCCGTCAAGGACGGCGCCAATCCGCGAATTCACACCTTCCTGGCCACATCGCCCCTGCACATGCAGTACAAGCTGGGCAAGCAGCCCGAGCAGGTGCTGGAGATGATCGAGGCGGCCGTGAAGCACGCCAGCGGCTACACCAGCAACGTGGAGTTCTCGGCCGAGGACGCCTCGCGCTCCGAGTGGGACTTCCTGGTGCGTGCCGTGGACGTGGCCATCAAGAGCGGCGCCACCACCATCAACATCCCGGACACCGTGGGCTACGCCCAGCCAGAGGAATACGCCGAACTCATCCGTCACCTCCTGGAGCATGTGCCAAACAGTCACAAGGCCGTGTTCAGCGTGCACTGCCACAACGACCTGGGCCTGGCCGTGGCCAACACCCTGGCCGCGCTGCGCGCCGGGGCGCGGCAGGCCGAGGTCACGGTCTCGGGCATCGGGGAGCGTGCCGGCAACGCCTCCCTGGAAGAGCTGGTCATGAACCTGCACACCCGGGCTCCCTACTTCGAACTGCAATCCAACATCAAGACCGAGCAGATCTACCCCACCTGCCGGCTGCTCTCCATGATCATCGGCCAGCCCATCCCGCCTAACAAGGCCATCGTGGGCGCCAACGCCTTTGCCCACGAGTCCGGCGTGCACCAGGACGGCGTACTCAAGGACCGCCGCACCTACGAGATCATGACTCCCGAAAGCATCGGCAGGGGCAAGAGCGAGCTGGTTTTGGGCAAGCACTCGGGCCGCCACGCCCTGAAGAAGAAGCTCGAGGAAATGGGCTACGCCATCGAGGACGAGCATCTGGGGCTGGTCTTCGAGGCGGTCAAAAAGCTTGCGGACAAGAAGGAGCACATATACGACGAGGACGTGGAAGCCGTGGTCCTGGAGGAGGTTTTTCGCATCCCGGACAAGTACCGCATCCAGCATATCAGCGTGCAGAGCGGCACCACGGGCATGCCCCCCACGGCCGCGGTGATCATGGAAATAGACGGCGTATTGGAAAAAAAGGCCGGCTTCGGCGTGGGCCCCATCGACGCGGTATTCAACACCATCGCCGACATGGCCGGTCGCAATCCCAAATTGCGGCGCTTCACGGTCAACGCCATCACCAGCGGCACCGATGCCCAGGGCGAAGTGCTCGTGCGCATCGAGGAGCACGGGTGTTCGGCCGTGGGGCGCGGCGCCGACCCCGACATCATAGTCGCCAGCGCCAAAGCGTACGTCAATGCGCTCAACCGGCTGGCTAAAAAGGAGGAAGAACCCGAATGCCCCACAATCTGACCCAGAAACTCCTGGCCGCCGCCAGCGGCGTGGAAGATCCACAACCGGGCGCCATCGTGCGCTGCCCCGTGTCCCTGGTGTTGGCCAACGACATTACCGCGCCCTTGGCCATCAAGAGCTTCCGCGGGATGGGCGCGGAAAAGGTCTTTGACCGGGACAAGGTGGCCCTGGTCATGGACCACTTCACGCCCAACAAGGACATCGACTCCGCCGAGCAGGTCGCCTTTTGCCGCGAATTCGCTATGGAAATGCAGGTCACCCACTACTTCGAAGGGGGCGATGCCGGGGTCGAGCACGCCCTGCTCCCGGAGCTGGGTCTGGTGGGCCCCTGGGACGTGGTCATCGGCGGTGACAGCCATACCTGCACTTACGGCGGGCTCGGGGCCTTTGCCACTGGCATGGGCTCCACGGACATCGGCGCGGCCATGGCCCTGGGCGAGACCTGGTTCAAGGTGCCCCCCACCATCCGGGTCACCTACACGGGTGCCCTGCCCCCGCATGTCTCGGGCAAGGACCTGATCCTCTGGTGCATCGGGCAGATCGGCGTGGCCGGCGCCCGGTACAAAGCCCTGGAATTCGACGGCTCGACCATCGACGACCTGAGCGTCGAGGGCCGCATGACCATGGCCAACATGGCCATCGAGGCAGGCGGCAAGTGTGGGCTCTTCCCCGCGGACCAGAAGACCCTGGCCTACACCGCTGCAGCCGGCCGCACGGACGCGCCCCTGGCAGCCGATCCAGGCGCCGCCTACGAACGCCACCTCAGTTGCGAGGTGGGCGCGTTGGCGCCGCAGATCGCCTGCCCCCATATCCCCGAGAACGTCAAACCCGTGGACGAGGTGGCTGGCACCGTCATCCAGCAGGCTGTCATCGGCTCCTGCACCAACGGCCGTATCGAAGACCTGCGCGCCGCGGCCGCGATCCTCAAGGGGCGCCGCGTGGCCAAGAATGTCCGCGCCATCATCCTCCCGGCCACCCCACGCATCTGGAAACAGGCCCTTTCCGAGGGGCTGCTCGAGACATTCATGGACTCCGGCTGCGTGGTGGGCCCGCCCACCTGCGGCCCCTGTCTCGGTGGGCACATGGGCATCCTGGCCAAGGGCGAGCGCGCCATCGCCACCACCAACCGCAACTTCCGCGGCCGCATGGGCAGCCTGGAAAGCGAAGTCTTCCTGGCCAACCCGGAAGTGGCGGCGGCCAGCGCCGTCACCGGCGTCATCACCCACCCCGCAACGCTGTAGAGGAGGAGCAGTCAATGACATACCAAGGCAAGGCCCACCTCGTGGGGGAGCATATCGACACCGACGCCATCATCCCGGCGCGCTTCCTGGTCAGCACCGACCCGGTCGAACTCGGCGCCAACTGCATGGAGGGGCTGGAACCCGGCTGGATCAAGCGCGTGGCCAAGGGCGACTTCATCGTGGCCGGCCCGAACTTCGGCTGCGGTTCCTCCAGGGAGCACGCCCCCATCGCCATCCTCGGCGCGGGCATCCCCGTGGTCATCGCCCACAGCTTCGCGCGCATCTTCTACCGCAACGGCTTCAACATGGGGCTGGCGCTCATGGAAGTCGGCGACCAGATCGCCAAGATCAAGGACGGCGATACCCTGGCCGTGGACTTTGACAAGGGCGTCATCCAGAACACCACTACAGGCGAAACCATCACCTGCTCGCCGGTGCCCGAGTTCATGCGGGAGATCCTGGATAAGGGCGGCTTGGTGGGATACGTCAAGGAACGCCTGGGGAACTGAGAAGAGACAGAAGCATAAGACTGCCGGGGAAGGGGCTTATGCAAGTCCCTCCCCCGGACACCCGCCTTAATGACTTCCTTGAGTTGAAACAGATCATGCCCGCGAGCGTGGCGAGTGCAAGCGCGGGCACGATCACGCCCTTGCCGGAGCGATCAGCCCATCGCCATACGGGACGTGCGGCGGGAGCGGCATCCGGTCAGCCTGAGCGCTCCTGAAAAAGTCTGGCCCAGCGGACCAAGTGCGACGGGAGATTCTGCCCGCGCACACGGGAATGGCTGGTCCCTGGATGCGAAAGAGGAAAATTCCTTTCCAGATAATGTATTCTATTGTATGGGTGTTCCATGTGTTTTTCAGCTATCGTGGCACGCCTTCCCCTTTTGCGCCTCTTTTTGATCGGCGTCGCGCTGTTGTTGGTGGTGTTGCCATCCCGTGGGGCGCGGGCCCAGGAGCTGAAAAAGGCCGTTATCCTCCCCCAGTGGGAACCACAGGCCCAGTTCGCCGGCATCTACATGGCCGAGGCCACAGGCATCTACGCCCGGCACGGCGTGGACATGACCGTGCTGCGGGGCGGTCCGGAGCGCCCCCCGCATGTGCTGCTCGCGTCCGGTGAGGCGGACTTCGCCACCATGTTCCTGACCACCGCGGTAAAGCTTGCCTCGCAGGGTGAGGAACTGGTCAACCTGGCGCAGATCGTGCGCCGCTCCTCGCTCATGCTGGTGGCCAAAAAGGCGCGCGGCATCCTCAAGCCCGCGGATCTTCGCGGGGGGTGCATCAGTTCCTGGGGGCCGGAGTTCTTCATTCAGGTTGGGGGATTTCTGCGCAGGCACAGGATCAATGTGGGTATCGTCCAGCAGGGTTACAGCGTGGATTTGTTCCTGCGCGACGCCGTGGATGCGGTCTCGGCCATGTGGTACAACGAATACCACACCATCCTGAACAGCGGCCTGGACCCCG
>CAZSRS010000007.1:0-147333 GCA_964609625.1 uncultured Desulfovibrionaceae bacterium
TTCCTGGCGCGCCCGAGAGGACTCGAACCTCTGGCCGTCTGCTTAGAAGGCAGATGCTCTATCCGTCTGAGCTACGGGCGCGCGGACCGCAATAAGTATGACATGAAGGGAGGATTGGTCAAGCCGATGACCGCGCCGATGACCGCGTTGAACGCGTCAAACGCTCCGGGAAGCAGCGGACCTTGGTCGATTTTCACAACCGCCGCAAGCGCTCCTCCTTGAGGCGCAGCTGCCCGGCCAGGGCACGGTCCAGCAGTTCCAGTCCCTGCTCCCTGTCGCGGGGCAGGCGCAAGGCCAGGGGCACGTAGTTTGAGGCGTGGTTGCTGAAAAATTGCCCGTGGAACTCGGTGTGGGCGAGCAGCTCCCGGAGTTCCGCCAGCATACCTTTGGCGTCGGGCAGGATGAACCGGCCGGCCTCGGCGTCGTCGTACAGGGGGGTGCCAGGCACGAGCATCAGGGTCAGGGCCGCGGCGTACTCGGGTTGCATGACGGAAAGCGCCTCCCCCGTGGCGCGGGCATGCTCCCGGGAGCGCTCCACGCCAGCCAGACCGAGGATTACCGTGACGTTGCGCTTCATACCCGCAGCCTTGGCCCTTTGGGCCTGCTCGATGATCGAGGCCGCGGTCTCGCCCTTGCGTACGGCCGCTAGGGTGGCGTCGTCTCCGGTTTCCAGGCCCATGAACACGGTGCGCAGGCCCAGAGCGCGCAGCTCGGCCAACTGGGCGTCACTCTTCAGCCGCAGGCTCTTGGCATTGGCATAGGCGCCCACGCGCGTGACCCAGGGCAGGTGCTCCCGGACGTCACGCAGAATCTGGACCAGGGTGCGCTGGGGCAGGACCATGGCGTCGCCGTCGCAGAGAAAGACGCGGCGCTGCCTGCGACAGACGCGGGCCGCCAGATCCAGATCCTGAAGCCAGACTTCGCGCTGCTTGATGGCGAAACGCTTCTGCTTGTAGGCGCCGCAGAAGGTGCACTTGTTGTGCGAACAGCCCAGGCTGACCTGCAGCAGGATGCTGTCCGCCTCGCTCGGGGGGCGGATGACCAGTCCTTCGAGGTTGAAATCGTGCATGGAAGCGGTGCGTGGTTAGAGGATGTTGGTTCTATTGATTGATGATAGTTGCCCACCGCGCGTCTGGCAAGTGCGTTTGCACCTGGTTCAAGCCCTTGGGGACGCCTCGTGCAGTGGCTTGCGTTCGCGCCCCGTGCGGAAGAACAGGGTCGCTGCCGCCAAATCCAGAAACAGTGCCCCCACGAAGGCCAGCACCCCGACCACGATCGTTGACAGGAAAAACGCCGCCAATGGAGGCATGCGCCCCGCCGTGATCCTGGCCGCCATTCCCAGCAGAGGTTGGTGCAGCAGGTAGATGCTGTAGGAAGCCCCGGCCAGGCGGACCACGATCCGGTTCCCGCCGATGCGGGCGGCCAGGGGGGTGGTGCAAAGCGCGCCGCACAGGGCAAGGTAGGAAAAGGCCATCAAGAAATGCACCGCCGGCTTGGCCAGGGAATTCTCGAAGGCCACGGCCAGGGCAACGCCCACGCCTCCGGCGCAGGCAAGGGCCAGGACTGCGGGAAGCGGCAATCCGCTCCTGTCCAGGTTCCGTCCTTGCACCGCCCCCGCAGGCGTCTCCTGCCATCTGGTCCACCGGAAGGCCAGGAACATACCCGCGGCGAACTCCGGGAGCCTGGCCGGGAGATTGAAGTAGACCATGTAGGCCGGCAGGGTCCAGGGGCGGCCGAGAGCGGCCAGATATTCCAGGAGCCCCCATAGGCCGTAGCAGGCAGCGCTGACGACGAGGAATGCCCTGCCCGGCCCGAGCCTTGTAAACAGCCGCAGAACCAGCGGAAAGCAGAGGTAGAACTGGGCCAGGAGCCCCATCCACCACATGGCGGGGACAATGCCGTAGAAGCAGTCTGGATCCAGGGTGTGCACGAACAGGACATGCTCCACAAAGCAGCGCCCGAAGGACGCACCCGGCGAGGGGGTGGTGAACAGGGCCACGGCGCCCCAGAGCGCCAGGGCCAGATAATATTGGGGGCAGATGCGCCAGAAGCGGCGTCTGAAGAACGTTCCGAATGGCAGCTGGCCTGCGTCGCCCCCCACGGCCAAGGGCAGGGTCAGCACGAACCCGGTGATGGCGTTGAAGACCACCACCCCGAAGAGGCCCTGGGCCAGGATGGCGCCGAACAGCGGTCCGAGGGGGTTCCGCTCACCCACCTCGGGGAGCACGGACCAGAGATGGAAGAAGAACACGCCCGCCATGGCCAGGACGCGTAACAACTCGATCTGCGGAATGCGCTGTCTCATGCGGTATCGCTGTTCGCGGGTGATGGAGGCGGCCCCGCACGCCCCTTTTTTTACAACATTACTTGCGGGATGGTTAGCACCTTGGGCACGGGCTTGGCAAACCCTGCGACGCGCCCCACAACAAAGCTGCTCCGGCCCAGCACTGCCCTACCGCGCTCACTCCGCGAGCACCAGGGTCCGGGGCAGTGGGACTCGCGCATTCGTGCCCTGTGCAATGTCTGGAGCGCGGTCGAAACGCATGGTCAGCTCCCGATAAAAACTGGTGACGAACAGGCGCGCGTGCAGCGTGTCGCCCGCTGCCAGGGCCTCCACGCCCAGGAGCCGCGCCGGCAGGAACAACTCCAGGGCCACGTGGGGCAGCGGTTTGTCCAGAGCCTGCAACACCCCTGTCGCATCCAGGCGGGTCAGATTACCGTCGGGGGTGATCTCGTAGAGCCGTGGCGCCAGCTCGAAACGCCCCTCGTATTGGGCATGGGCGCGGGGCAGCAGGTGCACCGCGAAGTGACGCGTCTCGCGGTGCAGCTCCAGGATGACGTGCAACTGGTAGGCCTCGGAAAGCGGGAACTCTCCCTGGTAGACCAGCAGGAAGAGATCCGCGTAGTTGCTCGCCAAATTGAACAGGGACAGCCCTTCCGGGCTCCAGGCCAGGTGCACGTCGCCAAAGGGTACGTAGGGCTCGGGGGTGGTGAAGCCGACGAGCCTGGTGCCCGCCTTGTCCGGCCAGTCCAGGAGCGAGTTGTCCGTGCAGTCGGCCGGCCGCGTCAGACGCCGGACCGGAACCGGCGCATGGTTCGGCAGGGGCTCGGCAAAGGCGCTTTGGGCATGCAGAGCCACGGCCTGGGCATTGACCGGAGCCATTGCCGCCAGCAGTTCATCATAGGGGTGGTTGTGGATGTCCACCAGCCCCATGTTGAAATCCTCTCCATCGTCGCGCCCCCCGGTGGGTTCGTCGTAGTACTGGAACCAATGCGCGCCCAGCACGTTGGGGAACGAGGCAAAGGCTGCCTGGGCCGCGGCCGCGCCCAGTGCGCGCTCGGCCTGGGTTCCCACGTGCATCAGGTGCCCGTTGTTCCTGTTGCCGCTGCGGTTTTCCTCGGCCGCGAAAAAGTACTCCGTCACCAGCACCGGCGCCGTGCTCAGCCGACGCAACCCCTCGAAATAGTAGGGCGCCACCCAGCCGTCGGCCTCGTCCACGTTGTAATTGGTGGAGAGCACGTCCACGAACCCCCGTGAGGCCAACACCGCGTCCTGGTTGTAGTACAGGGGCAAACGGTCGCCCATGACCAGGGCGTCGGGCTGCACCGTACGCAGGGCCGTGTGCACAAGCTCGTAATACCGCGCCGCGCAGAGTCGGGTAAAGGCAGCCACGACCCTGATGCCTTGCCCGCCAGGCCGCAATCCCAGCTTTGCACCATCGCGCTTCAGGTCCTCGAAGCTCCTGATGCCGGGAGCGGGCACGAAGTCTCCCGTCAGCAGGTCCCAGCGCCCCTGGTAATGGTCGTAAAGCAGTTGCCACAGGACCTGCTTGGAATGCACGCTCCACTCGGCAGCCAGATACCACGAAAACAGGGGCGCGTTCCACCAGCCCACCTCGTTGTCCGTGAAATAGCCCATGAGCCGTGGGTGCCCGGCATAGGGCGCGGTGATCCGTCTGGCCACGTCCACGGTCTGTTCCAGGGCCTCTGGTGCGAAGGGATCGAGCCAGTGCAATCGGGCATTGCGCCCCAGATCCAGTTCGGGGATCAGGGGCAAGTCCAGGTCCGGCATGGAGTCGGACCAGCCGCCCAGGGTGTTGAATCCCCAGGCCGCGAAGCGGTCCCGCGTTTCCCGCGCCCAGGTCTTCAGGTCGGGGTGGAAACGCTCCCAGAAATAGCCCAATTCCTTTGGGTGCGCCTTGCCGCCGTTGACCGTGTTTACGCCCAGGCTGTAGAACGGCTGCCCGTCTGGGTTCAGAAGCCAGGCGCGACCCTGCTCCCGCGTGACGGACCACCCCCTGGCCAGGACAGGTGCGGCGGCGCCCCAGACCAACAGCACTGTCAACAGCAGAGATATGGAGGTTTTGTGCAGCATCGTATGTTCCATTGCGTTTGCGTGTCGCGACCGATACATAAATACCCAGGGAGCGCCCTCGGCAGGGTAAAGGCCGAGGCACGGTGCAAAGCCAGGAGCGCAACGCCATATCGTAAAAAACGCCGGGTGCAAACGGGCATTCTCATACCATGGGTAGTGGGTTCCGGCTGCTCGGACACGGAACCCAGTGTTGACGCGGCTTCGGCTTTGCCGTACTCTGCCCCTTCCCTTTCCGGTCCCAGGCCATTAACCAGACAACCGACCCCAGGAATCCACGATGGAAAGTATTCGCACCTTGCCGGGCGACGATGTTCGCCAGATCATGTGGCGCTTTGCCGACCGTTTCGACCTGCAGATGGCCGTGCAGTCCAGCCGTAGCGTGGCCAGAGGCCTCGTGGCCAGGCTGGTGGCCGAGGGCGCGCGCAACAGCCACGATTGGAACGAGACCAAGGCCCAGCTCCTGGACGCCTTTGACCAGGCCGGCCTGACCTCCATATTCATGGAGCCGGAGCAAGGAGGCTTCATCGAGGGCCCCAAGAACCTGGCCTTGTCCCTGCTGGCCTTCGAGCTGGGGTGGGTGGACGCCGGCGCCGGCACGTGCAGCATGGCCGGCTTCCTGGCGCTCTCGCCCATCCACGAGCGCGGCACCCCGGAGCAGCGTGAGAAGTACATGAAAGCCGCGACGCCCCCCCAACCCGGGGAGGACAGGAAAATCATGCGTGGCGCCTTTGCCCTCACCGAGCCCATCCCTTACGTGGGCGTGGACACCGGCGTATTGGTGGGCAAGGCCCGTGTTGCCGAATGGCAGGAAGGCGAGGAGCCCATGCTCAAGATCGACAAGCGCGGCCGCTTCATCACCAACATGCCCTTCGCGGATTTCGTGGTGGCCGCCGTGGACACCGCCGACGAGCGCATCAAGACTTCCTGCATGGTCATCTTGGAGAAAAGCGATCCCGGACTCTGGGATCCGGGCTCCACGACCCTGAAGATGGTGCACCAGCTTTCCGCCACCTCCGACCCCGTGCTCAGCCTCACCGTGCCCGCGGACCGCATTGTCGGCGGCTACACCGTGCAGGACGGCGTCATCGTGCCCAACTACAGCCACAGCGAGGTCATCGCCGCGGTGTTCAGCCACACCCGCGTCACCGTGGGCCTGATGTCCGCGGCCAAGCTCCTCTCCGCCGTGGAGCCGGTGATCCGCTACCAGCGGCAGCGGTTTCGCGGAGGCGAGGCTGCCCAGCCCGGCACCCCGCGCTACGAACTCGGCTTGCAACAGAAGGACGACGCCCTACAGCGCCTCGTGGACGTCTGGGCCACGGGCGAGGCCGCGGCCTCCATGGGCTTCGAGGCCTCACGCGTCTTCGACGTGCTCGACCCCCTGGAAAAGGAAAAGGACCGCTTGCTCGCCGAGCAGGGCATACCCAGGGGGCGCCGGCAGTTCGCGGCCCTGCGCAAGAAGCAACAGGAGGCCGTGGAATACATCACCATGGAAATGAACCCCGAAGGCCGCGACGAGGCCCGGTTCCAGGAACTGGCCCAGGATACCCTGGTCCGCTACTGCCTGATGGAGGCCGAGGGCAACGTGCTCTGCCCGGCCTGCAAGCTCTGGAACACCGGCTGGGGCGCCGTGATGATGCGCGAAGCCCTTTCCCTCATGGGCGGTTACGGCATCACCGAGGACTGCCCCGGCTTCCTGGGCCACAAGTGGTTCGACACGCAGCTCGAGGCCATCTACGAGGGGCCCGAGGCGGTGCAGCGTCGCCAGCTGTCCGCCACCATGACCAACGAGGTCTTCCTGGCCCGTGTCCGGCAGTGGATCGCCGATCTCAAGGAACTGGCCCGCAAACGCCCCGGCCTTGGGGCCTGCGCCTTGGCCGCGGGTTTCGAACTCTGGCTGCACACCTATGAGCTGCTGCAGGCCGGCAAGGACTCCAACGGCAAGGCCCTGTATCACGGCAAACGCCACGGCGTGACCTTCCCCCTGGCCGACGCCCTGTGCTGGCTCCTGGCGCCGCGCTACCTGCTGTTGGATGTCCTGGAGCTAGAGGAGAAAGGCCCCCAGAATCCGGTACTGGCCGAAGGCATCGAGGGGCTGCTGCGTTTTTATTTCGATCTGTTCACCGTGCAGTCGGCCCGCGCCGCCGGCGAGGCCGCGCGTATCTGCACGGAGCTGGCCTACGGCTACAAGACCCACCCCGAGTGCGCATCGGCCTGCTGCCGGGTCGAAACCGGGGAGCACGGCCACGGCTTCGAGGGTGCGGAACAGTTCCAGGCCCTGCGCACCAGGCTGGACCAGTGCCTGGCCGGCGCGCGCCTGGCCAAGGACTGCGCGGCCCAGGCCCTGACCACCATCATGATCCCCGAAGCCCTGGACTACCCCCTGTAGGACCTGGGGCGTACCCTGGAGGCACGAGCATGAGCGACCCCATCGACCGCCAGAGCATGGAAGTGGACATCGCCTGCGTGGGCTTCGGCCCGGCCATGGGCGGCTTCCTGACCACCCTGTCCCGCGCCCTGGTCAACGAGGACGGCACCCCGGCCCTGGAGAGCGCGAGCATGCCGGGCATGCCGCTGCAGGTGCTCTGCTACGAACGCGCCGACGACGTGGCCTTCGGCGTCTCCGGCGTGGTGACCAAGGCCCGCGCCATCCGCGAGAGCTTCCCAAATCTGGACCTGGCCGAGATTCCCATGGCCACGCCGGTCACCGAGGAAAAGGTCCTCTACCTGCTCGATCCTCACGGCGCCAGTCGCCGCCCCTGGATTCTGCGGATGAAGGAAAAGGCCTGGCGGGCGATAAAGGGCATTCTGCCTTACGAGGCCGAAGCCCTGGAACTGCCCTACGTGCCCCCCTTCATGCGTAAGCACGGCGGGCTGGTGCTTTCCATCGGGCAGTTCAACCAGTGGGTAGGTAATCAGGTCATGGGCAGCGGGTTGGTGCAAATCTGGCCCGGCACGCCCGTGGACCAACCCCTTGTGGAGGGCGACACGGTCGTTGGCGTGCGACTCTGCGACCAGGGCGTGGACAAGAAGGGCGCGCCCGAGCCCGGATACATGCCCGGCATGGATATCAAGGCCCGACTCACCGTGGTGGGCGACGGCCCCGTTGGCGCCGTGGGCCAGGCCCTGGACCGGCGCTTCGGCCTGCCCGAGGGCAATCGCCGGAACGACTGGGCTCTGGGCATGAAGATGGTGGTGGACCTACCCGAGAACTGCCCCCTGGTACCTGGCACCGTGTTGCACACCCTGGGCTATCCCGAGCCCGGCATCTTTGGATTTCTCTACGTCTACCCGGACAACTCCGCGTCCCTGGGCATCTTCGTACCCTCTTGGTTCGACACACCGGTGCGCACCGCTTACCGCTACCTGCAACACTGGATGCAACACCCCTACCTCTGGCGCTACCTCAAAGGGGGGCGCATGCGCTCCTGGGGCGCCAAGAGCCTGCTGGAGTCTGGCCGTCGGGGCGAGCCGCACCTGGTGGGCCACGGGTACGCGCGCATCGGCGAGGGGTCGGGCAGCACCAACGTGCTCACGGGTTCGGGCGTGGACGAGGCCTGGGCCTCGGGCGTGCTCCTGGCCGAGGCGGTGGTCGAACTGCTGCGCGCCGGCAAGGAGCCGACCAGGGACAACCTGGAGCAGGCCTATGTCCAGCGCCGACGGCAGCACTGGCTGGATCAGGAGGCGCGCGTGGCCGAACGCTCCCGCGACGGCTTTGGCAAGGGCTTTGTCCAGGGGCTCTGGGGCATGGCCCTGGCCGGCTTCAGCAAGGGCAAGCTGGCCTGGCCCGGTGATCACAGGCCGCCGCACCGGCGCATCCCCTCCGTGGAGTCCTATTACCAGGGCATCATCCCCATCGGCGAGATCGAACGCATCCGCAAGCAATGCCGGGAGCGCGGCGAGCCCCTGCACGACGCCCTGATGCGCCGCGCCGGTTGGCCGGAGATCGAATACGACGGCCGGCTCCTGGTCTCGCACCAGGACGCGCTGCTCATGGGCGGCAAGGTCCAGGCCCCCCCGGGCTTCGCCGACCACGTGCGCTTCAAGGACCCGGCCGTGTGTGTAGCCTGCAGGGAGCAGGTCTGCGTGGAAGCCTGCTCGGGCCAGGCCATCACTACCAATCCCGACGGTGGCGCGCCCCTCTTTGACAGGGAAAAGTGCGTGCACTGCGGCGCCTGCCTCTGGAATTGCAGCAAGCCCGACCCCAAGGACCCCGCGCGGAGCAACGTCGACTTCGGCGCCGGCGCCGGCGGCCTGCACTCGGCGGAGAACTGAGGAAGAAAAAAATGTAAGATTTCGCGGGGGGAACCCCTTTTTGCAAAAAGGGGTTCCCCCCGCACCCCCCTCCCCAAATACTCTTTGGAATGCTTGGAGGGGTATGTTGACAAGAGATCATGAAGTCACAGTGAGCTGTGGAATTCAGTACTGTTCAGGAAAATGTCTTTGCAAGGTGGCGGAGCCGGGGGAGAACCCAGCTCTGCTGCCGATATCCGCAAGGTGCAAGCGACCGCACCTGACGGCGTATCGCTGACAAAGGTTTTTTCCAACAGATCCCAAGGAGTGTAACGCATGAGTGGATTTCACATCGTGGTCTGCGGCAGCATCGTGCCCGACCCCTTGCAGACCCTGGAGCCCGTGCAGGGCGCCCAAGGCTGGGGGCTGAAAAATGAGATGATGCTGCCCGCCGTGCTGGACCCCTGGGCCGGCCACGCCCTGTACGAGGCGGCGAACTTGGCCAAGAACACCCCCGGCAGCAAGGTCTGGCTCGTGTCCCTGGGCCCCAAGGCCAAGCTGCAACAGGTGATGATGCAGATCGGCCAGAAGGCGCCCTTCGAGCTGGTGGTCCTGGACGGTCCGGCCGGCGGCTTCGTCGAGGCCCAGGAAACCGCCGAGGCCCTGGCCAAGGGCATCAAGGCCATCCCTGGGCTGGACACGTCCAAACTGCTGCTCTTCGGCGGCTGGCAGTCAGCCTCGCGCGGCGCCGGCGCCACCATGCAGATCCTGGGCGAGCTGCTGGGTATCACCGACCAGTTCCAGGGCGTGGACGAACTGCGGGTCGAGCCCGACGGCTCCCTGCGCATCCTGGAGCGCATCGAGGCCGGCTGCTATCAGGTCTCCACCTGCGCCGCGCCTCCGGCGGTGATGGGCTGGGCCACGGGCAACCTGCCCGAGCCCCCCAACAACCCCCAGGTGGGCATGCAGAACATGCGCCTGATCATGCCGGCACTGCAAAAGGCCCAACCCGCGCCCGTGGGGAGCGCCGGCGTGACCCTCTTCTCCGTGGAACTGCCCAAGCAGCGCCGCGAAACACGCATCGTGCGGGACACGCCGGCCGAGGACATCGCCAGGGAACTCCTGGAGTGGCTCAAGAGCTGACGCGCGCACCCGCAAACCAAAGGATCCCGGAATGGAACGCATCCTGTTTCTTGCACATACTGAATCAGACGGCACCCTGCACAAGAGCGCCCTGGAGACCTTGAGCGCCGCGCTGGAGCTGGGGCAGGCCCTGGGCGCCGACGTGGCGGTAGGGCTGTTCGGCGAGGACGCGGACAAGGCCGCGCAGGGCATCGGCACGGCCAAGGCCACGGCCTGGTACGCGGTCAGCGGCAGCGAGTTCGCCCAGCCGCGCTATTCCACGGACGTCATCGCGGCCGCGGCCCTGATCCAGAAGGCCGAGGCCACCCTGGTGCTGGCGCCGGCCAGCCTGCGCCTCAGCCGCTGCATCGCCGGCGCCGCCCAACGCAGCGGGGGGCGCGTGGACACCAACCTCACCCGCATCGAGGCCAAGGACGGCAAACCCGTGGCCACCCGCTGGTACTACCGCCAGCGCATGGTGGGAACCCTGACCAGGGAGCAACGCCCCTGGGTCATGACCGTTTCGCCGGGGTGTTACGCCCCCTTCGCGGGGGGCGCCGCCGCCGTGACCGTCGAGCCCCTGGCCGTGGAGCTGCCCGAGTCCGCCAAACGCACCCAAGTGCACGGCATCCAGACCCCGGCCGTGGATGAGCAGACCATCCGCCCGGACGCGGCCGTGCTCCTGGTGGCCGGCGCGGGCTGGACCAAGAAGCAGGCCGACGGCGCGGTGCACGCGGCCGAGGCCTCCACCCTGATCCTCGGTTTCCTGAACAAGGCCCAGGCCTCCCTGGGCAGCAGCAAGTCCCTGGTGGATCAGGGCGCGGAGAGCGGGGCCGTGCTGCCCTTCCTCACGCACCTGCACCAGGTGGGGCAGACCGGCGCCACGCCGCGCCACCCCAAGGGCTTGGCCACCTGCTGCCACGGCGAGGAACCCCACGTGGTGGGCTGGCGCTTCGTCAACGAGCGCCGGGCCGTGAACCTGGACGCCGGCTGCGGCTGGGCCCAGGGCAAGGCCGACGTGCTCTACGTGGCCGACGCCTTCGCGGTGATGCAGAAGCTCAACGAACTGCTGGACTGATCCCGCGACAAGACCAACCCTCCCAGGGGAGCCTCCCGGCCGGGCGGCTCCCCTGGTGTTTTTTCACCCCCGGGCCACGCGTACCTGGTTCCTGCCCAGTTCCTTTGCTTCGTAGAGCTTCGCGTCCGCGCAGCGCATCATGGCCTCCAGGTCGTCGTGGGGATGCATGCACAGGCCCACGCTCACGGTCACGTTGATCGAGTGCGTGCCTGCCTGGATGGGAGTGTCGGCGATGGTTTGCCGCAGCTCGTCGAAGACCTTTTCCGCTTTGTCATGCTCCATGTTCACGCAGATGATGCAGAATTCCTCGCCACCGACACGCGCGACCACGTCGGTCTCCCGAAAGCGCTCCGCCATGGTTCCGGCCACGGAACGCAGGACCACGTCGCCCGTGTCGTGGCCGTAGGTGTCGTTGCAGTGCTTGAAGTGGTCGATGTCGAGCATGGCCAAGACCAGCCCGAGGCTCCCGCGTTGCTGGCCGGCAAATAACTTGCGACCGTACTGGAAAAAGGAGCGGCGGTTGAAGAGCCCGGTGAGGAAGTCCCGCTCCGCCAATTCCCTGATGGTGGCGATGTACTCCGAGTTCTCGATGCAGTGGATGATGCGACAGTAGAACTCCTCGACGATGAACGGCTTGTGCATGTAGTCGTTGGCGCCGGCCTTGATGAAGTAGGCGGAGGCCGTGGCGCCGCCGCCCGTGGAAAAGCCGATGATGGGCAGCCGCGACCTGGACCACTGCCGCCGCAGTTGCTTGGTCAGGGTGATGCCGTCCATGTCTGGCAAGGTATAGTCGGTGATGAGCAGGTCGATGCGCCGCCCCTCTTCGAGAATGCGTATGGCCTCCTGTCCGTCGCCTGCTTCCAGTACGTTGAACCGCCAGACCTCCAGAAGGCGGCGCAACCGCCTCCTGCTTGCCATGGAGCCGCCCACCGCGAGTACGGTCAGGGCCCGGTTGCGATTGAGCCGCTTGACGAGGTCGATGACCTGCTGGACATTGTCCAGGCTGTCCTTGAGCACGTAGTCCACGATCCGCTTGGACCACATGCGCTCCCGCAGGGTGTCCGAGACCTCGCTGGTGAACACGATGGCCGGGATCCCCTTGCCCACCACGAGGTCCACCACTTCGCCGTGGGGCGCGTCCGGCAGGTTGAGGTCGAGCAGTGCCGCGAAGTAGTCCGCACCGTGTTTTCTCAGATGACGTTCAATGTCGTTGTAGCTGGTGAACACCTCGGGCTCGGTGCCGAACTCCTTCCTCGCGGCGACAAGCAGCAACGAGGACATGATCCTGCTGTCCTCGACGACCAACAGCTTTCCGGGCAATTGTTCGCTGGACAGCGTCACTCTCTCGTCCATCGTCGTTTCCCCCTTCAACAGACAGTGCGGCAACGATCAAGACTGCTGGTACTCGATCCATGCCTGATAGCTGTACTGAAAACAGTTCATAGAAATGTCTTTTCAACTATCTCCAGGCTTTCGCTCATCAACTTCATTTCGGCTTCGCACATGCGCATCTTGTTGCCCAGCATGGCCATGTCGTCCTCGACGATGTCCATCCGGTCGTCGATCATCTGTTCTGTCCGCAACATAATTTTTCGCTGCGTCATCACCATCTGCTCCTCCATGTCCATGAGCCTGTCCTCGTGCTCGATGAGGTCCTGTTTGGCGCGGAGCATGGAAATCCGCTCGTCGAGAAGTGTGTCTTCCACGTTGCCCAGCTTGGTCTTCAGGTCGTGCAGTTCGGTGTGGGAGTTATGGACGTGCAGGGAGCGTTCCCTGAGTTCGACGCAGTGGGGCCTGAATTCAGAGTGCACGGCAGCGTTGATTTCCCAGACACGGCCGATCTCGATCTCCAGCTTGAGACCGATCACCACGTCGACAATGCCGGCCACGGTGATTTCCGCCAACCCTCCCAGGGTGATCTCGGTCTTGGCGCCGCCCACGGTCTTGTTGTCGAAGCCCAGGATGATGGTCTCCTCGCCGCCCTCCACGATCTTGGTGGAGTTGCCGCCCACCTCGATTTCCATGTGCTGGCCGATGGCGCCGTACCAGTCGCCCTCGGTGACGTAGCGGAAGCCGTCGGTGTTTTCCTCGGTCTCGTGCCAGCCTTCCTCCTCGTCTTCCGTGGTGGAGGGCGGGTCGTTGGGCGCGCCCATGCGCATCCAGGTATTGGCCGTGGGCGTCTGCAGGAGGAAGCGTTGGGAACCGGCCTTGTCCTCGATGTGCAGCTTGTTGCCCCCCGAAGTGGTGAGCTTGCACATGGTCTGCTCCGCGCTGGTGACCGGCGACGGCGTCATGGGATTGGGCACCGCGCCGGCGATGATGGGGCGGTCCGGGTCGCCGGCCTCGAAGGTCAGCAGCACCTCCGTGCCCTTGTGCAAGGGGAAGTGCATGCCGTGCCCCGCGCCGCCGTAAGGCTGCATCATGCGCAGCCAGCTCGACGCGCTGCCGTCCTTGCGACCCGAGAGGTCAAAGGGCAAGATGACCTTGTAGCGCCCCTGGTCGTCGAGTTCAGCGTACTGGCCGGAGCCCGCGGCATCGATCTTGGCCGTCAGGGTGCCGCTGATGCGTGGTTTTTCCCGCGAAGGCAGAGGGCGGAACTGCATGTCCGCGGGGATGGCCGTGAAGGTGTTCTCGTAGGCGGGCCCCTCTTCCACGAACCCCTGGAGCCGGCTTCGCAGGCCGGCCTCGAGAAAGGCGGCCTGGCTGCCCCTGTGCCGGCAGGAGACCACGAGATAGTCGCGGTTGAAATCCTCGCGGAAGTGGTTGGTCAGGGTGAAGATGAAGCCGCCGCGCAGGGCTCCGAGGGTGCTCTCGCCGTAAAAGCGCGTGCCCGCGGCCTTGTGGGCTTCGGAGCGGACCCTGGCCAGGCGCTTCCCCTCGCTCTGGTTCAGGATGTGCTCCCCGTAGTGATAGCTGGTACCGCGCCCCTGATCGCTGGTGTGCTGCGTGGCGGAGAGGTCCAGCTCGGGCTTGCGATAGTTGAAGTCCTTGAACAGCACAGCCTGGGGCGTGGGTTGGCGGTGGCAGACCAAACCGTGCAGGACCTCCCTGTCCGAAGCGTCCTGCATGCCCGACGGCGGCTGGTAGCGGACCTTCTTGTGCCGGCGCAGGTCCGGATGGGCCATGGCCGTGTCCGTGATCACCAGGGTGGTGTAGTCCTCGTGACGTTCGAAGTAGAAGTACATGCCCTCGCGCTCGAGCCAGCGCATGAAGAAGTCGAAGTGGCTCTCGTTGAACTGGCAGACCAGCTCGCGCGCGGGGTAGTCCTCGCGCAGCTTGAAGTGATAGTCGCGGGTCGTGAGGCCGCAGTCCTTGAGCACCTGCTCCAGGATCTGGGGCACGCTCTTGTCCAGGAAGACTTGGTTGTGCTCGGCCAGGGTCAGCCACCAGAGGCGGGGAGAGAGCACGACGCGGTAGAAGGCCAGTTCGTTGACAAAGTGCAGCTGTTCGAACTCGCTGACCGCGCCGTGCAATGGCAGGGTCTTGTCCGGAGCGTGGAGTACACAG
Source organism: uncultured Desulfovibrionaceae bacterium (assembly GCA_964609625.1). Classification (GTDB taxonomy): domain Bacteria; phylum Desulfobacterota; class Desulfovibrionia; order Desulfovibrionales; family Desulfovibrionaceae. Next base: position 14,313 of record CAZSRS010000007.1, read on the forward strand.
TTGGCCGGAGATTCCAGAATCTCTCCGAAGTCGATGCCCTTCTCCCTGGAGCAGAGCAGCAGCTCCACGCGGAAGAGCTGATTCAGCCCCTCCTGGATGTCGAAGCTGATCACGCTGAAGGTGTCGCCGGGATAGGCCATGGAGATGAAGCTGAAGAGACGATCCTGGGGGTTCATGGCTGCCTCCGCATGCTGGTATGCGAGAAGTGAAAGGAATACTCCAATGCTGCAACCTAGAATTGCGGCACTGCAAAGTCAATGAGATACGGAAGAATCACGGACGGATGGGCGTCGACAACCCTTCACAGGCAGAGGTAGAGCACGCCCCGCACGTCGCCGCCCAGGTCCTTGGGGCGGGAGCGTTCATCAGGCGAGCGCCCCTGCATCAACAGGCCGGTGCTGCCGGGAAAATCGATGCCCGCCTCGCGACCCTTGCGGTCGCTGACCAAGGTCGTGGGCGCGAAATTGCGGCGCAGGTATGCGTAGGGGCCGTCACGCTCCCCGATCCAGTTGGTGGCCACCAGCAGGAGCTTCACGGTCTGGGCCGCGTAGGCCTGGTAGGGAGCTGGATACACCAGGTCGTGGCAGATCACGGCGCCCAGGTCTCCGCAAGGCAGGCTGAGCACCGGATAGTCTCCATGGCCCGGAGCCGCCCAGTCATGGTCGCTGCCGTAGAGGTGGTTCTTGCGGTAGGTGTAGGCCACGCTGCCGCCGTCCTCGGGCGTGAAAACCTGGAAGGCGTTGTACCAGGTGCCGTTGTCCTCGATAGGCAGCCCAAGTGCCACGCGGCTGCCCGTGTTCGCTGCCAGGTCGGCCAGGCGGCTTTGCGGCAGGGGGGTGGTCAGCTCGGGATTGCGCTCCAGCAGCGCCTCCTGGGACGCGTGGACAAAGCCCGTGAGCGCCATCTCCGGGAAGAGGTGGAAGTCCACGCCGTGGGTGTCGGCCATGCGGCTGACCATGTTCTCTATCCTGGCCAAATTGGCCGGGACGTCGTCCTCCAGGGGCTCGAACTCGTAGACGCCGAAGAGGGTGGCCCGGTGCTCCAGGGTCTCCAGTATCAGCTCCAGGGCGCGCAGCAGACCAGGCGCTCCGGGGCGATCCTCCAGGGGCATCTGGGGCACGTGGATGAATCCCGCGCGCATCTCCGGCCTGGAGGCGGCATGAGACAACAAGCGGTAGAAAATGTGGTTGCAGAGGTAGCCCCCGGCGTTGTCCGAGAATGTGACCCCGAAACCGCCCCCTTGCAATGCCTGGCGCAGGGCGTCCAGGGGCAGGCCCGAGGGCAAGGTCGCTGGTCCATTGGGAAGGATTGCGCCTTTTCGGGAGCGACCCAGGTTGTCAAACAGGCCGGAGTCGAGGTTGCGGGCCGTGGTCTCCAGCCGCAGGCCAGAGGCATGGGCCCCCAGACCGAAGGCCAGCACCACATGGGGGCGGAAGTCCTCGATCTCACCCAGCAGCCGGGGCCAGGCGCCATCGTAGGTCACGGGCAGGACCACGCCGCGTAGCTGGATTCGTTGCCGCAACTCAGGTGAAATGGAGTCAAGGCTTTCTGCCAGGGCCTGGGTGGGATTGTGCTTCAGCCCACCAAAGGGTTCGAACCCAGAGACCAGCACGCGCAAGGGGTGCGGCGCGGCCTGCACGCTCCGCCCCAAGGGGCAGAGCAGCAGGCAGAACCAGACAACGGCCAGGAACGAAAGCCGGAACGCCCCCAAGGCCGAGGCAAGGGCGCCGTGCGTCACGGCCTATTCCCGGTCGAGCCGGAAGGTGCCCGAGGCGTTGCCCAGCTGCCAGGTGCCCTGGATGGTGGCGCCACTGTTTTTGAGGGTGCCGTGGTAGCTCACGCCGTGCCCCACGTTTGCCGTGCCGTCGTAAACCTTGATAAAGGACAGGGTGCCGTTGGGGTGGGTCTGGCCTTGGAAGTTGGCATAGAGGAAACGGGCGTTGCCCTTGCCGAAGGTGTTGGGCTCGGTGATGCGTCCGGCAAAATATGCGCCGGGTTGCAAGACCTCGAAGGTGAAGTTGACCGGTGGGCGGCCGTCACGATAGGCATAGGTGCCTGACCAGCGACCGAACAATTCGAAGGCCTGGGCCGGCAGGCAGAAGACCGCCACCAGCAGCAAGGCGGTGGCGAGGCAGAAGAACAGTGAACGGATACGGTGTGGCGAAGTGTTCATGCCTGGCTCCTTCGTGTAGGGGGGGGAAAAGCCTATGGTGCGTCAGTTGTAGCAAGCACGGCGGGATTGCGTCAAACAATGATTACGCCGCACACGACGAGAGCAATTTTTTGCAATACCTCTTCGATGGAGTCAGGTATCCGATAGTAGTCAGGGGTCCCGGACAAGGGGCCCGCACTCAGGATTGAATACCCATGCGCCCCTCCCATGATGTCAGCTTCGCGCGCGATCCAGACCTGCCCGGACTGGAGAGCTGTCAGGTGCGCGACAGCACCCACGCCTTCCCGGACCACTTCCATGAGAACATCTACGCCATCGGGGTCATGGAAGCAGGGGGCAGCTATTGCCTGGGGCTGGGCAAGGACGAGGCCTTTGTCTCGCCCGGCCAGCTGGCCCTGATCAACCCGGGCATGGTGCATTCCGGCGTGCCCCGGCCCGGCATGTCCAACACCTACCGCATGGTCTACCTGGGCCTGGAGGCCATGGCCGGCCTGGCCGGCGAACTCAGGGAGCGCGACGGCTTCTTCCCCGAGTTCGAGCCGCTCATCGTGCCGGACCCCCGATCCTGGGGACTGATGCACTGCCTGAGCCGGCTGATCATCGACGGCGGCATGCCCTTGGAAAAGGAAGGGCTGCTGACCGCCACGGTCTCCAGGCTGCTGGAGCGCCAGGCCGGTGTGAAGCCGACGGTGCGCGTCGTGGGCAAGGAACCCGGAGCCGTGGGGCGCGCACGTGAACTCCTGGCTACGAACCTGGCGGACAAGATCGGCCTGGACCAAGTAGCCATGGAGGTGGGACTGTCGCGTTACCACTTCCTGCGCGTGTTCAAGCGCCAGACCGGAATCTCGCCCCACGCCTACAGGATGCAGCGGCGCATCGAGGCCGCCCGCGGCCTGCTCAAGGCCGGCCTGCCCATTGTCCGCGTGGCCCAGGAGACAGGATTCAACGACCAGAGCCACTTCACCCACGTCTTCCGCAAGATGACAGGACTGACCCCCATGCAGTACCTGGCGCGCTGAAGCACCTTTTTCCAATACCCGCGCGCCGGAAACGGGCATGGTTTCGTCCATGCGGGCCAAGGCGCCCCTGTCATGTGTTTGAAAAGGAGACCGATAATGCAAGGAGCAAGCGAGGTGCTGCACACGGCGGACGTCGCGGTCGCAAGCACTCGGGACAGCCGGAACCTGCTGCCCTTCCTGGCCATCATGGCCGCCGTATTGTTATGGGGTGGGTCCTTCGTGGCCATGCGCGTGGCGGTGGCAGCGTTGCCGCCCATGACGGTGATGTGGCTGCGCATGGTCATCGCCCTGCTGGTGATCGCGCCGCTGATGCCCAAGCTGGCCAGGGCGCGCTATCACAAGGGCGACTGGCGGATGCTGCTGCCCATGGTGCTCTTGCAGCCCTGCCTCTATTTCCTGCTGGAGTCCAACGCCCTGACCCTGACCACCTCTTCCCAGGCCGGGGTGGTCTCCGCGTCCGTGCCCCTCATGGTGGCGCTGGGCGCCTGGCTGTTCCTCGGAGAGCGTGTGGGGCGCTCGGCGGTCCTGGGCCTGCTGCTGTCCATGGCCGGGGTGGCGGTGCTTTCTCTTGGGGGGGGCGATGACGGCCAGGCCACGGCCCCGCTGCTGGGCAACTTCATGGAACTGGGCGCCATGGCCTGCGCGGCCGGCAACCTGTTGCTGGTGAAACGCCTGTGCACGCGTTACGGCCCCTGGAGTTTGACGGCGCTGCAAGTGGTGGCCGGGAGCCTGTTCTTCCTGCCCGGCGCCTGGGCCCTGTGGCAGGACCCCGCGCCCCTGTTGGAGTCGCGGCTGCTGATCTCCATCCTCTTCCTGGGCTCCTTCGTGACCCTGGGGGCCTTCGGGCTCTACAACTGGGGCATGAGCCGCGTTGCCGCGAGCCGCGCCGCCGCGGGCATCAACATGGTGCCGGTGGTGGCGGTGCTGCTGGGCTGGCTGTTGCTGGGCGAGTCACTGACGCCCGTGCAGTTGGGCGGCGCCGGCGCCGTGCTCCTGGGTGTCTGGTGGAGCCAGTGGCGGTAGGCGCGCGACATACGCAGGCACGGGGGCGATACGCCCCGCAGTCGTCCTATTGACGTGAGCGCTAGAACTTGTCCCAGGCGCGTTTGAAGGCCTCGCCTAGCTCGCCGGCGGCCTTTTCCAGGCCTTGGAGCAGTTCCCGCCAGGCTTCCCTGCCCGAGGTCGAGGCCTTTTTCAGCCGGGCGCGCGCGTCGTCATAGCCGTCCCCGAGCTTGCGCACCTGCTCCGCGTAGGTGGCCTTGGCCTCGCTGCCCAGGGCGTCGACCTTCAGTTTGTAGGCGTTGAGGCTGCCCTTGAGTTCGTCCAGGCGGGTGCCGAGGTCGCGGCTCTTGGCACGGTAGTCCAGCCAATCCTGGGCCTGCCCCTCGTGCATGGCCTGGGCCGCCTCCTTGAGCCGCGCTCCGGGTGTGAAACGCACGGTCTTGTGCGCCGGGATGTCCAGGGGCGCGCCGGTCCTGGGGTCGCGGCCCTGACGCGCGGCGCGGGTGGTGACGGTGAAGGTGCCGAACTCGCGAATGCTGACGCTCCGCCCCTGGGCCAGGGCACCCTGCATGCTCAGAAGAATGGCGTCGTAGATGCGCTCGGCCTGTGCCCGGCTCTCGAGGTTGGCTTTTTCCTGCATGATGGCGGCGATTTCCTGCTTGCTCATGACACACTCCATGGGCTTGATGGTTCATGCACCATGGTTAGTAGTATGGCGAATGCCTGCATTTGGCAAGGAGTGTGGCTGGTGGTAGATTATTGGGCATAACACTTCAAGGAAGAAGGCCGGCGGCAGGCAGACCGAAAAGACCCGCGACACGCCAAACCGCCCTCGTACGCCTCCCCCTCACACCCAGCCTGCAAGAAAGTGCATCACCGTGTCCAGGCTTGCGGCCAGGGCTTGGCGCGGTGGCAATCCCTTGCGCAGGTGGTATACGAATACCGGCATGCCGACCAACAGCAGGAAGGCCCCTTCGACCACCAGCAATACGATCCCCTGCCCCGCCCAGTCCTTGAACCAGGGGTTGAATACGCAAAACAACGCCACGGCATTGACCAGCAACACGACCAGAAATATACCCTGTTTCACGACTGTACTCCTGACCAACGCGCACTGCAAAGCGCACGGAGCGTTGCCGAGACGCGTGCATGAACCAAGGTTGCTTCAGCCCCGGCCTCACGTCCTGTAGTACTGCTTGAACTCGGCGCTGGGTTCGCGCTCCGAGTAGATGTAGAGCAGGATGCCGTTGGGGTCCTGGATCGCGAAGCCGCGATCGCCCCAGGGATGATCCTCCAGGGGCATGACAACCGCCAGGCCCGAGGCCGTGAGCGTCTGGTACGCGGCATCGACATCCGGGACGCCGTAGTTGTAGGTCAAGCCCGCGGGATTGCACGCCGGAAAGTCGGGTTGCGGTGCCATGAACTGGATCGACACGTTCGCTCCAAATTCGAGATTTACATACCAGCCGCAGTCAAAGGTGACCTTGGCGCCGAAGTGCCTGACGTAGAAATCCCGGGATTCATCGACCTTGGTCGTGGTGATGCAGGGGGACAGCGAGTCGGCACGCATGGTGACTCCTTGGTTGATCGGTCGGGGGGGCGCTGGCGGCGGCGCAATCTTCCCCGCCGCGAGCATCATGTTGCTTGCTGTAGGCTGCTTCATGGCGCACGGTCAAGGCCCAGGGTAAGCCAGACGTTGCCGCCTGGGGCAGCAAGTCCAGCCTTGTGGGAACGGGAAAAGCCCTACCAGCTCGATTTCGCTACTGATTCTGAAATAGCGGAAACGCGGTGAACCGAAACCTCTGAAATCGGGGGCGGTTCAGGGTCCAACGTCTGCCAGACCAGGGAAGCGACAAGGATGAGCAGATAGAGCACAAGGCTGCGCATGGGGGACCTCCTGAACGGGATTGGAGGCAGGATGCCCGGACTTGGCAACGATGGCGTGGCGCGGGTGTGACACCTTCATGACGCTGGATCGAACGTTGCGCACGGGCCGTGTTGCGGGCCGTCGCGCGCGGTGGTGGATTTCAGTCGTCGAGCACGGACTCCAGGCGGCGGGGGGGCAGAGGCTCAGGGGCTCCGGGTTGCCGTGTCGTACGCTTTTTCTTGCCCGGCCAGTTGGTGCCGGTGATCATCTTGTAGAGCTGCGCGGCCGCCTCCAGGCCGGGATTGAGTTCCAGTGCCCTGGCCACGTAGTGCAAGGCATTGTCGTGCTCCAGGATCGAGGCCATGACCCGCGCCATGTTGTACTGCACGTTGGCGTCCTCGGACTCCAGCGCCAGCGCCAGTTTGTAGGCCCTGATGGCGCCGGAATGGTCGCCCTGTCTGCGCAGGGCCACGCCCAGGGTGTTGAAGGGATTGGGGATGCGCGACTTGTTCTTGACGATGTTCACGAACAGCTGCTTGGTCTGCTCAAGCCGGGTGTAGCGGTCCATGAGCCGTGCCGCACGCAGGGAAAAGGCCTTGGAATGCTTGTTGTCCCCCCTGGACGTGGCTGCCTCGGCCATTCCGCGAAAGGCCTCCATGCCCAGGACCATGATCTTGGCCGCCCGCTTGAAGGAGACCATGGCCCGGCCGTACTGGTTGTTTAGCAGTTCGTGAAAGCCCGACTCGTAGTAGTCCCACGGCTCCTCGACCATGTCGGTCACGACCTTGTAGGAGTCCACGGCCTCGCGCAGCTTGCCCTCGCCACGCAGCTTGCGCGCCAGAGAGAGCCGCGCCTGCTCCACGCCGTAGAACTGCGCCACCTGCCAGACTTGCAGCAGCAAGGCCTGGACGTCTTCGTCCTTGGCCGGGCGCTGCATGACCCCGGCGGCGCCCAGGGACACGGCGTCGAGCACCAACCCACGCTCGGTGCTTGCCGAGGCCAATATGACCGGCAGCAGCCGGTGGCGCTGCCCGATGTTGTGCAGCAGCAGGAGCCCCTGCATGTCGCGCAGGGTGTCCTCGCAGAGCACCAGATCGACCTCGTTCTCCTGCAGATAGGCCAGGGCGGATTTTCCACGCACCAGGGCCTTGACCACGCCCCCTTGGCAAAAGGACAGCTGCTGGCAGTCCTGGCGGGCCTGATCCGCGTCGTTGGAGACCACCAACACGTGCCTGAAGCAGCCCGGCTGTATCCCCTGGGAGCGGGCACGCAGTTCCGCCTGGGCCGAGGCGTCCATGTACAGCAGCAGCGGACGCGCGCTGTCAAGACCGGGGGGCAGCGTCCCGAGCCGCTCGCCGTTGGCGGCCTCGGGCACGGCCCTGGTCAGGCGGCGCTCGCGTATCTCGCCGGGGGCCGGACCGGTTGCCTGGGGAAAGAGCATGGCCCGCCACTCCCCCACACTTTGAGGACGGTCCTTTTCCAGGACGTTGAGGGCCTTGTCCACGGCCTCGAGGAAGTTCCGGGAATAGCGCCCCAGCCCCACGGTCACCGCCGGAACCAGCGGGTCATGCTGCCCGCTCAAGGCCGAGCTGGTGCGCAGGGCGGACTCCGGCGGCGTGTTGCCGCTGATGGCCCGGTAGAGCACTCCGCCAAAGGCATAGATGTCGCTCCAAGGACCCTGGTCGTCGCTGGTGCTGTAGTACTGCTCCAGCGGGGAGTAGCCTGGGGTGAGCAGCGTGGTCAGGGAGCGGCTGCCCATGGCGTTGCGCGCCGAGCCGAAATCAATGAGTACCGGCGAGCTGTCCTCGCGGATGACGATGTTCTCTGGCTTGATGTCGCGGTGGATGAAGCCGTGCTCGTGCAGTTCCTCCAGCCCGGAGAGCAGGGGCAGGGTGATGGAGGCGAGTTCCTCCTCCTCGAGCACGCCACGCAGCTCCAGGATATCCGAGAGGTTCTCCCCCTTTTCCAGGTCCATGGCCATATAGGCGGTGTTGTTGGCCTCGAACAAGGTGAGCACGCGCACGATGTTGGGGTGGCGGAACTGGGCCAGGATCTGCGCTTCCAGGAGAAAGCGGCTCTTGCCCCAGTCGAAATGCCCCTCCATGTTCTCGGCGCGCACGCTGACGCTGTTGTCCGGCATGCGCATGGCCACGTCGTGGGGGAAATACTCCTTGAGGGCCACTTGGTTCCGGAGGTTGCGGTCCAGGGCCAGATAGGTGATGCCGAAGCCCCCCTTGCCCAGCACCTCGATGATCTCGTAGGACTGCAAGACAACGCCCTTGGCCAGGGCTTCGTTGGCGTATTCGGTGTTCATTCCCCTGTTCTCCGGTGGCGGCCTGCCTCTACCCGCACACGAAAGCCTAGCCTTGTGCCTGTGGATTGTAAAGCGCCGAGGGCAGTTCCGCCGGACGCTTTTCTGCCAGCAATGTGTCATCCCGGCGTCATGCAGCGGCGCTTTTTCCACGTCCCCGCACGAAACGCCCTGGAATCCTGGAGACAACACACCAAGGCATGCTTCTTGTATTTCCACGACTGGAGAGTGAACAGATTGCCTACCGCCCCTTTCTTGGATTGGCGGACAAGGAGTATGACATGCCCGAGACCTGCACCGTGTGCCGCGAACCCCTGGACGCGCTGCACCCCTACTTCGTGACAGCCCAAGGCCCCACCTGCCTGGGCTGCGTGCTGGAGCACGACATCGAGCTCGGCCTGGAACGCGCCAGAGAACAGGCGCGCGAACTCGCCATATGCGACCGGCAATTGCGTCTGGCCTGCACGGCCCCCCTACTGCGGCCCGTGGAGGAATCCCTTCGCCCGTGACGTCCTGTCAACAAACCGACCGCCCCTCGCGTCATAGTCCATGTCCCGCACGCCGCACGCCTCGTGCCGATGCAGGGCCACGTATCCGGCCCTCCCCCCGGCGGTAGCCGCATCATTTTTTACGTGACGGCACCGGGGCAACCGGATATGAGCGGCAGGGAACCATTTGACACCACAACCCTTTTCAAAATGGAGGGGGCACCATGAAAAAGCTCCTTACAGCCGGTCTGCTCGTTCTCTTTGTCCTTGACGCCGCCGTGTGTCTGGCGAACGTTTCCCTGCAATCCTTCAGCTTTCCAACCCATTTCGTGCGGCATCGCGGCGGCGTGGTGGACATCACCGAGATCTACTCGCCCCAGGACAGGGCCGACGCTTCCTTCCGCATCGTGCCCGGCCTGGCCGACCCCAGCAAGCTGTCCTTCGAATCCGTCAGCTTTCCGGGGCATTTCCTGCGACACCAGAATTTCCGCCTGATGCTCCACCCCTTCGAGGAAAGCCCCCTGTTCCGGGCCGACGCCACCTTCAGGCAGGTGCCGGGCTTCGCTGACCCGAGCTGGGTCACCTTCGAGTCGCACAACTTTCCGGGCAGATTCCTCCGCCATCGCAACTACAACATCTGGCTCGACGCGCCCGGTCCAGGCCCCTTTCCCCAGGACGCCACCTTCCGCATCGTGGGCGCGCTGGCCGGCGTGGGACCGGGAGCAGTGCCCCCGCCGCCTCCGGGCGCTCCGGGTGGCCCCGTGCTCTCCCTCAGGTCCATGAACTTTCCCAGTCACTTCGTGCGGCACCGGCAAAACGCGGTGATGATCTCTGGGATAGCCTCGCCCCAGGATCAACAGGACGCCACCTTCCGCATGATCCCCGGCCTGGCCGACCCGAACATGGTTTCCTTCGAGTCCGTGAACTATCCTGGACAGTTCCTGCGGGCCATCGGCGGCCGTGTGGAGTTGCAGCCCTTCCAGGATACCTATGTCTTCCGCTCCGACGCCACATTCCAGCGCGTACCCGGGCTGGCCAACACGGCCCTGGCCTCCTTCACGCTGCACAACCGGCCAGGGGTGTTTCTCAGACACCGCAACCTCATGCTGCACGCCGAGGGGCACAACACGCCGGAGTTCCCGGCCGACGCCACCTTCGAACTCGTCCCCAGATAACGGCAACGCGGGGGGAAGTCCCAACGGCTTTCCCCCCGCGTGCACATCGCTTGGGTAAGGTCATTCGAAGCTATGTTCGGGGGCGGGAAAGACGCCCTCTTCGACCTCCCGCTTGTAGGCGGTGATGGCCTCTTCCATCTGCTGGGCCAGGTTGGCGTAACGCTTCACGAACTTGGGCACGAAGTTCTCGTAGAGTCCGAGCAGGTCGTTGGTCACCAGGACCTGACCGTCACAGGCCGGGCCGGCGCCGATGCCGATGGTGGGCACGGTCACCGAGGCGGTTATCTCCCCGGCCAGCTCCGCCGGGATGGCCTCGAGCACGATGCTGAAGACTCCGGCCTCGGCCAGGGCTCGGGCGTCCTCCACGAGCACCCTGGCGGCCTCGCTCCCCCGGCCCTGGACCTTGAACCCGCCCAGTTCCGCGATGCGTTGCGGCGTGAGCCCGATGTGCCCCTGCACCGGAATGCCGGCACGTACCAGGGCGCGCACCTGCTCCACGCAGGACGCGCCGCCTTCGAACTTCACGGCCCGGGCGCCCCCTTCCTTGAGCATGCGGCCGGCATTGAGCACGGCCAGTTCCACGGACGACTCGTAGGAGAGAAAGGGCATGTCCGCCACCAGCAGGGCGCGCTGCACGCCCCTGGCCACCGCCCGCACGTGGTGCAGCATCTCGTCCATGGTCACGGACAGGGTGTCCTCGCGCCCCAAGACCACCATGCCCAGGGAATCACCCACCAGGATCATGTCCAGGCCGCAGCGGTCGAGTACCCTGGCGGTGGGGCAGTCGTAGGCCGTGAGCATGGACAGCTTGCGCTGCCCCTTGAGCGCCTTGATGCGGGGCGCCGTCATTTTGTCTTTCATGTCGGAAATTCCTTGCGCTGCAGGTTCATGATCCGAATCCACGAGACCGAGTCCCCCTGTGGAGGATGATAGCGCGGCAAGGGGGGCGCGGCAAGGAAAGTCGGATGGCCTGTCGGTCTGGATCGCAAAAACAGAGGCGGGTGCTTCCCCCCTCACTCCCGCCCCCAGCCTCCGCCGCCGGGGGTCTCGATGCGCAGGCGATCGCCCGGAGCCAGGGCGATGGAGAACTTGCCGGGGAGCGTGGTGCGCTGCGTCTCCCCTCCCTCTTCATTCTTCCGGATGAGCAGGTTCAGGCCCGACGTGCCGGGCTCGCCCCCGTGCAAACCGTAGGGGCCGCGTTCGCGGCGCTCCGAGAGCACCGTGGCCTCGGCCGGGGCCAGGAGTTCGATCTCGCGCACCAGGCCGTTGCCGCCGACTTGTTTGCCGCGCCCCCCGGTGGCGCGGCGGATGGAATACTCCGTGACCAGGAAGGGGTAGGCGTACTCCAGGGCCTCCACCGGCGTGTTCAGGGTGTTGGTCATGTGCGAGTGCACGGCGCTCTCGCCGTCGCCGTGCGCCGAGGCGCCCATGCCGCCGGCCAGGGTCTCGTAGTAGGCGAAGGGCTTGTCCCCGCGCGGATCGCGCCCCCCGATGGTGATGTTGTTCATGGTGCCCTGGCTGGCGGCCGGGATACGCTGGGGCACGGCCTGGGCCAGGGCGCCGAAAATCACGTCCACGATGCGTTGCGAGGTCTCCACATTGCCCCCTGCCACCGCGGCCGGAAACGCCGCGTCCACGATGCTGCCCTTCCTGGTGACAACCTCCAGGGGGCGCATGCAGCCGGCGTTGGCCGGCACGTCCTCCCGCACCAGGCAGCGGAAGGCGTAGAGCACGGCCGAAAGCGTGATGGCGCGCACGGCGTTGACGCTGCCAGGCACTTGGTCGTCCGAGGCGCTGAAGTCGAGGAAGGCACGCTGCCCTTGGATGCGCAGATGCAGGCGAATGAAGATGTCCCGCGCTCCCAGGCCGTCGTTGTCCAGGCAGTCCTCGAAGACGTACTCGCCGTCAGGAATCCCTTCCACGGCCTTGCGGGTCATGGTCTCGGCATAATCCAGGATTCCGGAGGCATAGGCGCGCACCGTGTCCAGGCCATACCTGTCCAGGAGTTCGCCCATGCGGCGCACGCCCGTTACGTTGGCCATGACCTGGGCCGCGAAATCGCCCTCGCGTTCCTGCGGCGTGCGCACGTTGTTCAGGAAAAAGCGCAGCAGCTTCTCGTCGATGACTCCCTGTTCCACAAACTTCAAGGGCGGGATGATCACGCCCTCCTGGAACAGCGAGGTGGAGAGGGGCATGGAGCCGGCGGCCATGCCTCCGACATCGGCATGGTGGGCGCGGCTGGCCGCGTAAAACGCAGGCGTCTCGCCACCGGCTGCGAACACCGGCGCCACCAGGGTGATGTCCGGCAGGTGCGTGCCCCCCTTGAACGGGTCGTTGCAGATGACCATGTCGCCGGGGCGCATGGGTACGGCCTCGATGGCTGCCTGCACGGACAGGGGCATGGAGCCGAGATGCACCGGGATGTGCGCGGCCTGGGCCAGCATCTCCCCCTGGGCGTCGAACAGGGCGCAGGAGAAATCCCGGCGCTCCTTGATGTTCGGTGAAAAGCCCGTGCGCATGAGCGTCACGCCCATCTCCTCGGCTATGGACGCGAAGCGGTTCTTGAAGACCTGCAAGAGGATGGGATGCAGCTGCATGTGGGCTCCTCGAAAAGAATGGGAAAGGCTTCCGAGGGGGAAAACCTCTTTGCAAGAGGTTCTTCCCCCTCGGGCTCCCCCTTTCCAGAACATTTCAATGCACTCAAACTACACAACCTGTCACCTGACCCGGTGGGCCAGGCATTATGTCAACCGGATACCGCGCCCACCGCACGTCCTGTGCGGCGATGCGCTGGCCGCTCCGGCAGGAGCGCGGTCTTGCCTGCGCTTACGCTCGATGCGCTCGCGGGCATCACCTCCTGTGACGCTGTATCATCCATTTACCATTCCAAAAGTTTTTGAAGGGGGGTCCGGGGGGAAACTTTTTTCAAAAAGTTTCCCCCCGGCAGATCATTTCCCAGCTTCTCCTATTCATCCACCTCGATGACGATGTTGCCCCAGGGGTCGACGCGCCCCACGGAGTCAGGGGGGAGGAAGATGGTGGACGAATATTCCACCAGCACGGCCGCCCCTTGCACGCGGTTGCCCCGCAGCAGGGCTTCGCGTCGCAGCACGCGCGCTCGGTGCTCCCGGCCCTGGAAGATCAGGGTATGGGCGCCGAGGTCGCCCTCTGGCGGTGGCTTCTCTCCAGCCAGGGGGCGTTTCTCGAAGCCCGGCTTCTCGGGCAGACCCCTGGCGCGCAGCCGCACGTTGACGATCCGCACTGGCTTGTCCGGGTTGCGGTAGCCATAGCCGCGCTCGTGCAGGGCATGAAAGGCCTCGGCCAGGGCCGCGCCGTCAGCGCCCGGCGTATAGGGGGTGACGATCTCGAAGGACTGCCCCTCGTAGCGCATGTCCAGGAAGCGTTCCAGGAGGGTGCGCTCCGGGCCCAGGCCCTCGGCCTCGAGTTCCTCCACGGCCCGCGATTCCAGGGGCGCGAAGTGCGCCTCGATCTCGTCGGGGCTCGCGTCGGCGGCCGGGAGCATCACGGTGCGGGAGTAGTCCTTGATCACGTCGGCCATGAGCATGCCCAGGGCCGAGAGGATGCCGGGATTGCGCGGCACCAGCACGCGGGGCATGTGCAGCATCCTGGCCAGTTCGACGGCGTGCAACCCCCCGGCGCCGCCAAAGGAGAACAGGGTGAACTCGCGCGGGTCGAAGCCGCGCTCCACGGAGATGACGCGGATGGCGCGCTCCATGGCGGCGTTGGCCACGTCGAGCACGCCCTCGGCCAATTCCGCGGGGCGCAGGCCCAGGGTTGCGGCCATGGCCTGCATGGGTGCCTGGAGGCGTTCTGGATGCAGATGCATGCGCCCTCCGAGGAAGTGCTCGGGTATCAGCCGCCCCAGAAAGAGGTTGGCGTCGGTGACGGTGAGGCGCTCGCCCGTGCCGTAGCAGATGGGGCCGGGGGCGGCGCCGGCGCTCTCTGGCCCCACTACCAGGGCGCCGCCCGAGTCGATCCGAGCGATGGAGCCGCCGCCTGCGCCCACGGTATGGATATCCAGCATGGGCGTCTTCACCGGATACCCGGCGATGGAGGCCTCCAGGGTCATGGACAGGGCGTTGTCCAGCAGGGAGACATCGGTGGAGGTGCCGCCCATGTCGAAGGTGATCAGCCTGGGGAATCCGGTCAGGCGGCCTATCTCCAGAGCGCCCACCACCCCGCCGGCCGGACCGGAGAGGATGGTGCGCACGGACTCGCGCATGGCGGTCTCGGCCGAGATGGAGCCGCCGTTGGACTGCATGACGCGCAGCCGATCTTCGGGGGCGAGGTGTTCCCGCAGCCAGGAGATATAGCGCCGCATCTTGGGGCTGACGTAGGCGTTGACCACGGTGGTGGCGGTGCGCTCGAACTCGCGGAACTCGGCCAGGATCTCGTGAGACAGGGACATGGGCAGGCCGGTATGGGCCAGGGCGTCGGCCATGCGGCGCTCGTGCTCCGGGTTGGCGAAGGAAAAGAGCAGACACACGGCCACGGACTCGGCGCCGCTCTCCTGGACGGCGGCGGCTACCTGCCTGGCTGTCACGTCATCGAAGGGGGTGTGCTCCTCGCCACTGTGCAGGATGCGGCCGGGCACGCCGAAGCGCAGTTCCTCGGGCACGATGGGCGGCTCGCGGCGATAGGCCAGGTCATAGAGGCGGGAGCGGTTCTGGCGGCCGATGAAAATGACGTCCTCGAAGCCTGCGGTGGTGACCAGGGCGGTGCGCACGCCCTTGCGTTCGAGGATGGCGTTGGTGGCCACGGTGGAGCCGTGCACCACGTGCCGGGGCACGCCGGGATCGGAGACGGCCTCCAGGCCCAGGAGCACGGCCCTGGCCGGGTTGTCCGGCGTGGAGAGCAGCTTGTGCACGCGCCAGCCGTCGGGTCCGCGAAGGATCAGGTCCGTGAAGGTGCCGCCGGTGTCCACTCCGATGATCAGCATGGGGGCTCCAGAATGTAATGCCGCGTGGTTGTATTGGAGAAAGCTATTCCCTGGCAGGGGCTCGCTCCGTTCATGTCTGGCAGGAAAGTGAGTAACAGCATAACCGGTTGTTTTTCAATATCCCTGCTTCATCCAGATATATCTCCGGGTGGAAATTCTTGCCCCGCAGCATGCTGCTGGCCGATGTTCGGCAAATCCGCTTGCCCTTGGGCAGGGAACGTGGTAGCCGCCTCTGCATGCCTGACATCGTCGCTGCCATTGAGCGCATCGCCATTTTTTTCGTCCCCCTGCTGCTGGGCGTCACCTGCCATGAGGTGGCGCACGGCTTCGTGGCCTATCTGAACGGAGACGACACAGCCAAGTCCGCGGGACGGTTGACCCTGAACCCCATCAAGCACCTCGATCCCATGGGGTCATTCGTTTTCCTGATCACCGCCATCTTCAGCCCCTTTGTGCTGGGCTGGGCCAAGCCGGTTCCCGTGAACCCCTATCATTTCAAGAATCCACGCAAGGCCATGATGTTGGTTTCCGTTGCCGGACCGGCCGCCAACTTCGTGCTGGCGGTGTTCTTCGCCCTGCTCCTGCGGCTGATCTTTCCCTTGCTGGAATCGAGCCCGGAGAGCCCGGCCGTGATGTTTGTGCTCTACCCCTTGGCCCTGATCTGCCAAGCAGGGGTCACGGTGAACATCATCCTCGGACTCTTCAACCTGCTACCCATCCCGCCCATGGACGGCAGCAAGATCGTGGCCGGGGTGCTGCCCCCGTCCCTGGCGTTGCCCTACATGCAGTTGGAGCGCTTCGGCCTGCTGATCATCCTGGTTCTTCTAGGCACCGGCATATTGGGCAAGCTCCTGGTTCCGGCGCTCCTGTATCTGCGCTCCCTGCTCTTGTGAGTCCGCTGGACATGCTTTACAACCACATGTTTTTTCTGGAGGAAGAATGAGTACGCCGCTCGCGCGCATCGTTTCCGGGATGCGCCCCACAGGTCCCTTGCATCTGGGGCATTATTTCGGTGTCCTGAAAAACTGGGTGGATCTGCTGGAGGATTTCGACTGCTTCTACTTCGTGGCCGACTGGCACGCCATCACCACGGAGTACGCCAACCCGCAGCGCATCAAGGGCTTCGTGCCCGAGCTGGTCATGGACTGGGTGGCGGCCGGACTGGACCCGGACAAGTGCACCATCTTTCAGCAATCCCGCTTGCAGAACCACGCCGAGTTGCACCTGCTGTTCTCCATGTTCACTCCCCTGGGCTGGCTGGAGCGCAACCCCACCTACAAGGAAATCCGCCACGAACTCATGGAAAAAGAGTTGAACACATACGGTTTCCTGGGCTACCCCGTGCTGCAGGCGGTTGACATCCTGCTCTACAAACCTATGTATGTTCCCGTGGGGCAGGACCAACTCCCCCACCTGGAGCTGACCCGCGAGATCGCCCGACGATTCAACCACCTCTACGGTGACTTCTTCCCCGAGCCCCAGGCCAAGCTCACGGCCGCGGCCAAGTGTCCGGGCCTGGACGGTCGGAAGATGAGCAAGAGCTACGGCAACACCATCCAGCTGCGGGAGTCCATGGACGAGATCAAGCCCAAGGTCATGGGCATGCTCACGGACACCAACCGCAAGCGCAAGAGCGATCCGGGCAACCCCAAGGACTGCAATCTCTACCCCTACCACGAACTCATGACGTCGGAAGAGCAACGGGCAGAGATCGGCGCGGGCTGCACGTCGGCCTCCTGGGGGTGCGTGGATTGCAAAAAGGTCCTGCTGGAGAGTCTGGAAACCTTTCTGGGGCCCATCCACGAACGCCGACGCGCCCTGGAGCGGGATCCGGACAGGATCTGGGATATCCTGGAGCGTGGCACCCACCGTGCCGCCGAGGAGTCCGGAAAGACCTTGGAGGCGGTGAAGAGGCTCCTGAATTTTGTGTTCCCATAGGATAGAATTGTTGATAGCTTGATTTCACAATCCAGCACTGCATGTGGCAGCTCCATCACGGCACGACCCGCGCCGCAGCTTGGAGCACCGCCGCGAAGTTCGGCATTCCGCACCCTGTCTGACAGGCGTGGTGCGAAACACATCACCTTGGCGTGACGGATGAAGTCGCGGTATCATCCAATATCCCGAACAGCACGGAGTCGCTCATCTTTGTCAAGGGATCGCCAGGCCGCATGCCGGCCACGCCGCCCCCATCCTTGAAGCGGCTGGGACGCCTTGCACTTGCACACCAGCAGGCAACAGACACGTTACCATGGCACGAGACTGAAGAACAACCAGATACAAAACCCAAAAACAGCGCCTACAGACAATGATCCGCAAACGCACCGCCGAACGCAAACCGCCCGTGGTCGTGGCCCCCTCTCCAGAGCGCGTGAACAACGCCCTGCACGCCATGAACACCTTCCCCAAGGCATTTTTCGTCTGGGGCATCATCGACGAACACCCCAGACGGCCGAAGGAGATGGAAGAACGCCTGCACCGGGAATTTCCCTTCCTGCAAGACTTCCCCTTCCTCAACCGCAACAACTTCAACCAGTATTGCCAGCGCTCCCTGAAACACATCATGGAGCGCGATCCTTCCCCCGCTCAAACAGGGCTCGACTCCGATCCCAGCGACAGCAGCCCCAAGGACACCCCGTATTGGCGGTTGCTGGATATCTCCATCAAACCGGCGGCCGGCTTCCTGCTCACCCGCTGCGTCCAGCTCGGCGTGAACTGTGAAGGCTTCCTGGCCAACGGGCGCAACAGCTGCCCGCAATCCAATCAGATGCGCGTGTCCCTGCTGGAGCGACTCGGCCAGTTCGTCTCCCAGACCGTGGACCGGCTCACCGACCACCTGGATACCGACAGCACCACCATCGACAGGCATCTGGTGAAGATGGCCGCGTCCGGGCTCATAGAATACCACGTGCCCGCAACCGACAGCGACATCCGCAAGCGCTCGGTCAAGGGCGCCTACGCCCGAATCACCGCCGAAGGCCAGGCCGTTGCCCGCGAGGTGCTGCCCCCGATCCTCTCCTATCTCAGGGGCGAACCCCGCTACCGCGACATCGTGGAAAACTGTCAGCCCACACCGGAGATCCTGCTCCAGGCCATGGAGATCTACGCCGAGAGCATCGCCGTCAAGGCGGCATGACTTTTTCGCGGGGAATGCACATTCCGGGATGGCGCTCTCCGAATTGTTGGTATAGAGATTTCGGGGGACTGATGGCCCGAGACACCTATCATACCAACCCCCAACCAGGAGACGTCCCCATGAGCACCCGTGCCACCAAACGACTCTCCCTCGTCTTGGTCAGCTGCCTGGTTTCCTGGTTCATCCAATCCTTTTCCGACGTGACACCATGCGTGGCCGGGGACCGTTTTTCCCAAACCGGCACCTTTGTCCTGACACCCGCCGGCCAGATGCGTTTCACGCCCGATGCCGGGAATCCGAACGTGATTTACGAACTGGGTGACGCGCCCGAGAACTATTACGACTATCTCGGCGTCCGGGTGCGGGTGGACGCCGTCGTGGAAGTCGTGACCGACCTCTACGAAGTCGAGGCGGCCGGACGATACTGGCTCATCTACAACCCAGAGGAAGCCAGGGGCAATGCCCGACCCGTCCGCACCATCCTGCTGGGAGTCGAACGCGTCACACCCCTCGATCCCGGCTTCAAGGCCACGCGCCGGACAACCCTTCCGTATTACGGCACACCCGGAACCGACCCGGTGCAAATCGCCTTCCTGCCTGGCGCGGCCTGCTATTCTTGGGGTACTCATCTGGCCGTGGAGACCGCCGACCCCGAACTCGACACGGCCACGCTCCGCTTCCTGCCGAGAGACACCGGGGCTTCCCTTGAAAAAGACTGCTCCCAGGCTCCGGGCAGGGAGATCATGACCTCGGACAAGGACGACAGTTGTTATTTCCTGGGAGGAGCCGGAGACGCGGCCATCGTCGATTGTGGTACGGGCCCCGACCCACGGCGGCTCATGGTCCTTGACCTGAAGCGCGAGGCCGTGCTGCTGGACGCCGGCTATTTCAACGAAGAAGCGGATGGCATGATCCTGCGTCAAGACCGCCGTCTGGAGTGGACCGCGGAGGTGCCCGAACCGTCACCCCGGCCCCACTGTCCCGAGGCCGCGCAGTGGAAAGAGTATGGCCTGTCCATATGCTATAAACAGTTGCACACGCTGGACCTGGGAAGCGGCGCCATCACGGCGCAAGGGGCGGCAGTCTGCTCTGCTGCCCAGTGACAGTGCCGGATGGGCACAACGCATCTGGAAAAGGAAACACAAATGTGGCCCAAGCACTTCATTTTGATCCTTTTCGCGGCAGTTCTTGTCCTGACGCTTCCGGCATCCTTGCGCGCCGAGTGGATTGCCGCCTGTCACGGCCAGATACCCCGCGGCGCCACGGCGCAGGGATACGAGGCTTCCGGCGAACCGCTCTGGATCGCCCGTGCCTCGCTGAATACCAAGGGGCGATACGCCGGCACGCATCCAGGCAAGGTTCGCCCCGCCTTCAATGCGGCAAACATCCCCTATGGTGGCAAGGAGATTCCGGCCAGTTGCTATGAAGTCTGGGTCGGCCCGGCCCGCTGGGTCCCGGCCTCGGGGGGCAGAATTCCCCAGGGAGCCGTCATGGCGGGGCAGGAGGCGGACGGCCAACCTCTCTACGTGGCACGGGGCATGATCAAGGGTGGGTTGCACATCGGCAAGGTTCGCCCCGACTTTGGCGCGGCCAACATCCCGTACGGCGGCAAGGAGCTGAAAGTCAGCACCTACGAGGTGCTCGTCCACTAGGCCGATTCTCTGAGCGCCCCCGCACCCAACCCGATGGGCCGGGCTCTCTTCGGGGACGCCCCTCCGGGGCTCATGTTTCCATTCCAGAAGTTTTTGAAGGGGGTCCGGGGGGAACTTTTTTCAAAAAGTTTCCCCCCGGGTATCCATCACATCCTTCGCTACACCGGGATGCCGTTTTCGCT
Organism: uncultured Desulfovibrionaceae bacterium; assembly: GCA_964609625.1. Taxonomy (GTDB): domain Bacteria; phylum Desulfobacterota; class Desulfovibrionia; order Desulfovibrionales; family Desulfovibrionaceae. The sequence goes on from CAZSRS010000007.1 coordinate 34,278, forward strand.
GAGGTCCTGCATCAGGAGTTGGCGCATGCGTCGGCTCACGGGGCCAGGGCGCACGTCGTGGATGGGTTTGTCGTTGTAGCGCACGATGGACAGTGCGTCGATGGTGGTGCCCACCACCATGAGTTCCTTGGCGTGGTAGATTTCGGCCTCGGTGATGTTCTTGAACAGGATGGGCACTTCGTCCTTGATCAGGTCCAGGCCGCGCATCAGGGTGGTGCCCATGAGTGCGTGGGTGAACTCCGGCACATGCAGCACCCCTTTTTGGTCCACGAGGCAGGAGTTTTCCGTGCTGCCCTCTGCCAGGAATCCGTCACCATCGAAGGTCAGGCCGTAATCATAGCCTTTTTCCAGGGCCTCCAGCTTGACCAGGACGTTGGGCAGGTAGTCCACGGATTTGATCTGCGCCATGTATTTTTGCTTGGCAGGGATGGAGGAGCGGAAGGCGGTGACGCCCTTCTCGAAAAGCTCCTCGGGCTTGAGATGAACGGCGTAGGCCACGATGTACAGACTGGGGAAGGGGCACTCCGTGGGGTCGACGTGGAAGCCGCCGGGACCACGCCCCATGAGTATCCGCAGCATGCCGTTTTCGAAGTCCGCGGCCTTGGCCACGTCCAAGGACAGTTCGCGCAGGCGCTCCCAGGTGCAGGGAGGCGTGAGCTGGATGGCCTTGGCGCTGCGCCGCATGCGCTTGAGGTGTGCGTCGAGCTGGTAGAGCCGACGGCCCACGATCTTCATGACCTCGAAGATACCGTCCCCGCGATGCAGGATATGATCGTCCAGGGGCGCGAACATGAGTTTGGAATCGGTGCAGATGGCGCCGACGCGGTGGTCGTAGAAGGCGCGGAACTTGGCGGCTTCCGGCCGGGGAGCCTTGAGCAGCCGCGTCAGGTACTCCTGGCTGTCGAGTATTTCCGTCATTGTCGTTTTGCCTTTCAGAAGACGTTCTTTTCCGTGACCCGCATCAGGTCGCGTTGGATCAGCGTTTCAGCGATCTGCACCGCGTTCAGGGCAGCGCCCTTGCGGATGTTGTCGGCCACGATCCACATGTTCAGGGTGTTGTCCTGGGTTTCGTCCTTGCGAATGCGCCCCACATAGGTTTCGTCCTGGCCCGCGGCATCGATGGGCATGGGGTAGATCTTCTCGGAGGGGTTGTCCATGACGCGCACGCCCGGGGCCTGGCTCAGGACGACCCTGGCCTCGTTGGGCGTGAGTTCGCTCTCGAACTCGATGTTCAGGGACTCGCTGTGCCCGTAGAACACCGGGACCCGCACCGTGGTTGCCGTGACCTTGACTCGCTCGTCGCCCATGATCTTCACGGTCTCATGGACCATCTTCATCTCTTCCTTGGTGTAGCCATTGTCCAGGAACACGTCGATTTGCGGCAGGCAGTTGAAGGCGATGCGGTAGGGGTAGACCGCGACCGTGGGGTTCTGCATGGAAAACAGCTCGCGTACCTGGGTCTCCAGTTCCTTGATGGCCTTCTGTCCGGTGCCGGACACGGCCTGATAGGTGGAGACCACCACACGTTTGATGCCGGCCGCCTTGTGCAAGGGGGCGAGCACAACCACCATCTGGATGGTGGAGCAGTTGGGGTTGGCGATGATACCCTTGTGCCAGTCCAGATCGTGGGGGTTGACCTCGGGCACCACCAGAGGGCAACGCTCGTCCATGCGCCAGGCACTGGAGTTGTCTACCACCACGCAACCGGCGTTTGCCGCATGGGGGGCGAATTTCTCCGAGGTGCCGCCGCCGGCGGAAAACAGCGCCAGGTCCACTCCCTTGAAAGAATCCTCTTTGAGTTCTTCCACGATGAGGTTCTGACCTTTGTACTCCAGGGTGGAGCCTGCGGAACGCGACGACGCCAGCGGAATCACTTTGCTGGCCGGAAAATCGCGCTGCTCCAGAGTCTTGAGCATCTCCCGCCCTACCGCGCCTGTCGCGCCTGCCACAGCCACCACATACCTGTTGCCGCCCATGTGCGTGCTCCTTGCAGCTTGTTGAGGTTCCGGTTTACGATGGATCGAAACATCCTTGCACATCGGCCGCTGCCTCGCAAGAGGTCAGAGGCTTGCTTTTTCACTCTATTTACACAACAAGGCAACGAACACTTTCCACCCCAGGAGACAGACCATGCGCATATTGTTCACACTGCCCCTCCTCCTGACAATGCTGCTGCACCCCGTCGCGGCAGACTCATGGAGCGAAAGCACCATCATCCCCAAGGACCAGCCCAGCAGTTATGCCGTGCAGGTACAGCGCTTCTCCGATGCGGCAAGTGCCCAGGCCCTGGCCGACTCCCTGCGCCAGAAGGACAGGAACCCGTACGTGCTCGGAGCCAGGGGCACGGACGGTGCCATCTGGTATGCCGTGCGCCTGGGGCTGTACGACACCCTGGAGAAGGCCAGGGAAGCGGCCAGGGAATACAACGCTGTTGACGAAGGCGAGGCCATCGTGGCCATCTCGGGCAACGTCGATGCGCTCGATGCGGATAACCAGCTCTATTTCTTGCAGATAGGGGCTTTCGTGGAAAGCGGCAACGCGCGGGAACGGCAAAAGGCCTACAGGGAAAAAGGCTACCAAGCGGGAATCGTGAAGCTTTTCGACAATGCCAAGGACCACTGGTACATCGTGTTCACGGAGCACTTCGACAATCCCGACGCCGCGCACAAGGCAGCGGAAGAATTCCGGTCAAAGGAATCCCAGTCCTGCTACGTCAACGTCATCGACGCGGCCCTGTTCCGGTCGCGTCTGGAGCCCGATCCCCAGTAGTGCGGAGGTGACCTGGTTAATCAGCCGGATTGTCCGACAGGAGGGAAAGCACCGCGCCCAGGCGCAGTGCCCGCTGTAGGAAGGGAGTGCCTTCTTCGGCGGTCTCCTGGGTTTCGGGAGCGATGCGGCGCAGGCAACGCCACCCCAATTGCCGGCCGTCCAGCAAGGTGTGCAGGACCGGCGCCGGCTGATAACTCACCTGAGCGAGATCGCCCGCGACTTGGCGCATGACCATCTCACGAGGGTCATCCGGACGTGCTCCGGAGACACCCACGAGCAGAACCATGACCTGGGGCGCTCCCAGGCGCACCGCATCGAGAACCTCCCGCATCCGGTGGCGGTACTCGGTCCGCCAGGCCGGGGAGCCGAATTCCAGGGCGAACCCCGGCCCCGCGGGCAAAGCCCGGGCGTCCTCGCCGCCAAGGGCGAGGATCACCACATCCGGCTTGGTGTCACTGACTGCCCTGAGCACGTGGAGCTTCCAATTATAGGCCTCCGGCAGGCTGAATCCGGTGCCTGGCTTGGCCGTGCGTGACAGGCGCGCGATGCGTCCGACGACAACGCCGTCCTCAATGCCGGGAGCAACCTTGTCCACCAGTGCGTCGCCCATGAGTAACACCGTCGGAGGACGTTTGCCTCCTTCTCCCGCCTGTACGGTAGCACAGCCGAGATGCTGAGCCAGGACCAACGAAAGAATGAAGGATATGTACACCACCATGGGCTTCATGAGGATCTCCTCTCTGATGATATAACTACGCTCCAATGATTAAGCAATTCTTGCGCCAGAATTACTTTTTGGACATCGGGAGGGAACAAGGCATACGCCTGAAGCTTCCGGGAAGGGTCGGGAATACGTCCTCTACGCGAAACCAACGTTAAAAGCACTGGCGGTCCGTGATCTTGGCCGCGTCGAGTTCCCGGACCGATAAATTGACGCCCGCTTTTGAGCCGTGCTGCTGGAGGAAGGCCTCGGCTTCGGCCTTGCTGGCAAAGGTGGCCACTTCCACCACGTTCCAGGTCTGGAAATCCTGGTCCTGAACCGTGGCCACACAGGGCACGTACCCCCGCTCCAACAACGGCGCGGCGGCGTCGCGGGCGGTCTGCGGATTGCGGAACGCGCCGGCCTGTACCACGTAGAAGGGCTTGCCAAGGGACTCGTGCGGTGCTTCACCGGTGACCGGAGGCGCCGATACGCCGCTCCTGGCGCCGGGGGCGGTATCGGAGCCGGCGATGACCCGGCGCTGTCCGTCCAGGCGGACGATGACGGCCTCTATGCCCTGACGCTGGGTAAAGGCCAAGGCCGTGGTAGCGGCCTCCTCACGATTGGTGAAACGCCCTACCCGGACAAAATGCCAGAGCCGGCCTTCCGCGTCCTTTTCATCGGCAACCCAGGAGTCGTAGCCCAACGTACGCAGGGATGCGGCCAGTTCCTGGGCGTTGGTCTGCACAAGGAAGGCGCCAACCTGGAAGGAATAGCTGATCCCCTGCTCTGCTGGAACCTGAGCCGCCGCCTCTGTCTTGGCCCTGAGATCGGCCAGGGCTGCCTCGCGGATTCTCTGGGCATCGATCTCCGACACTTCCGCGGATTGCTCAGCCAGCAGGGCGCCTTCGGCTCCGACGATGGCCCGGCCGTCATCCCCCACCACGCCGTCCTTCTGTTCCAGGACTCCGGTGGCCTGCGCCATGGACTCCTCAGCTTCCTTGTGCTGAGGAACGTGTGGGGTACGGTTCAGGATGCTGTCGCCCTGCCCCACCTGGGAGGGCTCCCGTCGGACCACCGTCTCGGTGGGGGCGGTGCGGTCACTGTAAAACTGCCCGGAGAGAAACCCTGTCCCGAACATGATCAAACCGAAAGCCGCCACAGCGGGCACCAGGAACACCAGGGCCAGTCGACCCAGATAGATGCCATGCATTTGGATTTCCTCACAATACGCGGGCGAAAGCCACAACGTGTCATTCCTGTTGCCTGGCAACGAGGCACATCGGCCCATGCCCGACCACGGCAACCAGCCTGGGTTGTACGCAGCAGCGGCCCGGCTGGCAAGCCCGGAAGCCCTTGCAATAACCCCGGTGCGGAAAAAGCTTTGTAAAAACAACGGATCGTCAAGATTCTGACAACAGACGAAACAAGGGGCGCTCTATTTGCAGAGAGCGCCCCCAGGTCGTGATCAGGTTGTCGCGGGGATCGTCAGTATGCTTCCTCGTACGACAGATCCTCCTGCGTGATCTTGTAGCTGAAGTTCTTGTAGACCCAGGCCTGGTAGAGAATGACCACGGGCACCGCGGCCAGGGCCACGCCCAGCATGATCTGCAGGGTCAGGGTGCTGGAAGCCGAATTGTGGATGGTCATGCTGTAGGCAGGATCCAGGCTCGACGGCAGCAGGGCCGGGAAGATGCCGATGACACCGAAAAGCGTGACACCCACGATGAACAAGGAACTCATGAACCATGCGGCCCAACTCTTCCCGGAGCCCAGGAAAATACGCGTCAGCCCCAACCCCGCCAGGGGGAGGAAGATGATGGCTATGAGCGGTGGATTGTTCAGATAGTTGTCGTAGAGATTTGTGGCCAAAGCCGATGCCGCCAGGAACAACACGGCCACGCCCAGGAGATAGGGCCAGATCAGTCTGGCCGTGCGCAAGGCCCGGTCGTGCAAGGGGTCATGGGTCTTGATGGCCAGCCACAGGGCGCCGTGGTAGCTGAACATCAACACGAAGAACACACCGCCCAACAGCCCGTAGGGATTGAGCAGTCCAAAGAGGCCGGACTGGTTGATGCCGTCGGCGTCCAGGGGCAGCCCCTTGAAGATGTTGGCAAAGGCCACGCCGAGCAACAACGCGGGCAGGAAGCTGCCCAGGAAGTGACAGGTGTCCCAGAGCTTGCGCCAGCCCGGGCTTTCGATCTTGCCACGAAACTCGAAGGACACGCCGCGGATGATCAACGCGAAGAGCAACAACAGCAGGGCCGAGTACATGCTGCTGAACATCACGGCATAGGTGCCTGGAAACGCTGCGAACGTCACACCGCCGGCCGTGATCAGCCAGACTTCGTTGCCGTCCCAAAACGGACCGGCCGCATTGTAGATGGTCCGACGCTCGTTCTCGCTTTTTCCCAAAAAGGGCATCAGCGTGCCCAAACCCAGGTCGAAGCCGTCGAGCATGAAGTAGACGGCCCACAACACACCCCAGAGAAGAAACCAAGTAGTCTCAAGCATATAGTTGACCTCACTAAGCTGGGAATTGTTCGTTCAGGTCATGCGCCGATGGTACTCGGGCCCTTGATGGCGAACTTGCGCAGCAGGTAAATCGCGGCCACGCCCAGTAACCCATAGACCACGATGAAGGCCAGCAACGACACCGCCACCTGCTCCGTGGCAATGGGCGAGACCGCGTCGCTGGTCTTCATCAATCCGTAGACAATCCAGGGTTGACGGCCCACTTCGGCCACTATCCACCCCATTTGCAGGGCGATATAGGGCAAGGGGATCACCCAGATCAGCGTCTTGAGCAGCCAGCGCTTTTCCTGGAGTCTGTCGCGCCAGAAAAAGGCCATCAGGGCGAGCACGATGAACAGCGTTCCCAGCCCCACCATGCCCCGAAAGGCCATGAATGTCAGAAATACCGGAGGACGCTCCGACTCGGGCCAGTCGTTGAGACCTTTCACCTCCGCATTGAAGTCGTTGTAGGCCAGGAAACTCAGGACGCCGGGCAGGGGGATGGCCTCGATCATGTTGCCCTCGGAGAACATGTTCGGGACCTGCAACAGATACATGGGCGCGCCCTTCTGGGTCTCCCAGTGGGACTCCATGGCCGCCAGCTTGGTGGGTTGCACCGTCGCCACCTCGTTGCCGTGGAAATGTCCCTGCACGGCCACGACCAGGGAGAAAATCAGGGCAAAGACCGAGCCGAGACGGAAAGAGCGGCCGAAAAAATCCTCCTCGTTGCGGCGCAGCAAGTGATATGCGGAAACGCCCATGACGAAAAAGCCAGCCAGCATCCACGATCCGGATACGGTATGGACGTATTGCTGCCAGCCGAAGCCATTGGTCAGCACGGCAAGGAAGCTCTCCAGCTCCGCCCTGCCTTCACGAAGCACATAGCCCACGGGGTGCTGCATCCAGCCGTTGGCCAGAAGGATCCACAAGGCCGAAAGGTTGGAGGCGATGGCCACGATCCACATACAGGCGAGGTGGAGTTTCGGTGAAATACGATCCCACCCGAAGATCCAGACCGCAAGGAACGTGGATTCGAGGAAAAAGAACAGAGTGGCCTCGACAGCCAGCAACGAACCGAAGATGTCGCCTACGTAGGCCGAATACCGCGACCAGTTGGTGCCGAACTGGAACTCCAGGGTGATGCCCGTGACCACCCCCAAGGCGAAATTGATGAGGAACAACTTGCCCCAGAAACGTGTCATGCGCTTGTACGTTTCGTCTTTGGTGCGCACGTACTTTGTCTCCATGATCGCGATGATCACGGAGAGGCCCAAGGTGAGCGGGACGAAAATGAAGTGGAAAAACGTGGCCACAGCGAATTGCAGCCGTGAGAGGAGCAAAACATCCATAAACTTCCCCCTTTGCTGGAGATGCGCGCCAACAGCGCCATCGCTTGACAAGAAAACGGTCTTCACGTCGATCCAACGGGACACGTCTACCTGCGCCAAGCCCCCTTACAAGTTTGTCCATATTTCCTCGATACGATGCCCAGATTTGTCAAGGTCAATCGGAGAAATATGGAAATAATAATTATTCCTACGCCCACCTCAAAAAAAAGCAAGCAAAAAATTTATCCAATCTCATTGTGTAGAGAAAACAACGCGATGCCAGACATGAAGCAACACCAGGGAAGGATAATACCGAACCGTTCCGGAATACCTCACTGCCCTTCGAGCCCGTTGCAGCCTCGAACAGACGCTGGCCCAGGGTGTCGCCCTCTTCCCTGCCCACCACGGTGGTATAACGTTCATGCAACCGCTTCCAGCAGGCTTCCATCTCCGGCCCCAGCCCTTGCCCACGCGGGGTGGAAAAAATCAACGCGGCACAGGCTTCGCTCCTGCGTGATACCAGCCCCCTGGCCTCCAGCGCATCTACCATCCGCGTCACCATGGAGGGTTTGAGGTTCAGCCCGAGGGCCAGATCCTTCTGCACGATACCGGGGCGCTCCAGAACCAGCATGAGCAAAAAGCCTGGGACGGGGAAAATCCGAGGACCGCGATTTCCTCCTCGGCCAACCGCCCCATGACCCTGGCCAGGGCGTTGGCGGAAAAATACTGACCATGCCTGAAGTACTCCTCCAGGAGGTGCATGAAACCTCCTCCGTGCGTGTACAGGCATCTCTCCCGCGCGGAAGTCACCAACCGCGCGCGACACGTGATTGTGTGGTCACTCTGGTGTCTTCTGCTCGGAGATATCCGCCGCTCCAGGCGTTGTGCCGGACACGGCCGCCCGTATGCGGCGGCGGGGCATGATCAGATAGGTGTAGACCGGGCCGGAAATCATGTACAACAGCAGGATCAGAAATCCCAGTAGTCTTGGCTGGGAGGCGACCAGGACAAAGATCAGGATGGCCGTGACCATGGAACTGAAGGGGTGCGCCCTGAGCATGCCGTATTCCTTGAACGAGGCGTAGCGCGCTCGGCTGACCATCAGAAAGGAGAGGCAATAGGCCAGGATCAATGCACCCAGGGACAGCGTGTTTTCACGCAGGGGTTGGGGCAGGTAGGGCGCCGCCAGCACCAGGGTGGCGATGAGGCAGCCCGCGGCCGGGATGGGCAGGCCGATGAAAAACTTCTTGGAGGTGATGGCGCTTTGGACGTTGAAGCGCGCCAGCCTGAGCGCGCCGCAGGCCAGAAACAGGAAACAGGCCATCAGCCCAAGCCTGCCAAAGATGTTGAGTTGCCAGTGGTAGAGCAGCAATGCCGGGGTGACCCCGAAGGCCACCAGATCGCTGAGTGAGTCGTACTGCACGCCGAACTCGCTGGTGGTGCGCGTCAGCCTGGCGATCTTGCCGTCCAGTCCATCGAAGAGCGTGCTCACCAGGATAGCCAGGGCACAACTTTCGTAACGCCCCTGCATGGCCCAGAGAATGCCCATGAAACCCGTGAACAGGCTGGCGGTGGTGAGCAGGTTGGGCAAGATGTAGACGCCCTTGCGAAAAGATATGGACTTGTCCATTACGTGTTCCTTGTCTGGTGTGCAGGCACCCACGCAAGGCGTGACACCCCGGAAAGCAACCAAGCTTCCCGTTCGCTTCCGCGCGCGCTATTCCCCTGCCTTCACCTCGCGACGGGCGACAATGCTCAGTCCGGCCAGGACCTTGTCACCGACGTGCACTAGAATACGGTAGTCGTCCGGAAGGTAGAGGTCAACCCTGGAGCCGAACTTGATCACGCCGAAGCGTTCTCCGCGCTGTAAGCGGTCACCCACCTCCGCGCGGCAGACGATCCTGCGCGCCACGAGGCCGGCGATCTGCACCATGGTCCAGGGGGCGCCGTTTTCATCCTCCAGATGCAGCACGCAACGCTCGTTGTGCTCCGAGGCCTTGTCCAGGCTGGCGTTGAAATAGCGACCAGGATGGTAGGTGATCGCCTCCACCACGCCGGTGACGGGCATTCGGTTCACGTGCACGTTGAAGACGTTCATGAACACGCTCACACAGGTGCGGTTCTCTCCGGTGTGCGGGTCCCTGGCCACCCCCGTGCGCACCACGCGGCCGTCGGCGGGGCTGACCACGATTCCCGCCCCCTGAGGGGGCACGCGCTCGGGGTCGCGGAAGAAATGCAGACAGAACACCGTGCCGAGGAAGAAGAGGATGGTGATCCAGACCCAGCCGAGCAGCGCGGCAGTGATGGTGGTAATAACCGTCAATATGATAATTCGTGCGCCCTCGGGCGCGATTCCCATGGATGGAGGTCGCATTTCCAACTCTCGTCGTCTTTGGCTGGGGCTCCGGAACGGTCATGCGCAGGCATGGTGCACGCCGGAGCGCTTGCCGCCCAGCCAGGTAGTGTCGTGTTTCGATGACGGTTGAATGGCGGGGCTTCAGGAGAGAAAATCCCGCAGGGCCGGGATGTATCCCAGCAGCTCCCGCTCGAAACGTTCCTGGGTTTCGTAATGGATGGCGTGGATTCCCACGCCATGTGCCATGACCACGTTGCGCTTGGCGTCGTCGATGAACAGCGCGTTTTCCGGCGCCACGCCCATGCGGCCCAATGCGTGACGAAAACAGGCCGGGTCTCGTTTGTGTAGCCCCTCGTGATAGGAATTGAAGACCCGCTCGAAGTGGTGGAAAAACCTGAAGCTCCGCTCCAGTTCATCCAGCCAGTTGGTCTGGTCGCTGAGCACCGCCAGACGCACGCCCAGGGTTTTCAGTCCCTCCACGATCTCGAACATCCGCCCCTTGAGCAAAAAACGGGAAAGGATTTCCATACGCAGACGTTCATCATCGCCGTTGATTCCGGAAAGCCTGCGCAGTTCCTCCCACCAGGCGGTTTCCGATCCGGCGCCCACGATGTATCCAGTGGAAAACAGCCGCTCCACGGCCAGATGGAAGAAGTCGTCGGGGTCGAGCCGCTGCTGCATGGCGATGGCCCGCAGGCCCTTGTAGAAGCCCTCCTCCGCGAGGACACCGCCGAAATCGAAAAAGACCACGTCGATAGTTGGCACGTTGTCTGACGACATTCTCACTCCACTGCTGTAGTGCTCTGGAAGCTCACGGCACTGCGCCCGCCTCCTGATCGCCCATGCCACCGTTCACCGCTCTCCGTCCCTTGCGGAACAGGCCGGCCACTGAAGCTCGACCGGCCTTCATGCGGCTCACTGGGGAGGCTTCCCGGCTGAACCAGGCTGGATCTGCTCCTTGAAAGAATCCAAGGCCTGATCTAGGGCGTCGAGAAACCCGCCCACCCCCTCCTTGACCATGTTGGCCGCGCGCCAGGCCAGATAATCCTCATAGGACTCGAATCCAAGGAACACCAACCCGCCCTTGGAGTCGGGGTCATCTTGTCGAGCACTATTCCCGGCCTGCACGGGTTCGCAGACCAGACTCGCACCTACCCCTGTTTTGTCGACGTAAAACACGGTGCGTTTGTCCAGGTTCCCCGCCGGCTTCTTGTCCAGGCAGAGCACCAGCACGGGGCGGTTGTCGGCGTCCAGTACGATCTCCTTGACCTGCCCGATCACAACACCGCGGAGCGTCACGGGCACGGGCACGGCCAAGTCGGCATTGCCCTGCAGCATCACCTTGGCCGTGACGCTATTCAAGGGATTGCACAAGTCGCCGCACCCTCCAAAAGCGGGCACGATCGCCAATAAAAGCAGGAGCAGGGCTGCCCTGAGAGGATATCGAAGCATGGTACCTCCGGCCGAAACGTTCGACATCCGTCGTTCTACAGCATTTCCCCTGCCTTTGCCAGTCCGGGACAGAGGACGTCGTTTCACGCGCTGGGGCTTGACACCGTAACAAACTTTGTATATACAAAGTATATACGCTTGATGCAATGGCTACCTCCCATTATGCATGCCTCAATGCCGACATGACTCTTGGTTCCTTATTGCCTTTTGTTAAATAGCTTATTATATTATTGGTTTGGTGGTTGCAATGGCTACGGAAACAGTGATCGCCCGCTGGGGAAACAGCCTTGGTTTGCGCATCCCGAAGGGAATCGCAACCGATATGGAGCTGAAGGACGGTGATGCGATCAGCATCGAAACCACCGAGGACGGGATTATCCTCAAAAAAAACCGGAAACGCCCTGAATACTCCCTCGAGGAGCTGTTGCGAGGGGTCACGAACGAGAACCGTCACCCTGCCGTTGATTGGGGCGCTCCCTAGGGAAGGGAGGTGCTGTGACACAGGTGCCTGATAAAGGCGACTTCGCGCATCTCGATTTCGATCCACACGCCGGTCACGAAAAAAAGGGAGAGCGTTTTGCCTTGGTCCTCTCCCCCCGTACGTTCAACGAAAAAAGCGGGTTAACCTTTGTCGCCCCCATCACCACGCAAAACAAGGGCTACCCCTTCGAGGTCGCCATCCCTCCGGGCCTGTACTGCCATGGAGTGGTCCTTGCTGACCAGACGCGCAGCATCGACTGGCACGCCTGCAACCTTGTGGTCAAGGACCGCGCCCCCGAGGCTCTCCTGGACGAAGTGCTGGCACGTATCGCCGCTATTCTCGGCATGCGTCTGTGATCCAGCGCTCCTCTTGCCGCTGTCATGCCTGTTCAGGACACCCCACGCGGGTATAAGAAACACTCGCTTCGGCAGTGTCCTTGTGTTACAAGAGAAAAGCCTAACTTTCATCCATAGGTTCCGGGGGGGCGCCGAGCGGCCCCGACTGGGCAGGTTCAACGAGGAACAGGGTGGTTGTCATGACGAAAAGCGAGATTCTTCTAGAAGCTGGAACCAACGAACTGGAAATCATCGAATTCTACATCGACGAAGTCCAACCCGGTGGCGGAGCACCCGAGCGTGGATACTACGGCGTCAACGTGGCCAAGGTCCTGGAGGTCATCGAGAGCCCCAGGCTTTCGCCCCAGGAAGCCGCGGTCCATCCCTGCTTCCTGGGCACCATCCCCCTGCGCGACCTGATCCTCCCCGTGCTGGACCTCGGCGTCTGGCTGAACATCGACAAGGCGGCCAGCAACCATGAAGTCATCCTGGTCACGGAGTTCAACAAGACCATCACCGGTTTTCTCGTCTCTGGAGTCACCCAGATCCACCGCGTCAGCTGGAGCGACGTCAAACCCCCCAGCCACTACCTCACCAACCTCGAAGGCAACTGCATAACCGCCATGGTCGAATTCGAGGATCACTTTGTCCTGCTCCTGGACCTGGAGAAAATACTGCTCGAACTTGATCCGGAATTGAGCCGCGAGGAAGGGATCGAGCCCACCCCGGCGGAAACCGGGCTCAAGGCCCTGATCGTGGACGACTCCACCACCCTGCGTCACATCATCAAGGGCAAGCTGGAAGCAGCCAACTTCCAGGTGAATACCCTCAACGACGGCGAACAGGCCTGGCAGTTTCTGCTGGGCCTCAAGACCAAGGCCCAGAAAAAGGGGGGCCGTGTGGTGGACCTTCTGGACATCCTGATCTCGGACATCGAGATGCCGCGCATGGATGGCTATGCCCTGACCAAACGCATCAAGGAAGACCCCGTGCTCAAGGATTTGCCCGTGATGCTCTTCTCCTCCATGATCAGCAAGGAATTGCGGCACAAAGGCGAAAGCGTGGGCGCCGACGACCAGGTCTCCAAACCGGAATTCGTCACCCTGGCCCAGCGCTCCATGGCCCTCATCAACCGCAATCGTCCGCTGGCCCTTCACGCGCCAGAGTCAGCCGCTTCCCAGGGCGAGCCCGCCCCCGCGCGAGGTTGACGCGGACCATGCCCAGTGGAGTACCAGGAGGCCACGGCCTGCCACAGCTGCATCTGGGCATCGCGGAAGGTCTGCTCATCCGGCAACCGGCCTGGATCAACACCGTGCTCGGCTCCTGTGTTGCCGCGACCTTCCGCCACGCCCCCTCGGGTCTGTGCGGCATGTTCCACGCCATGCTGCCCAACAACCCGGACGGCCGCCGCGGCCCGCATCCATGCAAGTACGTGGACAGCGCCGCCACACGCATTGTCGAGTCCTTCTTCAACAGAGGGATCAAGCCGCGGCAGATCACGGTCAAGCTCTTCGGCGGGGGCTACAATATCGAACGGGCCACCCCGACGGTCATTCGCGAGGATCTCGACGTGGGGGCGCGCAACGTGGAAGCCGCAAAAAAGCTGCTGCGTGAATTCGGCCTGCTCATCAACGTCCAGGACACACTGGGCAACCAGGGTCGCAGGGTGCTCTTCAACACCGCCACAGGTGACGTCTGGGTCAAGAAGCTCCAACAGATAACACCGGGACTCGTCGAGCGGGAGAAAGCCTTGCGTCGGGAGCGGCCGTAATGGGGGGGAGTCCCGCTCCGCTGTTTTTGTAGGGGGCGGTGCGTGCTCAGGGCAGGTCAAAACTGTGCGGAGTCCGCGAGATAGTCTTGACGATGGTCCTTTGATCGTAGTCAAGTTCCATGTAGCGATCGGAATTGAGCAGCTGAGTGGCAACCAGTGGTCCGCTGACTTCAAGCCGCCCTGGCCCGCTTTTCGAGTTGCTTCAGGATGCTTTTCTGATTGGCCGGCCCCAGGTCATTACGCCAGGGGTACCCGTGGTACGACTTGCCCGGCTTCGTGGGCACGGCCAAGTAAATTGCTCCCTCGAACTGATTGACCATCATCCTGGGATGGTTGCCTCCGGCATTGTCCGGCAGGGCGATGCCGTTGTTGAGCAGTTCGCGGGCACGCTCCTCGTCAATCGAGCTGGAGCATTTGCCCACGGCACCTTGTCTTCCGGGTTCAAAGCCGGCGAACCTTTTGCCCCAACGATGCTTTTCACGTCCTTCGCCGGGGTCATAGTCGTAGCTCAACGCACACATGTCTCGGCGAACAAGGTAAAGAAGCGTTCAGCAGGAATCAACCCGCTCCGGTGCATCGGCACACGGGTGAGGCACAGGGGGAGATGTCGCATCGCCCCCTGTGCCCGCGGGGTCGAAATGGCGTCTAGTCCTCGTCCTTGAACCGCTTCACCAGCGTCGTGAGCTGCATGGCCATTTGTGAGACCTGTTGGATGGCCTGGTTGGCGTCCTGGATGTTCTTCGAGGCGTTTTGGGCAAGTCCGTTGATGTGCGAGACGCCGCGGTTGACTTCGTCGCTGGTCGCGGACTGTTCTTCCGAGGCCGCGGCTATGCCCTGGACCATCTGGGCGATGGTCTCGAATTGGTTCATGATCTCGCCGAGGGTCTGGCCGGCACCGGAGGCACGCTCCGAGGTCTGTTCCACGCGGGTGCGGGTCTGCTCCATCTCCTTGACCGCATCACGGGTGCTGGCCTGGATCAGCCTCACGGCTTCCTCGACCTCCTTGGTGGCGCTCATGGTCTTTTCGGCGAGCTTGCGTACCTCATCGGCCACCACGGCAAAGCCGCGGCCGGCTTCTCCGGCGCGTGCCGCCTCGATGGCTGCGTTGAGAGCCAGCAGGTTTGTCTGGTCGGCGATGTCGTTGATCACGGACATGACACGGCCGATGTTCTCGGCCTTGACCGAGAGGTCGTTGAGGGATTCGGCCAGCTTGCCGGCACGCTCGGAAACGTCGCGGGTCTCGGCGACGGTTTCCCGCACCTGTTGGCCACCGGTCTGGGCCACCTGATTGGCCTGATCCGAAGCCTGGGCCACTTGGCTGGCGTTGTTGGCCACCTCCAGTACGGTGGCGTTCATCTGCTCCATGGCCGTTGCCAGGCCATGGGTTTGGGAGGCCGTATCGTCCATGTTCTGGGTGATCTCCGCCATCTGCCTCGCCAGGTCCTCCGCCGCTTCGGCCATCTGCCGGGCAACTGCGGTGACTTCGTTGCCCACCTGCTGCAGGTTGTCGCCGTGGGCCTTGATCCGGGCCTTGTCCTTTTCCTCCTGGGTCAAGTCGATCATCACGCCGATGGCGCCGGTAACCTTACCCTCGGAATCCCTGAGGGGGGAGACCTCGAAGTGCAGGGGGAAAACCACGCCGTCGTTGCGGGTGAAGCGCAGGACGCCGCTGTTGCTGCGCCCCTGCTCCCGAACCTTCCGGGTTATTCCCTCGCCGCTCTCTGTCTTGAAGAACTCGGAAACGTTGTGCCCCCTGACCATGTGCTCTTCGAAACCCAGGATGTTGCGCATGGGCGCGTTGATGAAGTCGATGACACCGTCCTTGCTGGCCACGAACAAGGGCACGATGATTCCCTGCAAAACACCCTTGTTGTATTCCAGCTGATCGCGGATGGTTCCAACCATGACGGCCAATCCCCTAGCCAGAACGGCGATTTCGTCCTGCCCCTTGACCGCGAAACTCACGGAATAGTCGCCCTGTTCGATGGCGCGGCTGGCCTTGGCGATGGCGGCCACCTTGTTCACCACGCCGTACTTGATGAAGCCCAGCAACAGTACCAGCAAGGCCACGAATCCGCCCAGGGAAAGTAACATGCTGTTGCGTTGAATCGTGGCCAGATGGTCCATGTTCGCGCTGATGTCATGGAGCATGACCATGGAGCCCAGAATGGGCTTGGAAGAACCGTGGCAGTGATGGCAGGCCTTCTCGTTCTTCACGGTGTTCACTTCCACGAAGTAGGGCGTCCCGTCCAGTCTGCGCATCTGCCCTTCCTTGGTGTCCTGGTTCAGGCTCGTCCCAACCAGTTGCTCGAAGGCATCGTCGTTGTAGATATCCACCAGATCCTTATGCAGTGAATCCTTACGGGTGGAGTAGGTGATGTTGCCCTTGAAATCGGTCAGGTAGG
The DNA here is from genome assembly GCA_964609625.1 of uncultured Desulfovibrionaceae bacterium. GTDB lineage: Bacteria > Desulfobacterota > Desulfovibrionia > Desulfovibrionales > Desulfovibrionaceae. The sequence goes on from CAZSRS010000007.1 coordinate 50,389, forward strand.
CGGTGATGTTCTCGTAATTCTCCGAAATCACCGCGAACTGCTCGGCGGTGCCCTCGTTGTCGCCGATGCGCATGGGCTGGCTGATGCCGGAAAAGAGAATTCCGGAAGACTCCCTGGAACTCTCCTCGATGAGCTCGAGAATGCTGCTCCTGTGCCAGTGGGAGTTGGCAAGGAAAAGCATGGTGAAGATCGCCACCAGCATCAAGGAGACGCAGAAGCCGATCTTGGCTCCAAGCGAAGCGCGCAGCCAGTTCATGTCAACCTCCTAGTGCGCCCCGCCATGCAGCAATGGCTTGAAATTGAAGGTACTCACTCGTTCTTCGTTGTGGCACGTCTCGCAATCCTCGAGACTGAGCTTGCGCTTGATGAGGCTCGGATCGCCGCCGTATTCAACATGCTCGCTGCCGGGGCCGTGGCAGACTTCACAGCCCGCGTGCCCCAATTCAGGTGTCTTCTCGTAGCTGACAAACCCGCCGGGCTTGCCGTACCCCGTGGTATGGCAATAGAAGCACTCTTCGAGTTCCTTGGAAGTGAGACCACTGGCCATGATCTGCACACTGTGGTCGGATTTCGCCTTTTTCGCGTAGGAAGAAAAATTCTTGTACTCTTCGGGATGGCAGTCGGCGCAGGCCTTGGAACCGACATAAGTGGCCGACTGTGTCAACCCGGCGCCGGCCCAGAAAATGACACAGGCTGCCCAGAGGGCAGCCGGCCAAAACCTTTGGAAAGTGCGTCGCAGCATGGCGTTCCCTTGATCGTTGCGCGAAGCCCACAGGCAGACTCCCGGTTGCTGGAATATCCGGGACGTGGTTCGATACTGTCGGGCACTGTTACGTGGTTTGCCAAATCACCACACCCATCACAGAAACACCAGAAGAACAACGCTCTGGGGCACCTAAAATTTACCGTTTTGTACTTCCGGCGTCAAGCGATCATGAAAAAAAGCACAAATGTACATCTTCCATTACTGCAACACGATACGCCTGTCACCACGCCAAGGTCTGCTTCCAGGCCTGGACCAGGGCCGCCACCGGCACGGACAGGATGCTCCGCCCGCCAAGCCGTACCCGAAGATCGGCGGACCCGCTCACCTGTCCGAGCCGCCCCACTGCCTGCCCGGCAAAGAGTTCCGCGAAACGCTCCGCGGCATCCTGGGGCGTGGTCACGAGCAACCGGCTGGCCGATTCGCTGTACAACAAAGCGGTCACATCGGGCACGGGGCGGGAGGTGGGCATGGGGGCGAGGTCCACGTCGGCGCCGAGACGGCCGCCGATGGCCATCTCGGCCAACGCCACCGCCAGACCACCGTCAGAAAGGTCGTGGCAGGCGTTCACCAGGCCCTGGTCTATGGCACTCTTCAATGTCCTGTAGCGGCGCTTGGCAGCGAGCGCGTCCACCTGGGGCACGTCCATGCTCCACAAGCCCAACTCCTCGCACAACTCCGAACCCCCGAGTTCGTCGTGGGTCATGCCCAGGAGGAAAAGTACATCGCCAGGATTCTTGAAATCGGAACTCACGGCCAGGGAGGCGTCGCGCATCACGCTGATCGTCGTGAACAGCACCGTGGGCGGGATGGATATCTTCTGCCCCCCGCCGGTGTAGTCGTTCTTCATGGAGTCCTTACCCGAGACACAGGGCACGCCGTAGGCTTGACAGAAGTGTTGTAAGGCACGGTTGGCGCGCACCAGCTGCGCCAGCTTGTAACGGCCGTCCGGGGTCTTGTCCGATTGCACCGGGTCGCACCAGCAGAAGTTGTCCACCCCAGCCATGTGCTCCAGGTCCGCGCCCACGGCCACGGCGTTGCGCACGGCCTCGTCCACCGCGTTGGCCATCATCCAGTAGGTGTCCAGGTCGCTGTAGCGGGGGCAGATGCCATGGGAGACCACCAAGGCCTCCTCCCGCCCCAGCAGGGGGCGCAGCACAGCCGCATCGGCCGGGCCGTCGCGCAGCACGCCCACCAGAGGCTTGATCACGCTGCCTGCCTTGACCTCGTGGTCGTACTGCCGGATGATGTATTCCTTGCTGCAGATGTTCAGCCGGCCGAGCATGCGCTGCAAAAGCGCGCCATGATCCCGTGCTTCCAGGTTCTGGACCGTGGCCCGTGCGCGTCCCCGCGAGGGGGCGGGCCTTTCCCAGACCGCTTCCAGATGCATCTGGGGCACGCCATTATGCAGAAAATCCATGTCCAGTCGAGCCACGGGTTTCTCACCGTGGCGCACGAGGAAATAGCCGCTGTCCGTGAAGCGCCCCAGGACCGAGGCCTCCACCTGCATTTCTCTGGCCAAGGAAAGGAATTCGTCGAGATTTCCCTGTGGCACGGCCAGGGACATGCGTTCCTGGGCCTCGGAAAGCAGTATCTCCCAGGGCCTGAGGCCGTCGTACTTGAGGGGGGCCAGGCTGAGATCCAATTCCGCGCCGCCGCTGTCCTCGGCCATCTCGCCCACCGAGGAGGAGAGGCCACCGGCGCCGTTGTCCGTGATGGCGTTGTACAGGCCCATGTCCCGGGCGCGCATCAGGAAGTCATACATCTTGCGCTGCGTGATGGGGTCGCCGATCTGCACGGCCGTGGCCGGAGAGCCCTCGTGCAATTCCTCGGAAGAAAAGGTGGCGCCGTGGATGCCGTCCTTGCCGATACGCCCCCCGACCATGACCACGGCATCCCCGGCCAGGGCTCGTTTTTCATGGCTGGGGCGCCCGGCCACCAGACGCGGCATCATGCCCACGGTGCCGCAGAAGACCAGTGGCTTGCCCAGGTAGCGCTCGTCAAAGACCAAGCTGCCGTTTACCGTGGGGATGCCGGACTTGTTGCCGCCGTGTTCCACGCCCTCGCGCACCCCTTCGAGCACCCGTCTGGGGTGCAACAAGCGCGGGGGCAGTTCCCCTTCCCAAAAGGGGGAGGCAAAGCAGAACACGTCGGTGTTGCAGACCATCTGGGCGCCCAGGCCCGTGCCCATGGGGTCACGGTTCACGCCCACGATGCCGGTGAGCGCGCCGCCGTAGGGGTCCAGGGCCGAAGGGCTGTTGTGGGTCTCCACCTTGACGCAAACGTTGTGCTCCTCGGTAAACCTGATGACGCCGGCATTGTCCTTGAACACCGAGAGGCAGAAGTCCTTGTCGCCTTTGTGCCCACGAATGCGCTCCGTGGGCTTCTGGATGCAGGTGGAGAAGAGGCTGTCCACGATCTCGGCGCGGCCGGTCGCGGCGTCACGGTACTCGATGCGCGCGTTGAATATCTTGTGTTTGCAGTGCTCGGACCAGGTCTGGGCCAGGCACTCGATCTCGGCGTCAGTGGGATCCTGGGGGAATCCGGCTGCCCGGCGCGCCCGGCTAACGTCCGGGGCGGCGTAGTAGTCGCGGATACGCCGCATCTCCTCAAGGGACAGGGCCAGGACGTTGTCCCTGCTGAAGGCCAAGAGCGCGTCGTCGTCCATGTCCTGCAGGGGGATGGTGGCCACTGTGTCCAAGGCCTGGCCCGAGACCCTGGCCGGTGTGGGGGGGAAGCCCGGAGTCTGGCGCCATTCCTCGGCGCTCTTCACGGCATGGCGCTGGATCAGGGTGTTTGCCAGCAGTCCGGAGGCGATGTGTTCAACCTGGTCGCGTTCAAGGTCCCCGGAAATCAGGTACTGGGTGGCGGTATAGACGGCCAGGTTTCCGCGACCTGCTTCGTCGAGCCCCAGAACCAGGGCCACCGACTCCCTTGCGGTGCGGCCCTCGTTGTCGGTGACACCGGGCTTGAAGCCCACCTCGAGGGCCCAGTCAAAGGGTTCCTGATAGATGAATGCCAGGGGGTCCAGCGAGGCTTCCTGCAAGACCGGGTCATGCAGGACTCCTGCCTCCAGGAGTCGATCCACCTGCCCCGCGTCGAGGCCCTCGAGGGTGAAGACCTTGACACAGCGGATCGAGGAGACGTCCAGACCGAGAAAATTCTTCACGGACTCCGCGGTCTTGCGTCCCATTACATCTGGCAATCCAGGTCTCGGACCGACTTCCACACGCCGAATCATCAGGGCCTCCCTTGCTTTGCTCGGAACGGCGGATTTGGATATCCGTCAAATTGTAGCATTATTTATCCCTGGCGAGCACATAGTCCAAGACCTGCCGCAGCAGCGCCTTTTCCCGCGACTCCGGGAATGTCTCCAACGCATTGGACGCCGTCTCCAGGTATCGGGCGGCGGCGTTTTTGGCTCTGGTGTCACAACCGGCCTCCTGGATGGCCCTGACCAGATCGCTCATGTCCTCTTCGGTAAAGGCGCCCATGCCCAGACGCTCCAGGAACCATGCCCGGCGGGCGTCGTCCACGTCCTGCAGATAAAAGAGCAGGGGCAACGTCAGCTTGCCTTCCAGAAGGTCGCGCCCCACCGGCTTGCCCACCTGGTCCTCGCTGCCGGCATAGTCCAGGGCGTCGTCCACCAGTTGGAAGGCTATGCCCAGGTTCAGGCCGAAGTCCGCGGCTGCCTGGATCAGGTCATCTCCGGCTCCGGCGGCGATGGCGCCCACGCTGCATGCCGCCTGGATCAGATAGGCCGTCTTGCCCGTGATGATTTCCAGATAGCGCTCCTCGGTGAGGGAAGCGTCACGGATGTGGGCGATCTCGGCGATCTCGCCCGCCGCCGTGTTGATGATGGCGTCGGAGATGCACACCGTGAGCCGTGGCTTGCCCGAGGAAGCCATGAGCTTGTTGCCCAGGGCCAGGAGGGCGTCTCCGGCCAGGATGGTGCGGGTGACGCCGAAGATCAAATGGGCGGCCACCTGCCCCCGCCGAAGTTCCGCGCCGTCCAGGATGTCATCGTGCAGCAACGTGGCGGAGTGCAGAAATTCCAGGGAACAGGCCAGTGTGTAACTGTTTACGGGCTCACGGCCCAGGGCTCGGGCCAGCAGCAACACAAGCAGGGGGCGCAGACGCTTGCCTCCGCCTTGCAACACGTGTTGGGCCACGGGGCGCACCAGTGGATGCAACTTCTCCGTTTCCTGGAACAGCAAGGTGTTGATCCGCGGCTGCTCGTTTTTTATGTACCGATACAATTCATGCATGCATAGCTCACAGTTGTTATTGCCATCCATGACCCCGAGGGAGCAAGCACCGTGCGCGTCGTCGTACGGCGTAGCGTTGGGTACCTGTCGCATTGGACACGGCGGGATGGGTTCTCAATTCTTCTCCACCAACAGCCTGCTGCGCCCCTCGGACAGGGGAGTCTCCTCGATGACCGAGGCGCGGCGCACCCGCAGGATGATCTCCATCTTACTCCGTTGTTCCTCGGCGACTTCCAGCACCAGCTTAGCGCCCGCCGGCAGTTCCTTGAGACGTGAACTCGCCTCGAAATAGCCCTTTCAGCAGTCGTCCCAACATACGATGCGTTGCTCCGCGGCCATGCTTCACCTTCCCTGCTCGAGCCTCGAAAAGCGCGGAAACGCCTACAGACGCCAGTATTCCATGCCTGCCGCGCGAACAGCCGTGGAGTCCAGGGTAGCCTTGACGTCCAGGAGGATGGGTCTTGTGCCGTTGCTCTGGTCGAACCAAGCGCGCATGGTTTCGGGGCGCAATCCCTGGTACTCCCGGTGCGGCACGGCCAGAATCACCGCACTGAGGTCCGTGAATGCCTCCAGGGGGGCGAGCCGCAGGCCGTATTCGCGCAAAGCCTCTTCAGGGTCCGCGGCCGGGTCGTGCACCAGCACCTCCACCTTGTACTCGCGCAGCTCCTCGATGACGTCGATGACCCTTGTGTTGCGCAGGTCAGGCACATTTTCCTTGAAGGTCAACCCCAGAATGCCCACACGGGCGCCGCAGATGCGGCAACCGTTGTTGTTCATCATCTTGATGGCGGTCTCGGCCACATACTTGCCCATGCTGTCGTTGATCCGCCGTCCGGCCAGGATCACCTGGGGATGGAAGCCCAGGGCCTCGGCCTTGAAAGTCAGGTAGTAGGGATCCACGCCGATGCAGTGCCCTCCCACGAGTCCGGGAGAGAAACGCAGGAAATTCCATTTGGTGCCGGCGGCTTCCAGCACTTCCTGGGTGTCGATACCCAGGCGCTGGAAGATCATTGCCAACTCGTTCATCAGGGCGATGTTCAGGTCGCGTTGGGTGTTCTCGATGACCTTGGCCGCCTCGGCCACCTTGATGCCCGAGGCCTTGTGCACTCCCGCGGTGACCACCGTGCCGTAGAGCCTGGCCAGGAACTCCGTGCCGTCCGCGTCCTGCCCGGCCACGACCTTGACGATGGTCTCCAGGGTGTGCTCCTTGTCGCCGGGGTTGATGCGCTCGGGCGAGTAGCCCACGCGGAAGTCCCTGCCGCAGACCAAGCCGGAGCGCTGCTCCAGGATGGGCACGCAGACTTCCTCGGTGAGCCCTGGATAGACCGTGGACTCGAACACCACCATGCACCCCGGCGCCATGTTTTCACCCACGATTGCCGAGGCTCCCGAAACATAGGTCAGGTCCGGCCTTCGATGGCGGTCGATGGGCGTGGGCACGGCCACGATGATCACGCCGGCACGTCGCAGCTCGGCCGGGGAATCGGTAAGGGTCATGGTCGCCCGATGCAGCCGGTCGGCGTCCATCTCTCCCGTGCTGTCCACGCCGTTGCGTAATTCCTGGATGCGGCGCGAGGAGACGTCGAAACCCACGACGTCGAACTCGCGGCTCAGGGCCACTGCCAGAGGCAGGCCCACGTATCCGAGGCCGACCACGGCCACGGAAAGTTCCCTGTTCAATATCTGTTCAAAGGTCACCATGTTGCGTCCGTCACTCCCCAGCTTGTGCTTGCCCGGCGGCGCCCCAGGACGGATCGAAAGCCGGTCCTGGACAAGTATGGCCACTCGGGCTACGTTACCGTCATGGAACTCGATTGGCGTTTACTGCTTATCGCTCTCGGCCTGGCCCTCATGCTCGAGGGTCTGCCCTATTTCCTGTTTGCCGAACGGCTGCCCACGATGCTGCGCAAGCTCTCCGAGCAGCCCCCGGGCTTCATTCGTTTCCTCGGATTGGGCGCCATCCTCATGGGGCTGGTGGTCATCGCCCTGGTACGTGTCTTCGAGGCCTGATCCCCGCCCTCGGCCACCGTTTCCCGAGCCTTGCGGAAACCAAGGCATTAGCGCAATCTGCCTCCGGCAACAAGTGTTCACTCCGCCCTTCGGGGCGGGTCATTTTTGCGCCGCGTGCAGGTACACGATGCCCGAGAGCATGGGGCGGTAATACACCCTGCCGAAGCCGGCGTCTTGCAGTTCCAGCGCCAGTTCCTCGGCTGGAGGGAAGGCCTTGATGGTTTCCGCCAGATACGTGTAGGCCGAGGCGTCCCCCGAGACCAGATTGCCTATGCGCGGCAGCAGACTGGAGAGGTAGAAGTTGTAGACCCCCTTCCAGATGCGTTTGTGACCCGTGCCGAACTCCAGGATGCAAAATCGCCCCCCGGGGCGCAGCACGCGAAGTACCTCGGCAAAGGCCTGCTCCCTGGGGATGATGTTGCGGATGCCAAAGGCGATGCTCACGCAATCCACGCAGGTATCGGGCAGAGGCAGGCTGCGTCCGTCGGCCAGGGCCAGGGCGATGCGTTCCCGGTCCGGCACGGGGATCTTGGAGGCCCCCTGCCGGAGCATGGGCTCGGAAAAGTCCATGGCCAGGACCTGGAGGCCGGGGTGTCGGCGCAGAAACTCCAAGCTCACGTCCAGTGTGCCGGCGGCCAAGTCCAGGACCAATCCCTTGCTGTCTCGCGGCAGCCTTGCCATGCGTACGAGCTGGTGCCGCCAGTAAATGTCCTGCCCCAGGCTGAGCACATGATTGAGCATGTCGTACCAGCGGGCGATGCGGCCGAACATGCTGGAGACTTCCCGGCCGTGCCTGTCCGGGTTGGCAGGACGAGGTTGTCCGTCGGCGCCCTGGTTCAAGGAGGGGGAGTCCTGCATGAACTCAGGCGCCGGGGGCACTCTTGGAGCTGTCGCCTCCGCCCTGGGGCCCCGGCCCTCCCTTTTCGATGGCCGCCAAAATGTCGCCGTAGATGGCGGGGAAAATCTCACTGAAGTTGGTGGGCGAGACCCGGCCCACCTCGATGAACTTGACCACAATTTCCTTGGCGGTCTGCAATGCCAGCTTGTCGAACTTTTCCATGCCCTGTTGTCCCGTGTTTCGTTTCGGAGCGCCCCGCGACGTTGCCAGGGAGCCGGATGATCGCATCAAAAAAAACCCGCCCGGTGGGAAATGGCCTTGACCGCGATGGCAGGCTCCGGGACGGGGAAAAAAAAAGAAAAAACCTGATAAGGCCCTCTCCTTTTTGTCCCTCATACCATTTGCTCGTTCAGGAGTCGAGCCTGAACAGAGAGGGGATCTCCCTGGCCGCGGCAGGTGGCTTGACGTCCATTCACCCCCCAGGATATGGAACCTGTAACTTCAGGAAATCAATGGAACTCGCACCGCCATGCAGCAGACCAAGTCCATACTGGAGGAACTGGCTAGGGCCAGGAACCACTACCACAGACATGACGTCATGCGTTGCATGATCAGTCTGGCCTCCGCGCTGAAGCTGACCTTCGACGGCCAGCTCTTCGGCCGCGACAAGAGCGTGGTGGAGAATGCCGTGCTCGAGGTGGTGCAGTTGCTCAACCGCACCAGCGAAGTCAAGGACCACACCGCCGCGGGCGAGGGTCTCGGCTACACCAAAGGTGATTTCAAGAACCTGTTCAAGAAGCTGCTGTTGCTCGTCAAGACCATCCGCGAGGAGCAGAAACGCGAGACCTTGGAACAGACCAGGACCCGCAAATTACAGATGGACAACCTGCTGTTGCGCGGCGGCAAGGCCCTGGAGAACAAAAATCTCGCCGATGCCGAGGAAGCCTTTCAGGAAGCCGTAACGCTGTACGTCAACGAGCACAAACTCTTCTACGTCATCGGCAACAGGTTGCTGACCGCTGGATTCCCCCGCCAGGCGCTGAAGTACCTGCTCCAAGGGCTGGAGAAGGATCCCGACCCCTCCCTGCCCACCCTTGCCGCGGCCCAGGCCTACGGATCACTCCAGGAGTTCGGCAAGGCCGAGGCCCTGCTCGTGCCGGCGCTCAAGGCCCAACCCGACCCGGACCTGTTCCTGGAGCTGGCCAAGGTCCAGGCCGCCGGGAACAAGCTCAAGCAGGCGTACATCAATGCGGGCAGGGCGCTTCACCTGGACCCTGGACAACAGGGCGCGCGCAAGCTCATGGCCCAGCTGCGCAAGAAGGCCGCGGCCATGCAGAAGGCCGGCCAGGGTCCGGCTCGGAAACCCGCGGCCCCGCCCCCAAACGAAAGCTGATTCTCCAGGTCACTCCAAATCGAGAAGCGCCGCGACCTTAGCCGGGTCCAGACTGTGTTGCTGGATGGTCTCCTGGTCCAGGCCGCCTGAAACCCGCAAGCCGTCCAAAAAGGCTTGGCGCATGGACTGATCCTCGAAATCCAGGCCCAACGTCCGGGACTGGTTCTTGACCGCTCGTGGGGTTGCGTTCTGGATCTGAGTCTTGGCTTGCAGCACCAGGTTCTCCAGCCTGGCGAAGGGGTCATTCTGTGTAGCGGTTGATGTGTCCTGCATGGCGATGAGCATGATGCGGCTCCTTTTTCCGGGTTGTTGCCGTCTTTCGCGAATCATGCAAGAGGGCTGCCAAAAAAACGGAGCGCCATGCGCGGGAAGTCGCGCACGGCGCTCCGAAGTTGGTGCGGGCTGGGCTCAGAACCCGGTGTCGTAGGTGGCGGCGTAGGCCTTGACGCGGGCCTGGGAATCGCCGAGGCGCTTGCGCAGGGCCTTCTTGTAGGCCTCCATGTCGGCGATGGGTCTGGTAGCCACGCCGGAATCCATGGCGGCCTGGGCCACGGCCGGAGCCTCGACCTCGAGCACCCGCAGGTCCAGGGGCTTGGGTATGATGTAGTCCATGCCGAATTCCAGGCTGTCCACGCCGTAGGCCAGCTTCACCTCGTCGGGCACGGGTTCCTTGGCCAGGGCGGCCAGGGCGCGCGCCGCGGCGATCTTCATCTCCTCGTTGATGGCGCTGGCTCCGACATCCAGTGCCCCACGGAAGATGAAGGGGAAGCCCAGGACGTTGTTCACCTGGTTGGGGAAGTCCGAGCGACCCGTGGCCATGATGCAGTCGGGGCGGGCTTCCTTGGCATCGTTGTAAGTGATCTCCGGGTCCGGGTTGGCGCAGGCGAAGATGATCGGGCTCTTGCCCATGCCTGCCACCATGTCCTTGGAAACCACGCCGCCCTTGGACAGTCCCAGGAAACAGTCCGCGCCCTTGAGCACCTCGGCCAGGGAGCCGTGGTCCTTGTCCTGGGCGAACTGCTTCTTGTGTTCGTTGAGATCGGTGCGCCCCTTGTGCAACAGGCCTTTGGAGTCGAACATGAAGATGTTCTCGCGCCGCACGCCCAGGGCCTGGTAGAACCTGGTGCAGGAGATTGCGCCCGCGCCCGCGCCCGAGATGACCACCTTGATGTCCTCGGCGCGCTTGTTGGTGATTTCCAGGCAGTTGAGCAGGCCGGCGCCGGAAATGATGGCCGTACCGTGCTGGTCGTCGTGGAACACCGGGATGTTCATTTCCTCGATGAGCCGTGTTTCGATATGGAAACACTCGGGCGCCTTGATGTCCTCGAGGTTGATGCCGCCGAAGGTGGGTTCCAGGGCCTTGACGATCTCGATGAGCTTGTCCGGATCCTTGACGTCGAGGTTGATGTCGTAGCAGTCCACGTCGGCGAAGATCTTGAAGAGCACGCCCTTGCCCTCCATGACGGGTTTGGCGGCAAGGGGACCGATGTTACCCAGGCCGAGCACCGCGGTGCCGTTGGTGACCACGGCCACCAGGTTGGCGCGCCCCGTGTAGAGGTTGGCGTTGGCCGCATCTTCCACGATGGCGCGGCAGGCTTCGGCCACGCCTGGGGAATAGGCCATGGAAAGGTGTTTCTGCGTCGAACAGGGCTTTACCGGAATGTTCTCCGTCTTGCCCGGTCTGCCTGCTAGATGGTAGCGAAGCGCTTCTTCTTTCGTAAACAAAGCCATAGGGCTCCTCCCTGCAAGTTGTTGTAATAGGTAGCCTACGTAGTGCGAACAAGCGGGAAATGCAAGCCACCGAAAAAGTGGCCTTGCGGCTTGGCCCGGAATTTGTAATTGTTTGACCACCATGCGCACCCTGTTCATGAATCTCACCCGCTTCGGCGACCTCCTGCAGACCCAACCGGCCATCAGCAGCGTCGCGGCCCATGGCGACATGCCCGGACTGGTCTGCCTGGACAACTTTGCCGGAGCCGCCGGACTGCTGCGCGACGTGATCCAGGTCCATCCCATGCCGGGCGCCAGGTTTTTGGCTGCTCTGGACAGACATTGGGCACAATCCCTCTCCACCTGTCTCGACTGGGGGCGTGGCGTGCTCACCCAGTTCCGCCCCGATGCGGTGGTCAACCTCACCCCGTTGCTCAGCTCCAGGCTGCTGGCCAGGCTTCTGGTCCATGCCTCGGAAACCCTGTCCTTGCCCACGCCGACCCTGCACGGCTTCGGCGTGGACGCTTTCGGCTTCGGGACCAGCTCCAATCCCTGGACCGTGTTTCTCCAGGCCTCTTCAGGCCACAGGGGATGCAGCCCCTTCAACCTGGTGGACCTGTTCTGCAAGTCCGTGGGACTTGAGCAAGGGCCATGGGGCAATGCCCTGCGCGAGCCGGATCACACGGCCATGGTCTCGGCCGGGGAATTGCTGGGCACCCCTCCCAAGGGCATGCACGGCTTCGTGGCCCTGCAACTGGGCGCCAGCGAGAATCGCCGCCGTTGGCCCGTGAGGCACTTCGCGGCCCTCGGCCGCATGCTGGCCGCCGAGCTGCGCCTGATGCCCGTGCTCCTGGGCAGCAAGGCCGAAACTTCACTCGGGGAGCGCTATCTCCAGGAAGGGGCACCGGCCGTGAACTGCATCGGCAGGACCAGCCTGCCCCTGCTGGGTGCGGTGCTGCGCCGTTGCACGCTGCTGGTGAGCAACGACACCGGCACCATGCACCTGGCCGCCGGCCTGGGCGTACCCCTGGTCGCCGTGTTCCTGGCCACGGCCCAGCCCTGGGACACCGGCCCCTACGCCGTGGGCAATTATTGCCTGGAGCCGGACCTGGACTGCCATCCCTGCCAGTTCGGCACCACCTGTCCCCACGATCTGCGCTGCCGCCCGGCCATCCTCCCCGAGACCGTGCTGGATTTGGCCGCTTGCCTGACGAGGGGCAGAGCACCCACGCACTTCCCCGGCGCCAGGGTCTGGCGGACCCGGCTCGATGCCCAGGGCTTCATGGACCTGGAGGGCTGTTCCGGCCACGAGAACGGCGACCGCGCCCAATGGGTGCGTGTACAGCGCCACGTCTACCGCGGTTTTTTTGACGGCCGCTCCCTGGACTTGCTGCCGGACTTGACCCCCCGGCCACGGCTGCGGCAGGAGACCCTGGCCGAGGCCCGGCAGGTGCTGTCCACCATGAGCCAGCTCCTGACCCTCATGGCCGGCCAGGCCGAGACCCTGCGCCTGGCGCCGCGCGAAGTGGTCAAGCAGAAGTTCCTGGCCACCTGGCAACGCGTACAGGCCCTGCTCTCCCAAAGCCCCCTGTTCAACGTGCTCTCCTACATCTATGCCCTGGATTCCCAGGAAGCAGGCAGCGACCTGGCCTCGGTGAGCGGTTTCCTGCAACGCTACCAGGCCCTGACCGCGTTCTGGCTGCGGCAAATTCCAGAGCATTGATCCCTGTCCTCATTCCTGGCACGAATTTTGTATTCCTGTTTCCGAAGATATGGTCACGGAATCGTTTTCCGGCATGAACACATCCGAAAAAAAGGGAGCAGGAGATGATTGTCATAGACGGCATGCAATCCGGATTGAGCGTGAACAACTTCCAGAATCTCGAAGAGCTTCTCGTCAAGGTACTGGAGGAAGAATCCTTGGAAAACAGGGTGGTCACCGACGTGCTGGTGGACGAGGAGAACTTCAGCGAAATCTACCCGCACCAGGCCGAGGACATCACCACGCAGGAGTTCAAACGGGTGGAGATCATTTCCGTGCCCATCGAGGAAATGGCGGTGAACATCACCCGTGAGCTTTACAAGGTGGTGCGCCTGATGGAAGAAGGCAGCAAAAGTGTCGCCGAACTCTTCCGTCAAGCCGATGACAGCGAGGCCCTGGAAGTGCTCCAGGACCTGCTGGACGTGACCCGCGACTTCCTGCACATGATCGGTGTGCTGCGCAACGAGTTCAGCCTGTCCAACAACAAGGAATTCAACGCCAACGCCGAGGAGATCACCAGTCTCTTCACCGAGATGGGTGAAGTCATGGAGAACGAGGACTGGATCCTCCTGGCCGACATCCTTGAATACGAGTTCATCCCCACGGTGAACAAGTGGAAGCGGGTCATCGCCCAGATCCGCGAGGACATCAGGGACAAGGACGCGAGGTAGGACCCATGAGCGACACCCAGACTCTTCTGGACGAGGCTCTGTTTCTGGGCGACCTGGAACTCCAAATGCTCGAACTGGGCGAAGTGGAGCAGGCCCAGGAAGCCGCGAAACGCCGTGAAGGCCTGATCGCCAAGGTCTTCGATCGCTCTTCCCGAACAGATTTGGCGACGCTCCAAGACAAACTGGAACAGCTCATGGCGCTGCAAGGCCGGCTCACCAACGAGGCCAGGCAATTGCACGACTCCATCCGCGCCGAATTGCTGCGAACCCGCATGGAAAACGACCGCGTCGCCGGATACGGCAGGGCCAACAGAAATACGCCACTGTTCTCCAGCATGTTGTACAAGCGCGGCTGACATCTCTCCCGCGCTCACTTTTTCCAGAGCCCCCTTGTGCTGGCGACTCAGGAAAAAGTGAGCGCGGGGCATTTGAATCCCCATGCTCCCGCCTCTCGATGATCTTCCCGAAGACCTGACCCACCGCATGGCCATCGTGGACGCCGCCAGCCACGGCCTGCGCCTGGACCAGGCCCTGGCCCTGCTGACGCCCGGCCTGGGACGCAGGGGGCGCCTGCGCCTGTTGCAGGAGTTCGATGTCCTGGTGGACGGACGTCCCCAACCAAAGGGCTTCCGCGTGCAACAGGGGCAGACCCTCTCCCTGCGCTGCCGCACCGCGCCAAAGACCGTGTTCGACACCGCATCCGACACCGCGACCGTGCGGGAGCTGCACATCCTGGCCCAGGGCGAGACCTTCGCGGCCCTGTGCAAACCGGCCGGCATGGACTCGGCCACCCTGGCCGGCAAGACCACCCCCCCGAGCGCTGAAAGTCTGCTGCCCTCGCTCTTTCCAGGGCGCGACCCCAGGCTCTGCAACAGGCTGGACCGCCCCACCTCGGGTATTCTCGTGGTGGGCTTCGGACCTGGGATGGTAGACCGGTACCGCGAACTGGAAAACGCCGGGCTGGTGGACAAACGCTATCTGGCCCTGGTCCACGGCCGACTGGAATCGGAAATCACCGTGAACAACGCCCTGGACACCGCCAGGCGCACCATCTCCCGTGTTCTGGACTCCCCCGCCCCCCCGGAGCGCTGGACCTTGGCAACACCCCTGGAGCATCTGTTCCTGAAAGGCGACCCGGTCACCCTGGTACACGCTCGCATCCGCAAGGGCGCCAGACACCAGATCCGCGCCCATCTGGCCCACGCCGGGCATCCCATTGTCGGCGAATCGCTCTACGGTTGGGAGCACGCGTCCGAGCCCCTGCACCTGCACCACGCGGCGTTGCGCATGCCGGGGTTCGAGGTGACCTGCGCCCCCCATTGGCCGGTCTGGGCCGCCGCCATGGCGGACACCCTCACTCGTAACGGATGGCGCTGACCACTTCCATGCGGCTGGCCTTGAGCGCGGGATAATATCCCGCCACAAAACCCAGGAATACCGTGAACACCAGACAGCCCGCCGAGACCATGAGAAAGACATGTTCGTCTGGTCTGGTTTGCAAGAGGTGACAGAGCAGCTCGATGGCGCCGCGCCCCAGAACGATGCCCGTGAGGCAGGCCATCACCGTGAGGGACAGAGCCTCGGAAAGTATCTGCAACAGGATGTCGAAGTCCGTGGCGCCCATGGCCTTTTTCAGGCCGATTTCCCTGGTCCGCATCTTGACCGAGTTCATCATGCTGCTCCAGATGCCGAAGCCCCCCACGATCAAGGTGGAGCCCACGGAAAAATAGATGAACAACAGCACCCAGAACACGATGCGCTTGACCTGCTTCAGGGGGCCCCAGGCAACCTCCACCTCCAGGCCGTCGGCCGACTGCACGCTCGCCACGGCCTCGGGGATGGCCGCGGCCACACCCTCCACGTCGTCCCAGCTCGCCGAGCGCACATAGACGCGGGGCGGCTCGATCTGCGTGACCCGATCCTCGATGGTTGTCACGGGGATATAGGCGTACTCCATTCGCGGTCCGGCGCTGCCTCCGCCGAGGATGCCAACCACCTTGTACATGGAGCCGTGGATGGGCACGTGCATGCCCACCACATCCAGGGAGCCGAAGATTTGCTGTGCCAGCGTGGCACCAAGCACGCAGACGCGCTCCCTGCCCTCCACTTCCTCATTGCCGAAGAAGTGGCCCCGGATGGTCTCCACGGTGGAGACCTGCCAGTAGTAATGGTCCGTGCCCACCAGCATGTAGTTGGAAATCTCCTGTTCGTTCCAGGTGGTGTGCCCCACCCCGAACTTGATCTGGCTTACTGCTGCCACGCCCGGAATGGCACGGATGGCCTCGGCCACGTCCTCATCCAGTTCCAGGGGTGCGTACAGTCTGTCCTCGGCCGTGAGGCCGCGCTCGTAATAGACCCGCATGACCGTGGCCCCGCCCAGAAGTTCCAGGTCCTGGTTCAGGGTCTTTTTCACGTCCTGCCCCATGGTCACCAGAAAGATCATGCACCCCACACCGAAGCCCACGGACAGGAAGATGCCGAAATTACGCTTCTTGCGCCTGAGCACGTAGAGAACGCTCAGATGAATGATGTCTATGTATTTCGAGATATTGCTTGGCATGTGAACCTGGTGGTGCTGTTTGCGTGATCGAGGCAATGCATACGGGCAGATGGCGCAAAAATCAATGTACGTATCCAAGGCCGTGGATCTCTGCCGCCGGGGGTGTTTCGTACGGCGTCCTCATATCACGGGAGTGCCATCCCCCTCTGGAGCAAACCACCACGCTGGACCTCGGCCTTGACCCGCCGCGCACATCTGGCATAGTTCCCATGCTGAAGGCGCCAGACCGCAATTTCACGATCTTTTTCGGAACAGGACCTGAACCATGCATGACAAACACTCCCTCGACGCCTACATCGAAAAGATCGACTCCATCGCCTCGGCGAACCAGGCCCTGGTCAAGGTCGACTCCCTGAAGGAGCTGCTTCCCCTGCTCTTGGACATCGCCGAGCGTACCACGGACGCCGAGGCGTCTTCCTTCCTGCGCTACGAACCCGAGACAGGCGAGCTGAGCTTCAGCGTGGTGCGCAATCAGGCCGTGCATGACCACGTGGTCGAGGCCCTGGCCGCCCAGATGACCCTCAAGTCCGGGGAGGGCATCGCCGGCCGGGCCATTGCCGAACGCAGGTCCCTGCTGGTGGATGACGTCTACGCCACCGTGGAGTTCTCGCCACGGGTGGACAGCAAGACCGGCTACCGCACCCGTAGCATCCTCTGCGTGCCCGTGCTGCACCTCGGCTCGCCCCTGGGCGTGATCCAGGTGCTCAACCCCAAAAACAAGTTCTCCTTTGACGAGCTGGACATCAAGGCCCTGGAGATTTTCGCCAGCCTGGCCGCCGTGGCCATTGTCCGCGCCCGGCACATGGAGGAGCAGCTCAAGCAGCGCGAACTCCAGGCCCAGGTGGACATGGCCGCCAAAATCCAGCGCTGTTGCTGGCCCAAGCTCCCCGATCTCGGCCACGGCACCAAGCTCTGGGGTCGCTCGGCGCCAGCCAAGGAAGTGGGGGGCGATATCTACGACGTCATCCCGCAGCAGGACGGCAGCTGCCTGCTCTACGTGGCCGACGTCTCGGGCAAAGGCCTTGCCGCGGGCTTCGTCATGGCCGCGCTGTGGTCCACCATCCGCAGCGAGGCAGGCAAAGGCAGGCCCGTGGACGAACTCCTCGGCGTGCTCAACGCCGCCACCTTCACCTTTCTCTCTGGAGAATACTATTTCGTCACCATCGTCATGCTCCGTTATCACCCGGCCAGCGGCGAGTTCGAGGTGGCCTGCGGCGGGCACAACCTCCCGGTGTTCCACGACGGCGTGCGGTTCCAAGAGCTGCCACGGCTCCAGGGTCTGCCCCTGGGCACCACAGAGGACTTCACATTCACCAGCCACAAGGGGGTCCTGCCCCCCGGCGGCCTGCTCCTGCTTTACTCCGACGGCGTCACCGAGGCCTTTGACGCCAAGGGCGGGATGTTCGGCATGCAGCGCATGCTGGATATCGTGCTCCAGGAGGGCGACGGCTGGTGCGACGCCCTGTTCAAGGCCCTGGAGGCCTGGTCCCCCGAAGGGGGGCAGTCCGACGACATCACCGTGCTGGGCATCGGTCGCGGCAGGGGTTGATGGCCCAGCCCGCAACATCCCGGAGTTTTCATGAAACTGCTGTTGCTCTTCGTGCTGTTGTTCTTCGTGGTCTGGGATATCGGCTGGATGCTGGCCGGCGTGCGCCCCTTGTTTCCCTGGCAGCTCAAATCCATGCTCCAACAACACCCGGAAAGACTGGTGCTGCTGGACGTGCGCACCGCCGCCGAATTCAAGTTGCTGCACATTCCCGGGGCGCGGCACATGCCCGACATCCTGGCCGGGGGAGAGTTGCCCGAGGACTTGCGCCGAACGATTCCGGGCGCCACGGTGGTCGTGATCTGCATGACCGGCCACCGCTCACCTCTGGCGACAAAGGCGCTGCAAACCAGACTGGATACGCCGATAGTCAACCTCACCTGGGGCATGCTCGGCTGGCTCGCGGTGCTCGGCCCCGTGGAGCGCGGCGGGGGAGGGTAATGCGGGGGGAGGGCGGCAGGGTACAAGGGCGGCGCCACGGCGGCAGAGGCGTCATCCTTTCGGAAAGGCATTGATGGAAAGGGTGTTCTCAAGGGCGCCATGCGGGCTGTGGTGGATGAAAGGAAGCTGACAGAATACGTTTTGAACCCGCGGAGCAAGGACGACAAGCATAAGGCCTATGTTTTTGATCGCGTGCTGGGAATCACCGCTGGAAACACCGAAGACGTCCGGCAGCAGATCCTTGAAAACGTGAAGGGATTCAAGGCCGTCCACGCGGGCGCAACGATACACGGGAGCAGTGTCACCGCTGGACAAGAGAGAAGCAAGTGGCAGGCTGGAGCCCGAGACACTCAGTCCGGCAAGAAGCAATCAAAGCGCGAGCAAGGGGCTGATGACTCTCGCACGGTGGGGGAAAGCATGGGATGGTAGGTCAGCAACTCACTCGTCTCCCGAAACATCCAGGAGATTATCCACGGAGCGCGCCAGGAGTTCCAGCTCCTGGGCGATGCGGTCGAAGTCCGCGTTGGCGAGGTTTTCCGGTTCCGTGTTCCGGAAAAAGTCGGCCTGCTTGCGCAGGGCCAGACAAATGGCGGCTATCTGTTTCACGCGCCCCTCGTCATATACCTGGCGGGGGCGCCCAGGCGTGTCTTCCTTCGCTCCTGACATGCATCACTCCTGACGTTGGTGCGCGCTGTACATTGAACAGGCTTTCCCACGTCAGTAGCCCATTTGGGCATGGCGATCAAGGAGCATGGCGAATGTACCCTGGCGGAGGTCAGGACGGAGGCTCCAGCACCTCGCGCAGCACCCCCAGGACGATGTCCTCGACGTGGATGGCGTAGTCGCCCGAGGCCACGGCGGACTTGATGGCGTGGATCTTGCGCCGTCTCGCCTGGCTGTAGTCGACGCCGGCCGCCTGGCTGCTTATCCTGGTTTTTCCGTTTCTGGCCATGGAACCGTGAGTACCGTGGCGCGCGGTCCTGAACCCATCACCCCATTGCGATGTCCGGCCCATCCACACGCAGGTACTTCCGTATCGGCCGTCACGCAAACACAAGTTCACGCTTGACTACCGGGTACATCCACACGCAGGTACTTCCGTATCGGCCGTCACGGCCAAGGCTTTATACCCTTGCGACCTCAAAGCAATGCCGGACACGCACCGTGGAATTCCCCGCTTGTTGTTTTCGGCGCCACACTTGGATATTGAACAGGGGTGACGGGATATGAACGCAAGCGGAGGCTGCATGACGAAACACTCGCGCGACGACCTGCTCGCCCAGGGCAAGAACCTGGCCGAAACCCTGCACCGCAACATCGAGACCGTGATCCACGGCCAGAGCCACGCCGTGCGCAAGCTCCTGGCCTGTTTCGCCGGGAGCGGCCACGCCCTGATGGAAGACGTGCCCGGCACCGGCAAGACCACCCTGGCCAAGGCCTTCGCCCGCTCCATGGAGGCGCGCTTCTCCAGGGTGCAGTTCACCCCCGACCTCCTGCCCACCGACATCCTCGGGGTCTCCATCTTTGACCAGCGCGACCAGGTCTTCCGCTTCCACCAAGGCCCTATCTTCACCAACATCCTGTTGGCGGACGAGATCAACCGTGCGTCTCCGCGCACCCAGTCCGCCCTGCTGGAGGCCATGGCCGAGGAGCAGGTCAGCGTGGACGGCGTGTTGCACAGGCTCGAGCGCCCCTTCTTCGTGGTGGCCACCCAAAACCCCTCGGACTTCCACGGCACCTACCCCTTGCCCGAATCCCAGATGGACCGCTTCGCCATGCGCTTCACCATGGGGTATCTCCCGCCCGAGGAGGAAGTCGCCATGCTCGCGGCCCAGGTGCACGGCCACCCCCTGGACGATCTCCAACCCTGCTGCGATCTGGAGGCCGGCCTTCAATTGCAGGGAGCGGTGCGCGAGGTGCGCATCAACGACGAACTCAAGCGCTACGTGGTGGACATCGTGGACGCCACCCGCAGGGCGCCGGGCGTCCGGCTGGGCGCCAGCCCACGCGCCTCCCTGGCCCTGATGCGCTGTGCCCAGGCCCTGAGCCTGTTCGACGGCTACGAGTTCCTCAGGCCCGAGGCCGTGCAGGAGGCCGCCGTGCCCGTGCTGGTCCACCGCCTGGGCATGGAGCGCCAGAGCGAGTACTCGGGCGTGAGCGCCGCGGCCGTGGTGGAGGACATTCTCGGCTCCCTGCCGGTGCCGGCCTGAGCCGTGCGGGAGCTGGCCATGCCCCTTTTCCTCGGCACGCGTGCGTACCTCCAACTGGACACATCTCCCCCGGCACGCCTCGCCCGCCGCATGCTGGCCATGTACCGCGTCTTCAGGCAGGTGGGGCGACGCTCCATGCAGCGTTTCACCCCCACGGGGCGCTTCGTGCTCTGGGCCTACGTGGCTTCCCTGGTCTTCGTGGTGAACACGCGGCGGACCATGAACTACCAGATCTTCAGCCTGCTGCTCACACTGCTGGTGATCGCCTTTGTAGCGAGCCGCTTTCGACGCATCCAGCCGGACGAGCTTGCCGTACGTCGCGTCACGCCCAGGCTGGCCACGGCCGGTGAGCCCTTGCGCTATACGCTGGTGCTGCGCAACAACGGCTCCGCGCCCCAGCGCAGTTTGACCCTCCTGGAAAGCCTGGAGCCCGAGCACGCCATGGCCGGGGAGTGGTCACTGCTGCACAGGAAGGGGCAGCCCTCCCCCGTACAATTGGCCTGGGCCGCCCTGGCCGCCCGCGAAGCCGGCGGCGGGCTCCTGGTCAGGGAGCTACCCGTGCCGGACCTGCCTGCGAACGGCGAGGCCCGGCTCCAGGTGGAACTGGATGCGCCCCGGCGCGGCGTGCTGCACTTCCGGGAGAGCGCCCTGGCCGTGCCCGATCCCCTGGGCCTGTTCCGCGCCATGACTCCCCTGCACGGCGGGGAGAAGATCGTGGTGCTACCCAAGCGCCATGTACTGCCCCTCATCGATCTCACGGGGGGGCGCAGGCGCCAGCCCGGCGGCATCCGCCTGGCCAGCCGGGTTGGGGAGAGCGGTGAGTTCACCTCCTTGCGGGAGTATCGCCGTGGCGACCCACTCAAACGCATCCACTGGCGCAGTTGGGCTCGGCACGGCAAGCCCATCGTCATGGAGTTCCAGGAGGAGTTCTTCACCCGCCACGCCCTGGTGTTGGATACCTTTCCCGCGCCGCAGCGGATGCCGGCCCCGGAGGACGTACGCTGCTTCGAGGAAGCCGTGAGCCTGGCCTCTTCCTTTGCCGCCATGGAACGTCCCCAGGATGCCCTGCTGGACCTGCTGTTCGTGGAGGCCAAGGCCCATTGCTTCACTGCGGGGCGCGGCCTGGGAGACACCGGCCGGATGCTGGAAATCCTTGCCGGCGTGCGCCCTTGCCTGGATAGACCATTTTCCGATTTGGCCCGAATGGTGGCGGCGCAAGGTGCACTGGTCAGCGGCTGCATCTGCGTGTTTCTGGGGTATGACGCCCAACGCCGCGCACTGGTGCGGGAACTGCTGATGCAAAAGGTGGAGGTGCTGGGCCTCGTGCTCGCGCCCGCGAACAGGCCGCTGCCAGAAGTGGACAACGCCCCCGGACTCCGCATGCTGGCCTTGCACCCCGGAGAGGTGGCAGGAGCCGTGCAAACCCTGGACAACAGCGGAGCGCGGCCATGAGCCTGCCGCCGCTGTTCATGGCCGGGGTGCTGGTCTTCTGGGGCTGGCAGACAGGGCTGTTGGCGCAGGGGGTGTTCATGGGGCTCTGCCTGGAGGTACCGCGACTGCTGTCCCTGCGTCTGCGTATCCAGCCCAAGGATTTCAGCCGGCTGCTGGACCTGTGCATCGTCCTGGTGCTCGGGCTGGCCCTGTACCTCTATCTCACGCCCATGCGCGAGGCCGAGCTGCTGGTGTTGGTACGTTGGCTGCCCATGCCGCTCTTTCCCCTGGCCCTGGCCGAGGCCTTTGACGAAAACCGGCGGGCACGGTTCGCCGGCCTGTTATATACGGTGCGACGCAAACGCAGCCTCCTGGCCAGGCCTCCCACCCCGCTGCACGTTTCCGGCATCTACGTCCTGATCTGCCTGTTCGCGGCCGGCGCGGCCAACACCCGCTCCGAGCTGTTCTATCCGCTCATGGCCGGCCTCGCGCTCTGGGGTCTGCTTTCGGTCAGGCCTTTGCGTCACGGCAGGGGGACTTGGCTGCTCATGGCCCTGCTCTGCCTGCTCCTGGGCTTTGCCGGGCAGTGGAGCGTGCACGCCATACAACAGGCGGTACGCGACTGGGTGCGCTTCGATCCCCTGCGTAGGAGCACCACCATCGGCGAGGTGGGCGAAGTCAAACTCTCGGACCGCATCGAACTCCGGGTGTGCACGGCACAGCCCCTGACCGAGCCGCTCTTGCTGCGCGAAGCCACCTACAACTACTTTGCCCAGGGTACCTGGCACGCCACCGGCGGCGCCTTCGTACCGATACATCCCCTACCAAAAGACGCAAACATGGACCCGAGCCGGGACGACACGCCACGAGACTGGCCCCTGACGCCCGAAACTCCCCAGCCTGCCGATCTCGCCGACGTGCGGGCCCTGCCCGGCGGGCTCGAGATCTACCAGTACACTCCCCGGCGTGAACGCCTGCTGGCCCTGCCCCCAGATGCTATACAGCTGCAAGGTCTGGTGGCGGAAAAGGTCTCGGTGAGTTCCTTGGGTGCGGTGCTGGCGCACAGTGTCAGGGGATTGGTGTCCTTCGGCGTGCTGGTCGCACCCGGAGCAGGAGTGGACGAGCCCCCCACCGCCGTGGACATGATCACTCCCACCAGCCGTGAGCTGCTGCATGAAATCGTGGCGGATCTAGAACTGGAGGGCCTGGGCGAGCAGGAAAAAGTCCGGCGCATCCGGGCCTATTACCTGAACAACTTCCGCTACACCCTCACACTGGAGCGCACACGCCCGGACCTGCAACCACTGGACGAATTCCTGGCCCACACCCGCGCCGGGCACTGCGAGTACTTTGCCCTGGCCGTGGCCTACACCCTGCGCATGGCCGGCATCCCCTCGCGCTACGCCGTGGGCTACGCGGTCCAGGAATACAGTCCCTTGGAAAAACTCTACGTGGCGCGGGGGCACCATCACCACGCCTGGGCCCTGGCCTGGGTGGACGACCGCTGGCAGGACGTGGACGCCACGCCCCCGGTCTGGTTCGTGGAGGACGCGCCCGAGCAGGGATTCTTCCACCGGCTGGCCGATCTGCGGCAACACTTGGTTTTCGCCTTCAACCAATGGCGCTGGCTCGGCGGGGACACCACCCTGAAGCGCATCCTGCTCTGGACCGTGGCGCCGCTCCTGTTGTTCCTGCTGCTGCGGCTGGCGCGGCAACACTCCATCCGGCGGCTTGGATCAGGGCGCACGCCGGTTGCCGAAGGGAATCCCTTCGCACCGGTGGAGAAGCGGTTGCGCCGAGACGGCTGGAAACGAGGGGCCTCGGAACCGTGGGGCGATTTCCTGCTCCGCGCCGGAGCCTCGTCCCTTGAACCCGCCCTGCGGCTGTACTACCGCCGCCGCTTCGACCCCAGGGGCGCCACCCCAGCGGAAGAACGTCAGTTGGAGGAAACCGTGCGCCTCTGGATGGAGAAGCGCTGAGCACCCTGCCCGACGTGCCACGGGGCTTCCATCATGCCGTGATCAGAAATGGATCTGAAAGGCACGTCGGGACGGCGCGCCAAGTGTATAAGCGGCGGTGGGCCGCATCAAACGAAGCGGTTGTCCGAGCGGGTCGAGGCAACGTCAGCGCAGTCCTTGCACATCCAACCGGTACGCACGTTTTCACGCTGGTCGAACTGGGGGATGTAGGGCTTGATATCCAGCAGGGGCGTGCCGTCGAGCACATCCACTCCGCGCAGGAACACCACGTTGTCTTCCACACGCAGCACCTCGACGATGGACATACCTATTCCGCTTGGCCTGAGCGGAGAGCGGGTGGCGAAAACTCCCCTCGCCCGCGTGTCCAGGTAGGGCACCACTTCGAGTTTCACGTTACCCGCCCTGTGGAAATGGTAGAGCAGATAGATGTGGCTGAACCCATCGAGGTCCCTGAGACCCGGAGCGAGTTCCGGCCTGAGAACGGCCGTTCCTTCGACTTCCTTGGCTCCAACGGGTTGGATGGGCATGTTCTCCAGGGACGTGTACGGGGAATGGATCGTGCCGATCTGCTCGATGCTGACGGAAATGTGCACTGGATTGTCTCCTCGGTCATTTCAAGAGGAATCTGGGAAGGCCTGGGCGGTCACTCCCACACAAGTTCACGGGAAGCATGCCGAGCCCCTTGGCGTGCCCATCACTTTTTGCACCTTGCCAGAGACGCGCCCAAAATACATCTAAAAAATGCTCGTTTTACTCGGTTCTTGCCCGTGTGCCCCACAGAATCTCTTTTTCCAGGATGTCGTGTGTCCTGGAAGCCATGTAACATGACACCGCTCCCCCGTGGAACAGGGGAGCGGTGTTGTTGCACGGCGGCATGCGACGTGCTTGAAATCTTCCTGTTGCTTGAAGGTGCTACTTGAAAAAGCGTGTGTTCTCTTCGATGCGCAAAAGGATCGGCACCATGAGGAAGAGGATGAGGAAGGTCAGAGTGCTGATGATGAAAAGCAAAAGATTGGTGCGTTCCTGGAATGACGCCTCCCAGCGCTGCTCTTCCTTGCGCAACAATTCGCTGAAGATCATCTCGTATTTTTTTGCCATGTTGTGATAGAGTTCAAGCGTCCCCTCGCCGTTGAGGTTCAGCGTGTCCTTGTTCTCTTCCAGCCATACGCGGAAGCCATCCAGAAAGGAATACAAGCCGCCCGCGAAGCGGGTCCGTCTGTTCTCCGGCACGTGCGACATCCAGTCAACGATCTGGCCGTAGAACTGCGTTTCGAAACTGAAGTCGGTCACGATCTTTTTCAGAATGCTGTCATACTTGTTCTCGATGGCCCGCTTGGTATCGAGTCTTGAAAAATCCTGGTCAACCACACGTTCCCCTGGCAGACCGAGATAGGACTTGAACGCCTTGAAATCCGGCTCCTGCAATCGGTCCGGAGCCGCGCCAAAATACTGTATGATGCCCACGATGAAGGCGATGAGACAGACCAGGACCATGAAAAAGGAAAAGAACTTGCCAAACGAAAACAGCAGTGCGGTGTATTTGTTCATTTTTCCAGCGTCGTACATTCCAAACTCCCTTGCAGGCCTCCCGCGGGCGCAGCCCCGTGCATCCATGCGCCCTATAGCTGGCGCCGGCCGCCGACCGCTCCGAATTCCAAGGCCTTGACTCGTTTTGGTTGTGGCTTCCGCATAGTTTCCGGCTGATGAAACCCGTTTTAATATGCACTTTGCCCGAGCCTGGCAAGAATAAATACAAGCAACAGCTCCGGTCCATCCAGGAACATTGCCAGGCGGCCTCCGGGCATGGTATCCGTCCCGATTGGGAGACGACCATGCCGCGATTCCACGAACTGGCCACCTTCGCCTTCGACCCCTTGCACCACTTCTGGGAGCGCCGCAGCACCAAGCGCGGCCTGGCCACCATCCTGCTGGTGGCCTTTGTCCTGGGCATCGTGGGCATCGAACTGAACCGGCACGGGTTGCTGCCCCCCTGGTTGGCGCAGCACACGCCCTACAAGCATTTTTACGCCATCAAGCTGGCCTTCACCCTGGTGCTGCTCATCGAGGTGGTGGACCTGGTCTTCGTCATTCCCTGCTCCCTGTCCAAGGCGGTGGGCAAGCAGTTCCAAATCCTGTCGTTGATCCTCCTGCGCAACGCCTTCAAGGAGCTGATCCACTTCCAGGAGCCCATCCAGATCAGCAACCCTCTCGAGCAGATTCTGCCCATAGTCTCGGATTGCACCGGCGCCGTGCTGATTTTCGTGGGTCTGGGCATCTACTTCAGGCTGCAAAAGCCCCACCGCACGGACGCAAGGCTCGATCTCTACAGGTTCGTGGCCGCGAAAAAGGCCGTGGCGCTGCTGCTTCTGCTGCTCTTTTCCCTGTCCGGGGCCTGGGTGACGTATGTCTTTTTTTCAGGCGGTGAGCGGGTGGACTACTTCGAGGTGGTGTACACCATCCTGATCTTCAGCGATATCCTGCTGGTGCTCATCGCCCAGAGGCATCAGCCCTCGTTCCACGCCATCTTCCGCAATTCGGGTTATGCCGTGGCCACGCTGCTGATACGCCTGGCCCTGGCCGCGCCACGGTACTACGACGCCGGCATCGGCCTTTTCGCCGTGCTCTATGCCGTGGGCCTGACCATGGCCTACAACACCTACGGCGAAGACGCGGAACGACATACCGGACACTGACCTCGCTATTTCCGGCTCCCGCTCGGGACATGGAAGGGGTCTACCGCGCTCCCTTTTCACGCAGAAACGCGGCGTACTTCATGTCAGTACGCTGGATGTGCTTGATCAACCAGCCCAGCAGAAAGCTTTCCATCTCTTGCAAGGTTTCCTGGATCTGCTCCAGGGGGCGTTGGGCAAAAAGCTCGATACGTTCGGAAAAGACCTGGTGCTCCCGCTTATGGGCGTCAAGTTCGGGAAAATCGTGTTTGGCCAGGAGCTTCTCCTCTGTCTGGAAGTGGTAGCGCACATAGCTGCGCAGGCTGTCCAGGCCCTCGATGACGGCGTTCTTCTCGAAGCCGCGGCCGGCCTTGTCGTACATGCTGTTGATGACGCGAAAAAGCTCCTCGTGCTGGATATCCACGCTCTCGATGCCCGTTGCCAGGGATCCATCCCACTGCACTATGCCCATGACCTGCTCCTCTTTCGACTGCATGTCACCGTAACCGGGTTGTTCACTTTGCCGCTGTCTCCAGTGATCCTGGTAGCAACTCCACGTGGTTCCGCTCGAATCCGGCTTCCAGAAGCCGCGTGGCCTCGGCCGTGCGCACCTTGGGAGAAGGGGCGCCCAGCACCACGGCCAGTATCCGCACTCCGTCGCGCCGGGCCGTGGCCACGAGATTGTAGCCCGAGGCGTTCACGTACCCTGTCTTGAGGCCGTCCGCTCCGGGGAATTGGCCAAGGAGCTTGTTGCGGTTGCGCAGCTTGGCGCCCCCGTACCAGGCGAAGGGCATGGAATGCAGCCGCAGGGCCTGGGGAAAACGGCGCAGATACGCCTCGGCCAGGATGAGCATGTCCCTGGCCGTGACCAGTTGGGTGGGGGCGTTGAGGCCGTGGGGATTGGCAAAGCCCGAGTCGTACATGCCCAGTTCCTTGGCCACGGCGTTCATGCGCGCGACAAAGGCATCGAAGCCTCCGGGGTAGAACTCGGCCAAGGCAACGCAGGCGTCGTTGCCCGAGGCCACGGCCATGCCCTTGAGAATCTGCCACAGAGGGTAAGCACGGCCGGTGACGATGCCCATGCTCGAACCGCCGGTGGCGTCGGCACGCTTGGACACGGGCACGCTGTCCACCAGACTGAAAATGCCCTTTTGCACGGCGTCAAAGGCCACGTAAAGGCTCATGATCTTGGCCAGAGAGGCCGGAGGCACGGCCTCGTCGGCATTGTGGGCGAAGAGCACCGACCCGTCCTCCATGTTCACGACCATGGCGGCCCTGGCTTGGAATTGGGGCTCTTCTGGAGCAACCTGGGGTTCCTGCCGGGGAATGTCGACGGCCAATGCCACGCGCAGCGGCAGGACCAGGGCCAGGAGCACGACGAGCAAGAATCTCTGACGGCGATGGGTCATGATCTCCACCAGAAGGCTAGGGGTTTGTTTCAATCGGCACGCCCCAGGATACACCAGCGCGGGTCTGCTTGCAAAGCCGGTACACGGGGGCTATAGTACCATTGATCGAACCCCTGACGGCACGTACCGGAGCATTGTCCGTCGTTGTCAGCCGCTTGTCATGTCTTCTCGTGGAAGGATACCCGCATGTCCCACGTGTTCAGGATCGCCTGCGTAATGCTTATCGTGTCACTGTTCCTCGCGCCCCCGGCCTGGGCCGAGGAAGGCGAAGCCCTCTACCAGGTGCAGATCGGCTCTTCAAAGAACCTCAAGGGAACCAAGTACTTCGCGACAAAGGCTTCGAGTGTCCTTGGCACGAGCACCTATATACTCTTCCGCTCCAGCTTCTATGTGGTGCTCACGGGGCACTACAGCTCCAGGGAGCAGGCCCAGGACAGGCTCATGGAAGTCCGCCAGCATTACAATGGCATGGTGGTGGCCTACGACCTCAATGACATCATCGCCGCGTTCAAGAATGGCGAGGAAGTGAGCGAGAAGGAGATCGTGGGTACTGTCTTTTCCGGGGAGACCGCCCTGAAAGCCCGTGAAAAGCGCATGCAGACCGAACCCATCCGGGAGGTCACCCGGACCCAGAGCACCGGCTTGCGGGGCGTGGTGGAAAAGGGGGTGCACAACGTACGCATGGAAGGCTGCACCCTGATCAACACGGAACGCATCGCCGGGTACGAATTCCAGACCAAGGCCACCCTCGCCGAGTTGGACCCCTACACCCTGGAGACCAAGGAAAAACACGGGACAAACCTCTACATCTGCATCCAGACCAAGGGCAAGCAGAACAAGGTGCTCATCGAGCAGTCGAGCGAAGGCAAGAGCACCTCCAGCCGCAAGGAGCACGTCCTCTCCCTCAAGCTGCATGCCACCGACGAACAGGGCGTGGAGAACGTGGCCCAGGCCCTGCGCGAGCTGATCAATTATTGTGCCACCAATCAGTAGCCTCGGCACCGGGAACGGACAAACGGTGCATGCCACATGGGGCGTTGCCCCATGCTTGATTACTCCCCGCTCCTCCAGGGCCGAGGTTTGGAATTGACCGGGTGCCTGCACCCAAAGCCCTGAAGGTGCGTCCCTGAATAAAGCCCGGCCCGACAGGCCGGGTATTCGGCTACGGTTGCAGTAAATCCCGCAGCCCCTCGACGATCTCCAGACAGGCGGCTGCCTGATTCAGGGAGTACAGGTGCACGCCGGGCGCTCCCTGTTCCAGGAGTTCACGGGCCTGACGGATGGCGTAGGCGATGCCCAGCTCCCGCACGGCGTCCGCGCCGCCCTTGTCGTGCGCCTCTTCCAACCGCAGATAGAAGCGGCCGGGAATACTGGCGCCGCAGAGGGAGAGGATGCGGCGGATGGATGCCAGGGATAGGATGGGTAGCACGCCGGGAATCACCGGTTTGGCGACGCCGCGCTGCCTGAGCCTGGCCACGAAGTCCATGTATAGGCGATTGTCGAAAAACAGCTGCGTGACGCAGAAGTCGGCGTACTGCATCTTGTAGCGCGTCCACTCCAGGTCTTCGGCCACACTTCTGGACTCGGGGTGCACTTCCGGATAACCGGCCACGGCCACCCCCAGTTCCGGTATCTGTTCACGGATGAATCGGGCGAGGTCCGAGGCGTGGCGAAAGGTCTCGTTCTCGGGCACAAAACTGTCCGCCCCCTTGGGGGGGTCGCCGCGCAGGGCCAGGATGTTGTCCACGCCGCGCTGCCTGAGGGCGTTCACAAACCCCAGAACGCGTTCCTGGTCCGCGCCCACGCAGGTGAGGTGGGCCATGGGCTCCAGACCGTGCTCCTGCTTCATCCTGGCGGCGATCTCCAGGGTGTTGTCCTGGGTGCCGCCACCGGCGCCGTAAGTCACCGATACGAACAGCGGCTGAACTGCCTTCAGTCTGGCGACGACGTCGAAAAATTTTGGCCACTCCTCGCGCTGTTTGGGCGGGAAAAACTCCAGGGAAACGAATTTGCGCTCCTGTTGCATGCGATCGATTATCTTCATGGTCTGTCCTTTGGGGCGTGTTGGCATCCGTCGGTTCAGCAGCGGGTTAGTATCACTATATCAAGATATCTTGATTCATACCTTCTACTTCTACGCGCCGTAGCGGAGCGTGTCAAGGACTGTTCCCGGCTTTTTACAACACCAGGCCGGGATCTGCCAACAGGGGCCGGGAAAAGAACCACCCCCTCGGGGCATGCGGCACCAGGAGGGGGCGGCTGTGGTCAACGCCGATGGTGGCAACGGCGGAGAGTGAATGCTACGCCTTGCGCCGCTCTTCCCTGTCCGGAGGCAGGACCAGGTTGAGCACCACGCCCACCACCGCGGCCAGGCCGATGCCGCCGAGCTTGAATTCGCCCATGCTGAAGGTCATGCCGCCCACGCCCATGATCACCACCAAGGAGACGATGCACAGGTTACGGGGGCGGATCAGATCCTGGCCGGCACGCACCAGGCTGTTGATGCCCACCACCATGATTGCGCCGAAAAGCAGCAACATGATGCCCCCCATGACCGGCACCGGAATGGTCTGCAGGAAGGCGCCCAGCTTACCCACAAAGGCCAGGAGAATGGCCGTGATGGCTGCCCAGGTCATGATCGCGGGATTGAAGGACCGGGTCAGGGCCACGGCACCCGTGACCTCGGAATAGGTCGTGTTCGGTGGACCGCCCAGCATGGAGGCCATGCTGGTGGCCAGACCGTCGCCCAGCATGGTGCGGTTCACCCCTGGGTTCTCTATGTAGTTGCGGTTCGTCACCGAACCGATGGCCAGAATGTCGCCGAAGTGCTCGATGGCCGGAGCGATGGCCACGGGAACGATGAACAGGATGGCGTCCAGGTTGAATTGCGGGAAGACAAAGGCTGGTACCGAGATCCAGGCCGCGGCCGTGATCCGGCTGAAATCCACCAATCCAAAGGCGAGACTGATCACGTAGCCCACGCCGATGCCGAAAAGGATAGGCACCAGCCGCAAGACCCCCCTGCCCGCGAGGGAAACCACCACCGTGACCAGCAAGGCGCTCATGGACACGAGCAGGGCCGTGCTTTCCGGCACCAGTTGCACGGCGCCGTCGCCGGTCTTGCCCAGAGCCATGTTCACGGCCACTGGCGCCAGGATCAGGCCGATGACCATGATCACCGGCCCCACCACCACGGGCGGCAGCAAGCGGGTGAGGAACGCGGGGCCCCTGAGGGTGATCACCAGGCTCAGCAGCATGTAGAACACCCCGGCCGCCACCAGGCCGCAGAGCGTGCCGGGAATGCCCCAGGTCTGCACGCCGTAGATGATGGGGGCGATGAAGGCGAAGGAGGAGGCAAGAAAGATCGGTACCTTGCCCTTGGTGACCAGCTGGAACACGAGGGTGCCTGCCCCTGCCGTGAACAGGGCCACGTTGGGATCCAGGCCCGTGAGCAACGGCACCAGCACGAGGGCGCCGAAGGCCACGAACAGCATCTGCGCCCCGATCAGGGCATCCCCAACGCGGAAATTGTACTCAGGTGAACTCTGGGTGCTCATGGCATCTCCTGGCGTTGTTTCGGCCCTTGCCGGCCGGTTCAGGTTACTTGGTGCCGAAAATCTTGTCCCCTGCATCACCGAGACCGGGCAGGATGTAGCCCCTGTGGTCGAGGCGTTCATCGATGGCCGCGACGTACACGTCCACTTCGGGATGCGTGTTTTCCAGTCGCTTCAGACCTTCTGGGGCTGCCACCAGGAACACCCCCTTGATCTGTTCGCAGCCGCTGGCCTTGAGCAGGTCGATGGTGGCGATGAGCGTACCGCCTGTGGCCAGCATTGGGTCGAGGATCAGGGAGGCACGTTCCGGCATGTGCTTGGGGAACTTGACGTAATACCGCACCGGCTCCAGGGTCTCCTCGTTGCGATACATTCCCACCACGCCCACCTTGGCGCTGGGGATCATGTCCAGGACGCCGTCGAGCATGCCCAAGCCGGCCCGGAGAATGGGCACCACCGTGATCTTCTTGCCCCTGATGCATTCCACCTCCACCGGGCCCGCCCAACCCTGGATGATCCTCTTCTCGGTCTCCAGGTCCTTGACCGCCTCGTAGGTCAGCAACCGTGCGATCTCGTTGGCCAGGGCGCGGAAGGATTTCGTGCTCTGGTCCTTTTTCCTGAGTTGCCCAAGCTTGTGCCGCACCAGGGGGTGATTCACGACGGTGACGGGCATGACGTACACTCCTTGTGCTGTAGAGTTGCTGGCGGGATCAGAAAGAAATGCGGCAGCAGTGTTACCAGGATTCAGACTTTTGGCAACCGCTTATGCTCGCTTGATTTTCCCGCATTTTTCAGTGGATTCGCCCCATCCTGATCCGAAAGGCACGTCCTTCATGCATGTTGACGCCTGCGACATGGAAACGTAGACAGTTCTCCAAGACACTCCCATGCGTATGGAGGCCCGGCGTGAGCAAATACGAATGCGAGGTCTTCGGCCTGATCGCCTACGGTCCCGACCTCACCTACCACGAACTCTACGAACTGGAGGAGCGGCTGATGGTCGAACTCCAGGATATCCTGACCGGCATGGGCGCCGCGCATTGCAATTTCTGGGGCGCGGGCGACATGCTCCAGTTCCAGTGCGTGTTCGACACCTTTGACCCGGCGCACATCCGGGATTTCTGTGACGAGGCGGTCGCCATGCTGCACGGTGATCTCAAGGGGCGAGTGCTCTGCCTGGACAGGCGCCTCACCGCGGTGCATGTCTTCCACATCGCCCCCGGCAGGTGGAAAGAGCAGGGGTTCGACCTCGGGACGCTGGACGGTTGCCATTCGGCCCCCACACCTTGATCCGGCGGCACCATGATCAGTGACCAGCGTATCCGCGTCCTGCACGTGGCCCACGGCCTAGGCCTCGGCGGCACGGAAAAGGCAGTGCAGCTGCTCGCCGCCCATCTGGACCGCGACAGCTTTCTGCCCTGCATCTTTGCCTTTGCGGATGGTCCGCGCCGACGGCTGATGGAGACCTCGGGCCTCCGCGTCATGACTGGAGGCGATCTCTTCGCCGTGCTTGAGCGCTTCCGCCCTCAGATCGTGCACATGCACCGCGCCGGCTGGCCTGACCGCGACATCATGCGGCCTCTCCTGCTGCACAGGGGAAAGGGATCACTGCCCAGGATCGTGGAAACCAACGTCTTCGGCCGATTCGATCCCTCGCCCGACGGCCGGGCCGTGGACCTGCACCTGTTTGTCTCGCATTTCTGCCTGGAGCGCTACCGCCGCCATCACCCCGGCCCCTGGAACCCGACCCGGCACGCCGTGCTCTACAACCCCGTGGACGTAGACTTCCTTGCCCGGCATTGCCCCGAAGCCCAGGGCACGCCGGAGCGGGGCGCGTGCGTGGGCAGGCTTTCCCGGCCGGACAGGGGCAAGTGGTCGGCCCTGGCCTGGGAGTTCGTGCCCCATGTACTGCGGGAGATTCCTGCATTCCGCTATCGCATCGTGGGCACGGTAGACGAGGCCCGGCGCTTTTTCCTCGAACAGGGGCTGGAGCGCCACGTGGAGTACCTACCCCCGCTCGATGACGAGCATGACCTGGCCGCGTTCTTCAACAGCGTTTCGCTGCTTGCACACGCCAACGACACCGGCGAAAGCTTCGGCCTGGTCATTGCCGAGGCCATGGCCGCCGGCCTGCCCGTGGTCACCCACCCCTGCCCTGGGGAGCGCGACAACGCCCAACTCGAGCTGGTGGAGCACGGCATCACCGGTCTGGTGGCCACGGACTCCTCTTCATACGCCGGAGCGGTGCTCAGGTTGCTACTTCGGCCCGACGAGGCACGGGCCATGGGCCGCGCCGGTCGAGAAAAGGCAGCCAAGTTGTATGCCGCCCCCGCGTTGGCCAGGCGGCTGGAATCCATGTACCGCGCCGTGCTCCAGGTCGAGTGAGAGCACCGCGCCATCACGAAAGCCCGTACTCTGTACACATACGACAATCCCCTATTTTCCCGAGGGATTTCAATTGCTCTTGACTCTTTTCCCCCCGAGGCCCTAAACAATTGTTTCCAACATCTGTTTGAATCGAGAACAGCATGACTTTTCACCCTCCGGAAAACGGACTCGAAACACGTCGCAAACTGCTCCTCGCCGCCGGGGAACTCTTCGCGGCCAAGGGATACCAGGGAGCGACCATCCGTGAGATATGCGCGAACGCCGGGGCCAACATAGCGGCCGCCCACTATCATTTCGGCGGCAAACGGCAGCTCTACGAAGCGGTCCTGGATTTCGCCGATCAGGAGGCCCTGGAGCAGCAGCACCAACCGCCCGAGGTTCCAGACGCGACAACGGAGGACTGCCTGTACCTGTTCATCCGCGCCACCCTGTACAGGATGTTCGCCAAGGGGACCCACGCCTGGCACGCGCAGCTCGTGGCCAGGGAGATGGCCGAGCCCACGGAGATGTACGAGAACTATATCAAGCGCTCCATCGCCCCCAGAAACGCGCGCTTGCGCGGGATCATCGCCGCCATCATGGACCTTGACCCCGACAGCCAGGAAGTCCGGCTCTGCGCCCACTGCGTGGTCTTTCAATGCCGCAGTTTTTTCCTCTCCCGCCGCGTGCTCCAATATCTCAGCCCTGAATTGCGACTGGACAAGGGCGACATCGATTTGCTCGCGGCGCACATTCACCGTTTTTCCCTGGCCGCGGTCCGTCATTATCAGGACACACCACCCCCATCGGCCACCATAACGAGGAACGCCACGTGATCTTTTCACCATTCTCTTCCCGCCGGGATCTCGCCAGTCTCGCCCTGATAAAAGCCCTGCTTCTCCTGGCTATCACCATGGCGCTCGCTTGTACCGGATGCACGCAGCAGGAAGCGCCGCAGACACGGCAGGCGGAACGCCCCGTGCCCGTGACCATGGTCCAGGCAGTGCAGGAGACCCTGCCCTTCCGACTGCACGCCGTGGGCAACGTGGAGCCGGTCTCGGCCGTGGACGTCAAGTCCCAGGTGGGCGGACTCATCGTGGAGCAGTTCGTGGTGGACGGACAGGACGTGCTCGAGGGTGACCGGCTGTTCCGCATCGATCCGCGCCCCTTTGAATTGAGCATCAGGGAGTCCCAGGCCAAACTCGAACGCGACCGCGCGCTGCTGAACAAGGCCAAGGACGACTTGCGACGCTACACAGCCTTGCAACAAAAGGACGTGGTGTCCGTGGAAAAGTATGAGGACACCTTTGCCCAACTCAAGACCTTGGAGGGCACCATCGCCCTCAACGAGGCCATCCTGGAGCGCTCCCGTCTCGATCTCGAATACGCCGACATCCGCGCCTCCATCTCGGGTCGGGTGGGGAGCGTACTGCTGCACAAGGGCAACGTGGTGAAGGCCAACGACGACCGCACTCTCTGCGTCATCAATCAGATACGCCCCATCTATGTTTCCTTTTCCCTGCCCGAACGTTACCTGGTGGAGGTACTGTCCAGGCAGCGCGAGCATCCCCTACGGGTGGAGGTCCATCTCGGATTGGACACTCCCGGCGCCGCACCCGTGGTGCTGCACGGCGAAGTCGCCGCCGTGGACAATGCGGTGGACACCACCACCGGCACCATCCGTCTCAGTGCCCTGTTCGCCAACGAGGAAGGGCTGCTCTGGCCGGGGCAGTTCGTGCGCGTGACCCTGATTCTGCGCATCCTGGAAAATGTCGTGCTCGTGCCTACGCAGGCGGTGCTCGACGGCCTGCATGGCCCCTATCTCTATGTCATAGGCGAGGGGAACAGGGTGGAAGCACGGAACGTGACCACAGGAACCATCATCGACGGCCGCAGCATGCTGGAGCAGGGAGTCGCGGCAGGGGAGCGCGTGGTTCTCGACGGGCATCTGCGTCTGGCACCGGGCGTACTCGTGGAGATCAAGCCCCTGAGCGCCACCGCCCCTGACAAGGGTAGCGAAGCCCGTGTCTCGAGCACTCCCGGAGAAACACTGCAATGAACATCTCCGCCCTGTTCATCCGCCGGCCGGTGATGACCACCCTGGTCATGGCGGCGGTGCTCATATTCGGCGCCATGGCCTATCTCAAACTCCCGGTCAGCGACCTGCCCAACGTGGACTTCCCGACCATCGAGGTCAGCGCGCAACTCAGGGGCGCCAACGCGGAAACCATGGCCTCTGCCGTGGCCACTCCGCTGGAAAAGCAGTTTTCCACCATCTCCGGTCTGGACTCGATGACCTCCGTGAGTTCGCAGGGCAACACCCGGATCACCCTGCAATTCGCCCTCAACCGGAACATCGATGCCGCGGCCCTGGACGTGCAGTCGGCTATCACCACGGCTCTGCGCCGGTTGCCCGACGACATGGAAGCCCCTCCGAGCTTTCGCAAGGTTAACCCCGCGGACTCGCCCATCCTGTATCTGGCCATCCACTCCCCGTCCCTGCGGCTCTCGGACGTGAACGAGTATGCCGAGAACCTCATGGCGCAGCGCATTTCCATGGTCAACGGCGTGGCCCAGGTGTTGGTGTTCGGCTCCAAGAAATACGCCGTGCGCATCGAGTTGGACCCTGCGTCCCTTGCCTCCAAGCAACTGGGCGTGGATGAAGTGGCCACCGCCGTACGGCGCGGTAACGTGAACCTGCCCGTTGGCACCGTGGCCGGCGAGACCCGAGAATATACCGTGCGCTCCAGCGGGCAGCTGATGAACGCCGCGGCCTACCGCCCCCTGGTGGTGGCCTGGCGCAAAGGCTCTCCCGTGCGCCTGGAGGAAGTGGCACGGGTCTCGGACAGCGTGGAGAATACGCGGCGCTTGAACTGGTACAAGGACATTCCGGGACAAGTCCTGGCCATCCAGCGCCAGCCCGGAGCCAACACCGTGCAGGTGGTGGAGGAGGTGCGCAAGCTACTGCCCGCTTTCCAGGCGCAGCTGCCCGCCGCGGTCACGCTGGACCTGCTCTACGACCAGTCGCAGACCATCAAGGAGTCCGTGACCGACGTCAAGTTCACCCTGATGCTCACGGTCTGCCTGGTGATCATGGTCATCTTCCTGTTTCTGCGTAACGTACCGGCCACCCTGATTCCCAGCCTGTCCCTGCCACTCTCGGTGGTGGGCACCTTCGCTGTCATGCATGTCATGGGCTTCAGTCTGAACAACATCTCGCTCATGGCCCTGACTCTCTCGGTGGGCTTTGTGGTGGACGACGCCATCGTCATGCTGGAGAACGTGGTGCGTCACCTGGAGATGGGCAAGTCACCCTTCCGCGCGGCAATGGACGGTTCCCGCGAGATCAGCTTCACCATCGTGTCCATGACAATTTCCCTGGCCGCGGTGTTCATTCCCGTACTGTTCATGGGTGGCATCGTCGGCAGGCTGTTCCACGAATTCGCGGTGACCATCTCCACGGCCATCCTGATTTCCGGGTTCGTGTCCCTGACCCTCACGCCCATGCTCTGTAATCTGCTGCTTCGCAGGCACGGCGAGGTGCGACACGGCCGGCTGTTCAACCTCTCGGAAAAAATCTTCGAGGCCATGCGCCAAGTCTATATCAAAACCTTGGACTGGTCCTTGAAGGGACACGTCCTGGTGATGTTCGTCTCCCTGGGCCTGATCGCCCTCACGGCCTGGCAATTCATGATCATTCCCAAAGGCTTCCTGCCCAGCGAGGACACAGGACGTTTGAACGTCAGCGTGGAGGCCGAGCAGGGCGTGGGTTTCGAGACCATGGTCAGGCGCCAGAAGGCGCTCATGGAAATCCTGTCGCAGGAGCCGGACGTGGAGGCCTACATGTCGGTGGTGGGCGCCGGCGGCCCCAATTCAGGGGGCAATTCCGGGCGAATCATGATCACCCTCAAGCCCCGGGAAGAGCGCGTCCACGACGCCGACGCCATCCTCCAACGCCTGCGCGGCAAGCTTTCCCAGGTCCCCGGGGTCCGAGTCTTCCTGCAGAATCCCCCGCCCATCCGCGTGGGCGGCCGCAGCAGCAAGGGGCAATACCAGTTCACCCTGCAGAGCCTGAACATGGGCGAACTGTTCCAGGGCACTGCCCTGTTGGAGGAAGCCTTGCATGCGCTGCCCGAACTCCAGGACGTCAACTCCGACCTGGAGTTGAGCAACCCGGAACTGAACATCTCCATCGACAGGGACAAGGCCTCGGCCCTGGGCGTGAGCGCCTACCAGATCGAGGATGCCCTGGCCACTTCCTACGGCAACCGCTCCATCAGCACCATCTACGCTTCCAACGACACCTACAACGTGATCATGGAGGTGGATTCCGAATACCAGCGCAATCCCGAGGCCCTATCCATGCTGTATGTGCGCTCCGCCGAGGGCAGGCTGGTGCCCCTGGACACCCTGGTGACCCGTTCCGTGGGCGTGGGACCCTTGACCGTCAACCACTCGGGGCAACTACCTTCGGCCACCATCTCCTTCAACCTGGCGCCCGGCGTCTCCCTGGGCACCGCGGTGGACCTGGTGCACGAGACAGCCCTGCGGGTGTTGCCCGCGTCCATCTCCACCAGCTTCCAGGGCGAAGCCCAGGCCTTCCAGGACTCCCTGAAGGGGCTCTGGGTGCTCTTGGTGCTGTCCATCCTGGTGATTTACATCGTGCTGGGCATCCTCTACGAGAGCTTCGTGCACCCCCTGACCATTCTCTCGGGTCTGCCCTCGGCCGGCGTGGGGGCCCTGGCCATTCTGATGTTCTTCAACATGAATCTGAACATCTATGCCTTTGTGGGCATCATCATGCTCATCGGCATCGTGAAGAAAAATGCCATCATGATGATCGACTTCGCCTTGGAGGCGCAGCGCGGCAAGGGTCTTCCCGCGCACCAGGCCATCCGGGAGGGCGCCATCGTCCGCTTCCGCCCCATCATGATGACCACGGTGTCGGCGATCATGGGCACCCTGCCCATCGCCTTGGGCTACGGCGCCGGTGGCGAGGCGCGCCAACCTCTCGGTCTCACCGTGGTGGGGGGCCTGCTGGTCTCCCAGCTGCTGACTCTCTATTTCACGCCGGTGTACTACATCTATCTGGACGGCTTGCAACGGGGAGTGCGGCGGATTTTCGGCGTGAAGGAAGCCGAACCCGAGCCTCTGCCGGCCCCGGCCGAGAACAGGCCCTGATGGCCTTCAGCCTAGCGCCCCCACAAGGGACATGGCGTCCTCGATCCTGATTTCCAGCTCCGCCAGCCGCACTTCCGAGAGGTCCAGGGCCACGGCCTCGGGGCTGGTGGTCACGTCTATCCGCGGGTCCGGGTTCTTGCCGAAGCCGCACTTGTGGCAGACCTTGTCCGCGAGCCGCACGGCCAAGAGCAGGATGTTCTCATCGTCAATGGTTTCGTCGTGGTGGTGCCTGGCCACCTCGCAATAGGACTTGGGCAGATTCCAGCGGGTCAGGAGCGCGTATCCCTGCTCCGCATGCATGCCGTGTACCACTTCCTCCACAAACTCCCTGGAGATTCCCGGATGCAACTCGCCCTTCTTCTTCAACTCCTCGATGACCCTGAACAGGAAGAGCTTGCCCACGTCGTGCAGCAGACCGGCGAAGAACGCCTCCTGGACCACGCCCTGCTTGCCGGATTGCTTCGCCACCCAGTGGGCGCCCACGGCGCAGGCCACGGAGTGTACCCACAGCTTCTGCATATATTCCTTGACCTGCGGATCCGCGGACTTGAACAGCCCGCGCTGTGACACCAGGGCCACGATGTTGGCCACCTCGTTGGCACCCAGGCGGACGATGGCGTCGCGCACCGTGGTCACTTCCTTCATGCCCTTGTAGAACGCGGAGTTGGCCACCCGCAAAATCTGCGAGGTAATGGCCTGATCCCGCACAATCAAGTTGATTATCAGCTTCATGTTCGGATCGGCCTTGGCCAGTTCCTCCCTGATTTCCAGGGCGGTTCTGTCAAAGGGCGGGAGTTCCACGTCTTCGGTGGCCAGGAACTCTGTGATGCGATCCAACAGTGGCTTTTCATTGGTCATTCTCATCCTCCAAGGATGCTGCGGAGTTCGGACAAGGGTCTTGGACGCTGCACCTGCGGCAGGCAGCGCAATACTTCATCGATGCTGGTGACGCCGTTTGCGGCCTTGACGATGCCCTCCTCGAACAGTGTCACCAGGCCGCTGGTCTTCAGCCCGATGTTGCGAATCTCGTAGCTGGTGCGCTTGTCCAGGATGGCACTGCGCACGTACTCGTCCAGAATCAACAGTTCGAAAACCGCCACACGGCCGTTGTAGCCGGTGTAACGGCAGGCTGGGCAGCCCCGCCCCTTCATGAAATTCGCTCCTGCCACGTCCTTCTGGGCATAGCCGAGCAGTTGCAGCTGCGCCTGGTTGGGCTTGTCCGGCTGTCGGCACTCGCTGCACACCTTGCGCAGCAGCCGCTGCGCCACCACGCTGACCACCGTGGAGGAGATGAGAAAAGCCTCGATGTCCATGTTCAGCAGGCGCACAAGGCCGCCGATGCTGTCCTCGGTGTGGAAGGTGGTCAGGACCTTGTGGCCGGTGAGCGCGGCCTGCACGGCCACCTCCGCGGAATAGGTGTCGCGTATCTCGCCGATGACGATGACGTCCGGGTCCTGACGCACGATGTGCCGCAGTGTCTCCTCGAAAGTGAGGTTGATCTTCGGGTCGATGGAGCACTGGGAAATTCCCGGAACCACGTATTCCACTGGCTCTTCCGCCGTGATGATGCTGACGTGGGGGTTGTTGATGTGGTTTATGCAGCTGTACACCGTGGTGGTTTTTCCCGATCCGGTGGGCCCGGTGATGATCACCACGCCGCTGGGTTTGTTCAGGGCATCGTTGAGGAAGCGCTTCTGCATACGCGGAAACATGCCCAGGCTCTCGATGTCGATGAGCGCGCCCTGACGGTTCAACAGGCGCAGGACAATGGCTTCGCCGTATATCGTCACGTAAAAGGAAGCCCGCAGATCCAACTGCCCCCCCGAATAATCGAAGAGGATCCTCCCGCCCTGGTGCCGCCTCTTTTCCGTGATGTCCGCCGAACTGAGTATCTTCAGGCGGCTGACCATGGCGTTGAACAGCTCCAGGGGGAGTTCCTTGTGGATCTCCAACACGCCGTCCCGTCGAAACCGCACGCGGACGCGGTCTTCCATGGGCTCGATGTGGATGTCGCTGACGTTGCCCTCGATGGCGTCCAGGATCAGGCCGTCGACGATGCCAATGACGGTGTTGTCGTCGGTCCGGGTCCCCCCTGCCGTGCCTTTTTCGATACGCCGAAAAAGCTCATCGAGGGCCTCCTTTGGGGCGATGGCCGGTGTCACCCCCTCGATGAACAGGGCTTCGGCCTCTTCCATGTCCTCCTTGTCCAGGGGATCGGAGAAGGACACCAGAACCTTGCCCCCTTCCATACGCACGGGAGCGAACGAGGCCTTCTGGCGCTGCCGGGGAGACATCCGGTTCACCAGGGCCATGTCCACCTTGGTGAAACGCGGATCCACGAACGGATACCCCATTTGCAGGGACAGCACTTCCAGCAGCTTCTGCTGCTTGATGAAGTGGTGGGAGACCAGGATCTCGCCGAGCTTCTTGCCGGCGCCCTCTTGTTTCTGGATGGCGAAGGCCGATTCCAGATCGCCTTGCCGCAACAGGCCCAACTCCACGAGGAGCGTGCCGATGCGCATGCTTACCTTGTTCTTGCGAATGGCGTCCCAGACCTGGCTCTCGGTGACATACCCGAGATCCAGAACAATATGCAGCATGGTCTTTTCCCGGCCAAGTTTGGTGCGAATCCTGTCGGCATGGGTGAGCTGCTTCTTGTTCAGGACTTTCTCTTTGAGCAGTATGGCCATGAGTTCGCCATGCTGCTGCTCTGCCGTGTGCCCGGCGTCGGGGGTCGGGGCCGTTCCCGTGGCTGGGCGCACGCTTCGGGGGGTGGGCGCTGCTTCTTTGGCCATGGAGTTCCATGCCTTCCATCTGATGTGATGATCTAGGGTTGTGACCGGAAAGATTGCTCTTTCGGGATTTCTGGCAATGAGATTCCCGTAGAGACGAACACCGCCGGCATCCTCCCCCCTACCGGTCAGTTAACGTCCCCCACGGCGGGTTGTCAAACCCCTTCGGCTATCCCACTATGATGGGTGTCCCCATATGCAGTCATCCACAGCAGTGAGGGCCACATGTTCAGGTATTGCTTCCAGACCACACGCGCCAGGCTATGCGAATCAAATAGCTGAAACGCTTCAGGGAGTAAGGGTCGCCGGCCGTCTTGCCGCGGCGAAACTGCCGGGATAAATTTGGG
Source organism: uncultured Desulfovibrionaceae bacterium (assembly GCA_964609625.1). Lineage (GTDB taxonomy): Bacteria > Desulfobacterota > Desulfovibrionia > Desulfovibrionales > Desulfovibrionaceae. The sequence continues at coordinate 92,290 of CAZSRS010000007.1, forward strand.
AAATGGGTTCTATGACCACGCGACCGCGCTTGTTTGTGGCGTGAGCCAGATGGTTGCTCCCCACCACGATGCCCACGTGATCGATACTCTCGCTCTCCACGGCGTAGAAGACCAAGTCACCCACCTGGAGAGAGTCTCTGGGCACAGGCAAGCCGATCCTGGCCTGCTCCCTGCTGGTGCGTGGCAGGTTCACCCCCAGCTTGCGATACACCAGCCGGGTAAAGCCGGAGCAATCCAGGCCGTTCTGTGTCTCCCCTCCCCACAGATAGGGGACCCCAAGATAGGGGCGCACCGCCTCGGCCACCGCCCCTGGGGTGAGGTTGGCGCTCAGCCCCAGCTCCAGCTCCGCCAGCATGTCCACGTACATCCGTTCGGCATTCAGGGCCTCTGCCAAGGCATGGCCACGCGCCGCCACCGCGCGACTCCGCTCGCGTGCGGGATCGGTGCCGGTCCTGGGCGAGTTGACGAACCTGGCCAATTCTTTTGCCCGAAGCGTTTTTTGGGTGGGAACGCAAGAGCCGAGGAGGCCGCAGACACAAAGCACCCCCAGAAGTATGGAACAAAGCGAAGGAAGGACATGCCCCGCAGGCATGGGCGTCTCGTGAACAACGGCGGGGAGCGGCCTGAACCGCTCCTCGCCGGTCAGTGTCACGTTGCTACCACACCAGACGGAATTCGCAGCGCCTGTTGTTGGCCCAGGCAGCCTCGCCGTGTCCGGGATCGGCGGGACGCTCCTCGCCGTAGCTGATGGTCTCCAGCTGGACGGCATTCACGCCGAGGGCCGTGAGATACTTGTAGGCGGCTTGGGCGCGCCGTTCACCGAGCGCCAAGTTGTATTCCTCGGTGCCGCGTTCGTCGCAGTGCCCCTCGACAATAACCTTGAGATTGGGCTGCTGCCTGAGCACGTCGGCCTTGCGGCTGAGAATGGTGCGAGCCTCGGGAGTGAGGTCAAAGCTGTCGAAGGCGAAGTAAATCTTTTCGCTCATGATCACACGCTTGGCTTGCTCCAGGTTCCTGGCCGCCAGCTCGGCGTCGCTGGGACCCTGCTGCCCGACCTGCTGGCCCTCACCGGGAACGGAACCTACCTGCTTCTTGGCGCAGCCAAGACTGAAGGTCATCGCCAGAACAACGACAACTGCCAGAATCAAACGAAGTTTCATGGTCTGTCTCCTTGCATATCCCTATAAAATGAATCACCCAGTTGACGAGGAGGACACTGGGTATGTGCCTCCGGCAAAAAAGTTTAAATCATATGCTTGAATGTCCATGACTTGTCAAGCATGAAAATATCCATTTCCTCCGGCGGTTACACGAGTGATAGGGCTACTCCCTGAGCCCCCAGGCCGGAAAACTACCCCCACCGGTGGGCAGCTTCACGGGTTCCGCGCCGTGGCGGGTTGTCAGGTATATCTGCTTGCCTCCATCGCGGGTGGACATGAATGCCACGAAGTAGCCGTCCGGCGCGAAGTCCGGCTGTTCATCGCTCCCAGGGCCAAAGGATATCTGCTGCTCCTGACCGGAGCGCAGATCGAGCAGATAGATTCGAAAGCCGGATGAGGTTCGCCTGGTGAAGACCACCTTGTCGCCCTCCGGACTGATGGAGGGGTCGGTGTTGTAGGAACCCTCGAAGGTGACGCGGTTGGCACCGCCGCCGGCGCTGACAAATATCTGCGGCCCGCCGAAGCGGTCCGAGACAAAGGCCATGATGGAGCCGCTCTTGTCGAAACTGGGCGAGACGTCGATGCTGCCGCTCTGCACCAGCTTGCGCTCAACCTTGAGGGAATTGTCCAAGAGCACGATGTCCGAGTTCGGCCCGTCCGACATGCTCACGGCCACCTTGTTGCCGGCCGCGAAGGCCGGGCTGATCACGGTGCTCCCCTTGTAGGGGCGCGTGGTGACTTTGTTGGTGTTGAGATCCACAATACCGAGGGAGTGCTTGCGATCGTCGATATATGTGAAAGCCACGTACCTGCCGTCCTTGGACCACGAAGGCGAGAGGCAGTAGCCGTCGAGCTGGGTGACTTGGCGCAGGTTGCGCCCGGTGGAACTCATGACGAAGATGTTCTTGCTCTTGCCGGTGCTTTTGACAAAGGCCAAGGAGGAGCGAAAAAACTCGCCATGCCCGGTGAGAGCCTCCATGAAGGCTTCGCAGAAGCGGTCCGCCACCGTGGGAATCTTGCCGGCATCCACGTCGGAATAGCTCTTGCCCACGAGTTGCTTCTGGGTGAAGACCTGAAACACACGCAGTTCGACCACACCCGGCTCGGACCAGCCCATGGTCAAGAGCATATCCGCTCCCACCAACTGAAAACGACGGAAATCGACGGTCTCGGCCGTATAACCGTCAAGCCGGTCGCCGCCGATGATGGTGTGCGGAGGCACCATTTTCAGGAAAGGCAACAGCGACAGGTTGTTGTTGATTTGTTTGCGCAGTTCCTCGCCTATGGCAGGAGCGGGAGCGCCGTGAGCGCCCAGTGGTTGCGCCAGGGCCATGCTCATGGCTCCCTGCCCCGGGCCGTAGATATCGATGGTCACGGCCTGGCCAAAGGCACGCGGTGCAAGCAACATAAGAATTGAAACGACAAACAGACTGGTACGCACGAACACTGTCATGACAAGCCTCGTTTACTGCAGTTCTTGTGAATTGAAGTTGATGCGGATTACCGTCAGGTTTCTCGGGGGCGGGGGCAGCATCTTGAATTGCTGGGCCTCTGTGACCGCCTTGAGGGTGGAAGCGTCGAAATCGGCACGCCCCGAGGAAGCTACCAACAGATAATCCAGAATTTCTCCGCGACTGTCCAGTCTAATCTCAACCTGAGCCCTGTAAACCTGCCCCTTGTCCAATAAGGGGAACGTCCAACGCTCCTTGATGACCTGACCAACAGCACGTAAATAGGCTCCTTCCGGGCCGCCCGCGCCGCCTTGTCCACCCTGCCCTCCGCCGGTGCCCGTGGCTCCCTCCCCGCCGCCGAAGCCTTGGGATTCCACGGATTCACGCAACTGAGCCAGCTCCCTTGCCAGCGCGTCACGGTCGTCCTTTTCCTGCTTGGCCGCATCCTTGCGCACCCCTTGCAGTGCTTGGGCCAGAATCTGCTCCTTTGTGGGCTGGCTGGATTTTTTCTCCTCCTGCTTCTGCTGCGGCGGATTGGCCGTGCGCTTATCCGGTTTGGCCTGAGGCTGCGGCTTGGTCTCGGCCACCGGTTTCGGCTTTTCCTCCACCTTCTTGGGCTCGGGCTTCTTGTCGGTCTTCTGCGGGCTGATGTCCTTTCCCTTCACCGGAGGTTCGGCCTCCACGGGTTTGGGTTGGACCTTGGGTTTCGCGGGCAGGGGCTCGGCCTTGGGCTCGGGTGGCTTGGCCGGCTCGGGTGGCTTGACCGGCTCGGGTGGCGCGGCTGGTTCCGGAACCTTGGCCGGCTCAGGGGCCTTGGCCGCTTCCGGGGCCTTGGCAGGCGCTTCCTTGGGGGGCGGCGGCTCGGCCGCCGGACCAGGAGCGCCCTTGGGACCCGGCGTACCTGGCAACCCCGGCAGGGATACGAGTTGCACCTCGTACACCGGTACGTTGAGATCGATATGCCGTGTCTGCATGGGCCAGAACAGCGCTATCGCCAGCACGCCGCCATGCAGGAAGACGGATAGGGTATAGGAAAGTATGCGCACCATAGACGAATTTACGGCCGCCTGCCCCTGGCCGGGAATCAGCTGCCCTGACCTTGCGGGGTGGCGGGCTTGGTATCGTTCCGAACGCCAGTCCCACCTGCCGGCGCACCCGGTTTCTGCCCCGTGGTGGGAGGAGGCGGCTCCATGTCCTTTTCCGCCACCACGCCCAGCTTGTCCACGCCGGCCTCTTTCAGCTCACCCATGACGCGGACCACGATGCCGTAAGGCACCTCCTTGTCCGCGCGCAGGAAGAGCTGTTTTTTCTGCGATGTCACCAGCCGCTGCACATGCCCGACCAGTTCGTCGAAGGGCACGGCGTACTCGTCCAGAAACATCGCGCCGTCCTTGCCTATGGTCAAAACCAGGTGGTCGCTGTCCGACGGCAGGGCCTCCACCGTCCGCGTGGTGGGCAGGTCCACTTCAAGACCCTGCTCCAGCATGGGCGCCGTGACCATGAAGATGATCAAGAGCACCAGCATCACGTCCACGAAAGGCGTGACGTTGATCTCGGACAGCAGGCCGCCTTGACGTAAACTTACAGCCATGGCTGCTCCAACTCCCGCTTGATGGGCGTTTCAGGATTACAGGCGCGGTCCGGTACGCTGCACGCGCTGCTGGGTCTCATCCATATGCGGCAGCTCGCGTTGGACGCGGTTCAGAAACACACCGGCAAAATTCACCAGTTCGGCCTCGATGCTCGTCAACCGCCCCTGGAAAAAGTTGTAGGCCATGGTCGCCGGAATGGCCACGGCCAGACCGATGGCTGTCGCCACCAGGGCCTCGGAAATGCCGGGCGCCACCGCGGCCAAGGCCGCGGTCTTCATCTGCCCGATGGAATGAAAGGAATGCATGATTCCCCACACCGTGCCGAACAGCCCAATGAAGGGGGCGGCGTTGGCGCAGGTCGCCAGAAACGACAGCGAGGAGGACAAGCGCTGCAACTGCGCGCTGACTCCCTGGCGCAGGGAGCGCCGCAGGTTGTCCATGATCACGGTCATGTTCCCCTCTTCGTAGTCCTCCATCCTGTTCAGTTCGTTGACCCCTTCCACGGCCACCAGATAGGCCGGGGAACGCAAGTCACGTCCCATGATCTTGATGGCTGAGCGCAGGCCTTCGGCGTCCTGAAAGGATTCCATGTTGCTGGTAATCTTTTTCCTGGCGTTGGACAGCGTGATCAACTTGGTGAAAATGATGGCCCAACTTCCCAGGGACATGAACAACAACACGCTAAGCACGAATTTGACAACCAGTGTCGCGTGGCTGAGCAGCTCGAAAATTTGCAACTCAAGCATGGGCACACTCCATCAGCATATGTTTGGGGCCGTGTAGCACGGAGCTTTAGAGAAAGTCTACACCAAAATGAGAGGTCTTGGTAAAAATTGCGTAAAATCCTTACAGCAGCAAGTCCCGAACAAGGGGCAGAGCCTTCTCGGCAGAAGCGAATACACTCACGTCAGGCACACCGGCATACAGCGAAGCATGAAGGTTGAACTCCAGGACCTTGCCGCCGCGCCTCTTGACCTGCGTTGGGAGCGCGTTTGCCGGCGCCACCTCGCCCGATGTTCCCACGATGACCACCAGATCCGCCCTGGAGGCCAGATCCATGCTCCTGTGCAGTGCATCGGACGGGATCTGCTCCCCGAAAAAAACGAAGTCCGGCCGTACCACCTTGCCGCAGACATCGCAACACCAGGGCAGGTCCTCGGGTTTGAGGTCGCGGACCAGGGTCGGGTCGAACGGCTTCCGGCACCCCATGCAGTAGTAGCGCTGGGCATTGCCATGGAACTCCACCACGTTGCGGCTGCCGGCGCGCTGGTGCAGGCCGTCGATGTTCTGGGTGACCACGGCCTCCAGTCGCCCCGCTGCCTCCAGGGCGGCCAGGGCCTCGTGCCCGGCGTTGGGCGCGGCGTCACCGAAGATCAACGCGGCTTCGCACAGAAATTGCCAGACCTTTTCCGGCCTGGAGCGCAAAGCCTGCAACGTGGCGACCTCGTCTGGGCGGTAGCGCTCCCACAAGCCGCCGGGGGAGCGGAAGTCCGGAATGCCGCTGGGCACGGAAATGCCCGCGCCCGTGAGGGCGAAGACGCATGTGGCTTCGCGCCAGATCTCCGCGGCCCGGGCCGCTGCTTCACGCCAATGATGCGCCATCGAGGTCTGCTCCCGCGCGGGTGCACCCCGCGCTTTAGAAAGCCAATACCGCGCTTGGCGGCGCTTGCCAAGATGGTGGAGGCGTTCCTGGGCAAAAGATGTGCAAACTGTAATCCTGCGGGAGGATTGTCTGCATGTTCAATATGTTGTGCTGTGGAAATGCTGTGTGGCGGCGCGCTGCGCGAGGCGGTCAAATACACAAACTTCGTTCCAAAATGCAAGCAAACTTCGTTCCAACTGAGAGAACCTCAAGACTGGAGAAATCGTCTTCACACAGGCTGCGTTGTGTGAGGTGGTCCCCAATTGTTGGACAGTTTTGCAGCTCCGTAAAGGTGGATCCCTGTTCCGTCTCTTCGCTGCTGTTCCTTACCGTAAAAGGAGGAGTTTGCGGAACCACCTTTGTAACGAGAAATCCGAGTTCGATTGTATGATGAAGTCACTCCCTAATGCCCATGCTCATGTGGGTGTTCGTGCCCGTGGTCATGATGGGGGTGTCCATGGTCATGGGAATGATCGTGCTCATGACTGTGTGAATGCCCATGCGAATGCCCGTGATCATGCTCGTGTTCGTGATCATGCTCGTGATCGTGCCCGTGACCATGATCATGCGCATGCGCATGGTCGTGTGTGTGCTCGTGATCCGAATTCTGCCCTTCCTGATTCTTCAAATGCTTTTCGAACTTGGTCTCTTTTTTCGGGCCGCACCCGCAGCTGTTGCACATGGCATCCTCCTTTAAATTTCTGAAACAAGTAGCACGAAATTCGCTTTTATGCCTGCCGCGCCGCTTTGTCCAGCATGTTTCCCGCAACTTTCATGTAAAAATCCAGCCCGTCACCGCTGCTGGGTCGAGCCGGCTCTTTCACGACTTCGCAACTCGCTTCAATACAGAGATTGGGGTGCATCCCCGCAAGCGTTTGGGAAGGGAGAGCGCGAAAGGGAGAACCCTTTGCAAAAGGGTTTCCCTCTCGCGATGTTCCAACACCCGAGATGCATACCCTATCCCCTTTTGTCCTGATCCTTGTCCGCCGCTCCGGGGGGGTGCCCGGATTCCCGCCGCGCCCGGCGGCTGTCCAGCACCAGCATGCGCAGCATGGTACCCGCCAATCGGCCGGTAAGGGAAAAGACCACTGACAGCACCCCGGCTCCCCCTGCCACGAGCAGGGGCGCATGCTTCCAAACGCCCAGGGACATAGCCGCCACCAGCCCCAGAAAGGCCCCTGTGGCTGAGCCCAGGGCTACGGCGCCGACGTACTCCGGGCCTTCGCCGGTCGCGTCAACGCGCTTGCGCAGCTGCTGCAAGCCATAATGCAGGAAAAAGCCCAGACCACCGCCACAGACGCCGGCCAGCACCACGAGCAGCAGCCCCAACATTGCGCTGAGCAAGGGATTGAGATCCTGCCCACCGGCATAGTGTGCCAGAAGCCCCGCAAGCCCCCCCACGCACCAGGCACCCACGGTCAGGTGCGCCTGCAAGCGCTCCATGGCGTTGTACTCGCTGAATCCTTGCGTCCGTCCCGAGCGTTTTCGAAAAAAGTATTGCCTTCCCATCGTGATGCTGTAGTATTTCAGCTTGGAGCATTTGTCACGGCTTCTGGTTGACACGGATTGTCCCACAAAAACAAATAATTCCAACGGTGTTCCTTTTTCTTTTGTTTTAGTGTAGGAAATACTTGGGCATCAACGTGTATGGCCGCAACTGCTCGTTTCATCAGGAGGACTAGATGAAGGTCTTGATTGTGGAGGACGACTTCACCAGCAGGAAACTCATGCAGACCATTCTCTCGCCGTATGGTGAATGCGACATCGCGGTCAATGGCAAGGAGGCCGTGGATGCCTTCGAAGCCGCCTTGAAGTCCGGACTGCCCTACGATCTGATCTGCATGGACATCATGATGCCCGAGATGGACGGTCAGGAAGCCTTGAAACGAATCCGCTCCATCGAAAAGGATAGGGGACTGCGCGGGCCCAATGAGGTCAAGGTGATCATGACCACGGCCCTGGACGACCCCAAGAACGTGGTCGAGGCCTATTACAAAGGGGGCGCCACATCCTACATCCCCAAACCCATCGACCGGCAGTTGTTCATTCACCTGCTGCGCAACCTCGGATTGATTCAGTAGCCTACCCATGCGAACCATCCTCTTTCCGGCGATTGTTTTCGCCAGTTTGATTCTTTGGCCGCCCCCTGCCTTTGCCGTCGAGCAAAAGACTCCCTGGCAGGTCTTGCAGGAGCGTCGCGCCCAAGCCGATGCGGCCGCTCAGGACATCGAGGAAGAAAACGGCGGTCTGCTGGGTGCCCTGTTCCTTGGCAAGCCCTTCAGGGGGCTGACAACGGCCGACTTCGCGCTCATCGGCGTGCTGCTCGGCGTGGGCGTATACCTGCTCCGGCGTTCTTCCGGCCCGCGGGACTATCCGCAACGCCCTGACAGGACCCAGCCCCAAAACCCTCATGACCCACACGACGATGTCCCTGGTCCAGGGCGCGACAGCGAGTCCTATCGCCGGGGGGAACAGATGTGGCAACACTTGAGTTCGAAGCCCCGGGCAGGGCAGGACGCACCGCCCCACATCCCCGGCGCGCCTGCAAACAACATCGGTTCTCCTGGAAAATCCGCCGTGAGTGCGACACAAGCCGGCTTCGACGTCAACGACCTGCTGCACGGCGCCAAGCTCGTCTACCCCAGGGTGCACGAATCCCTGGCCTTGGAGGACTGGGAGGACCTGGAGCCGTTCGTGACCCCGGAATTCCTCGACCGCCTTCGGCACCAGGCCCGCCCCAAAACCGACAAGCCACCCCAGATCCTCTACCTGGAGGTGGAGCTGTTGGAAGGCGACACCCGTGGGGGGCGCTCCCGTGCCCTCGTGGCCTACACGTCGCTGATGCAACGCCCTGGCGCCCAAGCCCCCACGGACGTGCACGAGACCTGGGAATTCAGCAAGGACGACACGGCCAAGGCAACCTGGCGCATCAGCAACATGCGTGGTTGAGGCCCGCGATGTTGCTATACGGTGGATGAGACCTTTCTCATGCCGCTGGCTTGCTCTCCCCCGCGCGCATTCCTTGCCTGATCCACGCATGAAGTTTATTCGATAATTCTCCCGGCCTCCGCGAGGCTTTTCCGCCCTTCACGCAAACTCGACGCAAACTTCACCTCCTCGCGGCACGGTCTTCATGATCCGACACACCCCTTGAGTATGGTCGCCCCTGTTGGAGCAACTTCACACACGCCAGAAAGAGGTGACACATGAAGACCGCGAACGCATACGGCAGTTTCAGGGCATACGCCCGCGATCACGTGGGCGAAATCGACGACGGCGCCGGCTGGGCCACGGCGCAGCTCATCGACGTCAACAGCAGGAGCGCCCGGCTGCGCTTGGCAGGGGCGCAACACCGTTACCCAGAGGGGCGCCGGCTGCTGGTACGCATCCCCTGCAAGGCCAACCGCACCCATTCCTGCCCGCCCGCCTTGGAGACAACGGCTGCGGTGGACTGGGTCCAGGAGGACGAACTCGGCCTTGAGTTTGTGCACGCTCTGGAATACGGAGTCAGCGAATTACAACGGATGGTGGGGTGACGCCGAACTCTTCCCCGGAGTTTCGCCCTGTAAAAACCCGCATGCAGCACACTTCGGAGTCGGTCGTCATGGATTCGTAACGACTTCTTCATGAAATCGAAACAACATCCACTGCCATTATCACCCGAGTCGTGCTATTAAGCGTGGGGACATCACGTAGTCGAGAACCCGGTGTGCCGGCAGTTCGTGCCGCGCCATGCCGCAACAGCAGGGAGGAAACCGTCGTGGAATTGAACGAAAGACACAGGGCGTTTCTCAGCGCCGTGCGCATCTTCGGGAAATCAAACCGCTATCACGGCATGATGCCGCGCTGGGTGGTGGATTCCTGCAACGAGAAGGAGGTTCGCGAGGCCTTTGATCTGGGCTGCGTGGCCTATAGCACTGTCGCGCCCCCGGACTCCCCTGCCTTTGACGGCCTGATCCTCACGGACAAGGGGATCGAGGCTCTGGAATCGCACTGAACGCCGCGTCAGTCCGATCCCGACGCTCCTCGTCGCTTTCTTCGCTCCGGTCGGGCAGTCGCATCACCGCCCCATGAAACCACGCAAGAGGTGGAACCAGTAGTCGTCGACCATGTCCGCGCGGGGGCGGGCATGCCCCGGCGATACGTGCAGATGCAGGTGCATGTCGCCAGGGATGTTGTGTTGGCCACCGGGTTCACCCTCGCCTTCCACCACCAGGCAGTCGCCGTGGCGCACACCGGGGGGAATGCGCACACGCACCCGACGTAGCATTTCGAATTCCCCATGCCCGCCGCATTCAGGGCACTGTATGTGGATGGTATAGCCGCATCCCTCGCAGTGCGGGCAGGATATCCTGAGTCTGAAATGCCCGTGCCTGTAGTCGACCGAACCCTCGCCCCCGCACGCGTCGCAGATGGTGGGGAACTCGCGCCGCACAAACCCCTTGCCCCGACACCCATGGCAGGCTCGCCGCAGAGGGATCTCCAGTTCAAGCTCCAGGCCGCGGCTGGCTTCGTCACGGGTGAGCAGGAGATCCAAGTGCATGTCCGTCCCCCGTGGCATCCAGGTGCGGGCTCTCGCCTGTTCCCCACGGAATACACGTGCGTGCGCGGTGCTCCCGGGGCGGCATCCGCCTCGCCGGGAATCATAGGCTTCGCGCATGCGCGGATCGCGCAGGGTTTCGTAGGCCTCGCTGACGGCGCGGAAACGCTCTTCGGCCGTGGTGTCGCCGGGATTGCGATCCGGATGGTGCTCCAGGGCGCGTTCGCGATAGGCACGCTTGACCGCGTCCTGGTCCGCGTCTTGGGTGATATGGAGGATTGCGTAGTAGTCCGGTCTCATGAAAGCGCCCCGTTGTGGCGCGGTCTGGTCCATGATCGACCATAACCGGTTTTCAGCCACTCTATACCCTTGGTTCAGGGCAGGTGCAAGCCCATGAACGAGCCGGCGGGCAGCGTCACTGCTCCGCCTGAATGTCCTTGGGCCCCATGGAGCGGTAGCGCTCCAGGACACGCTGGACGTATTGCCGCGTCTCGGTATAGGGAGGGATGCCCTGGTAGCGTTCGACCACCTCCGGACCGGCGTTGTAGGCGGCCAGGGCCAGCTCGATGCTCGGGAAGCGTTTCATGAGCGTGCGCAGGTAGCGCGCTCCGGTGTCGATGTTCTGTTCCGGATCAAAAGGCTGACGCAGGCCCAACGTGCGCTGGGTCTCGGGCATAATCTGCATCAGTCCCTGGGCGCCTTTAGGGGACACGGCATACTGATGGAACCCTGATTCCGCCTCGATGACGGCATAGATCAGGTTTGGGTCCAGGCCGTGCCTGGAGCTGGAGGCCTGGATTGCCTTGCGGATGGCCGGAGTCGGTGGCTTGGGCCGGCTCAGGGCCAGGCGGCGGGGAATCCATTTCCGCACATGCTCCTGGATCCACTCTTGCCGTACTTCCGATGCGCGGCCACCGTTCCTGCGCACGATGTCCCTGATCTCCTTGAAACCTAGCTTGGGGCGTTCCTCGCAGTCGTAAATCAGCACATAGTTGTCGTCGAGCCTGGTGTCGTTCAGATGCACCACACCGTACTCGTCCTCGTATCCATACAGGGTATGGCTCCATGCCGGGGCGGCACGGCACAGGACAGCCATGAGCAAACATGGAAGCAGGCAGGGTAGTGCTCGGCGCGACAGGCCGGGTATTCCTCGAGAAGGCATGATTCCTGGCATGCACCGAGCCCGAAAGGCTGTCAAGCACGAGACGCGGGAAATCCACTGGGCACACTACCCATACGTATTGCTTATACCCCTACGCATTTTCTTGACTTTTTCTAAAATTTTTTGTATCTATAACCAGTACTGCAACACTACCATGCATAGCAAGACTCCTGCTAAATACGTACATACAATTCACGGCAGGGTCGTATTGAAATGGGTGGGGTGTATACGACCGGCGTGGATAACCGTCATGAAACGGGGGTAAGCGATGAGTAAGCTGGTGATCTCGGGTCTGGAGAACATTGCCCAGGAATTGGGGTGCTCAAAAAAGACCCTGTACAAGTGGATACGCGAAAAAGAGTTTCCTGCCTTCAAAATGGACGGGGTATGGAGGGTGATGCCACCGGATGCGGAGTTGTGGCTACGGATCCAGCGCAATGCCTTGGGAGGCGGAACCTGGCATTGACCAAGCCCCGCTACCACACGGGGCTTGGTCAACAAGGTCGTGACACGGAGTCAGCGCAGGACAACCACGGAGTTTTCGCAGTTGCCCACGGTGTTGAACTCGTAGCGATCGGCCTCCCAATCGTTGATCCAGATGTTCTCGTCCACGACATAGCGGAATTCGTAATCCCGCCCTGTCTCGAGATCGAGCTGAACGCCGAAGGAGCCGTCCTTGTTGCGTTTCATTGAGGTCGCGCCGATGTTCCAATCGTTGAAGTCGCCCACCAGATGAACAGTGGTGGCGTTGTCGACCGCTTCCTTGGGCAATTTGAAATGGACCTTGCACAGGGGTTTGCTTTTGAGAAATCTCTTGGTCAGTGCCATCTCATCCCTCGCATGCTGTCTGGGTGGAGCCAAATGCTCAAACGACCGTCTTCGTAAGCATTACCATCTACTATACTCTAAAACATTGTGTGGTCTTGCTGTCAATAGCCGTGTCGCGGATTTTGCTTTCAGGTGGAGATCCCAGGCATCCGCCTGAATGGCAGGGCCAAGGCACCTAAAACAAAGCCCCCTAAAAAAGGGGGCAGTATAACCATAAAACCCTGGGGAGGGTGAAAGGAACGGCTGGCAGGCCGAGGGAGGATGCGGCGGGCGTGGTTGCCGCACGACCCTGTAAAGGCTACTCGTTGACTGCCTTGTCCGAATCAGCGATCTTCTCGAAAAAGGACTCGGATTCCATCTTGTCAGTGAGACCGCACAGGCCACGGACAACCGCCAGAAGGTCGTTGGCGTTCACGGTCACATCGAACAGGCCGTTATTGATCTTGCAGAGATGTCCCTGACGCTTGATGAGGTAGGCACGCTTTTCCTTGGACTTGCCGTCGCTGGAAACCACGGAGTAGGCTTGGTCGCCGTCCTGCGTGACATAGAGCTTCTGCTGCATCAACACCCCGCTTTCCTCGTCGTAAAAGGAATGCTCGGCGTACAGTTTACCCGTGAAGCTGATCGAAGCGCCGGTGTCGTTCTCGATGATGATGTTTTCCATGGTGTTTTCCGCGCCCTGCTCTTCGTGTTTTGCCATCGCCCTTCCTCCTTGGTTGCTGCTCTCGGTCCCTTGTACGCCCTTACGTAGGGAGTTTCAATTGCTCTTGTCCCGGCTTTTTTTGTGGCTTTTTTTGGGGCTTTTGATGAAGCTCCTCCGGCAGCTCGGGCGAGTCTTCGAAGAGTGAACCTCCGCCGCACTCCGCCCAGTAACGCTCAAGCTCCGGCCTGGAGACTCGATACTCCTTTCCGATCTTCGCCGCCCGCAATTTTCCGCTCCTGATCTCCCGCCGCAAGGTCTCCTTGTGGCAGTTGAGCAGCTCGGCGGCTTCAACCAGTGTAAAAATCACGGGGTCGGTCATGCGCCCTCGAGTCAGGACTATTGCGGCATCCTGGGCCGGCACATCGGGCCGTTCACCTTACATCCCAGCCACGACGCGGCCTTGATCTGCCACCCCATTTGATGGCAGCTCTTTATCATCAATAATCAACTCATGTCAACATCACTCTGCGATATATTATTTCAACGCATTTCAGACAACTAAAGACAACTGATCGCGCTAGTGTCATGATTTCAACATGTTATGCTTCAACATCAGAATTGGTTGTTTCCTTTCCATGTGCATCCGAGCAACTAGGCGCTCGAAAGACGCGGCAGCAGCACCCCCCCACCAGCAACGAGCGGACACCAGTCGTCACCTGCACTCCACGCCCGCACATCCGGATGATACGGGCCAAGGGAGCGGAACACGATGCCCTGCCGCACTCTCAGGTCAGCACGGAAATGAACGGGCGACTTCGCCCACTTGTCATTGTGGTTCGCTGAACGCGCCCCTTGCGCGCCGCGACGCGAGGGGAAGGAAACAAGGCTCCCGGCGATGATCGTCCGCACCGCCGGGCGCCTTGCGTTGTGGCTGTATGAACTACTTGAACGTGCCACCCAGGGAAAAGCCCTTGCCCAGTCGATCTCCCACGGCAAAATACTCCCTGGTCTCCGGCGCGAAGACAAACGGTGCCAGCAGGGTCATGTCGGGCCTGCCCGCGGCGTCCAGGGCGTCGTCGGACACAAGCACGTCCTTGATCTCCCCAATGAACTGGGTGTGCAGCCCGATTTCAACTACCTGCAGCACGGCGCATTCGATGATCATGGAGAATTCCGCCACAAAGGGGGCGTCCACATGCCGCGCCTTTTCCGGGGTCAGGCCCGTGACCGCGAATTTGTCTACCTCGCGGCCCGAGACCATGCCGAAGTAGTCCGCCTCCTTGGCGTGGCGACTGGAGGGGATGCTCACGGTGTAGGCCCGGCGCGCCATGATGTTGCCGTAGGTGTAGGTGGCCGCGCGCAAGGAGATGGTCAGGCAGGCGGGCTTGGAGCAGCAGATGCCGCCCCAGGCGATGGTCATCACGTTTGGTTTTCCCGCTGGGTCGTAACTGCCCACGCACCAGACCGGGGTGGGCACCGCCAGGGCCTTGGCGCCGAACGATGTACGCATGGTCGTCTCCTTAGTCCTGCTCATTGTTTCCGTTTCAGTTCTTTGCCCACGCTCCAGCAGGCTCCGAGCTTCTCCCCCAGGCCCCAGTAATGCACGCTCTGGAAGTCGAAGAGCAGGGGGTCCACCTTGGCCAGGTCAACCTTGCCGTCGCGCAGTACCTCGTCGCTGGCGTAGGTCCCCACGATCTCCCCCACGAAGAGGTCGTGGGTCTCGAAATCCACCACCCGCTCCAGCCTGCATTCCATGGACACCGGAAAATCCACGATCATGGGAGCGGTTTGCAGCTCTCCGTAGAATATCTCGAACAGTCCGGACTTGTCCGTGTTCCTGCCGGAAACCAGTCCCACATAATCCGTTACCGACATGTGCTTCCTGGACGGGAGGTTGACACTGAAGGTCTTCTGCTCATGGATGCCCTGGTTGGTGTGATGGACCTTGCCCATGCTCAGGGAGATGAGCGAGGGAGTGGCGTGGTTCATAATGCCCACGTGGGCGATGGTGATGAAGTTGGGCCTGCCCTGGACCAGGGCGCCAGCCACCACCGTCAGCGAGGGATAGAGGGCGTTGACGCCCCCGATTGCGGTCTTCATGGTGTTTTCTGTCCTCCTTACCATGTTTCGCGATGGACGCGCTCTTCCCTGTAGCGGTCCTGCCGTTTGCTTTCCTGGGCCGGGTACCCCACTGGAACCATGGCCAAAGGGATGACGCCCTGTGGCAGGCCGAGGATCTCGGCCACGGTCTTGCAGCGCTCCTCCACGGGGTAGAGTCCGGTCCAGACCGTTCCCAGGCCCAGACCGCGCGCCGCCAGGAGCAGATTCTGCGTGGCGGCGGAGCAGTCCTGCACCCAGTAGCCAGGATACTTCTCCAAAGCCGGTTCGGCACAGACCACGACCACCACGGGCGCCTTGGCCGCCATACCCACATAGGGGTGGGTTCTGGAGAGCCGCTCCCGGATGGCGGGATCGCGGACCACCACGAAGTGCCAGGGTTGGGCGTTGCCGGCGCTGGGCGCGGTCATGGCCGCGGCGACCAGGATCTTGACCTGCTCCTCGTCGATGTCGCGTCCTTCCTCGAATTTTCTGATGCTGCGACGGGTGTGAATGGCTTCGAGCACATCCATGGTCAACCACTCCTTGGTTGTCGGGTTCATACAGGAGGGCGCTGCCCCTGTTTACATGGTATCTTCTTTCACCTATGTTCCGATTGATCAAGTACGCACATCAATGTTCCCAGGTATGCTTGAGGTAACCATATAACCGACGGAGAACGGAGCATGGCGGAAGCCCGTGGCATGAAAACCCTCGGGGAGCGGGTCTACACCTGTCCGGTGGAGTTGGCCCTGCAGGTCATCGGCGGCAAATGGAAACCCCTGATCCTCTGGCATCTCGGCACGGACGGGACCCTGCGCTTCGGCCAGTTGAAACGCAGCATGCCCGCCATCACCCAGAAGATGCTCACACAGCAGCTGCGCGAGCTGGAGGCCGACGGCTTGGTCCTGCGCCGGGTCTACGCCCAGGTGCCGCCCAAGGTGGAGTACTCGCTCACGGAATTGGGCGACAGCGTGATGCCGCTGATGCGCCAGCTTTGCGCATGGGGGCGCGCCTTGGAAGCCATACACCGCGAGCGCGAGATGGAATCGGTGGCCTGAACGCCTCCAATCGGGAGAGAGAAGCAGGGATCTTGTGCAGGGTATTATGAAAGAGAACGGGGGCCGATGCTGCATGGCCCCCCCTTTCAGATGTCATTGGCCCGGACGTGGCGCGGAGGAAGCGCCCCGGCTCCGGATGTTACCACCCCGGCGGAGGCGGCGGCGGGTATGGGCGCGGCCCTGGTGGTGGCGGCAAACCAAGGCTGCGGATGGTCGGAGGATTCAGCTGGCCGTCGGCGGGCAAGCCATTGTCCCATTGATAGCGCCGGAGCGCATCGCGGGTCTGCGGGCCGAAGACGCCGTCCGGTGGACCGGCGCCGTACCCCATTTGGTTCAACCTGAATTGCGTTTCCCGAACGATATGAGGGGCGTATCCATAGGCCACCATAACGCTGGTCGCAATGAAGGTCAGAACCAGAAACACAATGAGCAGTCTTTTCGCCATGTTTCCCTCCTGGTATTCGCACTGCAAACGACTCGATCCATGTCCAGTTTCCCTTGTAAAATACTCCCAACATCCGGTAGTGTCCAGGAAATAGTTCTTTTTTCCGGTTCGGGATGCTGGCCGGCCCGGAACAGGCCGGGCACGAAAATGGAGACGACATCCACCCCCCGCGGGTTGACAGGAAGCATACGCCTGGGAACCGCATCCGGGAAAATTCTGTCAATTCCCTGGGCCACGGTATATGTACCGAGATACCCGCACGTAGAAACGAGGAACAGCAGTGGACATATACACTCCGGAAACGCCCTCCCATTCCCGCGCGGTCCTTGCGGGCAACATTCTGCTCGGGGCCTTCGTTGCCCTGGTATTCGTCCAGACCTTCACGAACAACCTGGCCGACTTCGACCTCTGGTGGCGGCTGGCGACCGGGAGGCTGATCCACGAGAGCGGTGAACTGCCCAGACGTGACGTCTTTTCCTACCTCCCCACCATGGAGCCTTGGGTCCTGCACGGCTGGCTCACGGATCTCCTGTTCTACACTCTCAACAGGGTCTTCAACGGCGGCGAGGGATTGCAGCTGTTGCGCTGGAGTCTGCTCCTGGGCAGCTTGTATCTTTGTTGGATCACCGCGCGCCTGCGCGGCGGCTCCACGCTCAGCGCAGTGCTCTGCCTGCTGCTGACGCGCGAGGTCTTCAGTTTCGGCTTTCCCGTGATCCGGGCCCAAGCGTTCACCTACTTTTTTTTCGCATTTTTCATCTGGTGGCTGGAGCGGTTGCGCGCGAAGGGCAGCTGGTCCCGGGCCTGGGTTCTGTCCCCCCTGCTCTGTCTCTGGGCCAATCTGCATCCTGGATTCCTGGCTGGGATCGGCGTACTGGGGCTGTATGCCGCCGGCCAATGGCGCACGCCGCGCAGGGCGCTATTGCTTCTGGCGGTGGCCACCGCGGGCGCCGTTCTGTCCCTCGTGAATCCCTATGGCCTGGACTTCTGGCGCCAGGCGTTGCTCGTGAGCACGACACCCGCCGTGGACGTCACGGAATGGCTGCCGGTCTGGAAGACGCTGTTGCACGGCGACCGTCGGTCCATCAGCCTTCTGTTCGTGGGGTTGTTGGCAACGTCGGTGGCCCTGACCCTATGGCGCAGGCGCATCGACCTCACCGCGGCGCTCGTCTTGGGGGCCACTGCCGTTCTCGCCTTCCAGCACAATCGTCATATCGTGTTCTTCGGCATTTCCTTCGCCATCTTTGTCCCGGAAATGATGCGCGAGGCCATGCAGGCGTTCCACAACTCCGTTCCGGTGCGTCGGTACGCCCCAAGTCTGGGCGCGTTGCTGCTCGGTGCATATTTTCTCTTCTGTTTCCTGCCGGTACCGAAATTCCTAGGGCAGCACTTGCTGGTGCAACCGTCGCGCTTGCTGTACGTGGGGCCGCTGTTGCAACAGCAGGTACCACGTGGAACGGCCTACTACCCGGTGGAGGCCCTGCTCTTCCTGCAACGCAACGGCCTGGAGGGCAATCTGGCCACGCATCTGGCCTGGGGCGGCCTGATGGTCTGGGCTGCCTACCCCAAGTGCCGCATAGCCTTTGACGGCCGGAACGAATCGGTCTTTCCCCTCGAGACACGCACCCTTTACTTTGACTTCATCCTGGCCAGACCTGGTTGGCGGATATTTTTGGAGCGCTTTCACACGGACATCCTGATTCTCAGACCATTCGAGGAGATAGCCGTGTTGATGCGCAAGGAACCAGGCTGGACAACGCTCTACGAGGATCCCGGCAGCATACTGCTGGTGCGGGAGGAACGTGCCGGGGCAGCCTCATACTGAGGTGCAATCAAAACTCGTTCTGCGTTTTGATCGAGGCGGACAGGCAAACGCGGTTTCGCCAGGCCTTGTGCGGGCTTCGTTCGCGGCAAGGCGTCCTGCCCCGCGATACCAAACCGCGCTCTTCGCTGGCGATGGCAATGCGGCATCAGGAATTGTTCGGTAAAATCTTCAGCTCCGAGGCGTCCAATTCCTGGTTCGGCTCCTCTGTGGCGGTCTGCTGTTCGGATTCGAACTTCTTACGCGCGAGCAAAAGCTTGAGTTCGCTTTCCTGAAACTTGGAGAGCCCGGAAAACTCGAGTCCTGAAATCGACTGCCCGCTTCGTGTCACCTTGGCGGGCAAGTTTTTCATGATGGTGGTGTTCTTGTCGATTAGGTCGAATTGGACTTCCTGCCCATGAACGAGGTCATAATCCGTATCCAACGGAGTGATTCCAACACCGGAGGAACTGATATCCTGGATCTGGGCTGAGCCCATGTGAAACCCGAAGTCGAGATCCATGCCGTCCACACTGACGCGTTCGGCCTTGCGGCGTTCCACTCCCTGTTCTACAAGTTGCATGGTCACCATGAACTGTCCGCCGCAACGAGGGCACCGCACGGTCTTGTCTATGGCGGAATCGGGGATGTTTCCCTTGACACTGCAATGCTCGCATCTGACCTGCATGGCGTCCCCCTGTATAAAAATGGTACCATTGCTATAAAGTTACCAAATCCTCGGTAAAGAGTAAAGCATTTCACCGCGGTTTGTCAGGAGTTGACCGCCCCCTGATTCACCGACCGCACACATACCCCTGGCAGTTGCACGCACCTGCCCTTCGAATGCTGCTGTTGTTCGAAACCGAACCACACGACGGAAACAATCCACGAAACATCGAATAAGGACATACGCAGCTGCCTCCTTGAAGACATTGCTGGCATTTCCCTGGCAGGTGGTGTACACTGTGTCGTAGTTCAGGAATTATCAGGGCGGTTTGATCCCGGACCTGCGTCGTGTTCCATGTCCGCGTCGCTGCCACGGCCTGATCGGAAAAGAATGTTCGCCCGGCAGGAACACGGCCACGGGCGTTCAAATGCTTGCAAAGACACTGCAAGGACGGTGCACAACCGCAATGAACAGTGGATATCCGCCAACCACCGAGTCATCCAGGTTGCTGGAATTCTGCGTGCGCGCGCCAGGGCCGCGCGTCAAATTGCAAGCGTTGGAAGGGCATACAATTTGCGTGGGTTGACAAAAATACACTTGCCAACCAGATTTGGATCAGTCCAACGCGGACTTTTCCAACACCCCGCTCAAGGAGCCTTGTCATGGAAAGGGAACAAAAACGGACTGATATACTATCCGAGATTCTCAACACTCCTGAAGACATACAGGCCATGCAGACCGACGATCTGGAGAAAATCATCTACCGTGATCCAAAGGAGTTGCAGCGCGTCGTACACAGGGCCTTCAGGCTTTCCGATTTCCGGACACCGGCAATCGGCGCCGAGCTGAAACGATTGATCGAGCCGGAAAAAGACGACGATCTCGAACACCAGTCATTCCATCTCACTTCTCTGAACAAGAAGAAGACTACCATCTACTTTTCGAAAAAGATTCACTTGATGCTCAAGTCCGCAAAGTACCGCATCCGAAAGATGGTCGAACCAGAACTTTCGAACAAGATTTCCATGTCCAGCATCATCAACAACGCCCTGATCATTGTGTTGCACGAATTCGACATGAAGGGTGAGAAGAGCGTTTTACTCAAGCAAATCGTCAAGAAACTGAACAAGTAATCTGACAATTCCGTTTGCAGTAACGTCATCAGCGCATGATGCGAGGTTTGAACTGGAGACGCAATGGAAATAGTATGTCCGAAATGCAATTTCAAGCGCACACTTGACGACAGCAAGATTCCCAGCAAGCGGGCCATCGTGCACTGCAAGGCCTGTGACCATCGCTTCCCCTTGCGGCGCGCGCGCTCCATCGGGGTGATGATCAGCAAGGGCGGAGTGGGAAAGACCACCACTTCCGTCAATCTGGCCCATGGCCTTGCGCTCAGGGATTACCGCGTCCTGCTGGTGGACACCGACACGCAAGGACAGTGCGCCTATCTGCTGGGAGTGAAGCCCAAAACAGGGCTCACGGAACTGGTGCGCGGCGACCTGGAAGCCCGCGACGCGGTCGTCAAGGCCCGTGACGGCCTCTGGCTGCTGGCCGGCGGCAAGTCGCTCACCGAGGTCAAGCGTATTATCGACCGCAAGGACTTCGGCGGCGAGTCCACCCTTGCCGAAATCCTCACTCCCCTGGAGGTGAACTACGACTTCATCGTCGTGGATACCGCCCCAGGCTGGGACCCCCTGGCAGTGAACGTGCTGTTTTACGTCAAGGAAGTCCTGGTCCCGGTTTCCCTGGAAGTCATGTCTGTCCAGGGACTTTCCGAATTCCTCAAGAGCTTCGCCGCCATCAAAAAATACAACAAGCATTTGGAACTCAGATACATCCTCCCGACCTTCCTGAACCGCAGCAACAGAAACTCTTCGGAGATCCTCGAGGGCTTCGAAAAGCTATACGGGAGGTACCTGTGTCAGCCTATCCGCTACAGTCCTCGGCTGGCCGAGGCCCCTGGCTACGGAATGACGATCTATGAATATGCCGGTGGCGACAAGGTTGTTGGCGACTTCAGGGCACTTGTCAACGAGGTCATCAACAGCGAAGAGCTCTAACCGCCGGCTGACCGCGTTCCTCATCGCCGTCCTGCTCGTCGGTATTGTCCCGGTACCGGCGTTTTGCACCGCGACTCCGCCCCCTCACTGGAGCGGGGCACTTCCCGACAACCTCCTGGTACTGCGTAGCGGAGTCAAGGAATACGATCTCGGCCATCTGGTCAGGATACTCCGGGACCCATCCGGGAAACTCGGCATCGAGGACGTCAGTTCCCCGAGCTTCCGCGGGCGTTTCCTTCCCAGCACCGGCACGGCTCCCGGTTTCGGGATCAGTACCGATGTCTTTTGGATGGAATTCACCCTTCTCGATCAGGCACCTGGGCTCCACTGGCTGCTGGAAATCGCCCACCCCTTGCTGGACTACGTCACGCTCTACTTCCCGCAGCGGTCGACGCGCCCGGACGCTGTGTCAGGCTATCTCGTCCTGCACGGCGGCGATGCCCTGCCTTTCGACTCCCGCGAAATACTCCACCGCAATTTCGTCTTTGAACTCCCCACGGAACCGGACGTCGCCGCGGTCTGTTATCTCCGCGTGCAAACCCAGTCCTCGATGCTGCTCCCCCTGACCGTCTGGGAGCGGGAGGCATTCCGGCAACAGGACCAGAACGCGCTGCTCGCGCTCGGCATCTATTATGGCGTGCTGTTGGTGATGCTCCTCTACAACTTCTTCCTCTATCTCTCCCTCAAGGACGATACCTACCTCTGGTATGTACTGTGCACCGCCGCCTACGTGCTGCTCCAGGGGGGGCTCAACGGCCTCACCTACCAGTACCTCTGGCCCGGATCACCATGGTTGAACCATGCCATGCTCCCTGCTTCCCTGTTCGCCTGCACTGGGCTTACTGTGCACTTTGCCGGCGTCTTTCTCGGAGTCCGCCGACAATTTCCCGGCGCCTTGCTTCTCTATCGGGGGCTTATCGCCTGCTCGATGCTCTTCATGCCGCTCTCCTTCATGATCCCTTACAGAATCAGCATGAATGTCGGCGTGCCCCTGGCCATCCTGGCCATACTCACCTTACTCGTCACCGGCGTGGCCAGTTGGATGCGCGACTACAAGCCGGCGCGGTTCTTCCTCATCGGCTGGAGCGTGTTTCTCGCCGGCCAACTCATCAACGCCTTGAATAGGGGCTATGGTCTGCTGCCCAGCAACTTTTTCACCCTCTACTGCGGGCAGATCGGCTCCGCCCTGCAGGTGGTGCTCCTGGCACTGGCGCTGGCGGACCGAATCAAGGTCATCCAGGAGGAGAAGCAACAGGCCCAGGTGAGTGCCCTGGACGCCCTGCGCACCGCGGATCTGCTCAACGACAAACTCCTAGAGTACAACCGCAACCTCGAACAAATGGTCGAGGAGCGTACCAGGGAGTTGACCACGGCCAACAGACAGCTCCGGGAAATGGACCGCCTGAAATCCGACTTCCTCGCCAATGTCTCCCACGAACTGCGCACCCCCTTGACCTCGATCATCGGCTTCGCCGAAGTCATCCGGGAGCGTCTGGAAAACCAACCGACCACCGCCCAGCCCGAAGGAAAACGGGCGAATCTGGACAAGATAATGCGGTTCGCGGGGATCATCTCCTCGGAAGGCGACCGGCTCACGCGGTTGATCAACGACGTGCTCGACCTCTCCAGACTCGAGGCCGGAAAGGTTGTGTGGCGGATGGAACCCAACGACATCGCCGAAATCGTCCAGGAATCCCTGGCCGCCACCAGCCCCCTCTTCGAGCAAAAAGGCCTGGAGGTGCACTGCCACGTGGAGCAGGGACTGCCACCGCTCTGCTGCGACAAGGACCGCGTGGTCCAGGTCTGCATCAACCTCCTGGCCAACGCGGCCAAGTTCACCAAGAACGGGCACGTGCGCTGCACTGTCCAGCGCCACGACGACGCGATCTGCATCGCAATCGCCGACACGGGCCAGGGAATCCCGTCCCAGGATATGGAGAGCATCTTCGACAAGTTCAAGCAATCCGGGGACACGCTCACTTCCAAGCCAAAGGGCTCCGGCCTCGGCCTGCCCATCTGCCGGCAGATCGTCAACCAGCACGGCGGCGAGATCCGGGTCCGCAGCATCCTGGGGCAAGGCAGCGTGTTCATCGTCTCCCTGCCCCTGCGTCACCATGATCCGGAATCCACCCAGGACAGCGCTGACGCATGAAACGCCACAGGTCTTGCCTTGGCGGCCCGGAACAGGTAGCAGCCAACCTGACCCGCATCGCCCCCACCGCCTGGTGATGGCAACGGAACCACGAGGAGAATCGCGACCCATGACCTTGATCCCCCCTGCCGTCTGCATCTGCGGTGCCGCCGCCGAGGCCCTTGAGGCCAGAACCGCCCTTGCCGCCCTGGGCGTGGCCGTGCAGGCCTTTCTGCTACTGCCCTGGGAAACGCCGCGGGTACCGGAAGCCGGATTGTTGGTCGTGAACCCGGCGGATTTGCCGCGCCTCCCCCTGCTCCTGGCCACGTCCAGGCCGCGCAAGGCCATGAAGCTCCTCGCGCCCCTGTTGCGCGACGACCCCCAACGCGAGGTGCACCGCGACTTCGCGAGCTTCCTGGAGGCCGTGCGCGAAAGGCTCGGACAGGAGCACCCCGGACTGTTCCCCCGGCGTCCGGATCCGGACAACCGCCGCATGTTCGACTACGAGCGCTCCCTGCTGCCCAACAGGTATCTGGCCTTGCTGGAGCAGGACGTACACAGCCTGGAGCAGGCCTTTGTCGCCAGTGGCCTGTCCATCGGCTATCCGGGCTGGAGCCTGCTCTACTATAGCTGCTTGTGCTCCCTGCGGCCCGAGGTCCGCAACCTGGTGGTGGAGACCGGCACCAACGCTGGCTGCTCCACCATTGTCCTGGCCCAGGCCCTGAAGGATTCGGGGTATGCCGGCCGCGTGCTCACGGTGGATCTGGACCCGACCGTGCTGGAGACTGCCCGCCGCAATCTGGCCCTGGCCAGGGTGGAGGAAAACGTCACCCTGCACCAGGAGGACAGCGTGGCCTTTCTCTCGACCCTGGGGGCGCGCCTGCGGCCCGACGAGGCCGTGAGCTTCGCTTTCCTCGACGGCTGCCACGAGGCACCGCACGTGGAGAACGAATTCGCGGCCCTGCACCCCTACCTGGACCGGCGCTCCTGCGTGTTCTTCGACAACGTGGCCGAGGAGGACGGCGTGGCCCTAGCCCTGCTCCGCATCCAGAAACGCTTCGGCGGCAACGTGGTGCACTTTGAAAACACCTCCTGGCACCCTCCGGGGCAGGCGTTGTGGCAGAACCAGGGCGGCCCGCTTCTGCCCGGGGCTTGACCGCGACGCGGAAAGACTCCATGCTCGCCAGCATGGAATTCTGGAACACCCTTTGCCGGGACATTTTCGGCAACACCCCCCTGGCTGCGTTTTTACTGGCGGAAATGGCCGATGCGCCCGTTGCGGCGAAGCTTACCTTTGCCTATGCCCAGAGCGTGCTCGAAGCCGCCCTGGAATGCCGTGGGGAGCGCTGCTGGCAGACGCTGGCCCAGGCACTGGACATTTCAAGGAACAAAAGCGCACTGGAGCAGGCCCAAGAGGCACGAGGCAAGGGTCTGCACCCGCCCTATGAACTGGCTGTTCCCAAACAGAACGGCACCGTGTTTCTGCGGCTGACCCCCAGGCCGGTGTGCGATGCCTCCGGCGCTTACCTGGGCGCCACGGCAGCCCTTGAGGACGTGACCGCCTTCAGGAAGGACCTGCTCAACCTGCACGCCAGCCACGAGAAATTCCGCATCCTTTTCGACATCTTCCCCATGGGCATCTCCATTTCCGACGCCTCGGGCAACGTGGTCTCGGCCAACCCGGCCAGCGAGCGTATCCTGAAATTGTCCTTCGAAGACCACCTGCAACGCCGCATTGACAGCCCGGCGTGGCGGATCATCCGTCGGGACGGCTCGCCCATGCCCCCCGAGGAGTTCGCCAGCGTGCGCGCCCTGAAGACCGGAAAAATCTGCCACACCGAGGACATGGGCGTGCTGCGCGGCGGTGAGGACGGGGAACAGGACGTGGTCTGGCTCGACGTCCTGGCCGCGCCCATTCCCGTGGAGGGGTACGGCGTGGTGGTCGCCTTCACTGACGTGACCTCACGCCGCCGCAGCCAGGAGGAGACGCGCGTCAAGGAGCGGCGCTACCGCCTGGCCGTGGAGGCCGGGATGATGGGCGTCTGGGAGTGGAACACGGCGACCGACGCCATGCACCTGGACCCCATGCTCAAGACCATGCTCGGGTATGCCCTGGATGAGATTCCGGATGAGGCCGAGGCCTGGCTGGAGTTGGTGCACCCCGAGGATCGCCCGAACCTGGAAATGACCCTGGCGAAACATCGGGAGCGAGAAGGCGTGGCCTTCGAGAGCGAACACCGCAAGCTGCGCAAGGACGGCGGAGTGGCCTGGATACTGACCAGGGGCACCGCCTGGCGGGAAAGGCCGGACGGTCCGCTGCTACTCAGCGGCGCCGACCTGGACATCACGCAGCGCAAGCAGGCCGAACAGGCCGTGGAACAGGAGCGCAGCCGGCTCTTCAGCTTCCTGGACCGCTTGCCCGCCTTTGTCTGCGTCATGAGTCAGGACTACCGCATCCGCTTCGGCAACAGTTACCACAAGGAAATTTACGGCTCCCTGGACCTGGACAAGCCCTGCTATTTCAATCACCGAGGCACCAGTACGCCGTGCAGTCCCTGCCCGGTGCAGGAGGTCTTCGAGAGTCGCAGTCTGTCCATTTGGGAGCGGACAATCCCGGAAACGGGCAAGTGCTTCCAGATCTACGCCTACCCCTTCCAGGACATCGACGGCAGCCCCCTTGTGCTGGAGCTGGGCATCGACATCACCGCCAGCAAAAAGGCCCAGGAGGCCCTGCGGGCCAGCGAGGAACGCAACCGCAGCATCACCGAAAACCTGGACCTCGGCCTGGCGATCATCGATCCTGGAGGCAGACTGTACAACGCAAACCCACGACTCCGGGAATTGTTTCCCCAGCTCGATCTGGACACCGGACCCAATGTCCAGGCTCTCTTCCCCGGCCAGA
This sequence comes from uncultured Desulfovibrionaceae bacterium, assembly GCA_964609625.1. GTDB lineage: Bacteria > Desulfobacterota > Desulfovibrionia > Desulfovibrionales > Desulfovibrionaceae. The sequence continues at coordinate 118,472 of CAZSRS010000007.1, forward strand.
ACGATCCTCCGGACAACCCTCCCGAAGATCTCCTGGCGCGGACCATGTCTCTGGGGAAAACCAGCGAGGCGCTCTGGTACGTGGAGCTGCCCTCCGGCCCCAGGCGCATGCAGGTGACCTTCAGCCCCATGTTTGAACCCAACGGCAGCGTGGGTTCCGCGATCTTCATGGTCGAGGACGTCACCGAAAAACTCGAGATCCAGGCCAGGCTGCAACGCGCCCAGAAGCTCGAGGCCCTGGGCACCCTGGCCGGCGGCATCGCCCACGAGATCAACCAGCCTCTCAACGCCCTGGAACTCTACGCCAGTGGGCTGGAAATGCTTCTGGAAAAAGACAGAATGCCGGAGCGCCAGACCCTGCTGGCCAGGTTGCGCTGGATCCTGCGCGAGACAGGACGCATCCACGACATCATCACTCACATGCGCGCCCTGGTGCGGCAGGAATCGGTACCCAACGCCTCGATCGAAGCAGACCTCGACGCATCGGTGTCTTCCGCGCTTTCTCTCCTGCAGGCCCAGTTGCTGGCTCACGGCATCGAGCTGCGTACAGAGCTGGCCGGAAACCTGCCCCCTGTCCAGGCGGTCCCCGTGCAATTGGAGCAGGTGGTCATCAATCTGGTGGTCAACGCCATGCAGGCCTTGGACACCGTGCCTCCCGAGACCATGCACGGCCGGAACGCCAAGACCATCCTGGTGCGCACCGGTTTGAAAAACGACAAGGCAGCCCTCTGGGTGCTGGACAACGGCCCTGGCCTGGGAGGAAAGGAAAACCGCGTGTTCGACCCCTTCTACACCAGCAAGGACGCGGGCAAGGGCATGGGGCTCGGCCTCTCCCTGGTGCACACCTTTGTCTCCTCCTGGGGGGGCGAGGTGCGGGCCGGCAGCTCCGACTCCGGCGGTGCATGCTTCACGGTCTTTTTCACTCGGGCAGCCGGACAGACCGAATCACTTCTGGAGGGCACCGCGCCGGAAGGGCCTTCCGCCGCCCAACACCCGCGCGACGGAGTAACAAAGACAAGCAGCATGAAGTAAGCCTTCACGGCTGCATACCCAAATGCGATCATAACACCTCCTGCACCACGGTTGGAGCGACCCGGCGAAAACGCGATTCCAGCAAGCCTTACCCGGGCCTTGCCCATGGCGTGACGTCCTGCCATGCCTTATAGCCTTGTCCTGTTGTCGCTTTCCACGCCTCTCGAGCACAACATCCTGCTTTTCCTCATCTTCGAGTCTCTTTACTGCCCTCCGTATGATTTCATTTTCAAATTACAACTCCGTCCCGCGGATTTGACTTCCCGCAACAACACAAGCCGTGGGTTCGCGTGTTGCAGTGAAGTACTTCGTATTTCGAGCGCGCTTCCTGGGACGCTTTCCAGGACAAGAGAACACTTTCTCTAGACTTTACAAGCGCATCGCTCCTCTATCCACACATGGCGGGAGGATACTGGTCACTAACCAGTTCCTAACTCTTTAAGTTATTGTTTTTTTGATTATTTTGTTATTCACAATGGATATTGACGCATCCTTTTTCCGTTTGCAACACTGCTACGGAGTGTCTCCACGTCTTTACGTGCGTATACGCACATTCAGGCCCCTGCCTCCTGCCTGGTAGGCTGATAAAAAAAATTTTCATTGAATCCTGGACTGTTGTCTCTGCACTTTTCTCCACTGAAACCTCGCTTTCTTCACAGCGGCCTGCTTGTGCAGTACTTTGGCCGTGCATTTCGTTCATTTAAAATTTCTCTTGTCAATTTTTAGAAAACGAGTATATGGACAAACACGTTCGCACTCTTGCCACCACATACCCCCAAGCACAGCGAGAAGCTTTCAACGCCATGCAATTACAGGTATTTCCCCCTCAGGCGCCCCGTTTGTTCACCTCCCCGGCCAACAGTCTCGAAACCGCATGGAGCTGTGTCCGCGGCATGGAACGCCTGAGTCTCTGCGACTGGCCCGGACATGCCGCGAGCGTGCTCTTCTGCGGAGGGTGCAACCTGCGCTGCCCCACATGCCACAACGCGGATTTGGCCTGGGCGCCCGAGGAATTCCCCCCGCTGTCCCGGCCCAAGGTCCTGACCATGCTGGCCGAACGCAAACGCTGGCTCGACGGCGTGGTGATCACCGGCGGAGAACCCACCTGCGTGCCGCACATCGAGGACCTCGTCGCCGACATCGCCGGCCTGGGGCTCGCCGTGAAACTGGATTCCAACGGCATGCGGCCCGACGTGCTCGAAAGCCTGCTGGAGCAAGGGGTGGTGGAGCAGTTCTTCGTGGACCTCAAGGGCCCTTACCGCCTCTATCCACAGCTCACGGGCAACGCGGTGAGCGCGGCCAGGGCGGCCCGAAACATGGAGCGGGTCTTCGAGCTTGCCGTGCGCCGGCCCGAGTCCTTTATCTTCCGCATGACCCGCGTGCCCCTGCTCACCGAAGAGGATATCCGTGAAGCCCTGCTGCTGCTGCCAGAGGGCTTTTTCCTGAAAATGCAGCAATACAAAGAGCCGAGGAGGATGTATGCCCAGGCTGATTCGTAAGCGTGACGGCTGTGAAGAAACCTGGTCCCAGGATCGCATCGCACTGGCAATCCTCAAGGCTTTGCAGGTCTGCGGCATCAAGGACCCCATCCTGTCCAAGCGCATGGCCGCCAAGGTCGAGGCCAAGCTCGTGGAGCACGACGTGCCCGAGCAGGAGCTGGTGCAGGACACCGTTGAAATGGTACTCATGGAGTCCAGGCTGTTCCACGTGGCCAAAAAGTACATCATCTACCGGGAGCAGCGCCGCCAGATTCGCGAACAAAAGGCAGCCTACCTGGACGTGGCCCAGACCATCGACAACTACCTGGACAAGGCCGACTGGCGAGTGAACGAAAACGCCAACATGTCCCACTCGTTCCAGGGGCTCATGCTGCACCTCTCGGGCACCATCCAGGCGCGTTACGCCCTGGAAAAGTATCCCCAGGAAGTGCGCGACGCGCACAACCACGGCTATTTCCACATCCACGACCTGTCCTTCGGCCTGGCCGGCTATTGCGCCGGCTGGAGCCTGCGCGACCTGCTGCTCGAAGGCTTCAACCTCGAAGGCCGTTCCTGCGCCGGACCGGCCAAGCACTTCGACTCCATACTGGGGCAGATGGTCAACTTCCTGGGCACCCTGCAAAACGAATGGGCCGGGGCCCAGGCCTTCAACAACGTGGACACCTACCTCGCTCCCTTCATCCGCCACGACGGCCTGACCTATAAGCAAGTGCGCCAGGCCATGCAGAAGTTCGTGTTCAACCTGAACACCACGTCGCGCTGGGGCGGACAGAGCCCCTTCACCAACCTGACCTTCGACCTGGTGCCCCCCAAGCACATCGCCTCGGAGGGCGTGATCATCGGCGGCGAGATCAGGGACCAGACCTACGGCGAGTTCGTGCCCGAGATGGAGATGATCAACCGTGCCTTCCTGGAAGTCATGAGCCAGGGCGACTACCACGGACGTATCTTCTCCTTCCCCATCCCCACCTACAACATCACCAAGGACTTCCCCTGGGAGTCCGACATCGGCGAACTCCTGCTGACCCTCACGGCCAAGTACGGCGCGCCCTATTTCCAGAACTTCATAAACTCCGACCTCAACCCGGAGGACGTGCGCTCCATGTGCTGCCGCCTGCAAATGGACCTGCGCGAGTTGCGCAAAAAGGTGGGCGGGCTGTTCGGCGCCGGCGACCTCACCGGTTCCATCGGCGTGGTCACTTTGAACCTGCCCAAGCTGGCCTACCTCTCCCAGAGCGAGGAGGACTTCCTGGACAACATCACCGAGCACGCCACACTGGCCCGCGACGCCCTGGAATTCAAACGCAAGCTGATCAACAACAACCTCGAGCGTGGCATGTTCCCCTGGACCCGCCGCTACCTCAAGAACGGCTACCGCGGCCATTTCTCCACCATCGGCATCCTCGGCGGGCACGAGGCATGCCTCAACCTCCTGGGCAAGGGCATCGAGACCGAAGCCGGCACCAGGCTCATGCAGCGCGTGCTCAACCACCTGCGCGAGCTCACCTCCCGCTTCCAGGAAGAGACCGGCACCCTCTACAACCTGGAGGCCACCCCGGCCGAAGGCACCAGCTACCGCCTGGCCAAGATCGACAAGGGGCTCTACGCCGGCATCAAGGCCTCGGGCAACGGCACCCCCTACTACACCAACTCCACGGCCCTGCCCGTGGGGCACACCAAGGACGTGCTCTTCGCCCTGGAGCACCAGGACAAACTCCAGCCCCTGTACACCGGTGGCAGCGTGTTCCACACCTACCTGGGCGAAGCGGTCAGTGACACCAAGGCGTTGCAGAGCTTCATCGTCAAGGCCTTCACCATGACCAAGCTGCCCTACCTCTCCATCACGCCCACCTTCTCCATCTGCAAGGAGCACGGCTACATCCAGGGCGAGCAGCCCACCTGCCCCGAGTGCGGCGAACCGGCGGAGGTCTACACGCGCATCGTGGGCTACTACCGCCCCGTGTCGCTATGGAACAAGGGAAAACAGGCCGAATACGCCGAACGTCTGACATACAGCTGCACCATGTAGCCGCGGCGCTCATAACCAGAGACATTAGGGGGCGCTTTCCGAAGCGCCCCTTTCCTATACGTCCCGTGTCTTGCCTGCCGTGGCCAAAACGACTTCCCGCTCCTCGTCCTCCAGGGCCTCGAAACCGGCGATGACGTCGAAGAGTTCCTCGGTGATGGCCTTCTGCCGCGTGTCGCGGTGCCTGGCGTGCAGCTCCTCCTCCAGCTCCTGGATGTTCTTTTCCGCGGCCTGCATGGCCGCGAGCCTGGCCGCGTTCTCCGCGGCCATGGACTGGGCTAGGCCACGGTACAGCGAGACGAACAGGTACTGCACAAAGAGGTCGCGGAAGAAGCGCTCCACCGGGGGGCCCACCAGGGGCACGCCCCTGCCGGGCCAACGCTCCCCCTCCACGCGCTCCAGCCAGGAGTCGGCCAGGGGCAATACCTGAAAGACCTGGGGATCGTAGGAACTTTGCCCCCGCAACTGGTTGTGCCCCAGCCAGAAGTGCCCGACGCCACGCTCCTCGCGCAGCCCGGCAAAGGCGTGGCCCAGGGATAGCACCCGCTGGGTGATGCCCGGCAGGGAGCCAGGCAGGGTGAAGTGGCGCTGGGGTTCGAGCCGTGCATCGAGCATGGCGGCGCGTAGGCGCTCCCCCGTGGTCCAGATGAGGACTTCCAGCCCCTGCTCGCCCAGCCGGGCATGGGCCTCGATGGCGGATTGGGCAATGGCCTCGTTGAACTGACCGCACATGCCCTGGTCCGAGCCCACCACATAGAGCACGCAGCCGGGGGAGGTGCGCCCTTGCAACATGCGGCCCCGCAACGGAAACAGGGCGTGCCAGGCCAACTGGATCACGGCCTCGTAGTCGACCAGGGAGGCCACCACCCGTTCGTAGGCGCGGATGTTCACCGCAGCCAAGCTCTTCATGGTCTTGACCACGGCCAGCAGGTCCTGCACCGTGCCGATCTTCCTGCTCAGTGATTCCAGGCTCTCCATGCGGCTCCCGTGCTATTTATTCAATGCCGCACCCGTCGCACATGGCCCGTTGGGCCAGGCCCTGTTCGGGGGCGCCCCGGTTGACCGGATGTCGCGCCCGTCCCATGTCCTGTGGGGCGATGCGCTGGCCGCTCCGGCAAGAGCGCGGTCTTGCCTGCGCTAACGCTCGCTGTGCTCGCGGCGTCACCTCCTGTGTCGCTGTATCATCCATCCCCATTCCAGACGTTTTTCCCCGGATAAGCCTTTCACACTTTATGCGCGACTGTTTCCGGCTTTGGAAATTCCTGGGCCAGGGCGGTTTCCGCCGTGTGCAGCAGGCGCTCCCGCAATGTCGCGACGTCGTTTCTGTCCAGGTTCGGATCGATGATCCCGCGCTTCAGGTCCAGGGGCAGTGCGTCGCGCAGCAAGCGTTCTGCCCTGGGCAAATCCCGCAGGGGCACGTGGTCCAGCAGGCCCCTGGCCGCGGCCGAGAGCACGAAGACCTGTTCGGCCGGGGTCAGGGCCGCGGCTTGCTCCTGCTTGAGGATCTCGCGTATCCGGCGCCCATGCTCCAGGCTGGCGCGGGTGGCCTCGTCGAGCCTGGTGCCGAAACGCGCGAAGGTTTCCAGTTCCTCGAACTCCGCGTAGGCGAGACGGAGTTCTCCGGCCAAGCCGCCGTAGGCCGGGAGCTGGGCCTTGCCACCCACGCGGGAGACGGAGCGCCCCACCTCCACGGCCGGGAGCACGCCCTTCTGGAACAGCTCGGGCGAAAGGTAGATCTGACCGTCGGTGATGGAAATGCAGTTGGTTGGGATGTAGGCCGAGAGGTTCTGGGCCTCGGTCTCGATGATGGGCAGGGCCGTGATGGAACCGCCGCCGTGCTCCGGCCGCAGGTGTGTGGCGCGCTCCAGCAGGCTGGAGTGGATGTAGAAGATATCGCCGGGGAAGGCCTCACGACCTGGGGGGCGGCGCAGCAGCAGCGAAAGCTCGCGATAGGCCACGGCATGCCGGGTGAGGTCGTCGTAGACCAGCAGCACGTCCTGCCCCTGCTCCATAAAATGCTCGGCGATGGAGGTGGCCGCGTAGGGCGCCACGTATTGCAGACCCGGAGGCGCGTCGCCCTCCACCACCACGACCACGGTATAGGCCAGGGCGTCGTTGCGCCGGAGTTCGTCGATGACCTTGGCCACGCTGGAACCGCGTTGGCCTATGGCGCAGTAGACACAGAGCACCCCACTGTCGCGCTGGTTGATGACGGCGTCCACGGCCAGGGCCGTCTTGCCGGTTTGCCTGTCGCCCAGGATCAGCTCCCGCTGGCCGCGCCCCACGGGGAGGATGGCGTCCACCACCTTGGCTCCGGTCTGCAAGGGCGTCTGTACCGGCGCGCGGTGCAGGATCGGGGGGGCGGGTCTGAAGACGGGCAGTCGCCGCTCGGCGACCACCGCCCCCTTGTCGTCCAGGGCGCTGCCCAGGGGATCCACCACCCGGCCGAGCAGCCCGGCGCCCACGGGTACATCCAGGATGCGACCGCTGCGCGTCACTTCGGCGCCGGCCTCCAAACCGGCTTCCTCGGTGAGCAGCACGATGCCCAGCCGCTCCTCGCGGATGTCCAGGACCAGGCCATGGCTCGTCGCGCCGAAATTCATGCCCTGGTCCGCGCCACGGCGTGCTCCATGACGCGCCCCGTGCACGAGCACCAGTTCCTCGCTCCCGACGTGCTTCAGGCCCGTGGCCTGAAGCACGCCGCGCCCCACGGCGACCACCCTGCCCACCTCTTCGGCGTTGGGCTCTGGGGCGTATGCTCCGGCCTGTTGCTCCACGGTTCCCACTGCCTGGTTCAGTGATTCCCGCAAAAGCTTCCGAGTGGCCTCGGCCTGCGGCGTTCTGTCGGCATCAGGAACCATGTCCGTCCTCTCCCGTGTCTTCGGGCCGGCCCTCGCCCTCGGCAAAGGCGACCAGTACGCGCTCTTCCAATCCGGCCATGTAACTGTCGATGTTCCAGTGGATCTTGTGATCCCCCAGGATACACTCCAGGCCGAATCCCAGCTCCGGCGCGTGTTCGAACTCCACACTGCGCAGTTGCTCCCAGCGTTGGCGCAACCCCTGACCGAGCCGCTCCCGCAGTTCCTCGCCGGGTGGAAAGCCCGTGCGCACCAGGGCCTTTTCCGGGGGAGCGAAGCCGTTCCGGGGCAGCTCGCGCAGGAGCCTTGCGGCCAAGCGCTCCTCCAGGGTGCCGTCCGCCAGATCGCCCAGGGCCTCGCGGCTGACCTGCATCACGGCGCGAGCGATGCGCGTGCGCAGGGCCGTGGCAAAGGCCGCCTGCTCGTCCTGCAACGAGCGGCGCCAAGCCCGACGCTGGACATCCACCTCGCCCCGCGCGCTCTGCATGGCCTGCTCCCGCCACTGTCTGGCCTGTTCCCGCGCCTCGTGCAGCACGGCCTCGCGCTGTTGCTCCAGGCCGGCGCGTGCCGCGGCCAGGGCATTCCGCTCGACCCTGGCCTGCTCCCTGGTTGTCTCGGCCTGCTCCAGGTCGCGGGCGATGCGCTCCTCCCGCTGCCGCATGGCGCGCACGATGGGTCCGTACAGGAACCGCTTGAGCAGCCAGACCAGCAGCAGGAAGTTGATGGCCTGGGCCACCACCGTGAACCAGTCGATGAGCACGGTCTACCCGCCTCCGTTGCCGGCCTGGGACAGGAAATAATTCCAGAAGGGGTTGGCGAAGAGCAGGATCATGGACACCACGAAGCAGTAGATGGCCGTGGATTCGATCATGGCCAGGCCCACGAACAGCGTCCGGGTGATGGTGTTGGTCTCGTCCGGCTGCTGCGCGATGGATTGCAGGGCCTGGGCCACGGCGCGCCCCTCTCCCAACGCCGGACCGATGGCGCCCAGTCCGATGCACAGGGCCGCGCTGAAGGCCGACACCGCGGCCACGAGTCCGAGATTGTCCATACATCACTCTCCTGTGTGTTGGCGTTGTAGTTCGTCCTGCGTTTCCATGCCCGCCGCTACGTACACTGCGGCCAGGATGAAGAAGATGTACGCCTGCACCGCGCCGGTCAACAGACCGAGCAGACTCATGAGCACCGGTGCCACCAAGGGGGCGATGAGCAGCAGAATGGCGGCGATGGTCTGCCCGCTCATGAGGTTGCCGAACAGGCGCACTGCCAGGGCCAGGGTGCGGCTCAACTCGCCGATGATGTTGAAGGGCAGCATCATGAATGTCGGCTGACCGTAGTTTTTCAGGTAGCGCCATAGTCCGGCGTGCCGCACCCCCCACCAGGGCACGGCCAAAAACACCAGCAGGGCCAGAGCCGCGGTGGTGGAGAGCGAGGCCGTGGGTGCCTGGTATCCCGGTACGATGGCGAGCAGGTTGCAGACCCCGATGAACAGGCCCAAGGTGCCGAGAAAGGGCAGGAACCTGTCCGGTTCACGCTTGAGCACCTGGCGCAGCTGTTCGTGCAGAAAACCCACGGCGCTCTCCAGGAAATTCTGCAACAACGGCAGGGGGGCGTCCTTGTCCACGAAGGTTCGGAGTCGGCGCGTGGCCAGCCACGAGGCCAGCACCAGCACCAGCATCACCAGCCAGGTGAAGACGATGGTCGCGCTCAGCTTGAACGGGCCGATTTCGGCCAACACGATCCAGTCGGGGGTGATGTTCATGTCCCGCATCCTCCGGCCAGTTCACTCGCTCCCTAGGGTTCGGGGGCGCAGTCTACGCTTGAGGATCTCCCGCACCGCCAGCATCATGGCCAGACATACCAGCATAGGGAGCAGCCCCAGCCGGGCCAGGGGCACGACGCAAGCCAGCAGCAGGGCCAGTCGCAGGGCCAGACTTCCCAGCCAGAGCAGGTGCGGATTGGTGCTGCGTGGCAGCCGGCGCACCGTGATCCACAGCCCTCCGAAGTAGAGCAGCCCCAGGAGCAGGCCCAAAAACAGACCCAGACCAGCCGAGAAGAGCATGGATGGCATCATCATTCCTCGTGTTCCCTCTTGATCCGCTTCCTCTGGCGCTCCACCCAGAACCAGGCGTTGAGCAGGCCGCCCACCAATCCGACGAGCAGCAGCATCAACGTCCAGGAGCGCTCCGAGGGCCAGGAGCTGTCGATCCAGATCCCCAGGAAGATGCCGGCCAGCGTGGGCACGGCAACGGACCAGCCCACCACGCCGAAGGTGCCCAGGCCGAACCAGACGTCCTGTACGCCCTTGTCCCGCGCGCGAAGCTTGCGCTGCTCCCTGGCATGCACCTGACCGGGGAACTCGTTACGCTCCCCTGTTTTTGCAGCCTTGCCGGGTCCCGTGTGCTTTTCCTCGACCATGCTCAAAACTCCACGAAACGGCGGACGAAATCCGCCTCCAGCCGGGCCACGGCCGTTCTGGACTTACGCTCCAGTTCGGTCTGTGCCTCGAGCATCTCCCGCACCGCGAGTTCGAGGTTGCCCAGTTCGCCACGCACTGCCCTGGCCGTGGCGATGCGTACCTCCCGACCGCGTTTGACGAGCATACCCCTGTCCAGGGCCAGATACACTTCGTCGCTTCCTTCCTTGGGGGTGTAGGAGAACAACCCCGGCACCAGGGAGGTGGCGAAGTCGATGTGCCTGGGCAGGAGGGTGAAGGCGCCCATGGGTCCCTCGGCCTTGACCTTCGCGGCCTCGGCATCGAGAAAAACCTCCGTGGGCAGGGCGATTCTGAGCTGCATACGCGTCCCTCGGCCTTGGGTTCGGGGGCACCTCCCGTGAGCATGCTCCACTCTTGCCCAGCAAGGCCATAAGATCAAGTGAAAAAGGCGGGAAATACCAGGGAAGATGCAATGCCCGTCAGGACGCCGCGCCATGCAGAGGCGGATACGGCACATCCAGGTACGCGTCGCGGGCCACGACCTCCAGGACGCCGCCCCGAATCTTGACCAGCAGCAAACGCCCCCTGCGGACCGGCTCGGGACTGCCGGGCATGTAGTCGCAGCCCGTGATGCCGTAGTCCAGGGTACGCAGCACGCCGCGATGCGTGACCACCAGGATGCGCTCCCCGGCGTGGCGCGCGGCCGCATCCAGCAAGGCTTGGCGGATGCGCGTGTACATCTCGGTGCGGCTCTCGCCGTCTGGAGGACGGAATTCCCAGCCCGCACGCTCCAACCGGACCATGATCTCGAGGTCATCCTGTCGCAGCTCACGCAGTACGCAGCCCTGCCAGCGCCCCCAATGCTGTTCCCGCAGGCGCGGGTCCTGCTCGCGCGGGAGCTTCAGGCTCCGGTTGCACAACTCCGCCGTTTCCACGGCGCGGCCCAGGTCGCTGGAAAGGATGCGCTGGAAGCCCCAGGCGACCAGGGCGCGCCCCCATGCTTCGGCCTGCTCCCGGCCCACGTGCGTGAGCGCGGACTCGGCCTGCCCCTGGATGCGTTTGGCGCGGTTCCAAACGGTCTCGCCGTGACGCAGCAGGCAAAACAGCGTGTGCTTCACGGTCCCCTCCGCCCGCGCCGAACGTCCAAGAGCACCGACTCCATGGCCGCGTAGTTCCTGTGCAGATCGTGCTTCTCACGCACATGGCGGGCCGCCTCGCGCCCCATCTCCTGCCGTTGCTCCGAATCCGCGACGAGTTCGCCGATGCCCCCGGCAAAGGCCTCCAGGTCGAAGCTCGGCGTCACCAGGCCGCTGCGGCCATGGGCCACGTTGAACCTGCCCCCGGCGTGATCAAAGGCCACAACCGGCACGCCGCAGGATTGGGCCTCGATGAAGACCATGCCAACGGCCTCGTTGATGCCGGGAAAGGCGAAGACATCCGCCGCACTGTACACCGCGGGCAGCTCCTGCCGGGGCAGCAACCCCAGGAAGCGGACCCTGCCCGGACACTCCACCTCGGCCAAACGTCGCAAGGCGTCACGCTCCGGGCCGTCACCGGCTATGATCAACTCCAGATCCGCCCCTTGCCTGAGGAGCAGGCCGCAGGCCTGGATCACATAGCGCAGGCCCTCGGTCTTCACACCGGGGCGGAATACCGCCACGCTCAAGACCACCGGACGCTCCCCCACGTGCCACTCACGTCGCAACCGCTGCCGCGCCTGTTCGTCGCGCTGGAAATCCTCGGGAAACAGCCCCGGCGGCACCCAACTCACGCGCTCCTCGGGCAGCAGCAGCCGCACATCCTCGAGGTCCCACCACTCCTTGACAAAAACGTGCTCCGCCGCCAGCAAGGCGCGCCGGTTCAGCCAATAACCGGGGCGATAGCGCAGCCTCTTGCCGCGTACCGGAGCATACGAGCCGGAAAAAATGCAGTAGGGTATCCCGGCCGCGGCCGCCATGGGCCCGAGCACGTCCGGCGCCTTGTCGTAGGTGTGGTAGGTGAGCCACAGGTCGGGGCGCTGCCGACGTACAAAGGCCCGCGCCCTGGCCATGCTCCGCGCCAGGGCGGGCCAGCGCGCCGGCCGCCAGAAAAACCAGGTGGTCTCGAAATGCGGTGGATCAAGCAGTTCGTGCCCCCTGCCCTTGAGGTAGTCGTACAGACTGCGGGCGATCATCACGTCACCGGAAGGACGCGGATGCTCCAACGGCTTGAAAGGCGTGCAAAAGGCTATGCGCATGGCAGATAAATAACGTGTTGGAAAAAGGCTGCCCGGGGGAAAACTATTTGAAAAAAGTTTCCCCCCCGGACTTCTCTTTCAAAAACTTCTGGAAGATTGGAGCACTGGAACGCGCCACAGGATGTGGCGGCCGCGAGCGTAAGCGCAGGCGAGACCGCGCTCTCGCCGGAGCGGTCAGCGCATGCCCCCACAGGACGTGGGGCGGGCGCGACATCTGTCAGCCCAAAGTTTTCCCCCCGGACTCCTCTTTCAAAAACTTCTGGAACATTATGGCGATGGAGGAAGCCACGGGAAGTGGCAAGACTACTCCCAACATTCCGCAGAGCGACAAAGCCCCGGAGGGGCGTACCCGAATAAAGCCCGGGCCAACGGGCCGGGTCTGACCGAAGCATTGGCCCCATCGTCATCGTCCTCCCTGTTTTCACGCGTCGGGCAGCAGGCCCTCGTGGCGGTAGACAGCAGCCAAGTCCTGGATCAGCCTGGTGTTGTCGAACGTGGCCTGAACCTTTTCTCTGGCCTGGGGGATGACGCGACCGCGCAGGTCCCGGTCTTCGAGCATGCGGCGGATGGCCTGGGCCAGGGCCTGGGGCACGGCCTCGGGGTCGTCCGTCGGCACCAGCAGGCCCGTGCGTTCGTGCTCCACCAATTCAGGGATGCCCGAGACGTCCGTGGCCACAACGGGCACGCCCATGGCCATGCTCTCGCCGATGACGTTGGGGATGCCGTCGCGGTCGCCGTCAGGGGCGATGCGACAGCCCATGACAAATAGATCGGCCCGGCGGTAGTGCTCCAGGACTTGCTCCTGGGGAATGACGCCAAGCAGGTTCACGCGGTCGGTAAGTTTCAGTTCCTGGAGCAGGCTCTGGAGCAGTTCCCGCTGTTCTCCGCCGCCGATGAGGGTGTAGCGGAAATCCAGGCCTTGGTCCCGCAGGATTGCCAGGGCCTGGAGCACACGCGGCAGACCCTTCTTCTCCACGAAGCGCGCGACGGTGAGCAATTCATGGGGAGGCGCGGTTTCGATGCCCTGGGGGCGGCCGTTCATGGAGAACAGGGAGAGGTCGATGCCGTGGTACACGCAGTGCACGTGCACGGGGCGATCGGAGGCCGAGGCAAGCTCCTGCAAGTGGCGTTGGTTGTAGCGGGTGCAGGTCACCACGAAACGCGCCATGGTCAGCTTGCGGGTCAGGGGCGCGGGATGTTGCGTGTAGATGTCCTTGGCGTGGGCCGTGAAGCTGAAGTCCACGCCGTGCAGCAGAGCCGCGTACATGGCCACGGAACTGGGCGTGTGCGCGAAATGGGCATGGAAGTGGGTGATGTCCGGGGTCTTGGGATCCGTGCGCACCAGGTGCACCAGGTACCCGGCCTGGAGAAAGTGCTTGAGCCAAGTGTGCTTCTTCGGGGCGTGGCGGAAGCGCGAGAGCAGCAGCCCCACACCGCGCAGATACCGCAGGGGCATGCGCAGGAAGAGCAAGAGGTTGCGCCGTAGCAGGGTCGGCAGACCCGTCAGGAGGTACTCGGGCAGATAGGTCACGCCGGCGCGGATGCGTTCGATGGAGGCATTGCTGAAGCGCTCCCTGGGGGGGCGCATGGAGAGGATGTGAATGCGGTAACCCTGCTCCTCCAGCAGCCTGATTTCGTTGGAGATGAAGGTCTCGGAAACCCTGGGGTACCCCTTGAGTACCATGCCCAGTGCCTTGGGTTTGGCCAAGGGACGGCTCATTGCGCTTCCTTGCGAAAGGCCTCCAGCCGCGAGCGCATGACATCCAGCCCCGTCATGGGGAATGACCGGATTCTTTTTTGTTGTTCCTCAGGATGATCGAGGAGATGCGTGATCTTATCGTGCAGTGCGGCCGGAGTGAGCTCACGCCAAGGGATGAAATCCACCAGTCCCCGCGCCTTCATCATCTCGGCGCGGATGCGCTGCTCCATGCGTGGGTCCTCGCGGGGGATGATCAGGGAATTCTTTTGCAGGGAGAGCACCTCGCAAATGGTGTTGTAGCCGCCCATGCTGATGATCAAGTCTGCCTCGGCCAGCTTGCGTTCGATCTTTTTCATGAACGAGACCAGGGGTACGTTGCGTGCCCTGGCGCGTTCCACCAGTTCGTCGAGCTGGTCACGGGGGATGAACGGTCCGGTAATGACCAGGGAGCGGAAGGGCGAGGAGCCGTTCTGCTCCAGCATGCCAAGGAAGTTGTCCAGGACCGGGTAGCCGTCGCCGCCGCCGCCGGTGGTGACCACCACGAGCTTCTTGCGACCCTTGCCCTTGTCGAAATATTTGCGTGGCGGTCTGGGCCTGGGGATGTAGCCGGTGTAGATGACCTTCCGGCTAATGCATTCGGGCATGGCGTATTCGACCACGGGGTCGTAGAGGTCCTTGTTCCCGTAGATCCAGATCTCGGAGTAGAGCTTGTCGAGCACTTCCACGAAGCGCTTCTGCTCCCATTCCTTGCGGGTGCTTTCGGCATCGTCTAGCACGTCGCGTAGCCCGAGCACGATCTTGGTATTGGGGCGGTAGTCCCTGAACCACTCCAGGGTGGGCTTGAGTTCCCCCTTGAGTCCCATGGGAACCTTGTCCACGATGAACAACTTGGGGTCGAAAGCCTTGGCCGTGGCCTCGATGATGCTCTGACGGATGTGCAAGGCGTGGTGCGCGTCGATGTTGATGGTGTGCGGTACGTATATTGTGTTGGAGCGCTTGATCATGCCGGGTACACGCACGAAATCGATGCCCTCGGGGAACGAGAAGCGCCCCGCGATGGGGGACCCCGTAAGGATGAGGATGTTCACGTTCTTGGCGATGAGGTGCGTGGCGATGGCCATGGTGCGGCGGATGTGCCCCAGACCGTAGGTGTCGTGGGAATACATCAGGATGTTGTAGGTGTCTGGCATGAAGGGGCTCACGGTTGCAATTCAGGACGCTAGTCCGGGTTGCGGCGGATCGCTGTCAGGGGTATCGCTGTCAGGGAGCGTGGTGTCGGATCGGGGCTGCAACGGCGCAAGGAATTTTGGTTATAAGGTTTGCCGGGCAATGTCCAGGGCAAAGTCGTGTCGTGGGCAGCGGGCATTCCGTCCGTCCTGGTCTGCGGCAGAGTATGACGATGGGGGTTGTTCAGGCGGCACAGCGCGCGGATGCCGGCTGCACGCGCATGCACAGCCGCGGTGCCAGGCTCAATCCCGTATCCCCGCGGTGCAGGGCCTGGGAGAGTTCAAGCACGTTGCTGTCCTGATGGCGTTGGAGATACTCCACGCAGACCTGTCGCGCTTCCGAACCACGTCCCTGTGTGGCCAAGGCGATGGCCCTGTTGCAGATGAACACGCCTTCTTCGGGATGCTGAGCGCTGGCGCTGGAAAAGAACTCCAGGGCCTGTTCGCGCATGTTCTCCTGCCAGAGCAGCACGCCGGTGTTGTTGCGGGCTCCGGTGTGGGCCGGATCCAGCTCCAGGGCCTGGGCGTAGGCCTTTCTGGCCTCCTGGGACTGCCCCAGCAGGCCCAGCTGCAAGCCGCGTAAAAAGGCCTCCTGCGACTGGTTGAGCACCACGTGCTCCAGTCCCCGACAAGGGCAGCGCGTGGTACGACAGGGTTCCGGCTTGTCATAGAGCCGGATACCGCGCTCCACGTTCCCGAGCACGGTCTTTTCGCCGGAGCAGCGGTACACGGTGCCGTCAGGCTCCATACGGATGAAGGTGCGCCCCCCGTTGCAGGGAACGCCGTAGAAATTGTAGACCATCTTGGTTCCCGCGTTGGGATGCAGGGCCAGGATCTCCTGCCCCTCCCGGCAATAGGACTCGGGAAAACGCAGTCCCTGGTGCACACCCTTGAAGGGGCGCGGTCTGAGTACGATGTCCTGCCCGGCGAACCAGGCCTTGTCCTGCTCGAAGCGATGCACCAAGTCGGGATGCAGCACATAGTTGACGATGAGGTTGAAGCCGCGCTCCCCGAGCAGGTGCATGCTCTCGATGAAGCTCTTGACACCACCGGTGTGTTCGCGCTCCTTGATGTGCAGGGAGACGTACAACTCCTGCACCCGTGACGGGTCGAGTCTTTCGGCGAAATCGCGCACCAGGCGCGGCAGGCTCAGGTTGGTGTCCACGCTGATCATGTGGCGTTTGGTGACGTCCTGGCACAAACCGATGAAATCCGGATAAAGGAAGGGTTCACCCCCGGTCATCCCCACCAGCCAGCGCTCGGCCGAGCCGTCGAGGAAACGCAGCAGGGCTTCCCTGTCCAGGGATTCCCGCACAGGGGGCGGAACATGGGGGTAATAACAGTACTCGCAGCGATAATTACACTGCCGCGTCATGTTCCACATCACGTAATGCGCCGGATTGCCCATGGTCTTTCACTCCAGTCAGTTGACCCGAACCGATTGCACAGGGGGCATAATAGACACGCGCGGATAAAATGCAAGGGGGCAATGCCCCCGTTTTAGTTGCAGGATTCATGTTGTTCCGGAGTGCAACGGTAGGGGCTTGTCATCCCACGAAGTTCTGGTACTGTCCGACCGCTCGATCACGGTCCGCACCCGCGCAAGAGTTCCAGACCTTCAACCCGGAGGCCAATTCCATGGAGTTAAAGACTTTTACCACAACCACCCCCCAGACCGTGCCGCCGGAGCGCGAGGGCTGGATCCGCTACTGGCACGGCTATTTCCAGATGCGCAAGGTCAAAAGTGACGACAAACGGTTACTCGACCAGGAGGAAGATCGTGAGGCCCAGGCGCGTGGCTGCCTCACGGAGCGCGACATCGAAATCCAGGTCTTCCTGAACATGCTCCACGATATCGAGGAGGAGCAGATCAGTATGTTCGAGCTGGGCGCGGGGCGCGGCGATTGGTGCCTGGCCCTGGCCGGCGTGGTGGACCACCGCCTCGTGCCCCTGATTCCCAGCAGCTACCGCTGTCTGGCCCTGGAGGGCGAGCCTTATCACTATGCCTGGACCCGCCAGCATTTCGATATCCAGAAAATCAACGGCGTGGCCGTGCACGGTGCCCTGAGCCACAAGGACGGCAGCATTCGCTTCCGCGCCAGCAAGGCACCGGAAGAGAGCTACGGCCAGGGCATTGACCCGGAGCGCGGCAACATCGAGGTTCCGGCCTACACCATAGACACCCTCATGCGCCAGCACGGCTTTCCGCGCCTCAGTTGCATCCACATGGACGTACAGGGCGCGGAGTACGACGCCATTCACGGCGCGGAATCCGCCCTGCGCGAGGGGCGCGTCGACTACTTGCACATCGGCACCCACGGCGGCGACGCCCTGGATAACAAGTTGTTGGAATACCTCGGCCCGAACTACGAAACCGTGTTCCGCGTGCCTGCCGCCGCCGGCGAGGTGGACACCGTGTTCGGCCGTGCCTGGATCCCAAAGGACGGCATCCTGCTCATACGCCGACGCAGGTAGGTTCCCCGATGTCAGGCTGATCCGCACCCGCCTCTTGCCGCGAAAGAGGCAAGCGCGAAACCGCCTCCACGTCTTGTCAGGTGGCGCTTTCTCGTGCATGTGAATCTGGCGCGGGGACGTGCTCGCTTGCATGGGTTTGTTCCACCCATGCTCGACGTGTCTCCTGATCCACGGACCGCGCGGGAGGAGCGGATGACAGCGTCCGATATTCAGGTCCATTTCGTCCTATACGTTCTCCACGTACTGGTCATGCTGTGCATCGCCGTGCGCGTGATCATGCGCCGCCCGACGCCAGGCACCGCCCTGGCCTGGCTTTTCCTCGTCGCCGCCCTGCCCTTTGCCGGCGCGGTTCTCTACCTGCTCATCGGCGAGCGCCGGGTGGGGCTGCACCGAGCGCGTGGCATCGCCGCCCTGCGCTCCAAATTCGGTGGCCCGGCGGACGCCCTGTCGGAGGAGTGGCGCGTGAAGGACTGGACCCGGCTTGGCGACACAGCTCAACACTTCGACCGCCTCGGCCGGACAGTCCTGGGCGCCCCCACGGTTGAAGGGTGCGCCTTGCAGCTTTTCGGGAGCGCGGAAGAAGTCTTTCCTGCCTTGATCCAGGATATCGACGAGGCGCGGCACAGCGTGCTCATGGAATTCTACATCTGGAACGCGGGAGGCGCCGCCGACCAGGTATTGGAGGCCTTGCTCCGCGCCGCTGTCCGCGGTGTTACCTGTCGGGTGCTCGTGGACGCGCTCGGAGGCCATGCCTGGTGGCGTTCCCCGCAGCCCGAGCGCCTGCACCGAGCCGGCGTGGAGGTCTTGCCCGCCCTGCCCACGGGCTTTCTTCGGGTGCTGACCGGTCGCAACGACCTGCGTCTGCACCGCAAGATCGTGGTCCTGGACGGAAGCGTGGCCTGGACCGGCAGCATGAACATGGTGGACCCCCGCTATTTCAAGCAGCAAGCCCACGTGGGGCAGTGGAAGGACGCCATGGTTCGGGTTCAGGGGCCGGCAGTGCCACTCCTGGCCCGCACGTTGCTGTCGGATTGGGCCTTGGACTTGGGCAAGCCCATGGCGCCGCTGGAGTTACAACCGCGGACCCAGCCCGCTCCCGAGGGAGGCGCGGCGGTCCAGGTGCTGCCATCTGGCCCTGGCGCGGCACCGGGGATGGCCCAGGACGGCATTCTGCAGATGCTGCTGGCCTTGATCAACGCGGCGCGGAAGGACTTGGTGTTGACCACCCCCTACTTCGTGCCGGACGAGGCCCTGCTGCGCGCCCTGCGCGGGGCAGCAGGCCGGGGCGTCAGGGTGCGACTCGTGCTCCCGGCCAGGGTGGATTCCCTCATGACCCGCCTCGTGACCCGCTCCTATTATGATGAACTCATGGAGATCGGCGTGGAGATTCTGCTCTACCGCAAGGGACTGCTGCACACGAAATCCATCACCGTGGACGGCAACGTGGCCATGTTCGGCACCGTGAACCTGGACATGCGCAGCATCTGGCTCAACTACGAAGTCTCCCTGTTCGTCCACGACACGGAATTCACCTCGACCCTGCGCGGCCTGCAGGAAAACTACATGGCGGATGCGGACCGCCTGGACCCCCGACGTTGGGCGGCTCGCTCCCTGCCGCAACGCTTCGTGGAAAACGCCTTCCGGATGGCGGGGCCGTTGCTGTAGCGGACCGCGCGTGACATCCTGGGCGCTCTTCTTCCATAGGGATTCATTATCCACACCCTTCCCGCTGATTAGACAGTAACGCCGCGAATCGCCGCCTTTTCCCTGACCAAAATTTCCCGTCATAGAGCCTATCCCGCTTCGCTTCAGGCGCGCAGGTCCCATGCGCGTAGGCATGGGGCCGACAAGCCCGAAATCGACACCGCGATGCTCCCACGCCCCGGTCCAATGCCGTACTCGTGCCAAAACCCTCCTGCAGTGTCCTCGATGCTTTTCCCAGGTTTCGGAGACTCGGTACGTTTTTTTTGGGACGCTTCGAGTCCACAACCTGCCGCTCCCAGTGTGTATCATTTGCGGGAGCGTGGTGGGCATTGACGATTTCCAACACGAATTTCCTCGAAAGAGAACCTCGGGCACGGAGGCGGAATTAAATGCGGGAAATTTCCGTTTAAGAATGTAGATGGTTGCATGCCTCGAGTGCTTTTTTATTCCGATTTTGTCGGAAATTGCTTGACGCCACTACCGGGTATGGGTATATTTTGATCGCTTGGAAGTCGACAATGGCGGCCTACGCCGCCGCGTTGAACGTAAACACCTGGAAACGCAACTACTGGAGGTATCATGCACAAGAAGACGACAAGCATCCTGATGGCCCTGGTTATCGTGATGACCATCACCGGCCTGGCCTTTGCCTGGGGTGGGGGCAACGGCCGCAAGGGCAAGTTCCTCTACCGCAAACACTGTCGCACCTGTCACGGCGCGTCGGCAACGGATCTTTCACCCGCGGACAAGACCCAGGCGGAGTGGACCAAAATCTTCGAGAACATCGAGACCATCCCCTGCCACGGGAATTGGCCCGAGATGCCGGAAGAAGAGATCAACGACACGTTCACCTACCTGCACGACTACGCCAAGGATTCCCCGTCTCCGGCCAAGTGCAGCTGATGCGTCCCCGCGGCCCCGCCTCCTGGACAGGACGCCGGGGCCGCCCCGTGCAATAGTGGAGTCTGAACGCTGCGGCCGCTGCCGCAAGGGAGGATACTCATGGCGGCTCTCAACCCGAAAATAACGCGGCGCACCTTTTTCAAGGCCGCCGGACTGATCGCGGCTGGAGCCGCTGGGTCCGGCCTGGCGGGGGGTGTGCGCAAAAACGCCCGGGCGGCACAGGTCAAAGCCCCACAGTGGGAATCGAAATTCTCGGTGTGTGACATGTGCTTCAACAGATGCGGCTGCATCGCCCGGGTTCAGGACGGCGTGGTCGTGAAGCTCGACCCGAACC
The DNA here is from genome assembly GCA_964609625.1 of uncultured Desulfovibrionaceae bacterium. GTDB lineage: Bacteria > Desulfobacterota > Desulfovibrionia > Desulfovibrionales > Desulfovibrionaceae. The sequence continues at coordinate 138,900 of CAZSRS010000007.1, forward strand.
CCAAGTTCCTCAAGTCCCGCGGCATGCTTTGCGCGCGGGGCAACGCCGGCATCGCCCATCTTTATGATCCTGACCGGCTCAAGCACCCCTTGCTTCGCGCCGGAGCCAGGGGCGAGGGCAAGTGGAAGAAGATCCCCTGGGACGAGGCCATCGACCTGGCCGCCGAGAAGATGCAGGAGATTCGCGAGAAGTATACGCCCTGCGGCATGCTCTTTTCGGCCGGTTCGGACATGCAATCCATCTTCATATCCCGTTTTGCCGAGGTCTATGGTTCCTTCAACGTGACTTCGCACGAATCACTGTGTCTGATCAGTGGTACTCGAGCCTTTCTTGACACCTTCGGTGAGGTGCCCTTTCCGGACGTGCTGTATTCAAAGTACATCGTCATGCCCGGCGCCAACCGTTACGAGGCCCTGGTGACACCGGATTCCATGGACCTGATGACCGCTCAGAAACGCGGCTGCAAACTCGTGGTCCTCGACCCCCGCTACACAAAGACCGCGGCCCTGGCCGACGAGTGGTACCAGATCAGGCCGGGTACGGACATGGCCTTCATGCTGGCGCTGTGTCACGTGATCATCAACGAGGGGCTCTACAACCCAACCTACATCTGGGAAAAGACCTTCGGCTTCAACGAACTTTCCGAGCACGTGCAGCAATACACGCCGGAGTTCGCCGCAGCCGAGACTGGGGTTCCTGCCGAGGCCATCCGCGACATCGCCCGCAATCTGGCCAAGCACGCGCCGGCCTCCATGGTCTACCCTGGCCGCCGCTCCTCTGATTACCAGAATTCGGTCCAGATTAGGCGCTCCTTCGCCCTGGTCAACGCCCTGCTCGGCAACTGGGACCAGCCCGGTGGCCTGCTCGCGGCGCGGCAGGTCGGTCTCAAGACCATTCCGGTCGAAGCGCCCTGGTACGACGACAACCAGGAGGACCGCATCGACGCCGAAATGGCGCCCATGCTCATCGAGCACGAAGGTTCCTTCATCCTAACCCGCAACGCCATACTGGCGGACGACCCCTACCCCATACGCGGCTGGATGGTCTTCAAGACCAACCCCATGGCCACGGTACCCGACAGGGCCAAGACCATGGAAATGGCCAACAAGATGGAGTTCATGATCGTTTCGGACATCCAGATGAGCGACACCGCGTACCTGGCGGACCTGGTCCTGCCCGCGCCCAGCTACCTGGAGCGCACGGACCCCTGTTCTGGCCTGCAAGGGTCCGTGGCCTGCGCCTGTGTGGTCAAACGCGATCCGGTCGTTCCGGCCATGTTCGAATCGCGCCCCATCTTCGACGTGCTCAAGGACATCGCCGGCAAGCTGGATCTGGCCGAGCATTTCGACTTCACCATGGAAGAGTACAGGCGGCAGCAGCTCGCCGACCTGCCCGAGGCCATGGAGGCCCTGGACCGCGACGGCGTGTATTACAACCCTTCCAAAGTCTACGGCATCTACGAGGGGCGCATCTACAAGACAAAAAGCCAAAAGATCGAACTCCTGAACCAGCGCTACGAACAGATGGGCCTCGACCCATTGCCCGTGTACACGCCCCCAAAGGAAGTTCCGGAGGGCAGGTTCCGCATGGTGGTTGGGCGCAACGCCTACTTCACCCATGGCTCAACCCAGAACAACATCCTGCTGCACGAACTCCAGGCCGAGAACAAGCTCTGGCTCAACCCAAAAGCCGCGGAAAGACTGGGCGTCAGGGACGGCGACATCGTCAGCGTGGCCAGCGACAAGGGCAAGGGAACACTGCCCGCCCATGTCACGGAGGCCATCCGTGAGGACACGGTCTACATGCTCACGGGCTTCGATCCCATCTCCAAAGACCTCTCGCTGGTCTATGGCAAGGGCGCGTCCATCGCCGCGCTGCTCGAGGACCAGTACGACGACGTCTCCGGCAACGCGGCCATGCACGAAACCATGGTCACCGTAACAAGGAAGGCGACGTCATGAAACAGCAGCTTGCCATGGTCATAGACTCCTCCAAGTGCATCGACTGCAAGGGGTGCATGCTCGCCTGCAAGGTGGCCAACAACGTCCCCACCGGCCACTGGCGCAACTGGATCAAGGTCTCGGACACCGACTTCTCCCTGGGCGCGAAAACCCGCACGCACTTCCAGCCCGGGGGATGCATGCATTGCGACAACCCCACCTGCGTCCACGCCTGCCCCACCGGCGCCACCTACAAAGACAAAAACACCGGGGAAGTGGTCATTGACAAGGACCTCTGCATCGGCTGCGGCAACTGCATCCCGGCCTGCCCATACGGAGCGCGTTTTCGTCATCCACTGCTGAAAAAGGCCGACAAGTGCAACTACTGCCCGGAGCGCCGGGCCAACGGCCTGTTGCCCGCCTGCGTGGACACCTGCCCCACAAAGGCGCGTGTCTTCGGCGACATCCTGGACCCCAACAGCGAGGCGGCCATCATGCTCAGGGAGAACAAGGACCGTCTGATCAGGGTGGTCAACGCCGAGACCGACACCAGTCCGAACATGTACTACCTGGGCGACACCGCCCCCCGCAACTGGACGCAACCGGCGCAACCGCCCGCGGCCATGGCCGCCCTGACCGATTGGATCAGCCCCACGGTCAAGGGCATCGTGGCCCTGTCCGGCCTGGGCGTGCTCGTCATGCTCGGCCGCATGCTCCTGGACAGGGGCTCGGGGGACCATGACAAACAGGCCCAAGGAGACCGCCATGAGTAAGAACATGCTCAGACGTCACGACAGGCCCGACATTGTCATCCACTGGTTCAACGCCGTTTGCTGGATACTGCTCCTGCTGACTGGAATCGGTCTCATCAGCAACGATCGGCTCAACCCCTTGGGCGCCTGGTATCCCGACGCACTGCGCTCCCTGGTGGGGGGAGGCGGCAATCTTCTCCTGATCCACGAAGTCATCGGTTTTGCCTGGGTCGCCGGCTTGCTGCTCTATGTTCTGGTCAATCCCAGGGGCGCGCTGTTCTTCCTCAAGGAGATCTTCACGGTCAAACCCATCCGCGACATGACCTGGATGCTGCGCAAGATGGTGCTCATGACCCTGGGACCCAAGGTCCTGCGCCCCCTGGGACAGCCCGCGGACCTGCCGGACCAGGGCTACTACAACATGGGGCAGAAGGCCTTTGCCCAGGCTTCGGTGCTCGGCGGCCTGCTCATCGTGGCCACCGGCGTGATCATGTTCCTCGCGGACAAGGCCTTTACCGCCGAGGGCACGTGGATCGTGAGCTGGGCCGTCACCCTGCACTTCGTGGGCGCGGGGTTGGTCTTCGCCGGGTTGCTGGTGCACGTGTACATGGCCGCCATTTCCCCGGAAGAGCGACCCGGTTTCAAATCCATGTTCACCGGCTTTGTGCCCAAGGACTACGCCAAGCATCACCACAAACTCTGGTACGACAAGGTCAAGGCCTCGGAGACCGAATAACCCGGCAGCCGCGACGTGCCGGAAGAATCTCCGGGCGGGAGCGGCGCCGAATAAGTGCATACCCTTATGGAGGGAATCATCATGCGGAAGCGAAACACGTACGTACAGGCCGTTCTGGTCATGATTCTGGGGTTGCTGCTCATGTCCCCCGGCATGGCCCAGGCATCCAGTCCAGTGCCCCCGGACAAGCAGGAAGACTGGATGTACCACACCATCGTGGACTTCGACTTCGTCAAGGAGCACATCATCGTGCCCCGCGAGGACTCGGTGTTCATCGTGGATTCCAGGCCCTACAAACCCAAATTCATCGAGGGCTACATCCCCACCGCGCACTCCATCCCGGATTCGCAGTTCGAGGAGATGGTGGACAAGCTGCCCAAGGACAAGAACGCGCTGCTGATCTTCTATTGCGGCGGCTTCGAGTGCAAGCTCTCCCACAACTCGGCCAAGAAGGCGGAGGCCTTGGGCTACAAGAACGTCAAGGTCTATGCGGCTGGGTACCCCGACTTCAAGAAGTACTATCCCTACTGTGCCGTGGAAATGGACTACGTGAAGCAGCAGATCGCCGACAACACCAACTACCTGCTCGTGGACTCGCGCCCCCTGAACAAGTACCTGGAAGGCAACGTGCCGTCATCCGTGAGCATTTCCGACACCAAATTCGAGGAAAAGACCGGGCTGTTGCCCACGGACAAGTCCATCCAGTTGATCTTCTACTGCGGCGGCCACGAGTGCAAGCTCTCGCACAAGTCCGCGGTCAAGGCCTCCGAGTTGGGGTACACCAACATCATGGTGGCCGAGGAAGGCTACCCCGCGTGGAAGCAGAAGTTCGGCGCCGGCGGTCAGGTGACCATCGACACCGGCGGCGTGGACGGCGCCATCCCGGTGGAGCAGTTCGAGAAGTACTTGACGGAGCAGCCGGACGCCATTCACATCATCGACGTCCGTGACAAGGACGAATTCGACAAGGGGCATTTCCCCGGCTCCACGCACATGACCGTGGACGAATTGAACAAGAGCATGGACAAGCTGCCATCGGACAAGCCGGTGGTCTTTGTCTGCTCCTCCGGCGCACGCTCCGGCGAGGCCTTCTACATGGTCATGGACAAGCAACCCGAGCGCAAGGACGTCTACTATCTCGACGCGGCGTGCAGCTTTGACGGCGAGAAGTACGAGATCAAGAAACCCCAGTAACCCCCATGCGAGGTCCGGCCAGGCCGGACCTCGCACCCCACGGAGGGCCGGCATGAAACCCATCGCGAATCAGGGGCCGGCAACGGCCCTGCTGCTCGTTCTTCTGGCCTTGCTGCTTCCCGCCGCCCCTGCCTGGGGCGCTGACAAGCCGGCATGGCTGACATCCGCGGAAAAGGAAGCTGCCACGTGGGGCTACACCGTCATCGACAACGAGGAACTGCACCGGCGCCTGCAAGAGAAAAATCTCCTGCTGCTCGACGTGCGGCCGGACTACGAGTTCAAGGATGGCCACCTCCCCGGCGCCGTGAACCTGGAATTCGACCTGTCGGACAGCGGCGGTCCGAGCGCCGGCAAGAGTGAGGCCTTCCGGGAGCTGGCAGGACCGGATACCGCACGCCCCATCGTGATCTACTGCCGCTCCTTCAGGTGACTGCGCAGTGAGATCGCGGCGCGCTGGGCAGTGCGTCTGGGCTACGACAATGTCATGCAGTATCCCCTGGGGTATCATGGTTGGCTGGAGCGGCATCCCGAGGACACGCCACCGCAGCGTAGGGCCATAACGCCGGGAGACGAATTTCCGGCCTGCCGTCTGGGGCTGATGGAGCATCCCGAAGACAGAATCTATCTGGGGGCGCCTTCGGAAAGCGATTTCCTCAGCCTCTCGGAGGTGGATTCGGAGTATGTGTTGATCCAATTCTACAACAACCTGTGCCTGGACTGCATCCGCGAGGCCAAGACCATGAACGAGTACTACCACGAGATTGAGCGCTCCCCCAGGCTCAAACGCAAGCTCAGGCTCATCGGCTTCGGCGTGCACAACAACACCCAACAGGTGGAGGAGTTCCGGAAGAAATACGGCGTGCTCTTCCCCCTGTTTCCGGACGAGGACGGGGCTATCTTCACCTGTCTGGGGCAGGCCGCGATTCCTTTGGCCTATCTGGTGCGACTGCACGGCCAAGTCCCACGTGAGGTGATCCTGGTGCGCAACGATTTCACGGACGCTTCACGCCCGTTCTTTGAGGAAGTCCGTAGGGTGGTGCTGCATGGGCCCTGAGGGATCAGGCCGCTTCCCCGGCCGTCAGGGCCACCGCCGCGAGCAGCACGCCGACTGCCAGCCGATGGACGTCCGAGCCGGGGGCGCTGGACAGGGCCGATGCAAAGCGCCGTACCCAAGGAAGGAGATGCTCTCCGGCGAAACTCCGGGCCTGGTCGAGCCTGCCGACGTCCACTGTGGGGGAAGCGCCCCAGCCCATGGCCAGAAGATGGACAAGGTAGCCAAGCTCGACACAGAGGTGGTCCGGAGGCTCCTGGCCCGGCAGATCCGGCTCCAATCCGGCCTCCAGCAACCGCCGCTCCATTTCCCGGGCAGGTTCGGCCATCAGGCCGGTGATATGTTCCTGATGGCAGGAGGCGTACAGGGGCGCGGGAACTCCCCCGGGATTACTGATGAACAATCGCACGTAAGTGATTTGCAGCTCATGACACAAGGCGGGCATACCCCCGGATTCGGGCAAAGCACGCACAAGCTCCTGGACAGGGGCCTCGAGGGCGAACCCCTGGGGACACAACAAGGCCAGCTCCCGCGCTCCCTGGTCGATCAAGGGAACGCACCGCGCCTCGTCGGGTCCCTGGAACAGGGCGATGAGAAATTCGAAACAGGCAAGCAACGCCATACGGCGGGACGTGTCCATGACTGCGAGATCATTCATGCGGAAATCCTTCCATTTTCCTGACGGCTGGTGAACGGACACAAGGCTATACTCTCTGTTTCATTCTGCCAAGTCGTCCGGGATGACGCGCACAACGCGCCGAGGAGCGGCCCATGACCGAAGATAAAACGAGCGTCGGTGTCCAAGAGATGGAGCGGATACGACGCGACGTGCTGGCGCGGCTGAAACGCATCGAAGGCCAGGTGCGCGGTATTCATCGCATGCTCAGTGAAGGTGAGAAGTCCGAGGCCACCCTGGTGCAGGTGCGCGCCGTGCGCAACGCCCTGCACTCGGTGAACGGACTGATCATACGACGCTACCTGCTCAAGTGCCATGTGACGGCATCGAGGGACAACCGCTCGCCAGGAAAAACCCTGGGAGAGGCCCTGAAGACCTTGGCGACGTATCTGGACTATTGACCCTTTCATACAAGGGGGTTGACGTGAACATACGCATCCGCACAAAACTGTTCATAGGTTTCGCCGTGGTGACCCTTATCCTCTGCATCGTGGGGAGCGTGGCCTATCACTCCCTTGTCCGGGTGGACCGCAACAGTCAGGCTGTCATCTCCACGTTCCCTTCCATGATAAGCCTCACGACCATGCGGGAATCCGTCATCATGCTCATGTGGGTGGGCAACAAGATCCGCGCGGTGGAGCATTCCACCGAGGCAAGGGATATCTGGACGCAGTACAGCCCCTTGTTCGAGACGGTCCGTGGCAACGCAAAGGCCTTGCGGCATGGAGGCATCACGGAGTGGGGGCAATTGCATCGGCTGGAGTCTCCGGAAGCGGTAGCCATGCTCGATCAAGTTCTTGAACGCTACGAGGCCGGTTTTGTCCCGGCTGTGGAGGCCATCTACGAGAATACCCTGGAGGCCCTGCGACTGGGGTTGGAAGCACAGGACCGCGAGGGCGAGGAATTGGAAAAACTGGTCTACCAACGCAGACGCATCGATGCCCTGCTCTGGGAGCATGATTTCGAGGCGGAACAGGTGGGACTGGAGATCGAAAAATCTCTTACCGCTTTGCAGAACATGGTGCTCGTAAGCATCCAGGAAGCCTCCGCCGGGTCCATAAGTACGTCGGTCGAAGCCCGAATCACCACCCTCACGGGCATAGTCGTGGGCATCGTCCTGGCCATGGGGCTGGGCTTTTTCATTTCCCGCTCCATCGTCACTCCCGTGCAGACGATAATCGCCTATACCCGGAAGGTCGCGGACGGAGATTTCAGCGTGAACTTGTCCGGCCGTTTCGGCGGAGAACTCGGCGAACTCGTCACTTCCATCCAGGCCATGGTCGGCCAGCTCAAGACCAAACTCGGTCTGTCCGAAGGCGTGCTCAGGGGAATCTCCAGTTCGATGCCCTGCCTGATGCTCGACGCCTCCGGGCGGGTGACCATGGCCAACGACAGATTGCTGACCCTGCTCGGCAGACCTGGCCACCCCGAAGACTACCAGGGACGGCACTTGGACCAGCTCTTTCCAGGCCGTGAAGACCTACCCTCCGCACGGGCCCTGGCCAAAGGAGAGCGCATCGAGGAGGAGTTCTCCATCTCCGCGGACAACACCTGCACGGCCCATTGCGTGTCCCGTGTCACGGCGAACCCCATCTTCGATCTTGACGGCGAACTGATCGGTGCCTTTTCCTTGTTCTTCGATCTCACGGAAATACGCGGCAAGGAACAGATGATCCGCAGCCAGGGCGAGCGTCTGGCCGAGGCAGCCTCGCGCGCGGGGGGCATCGCCCGATCATTGACCGAATCCGCACGGAGTCTCTCCAGTGAGATCGCGGCCACCAGCCAGGGCGCGACCGAGCAGAGCGCTCGCACGTCCGCCGCCAGTTCCGCCCTGGAGCAGATGAGCGCCACGGTGCTGGAGATGGCCGGCAGCGCCTCGAGGGCCGCGCAAAACGCCGACCAGGCCAGGGACGCGGCGACCCAGGGAGAGGACGCGGTGCGCCGGGTGATCGCGGCCATCACCTCGCTGGAGCGCCAGACCGGCGAGATGCGCGAACATATGGACGAACTGTCCGCGCAGGCCGGCCAGATCGGCCGGATCATCGGCGTGATCAACGACATCGCCGACCAGACCAACCTCCTGGC
>CAZSRS010000008.1:0-7790 GCA_964609625.1 uncultured Desulfovibrionaceae bacterium
CCTGCGACTTCAGGCCCAGGGCCTTGGCCGAGTTCTCGTCCAGGTTCTGGATGGAAACACCCAGCCAGCCGCGCTTGACCGCCTTGTGCTCCTGCAATTGCGCGATGACGCCCTTGGCGATGCTGCTGGGCACGGCGAAACCGATGCCCTGGCCGCTGGCAACGATGGCAGTGTTGATGCCGATGACCGCACCATCCAGATTCAGCAGAGGGCCGCCGGAGTTGCCTGGGTTGATGGAGGCGTCGGTCTGGATGAAGTCGTCGTATGGGCCGGCGCCGATGACCCGCCCCTTGGCGCTGATGATGCCCGTGGTCACGGTGTGCTCCAGGCCGAAGGGGTTGCCTATGGCCATGACCCACTCACCCACCCGAGCCTTGTCCGAGTCCGCGAACTCCAGCACCGGCAGCTTCCTGTCGGTCTCGATCTTCAGCAGGGCCAAGTCCGTCTCGGGGTCCCGGCCGATGATCGTGGCCTTGAAGTCCTTGTCCACGCCCTGCAGACGCACCTCGATCTCGTCGGCCTCGGCCACCACGTGGTTGTTGGTCACCACGTACCCGTCCTCGGAAATGATGAACCCCGACCCCAAGGAACGCTGCGTGCGCGGCCCCATGTGCGGTTGCCCGAAAAACTTCTCGAACTGTTCAAAGAAATCGTCAAAGGGCGTGCCGCCTTCGGGCGATCTGCCCCTGGGTCCGGGAAAGTCCGGAAACGGCCTCTGCATCCTGGGGCGTTCCACGGATTTGCTGGTCTTGATATTGACCACGGACTTGCCCGCTTTTTCGGCCAAGTCAGCCAACTGCGGCAGCTCCCTGGCCTGGACGGCCGCCGCCATCAGGAGCATCACGGCGCTCAAAACGCACAAGGTCATGAATTTTCGCATCATGTCAATCTCCTTCGCCACACTGTTCTCAAGGGCACGAGACGCCGGCAGGTTTCGCCGACGTCGGCCCGGGGCATTGTTATACATTAGTTCCTCCTCGGTTGGTCGTCGAAGTCGAGTATTCTTCCGCGTTATCTCCTATCTAAACAGGATCAATGACACAGGGCTTGCCGTGGGATTACATGCGTGTAAGTCGCATCATGGTAAGCGAGTCGGCCAGCTCCGATCGGAGCGCCATTTCATAATCTAATGGCAAAACAAGGCATGGCAAGGGGCATGGGCTCGTTACTGCACCGGGTCACACCGGCTGTGGGGCCGAGTCCTCGGCTTTTCCCGCCGGCAGCAACACCGTGAACACCGCTCCAGCACCGGGAACGCTGTCCACCTCGATACGCCCCCCATGGGCCTGCACCACGGCCTGCACCAGGGAGAGTCCCAAACCGAGCCCCCTCTGGGAGCGGCTCTTGTCCCCCCTGTAGAGGCGGTCGAAGATATGCGGCATGTCCTCGAGGTCTATGCCCGTGCCCGTATCCGCGACCGTCAACTCGCACCACGCGCCGTCGCGCCGGGTGCGTACCTGCACGCGCCCTTTTTCCGGGGTGTACTTCAGGGCATTGTCCAACAGGTTGGCCAGCACTTGGCGGACCCTGTCGGCGTCGGCCAGGGCCAGGACGTTATTCTCGGTTTCGCTTTCCAGGTCGAGGGTCACGTTCTTTTCCTCGGCCACCAGCTGGTAGAGGTCCACGGCCTCCGCGGCCAGGCCGTGCAGGTCGCAGGGCACGAGCTCCAGACGCAAGGCGCCGCTCTCCGCCTCGGAGATGTCCATGAGGGTGCTGGTCATGCGGTTGATGCGTTCCGCTTCCTCGGCGCAGTCCATGAGCGCCTCGCGCAGTGGCTCGGTTCCTTCCTCGCGCTGCAGGGCGTCCTCCACCCCGGCGCGCATGCGCATCAGAGGGGTGCGCAGGTCGTGAGCCACATTGTCCAGGGTGTTGCGCATGCCCTGGATCAGGGACTCGATGTGGCCGATCATGCGATTGAACTGTCCCGCCAGTTCGTGGAGTTCGTCCTTGGTGGCGGGCATGGGCACCCTGGCGTCGAAGCCGCCGGCCTCCACCCTGGCCACGGCGCGGGAAAGGTCACGGATGGGGGAGAGGGCGCGGTTGGCCATGAACACCCCGCCCACCAGGCCCAAGGCCAACAGGGGCAGGGCCATGAGCGGAAAGATGGAGGTGAAGTAGCCCAGGACCCGGCGCTCCTCGGCCAGCCCGAAACCCACTTCGAGCTGCACGTCACGGGACAGGGTCACTCCCGTGATCTCCATGGCGTCGCCCGACTCGCTGGGGCGCAGCATGACCCAGCGTTTGGTGGTGGTGATGCGGCGCTGTTCGAGATTCTCCCGACCAGGGTCCTTGTACCCGCGCGGCAGGGTCAGAAACAGGGTGTTTCCCTGGTCGTCCAACAGCCGAATGAAAAAGCCGCTTCGTTCATTCTCCACTTGTTCGCTCTTGAGTACCCTGAGCAGGGCGTCCAGGCCGTGGCGGCGCTCCACCTGCGTGTACTGCTCCAGCTTGTTCAGGGCCACGGTGCGATTGGCCTCGTGGATGGAGTGGGAGAGCAGGACATAGGCGGTGGCGAAGAGCACCACGGCGATGCCGATGGTGCTCAGGGTGAACCACAAAGCCACCCGCAGGCCGATGCGAAAGGTGAGAATTCTACGCAGATTTAAGGACATATCCCACCCCGCGCAGGGTGTGGATCATCTTGCTGCCGAAGTCGCGGTCCACCTTGTTGCGCAATCTGTGCACGAGCACGTCCACCACGTTGGTCTGCGGGTCGAAGTTGTAGTCCCAGACATGCTCCAGGATCATGGTCTTGGAGACCACGCGGCCGGCGTTGCGCATCAGGTACTCCAGCAGGGCGAATTCACGGGGCTGCACATCGATGCTCTTGCCCTCGCGGGTCACGTTGCGGGTCAGGAGGTCCAGCTCCAGGCCGCCCACGGCCAGCCGAGTGGGCTCCTGCTCCTGGCAGGAGCGCCGGATCAAGGCCTGAACCCTGGCCAAAAGCTCGGAAAAGGAAAAGGGCTTGACCATGTAGTCGTCGCCGCCGGTCTGCAAGCCCTTGACCCGGTCCTCCACGCTGTGCCGGGCGCTGAGGATCAACACCGGGGTCTGGACGTTTTGTCGCCGCAATTCCTCGATGAGCGCCAAGCCATCCATGCCCGGAAGCATGATGTCCACCACCGCCGCGTCATAGGGCTCGCTCTGGGCCAAGTGCAGGCCCTCGATACCGTCGTGGGTCACGTCCACGGCAAATCCTGCCTGACGCAACCCCTTCTCCACAAAGGAAGCGATCTTCCTGTCGTCCTCGACTATCAACACGCGCATTCCAGGCCTCCTTACTTGGCGATTGCCACAGGGGGCGTTAGCTGTCAAACAGACCGTTGACGAGGACGAAGCATACGGGCAGTAACGCCATTCATGGAGAGCGACATGAAATATGCAATCGGAGTGGACCTCGGCGGCACCAAGATCGAGGCTTTGCTGCTTGACCCCGAGGGCGCGGAACTCGCCCGCATCCGCAAACCCACGCCCCGCCCCCACGATTATGGTGCCATCCTCAACGTGATCCAGATGCTGGTGGAGGAAGTCTCGCGGCGGATTCCGGAAAACGGCGCCAGCACGCTGGGCATAGGCATCCCTGGCTCCATCGACACGCACACCGACCTGGTGCGCAACGCCAACACCACGGTTCTCAACGGCAAACCCCTGCGTACGGACCTGGAGAAAAAACTCGGTCGCCCCCTGACCGTGGAAAACGACGCCAACTGCTTCACCCTGGCCGAGACCCGCTCGGGAGCCGGGCAGGGCTTCGACCTCGTCTTCGGCGTGATCCTCGGCACCGGCTGCGGCGGCGGTATCGTCTGGCACGACGAACTGCACACAGGGGCGCATCACCTGGCCGGAGAATGGGGTCACGTGGTCATGGATCCCCTGGGCCCCCCCTGCTACTGCGGCAAGTGCGGTTGCGTGGAGACCCTGGTCTCGGGCGGCGGTGTGGAGGCAGCCTATCTGCGCCGCTTCGGCACGAAAAAACGCATGGAGGAAATCATAACCGGGGCGCGCCAACGCGATCCCCACGCGCTCTCGGTCCTGAACCAGTTCCTCGACAACTTCGGCCGCTGTCTCGCCGCCGTGGTCAACATCCTGGACCCATCCTGCATCGTGCTGGGGGGCGGCCTCTCGAACATCGACGAACTCTACACCCAAGGGGCGGAGCGCCTGACGCACTACGCCTTCCACGACGCCCTGCGCACCCCTCTGCTCAGAAACAAACTCGGCGATTCGGCCGGGGTCTACGGCGCCGCCTGGATCGGCATCTGATTTGGCACGGTGCCTGCATATAGTAAATCACCTGGGACACAGGTGACGGCACACTGGCCCCGAGGCTTGACAACTCCTGCTATGCCTCCGCGCGGCCCTGGGCAGCACGGTGCACCTGGGTAAGGGCTGAGCGCCGCGATGGACCATCGCGGCGCGCCTTTGTTTTTCCGACCTGGCCCGTTGGGCCAGGCTTTATTCGGGGACGCCCCTCTGGGGCTTTGGTCACCGGCACCCGGACAATTCCCGGACACACGTCCTGAAGGGACGGGACGAAATAGGGCATGGGGCGACGCCCCATGTTCCTGCCGTCAGGTACGCATTCTGCCGGAATATCGTCAAAATCGCGCATTGAAGGCTTCGATCGAAGGCTTCGGCCGTCACTCCATCCCCAGCAAATCCATGCCCCATTGCTTGAGCCCGGCTATGCCCCCGTGCAGGTTGATCACATTGGTGAAGCCTTTCTGGTGGAGCATGATCTGCGCCTCGTAGGAGCGGGCGCCGGTGTTGCAGATCAGGACCACGGCCCTGTCACGGGGTATCTCGCCCAGGCGGTCGAAGATGTGCCCCTGGGGGATGTTGTTCCAATACGCCGGGTTTTTGTCCAGATAGGGCTGGGCGTCGGCCGCCTCGCGGCAATCCAGGTAGAAGTATTTCCCCGAGTCGCGCTCGGCCCAGAGTTCCTGGAAGCGCTGGGGCCCCACGCCGATGTTCCGGCCGTCCAGGGCGTTGTCCGCCATGTTGCCCAGGGTGTTGAGGATGTCCATGGCCGAGGAGAAAGGCGGGGAGTAGGCCATCTCGAGGTTGCTCAGGTCGTCCACCACGGGATGGTACTGAAGGATGGCCGAGACCGCGTTGATGCGGCAGACCATGGCGTCGCCGTAGGAGCCAAAGCCCTGGATCCCCAGCACGCGCCGGGTGCCGCGCTCAAAGACCAGCTCCAGGGTCATGAGCTTCTTCTCGGGGTAGAAGTGGGCGCGGTCGAGCTGGGTAAGCAGGACGCTGTCGGCCTCGAAGCCCATGTCCCGCGCCACCAGCAGACTGAGTCCGGCGCCGGCCACGGAGCGTTCGAAGAGCTTGGCCACGAAGGCGCCCACGGCACCCTGGAAGCGGGCGTGCCCCCCGGCGAGATTGGTGCCGATGACCCGGCCCTGGCGGTTGGCCATGGAACCCATGGGCAGAAAAAAGGCGCGCCCCGTGACCTGGTTGCGGATCTCCACGCAGTCGCCCCCGGCAAAAATGTCCGGGTCCGAGGTGCGCATGCTCTCGTCCACGATGACGCCCCCGCGTGCCGAGACAGCCAGACCGGCCTTGCGCGCGAGTTCGTCGTTGGGCTGCACGCCAACGCTGATGACCACCACGTCGGCCTCAACGGTGCGCTTGTTCGTGACCACACGCTGCACTCGCCCATTGCCTTCCAGTCGTTGAACAACTTCACCCAGATGGAAGCTGACGCCCTTTTCCCGCATGTGCAGCTGGGCCATCCTGGCGAGCACGGGGCTGAGGTAGCGTGGCATGATCTGGTCGGCGATTTCCAGCACCGTGGTCTCCACGCCCCACATGTCCGCGAAGGCCTCGGCCATTTCCAGGCCGATGAAGCCGGCTCCCAGGACCACGGCGCGCTCCACCTGGCCCTTGGTCACCGCCTCGCGGATGCGTACGGCGTCGTGGGGGTTGGAAACATAGTGCACGCCCTCGAGGTCCTCGCCGGGCAAGTGCAACCGGCGGGGTGTGGCGCCGGTGGCGAGCACGAGCTTGTCGTACTGGAGTGTGGACTCCTTGCCGCTATCCAGGTTGCGAATCCGCACGGTCTTGGTCTTGCGCTCCACCTCCAGGGCTTCAGTCCGGGTGTACGCGTCCACCCCCTTGGTTGACTTGAAAAAGACCTCGTCGCGCAGCATGTGAAAGCTGGTGGTACGCAGCTGCATGGCCTCGGAGACCTCTCCCCCGACATAGTAGGGGATGCCGCACCCGCCGTAGGAGATGACGTCGCTCTTGTCGATCATGGTGACGGTGGCGTCGGGAGCGAGACGTTTGAAGCGGCAGGCTGCCTTGGGACCCAAGGCCACCGCTCCGATGACGACGATATGTTGGGGCATTGAAATTCTCCTTCCCTGCGTGGTCGGGCAGGCGCGTCTGTCTGGGGATGCTGCTCTATTCAGGAATATGACAAGCGGGTTTTGTGTAGTCCAAAGCCCGTGCGACGTCAAAGCCATTGATAGGCTTTGAAGCGAAGGGAAACAGCCTGAAATGAGAAACCCCTCGGACCCCGGAACGAGGCCGCGAGGGGTTTGCCATCCAGAAATGCGTCAGCTTTTAGAAATGGCCTCGGCAGGGCAGGCGTCAATGGCTTCGTCCACGCAGTCGTCATCGGCGGAGTCGTTGATCACGGTGGCCTTATCCCCATCAGCGTTCATCTCAAAGACGTCCGGGCAAATCTCGACACAGGATTCGCAGCCCATGCAGGCGTCATCATCGATCACAATGGCCATAAATCTCTCCTTGCTTCTGTTTCTGTTCACAGTAACGGGGTTCTTTGTCCGAGAGCGCCGGGATCGGCGCCCCTGCCGCATTCTATCACTCCGGGAGGACACGCGGTCCCCATGGTTGACCATGGCGGTGGATCCGGAGCAGCCCACCGGTTGCCGGTCTCGTCCTCGTGAACGAGTATTGGCAGCGAATATACTCATTCAGCCCGCACTTGCAAGTGAAAGGTGCTCCTGGCGTGCATTTCGCCCCTGCGCGGCACTGTCGGCCACACATCGACAACCTCGTCTTTTTGCCGCTGTAAGAACTTAAAAGATATGGCACTTTGCCTCGTCATGTGCTATGTGTCCCAAGCAAGAGTTAAAAATTTCAGCCCAGGATGCCTTGGGAGAGAGACGTCGGACCCATTTGTCGCGGCAATATCATCGCAATGAAGATCGCGAAGGCGGGCAACGGAGGCAGGGACATGGAAATCATATGCCCAAACTGTGGCATCAAGCGGAGCGTGGACGACAAGCACCTACCGCAAAACAAGCCCAGAATCACCACATTGTGCCGCTCCTGCGGGCATCGCTTCATCCTGCACCTGGACCGCCCCCATACCTTCACCACATCGCCGGCGCCTGGAGACACGCAGGAGATGGACAAGGACGTGCCGTCGCAACCCGAACCCCAACCAAAGCCCGAACCAAAACCAAAGCAGCCGCCCCGGCCCAAACCAGCACACCCCAAGACCCCACATCAGGAAAAAACCACCCCGGCCGCGCCTCGGGACACCGTGACGTCACCGTCAAAGGCGAAGCCCCATCCTGTGCCCGAGAGTTCCGTTACCCCTTCGGCACAATCCGAACCGACACCTGCCACGCCTCGGGACACCGTGACGTCGCCGCCAAAGGCGAAGCCCCATCCTGTGTCCGAGAGTTTCGATACCCCTTCGGCACAATCCGAACCGGCACCGGCCGCGCCTCGGGACATCGTGACGTCACCATCAAAGGCGAAGCCCCATCCTGTGCCCGAGAGTTCCGATACCCCTTCGGCACAAT
>CAZSRS010000008.1:7890-133574 GCA_964609625.1 uncultured Desulfovibrionaceae bacterium
TCAAAGGCGAAGCCCCATCCTGTGCCCGAGAGTTCCGATACCCCTTCGGCACAATCCGAACCGACACCGGCCGCGGTTCCGGCCCAGGAAGAGCCTGCCACCCCCTTGCCCCAGGCAGCCGCAACAACCCCGCCGACGACAAGGCTCCAGCCTGCCCCGGCCGCTCCACAACCGGTGTCTCCCCAACCGACCCAGGAGCCCGAGCCTCCGCTGCAGGACACGGAAACGCCCCTGGAAGAAGCTGTCCCCACGGAAGAGCCAAAACCCCGTCCTGCCAAACGCCCAAAGCCCAAGAAAAAGGCTCGGAGCATCGGTGTGATCCTCAGCAAGGGCGGCGTAGGCAAGACCACCACCTCGGTCAACCTCGCCGCGGGCTTGGCATTGGCCGGCTACAAGACACTGCTCGTGGACACCGATACCCAGGGCCAGTCCAGCTACATGCTCGGGGTCAAACCGGAATACGGGCTGGCCGAACTGGTGAACAAGGAAGTATCCCCACAAAAGGCCTTGTACAAGGCGCGTGAACGCCTCTGGCTTCTCGCCGGTGGACGCTCCCTGGCCGGGCTCAAGCGCATCATCGACCGCAAGGATTTCGGTGGCGAACTGACCCTGGCCGAAGCACTGGCCCCCTACGAGCCCCATTTCGACTTCATCATCGTGGACTCGTCACCTGGCTGGGACCCTATCACGGTCAACGTGCTTTTCTTTGTCCAGGAACTGCTCATCCCGGTCTCCCTGGAGGTCATGAGCCTGCAAGGGCTTTCGGAATTCTCCAAGAGCCTCGCCACCATCCAGAAATACCGCAGCAACCTGGGTATCACCTACATCCTGCCCACGTTCCTGGACTACAAGCACTCCAGCCGGGTGGATATCTACGAAAAGCTCAAAGACCTTTACGCCGAGTTTCTCTGCACCCCCATCCGCTACGACCCGAGTCTGGCGGAGGCGCCGGCCTACGGCCAGACCATCTACGAGTACGACCAGGATTCCAGCGGCATCGTGGACTACAAGGCCCTGGTGCGCAAGGTCACCGAAGGCGACGCCCTGCTCTGATACGGTCCCTTTGGTGCCGCGCGGTAGGCTCTTTGCTCAATGCCTGTTGGTGAGCCAGACTCCGCTGATAGCCATGGCGCCACCGGCCAGCAGGGAGAGGTGCAGGACCTCGCCCAGGAGCAGGTACCCGAAGACCACGGCGAACACCGGTACCAGGTTGATGAACACACCGGACCTGGTGGCGCCGATGACCTGGATCGCCTTGTAATACCAATAATAGGCCAGGCCGGTGGCCAGTACCCCCAGGTAGACGATGCACAACCAGTCCAGGACGCGCGCACGCTGCACATCCTGCCACAAGCCCTGGGGCAGGGCCGCGGCGAAGAGCATGACGCAGCCCGTCACGCAAGACCATGTCACGCAGGTCAACGGCGAGAGGCTCCGCATGGCGGCCTTGCCTCCCAGGGAGTAGGTGGTCCAGCTCGCGACACAGCCGAGGATCAGTAGATCGCCGGCGCTCACGCCCCCGCGCAGCATTTCCCAGGGTGCACCGTCCGAGATGATCACGGCAACTCCGGCCAGGGACAGCAAGGTGCCGGCGATGCGCTGCGGCCCGAAGCGCTCCCTGAACAGCAGGGCCGAGGACGCGGCGATGCACACCGGGATGCAGGCCACGATCAACGCGGCCCTGCCGGCCGTCACGGTCTTCAGGCCGGTGAAGAAGAAGTGGCTGTAGAGCAGGACGCCTGTCGCGCCAAGGAAGAGCACCATGGGAATGTGCCTGCATGCCAGCCTGGGAAACCGCCCCTCCGCGTGCCAGGACAGAAGCAGGAGAAACACCGAGGCCAGAAGGAAACGCAGAAAGGCGGCGCTGGTCGGTTGGATGGACTGGGCCAGAACACGCCCCGCCACCCAGGTGCCGCCCCACAGCGCCATGCTGGCCACCAGCGGGACAACGGTATGGATGCCCGGGCTCGACTTCCCGGCAGGTTCCAAAGGTGTCCGTGACATGTTCCGCTCCCGGTCGGGAGCTATAGCCCCTTTGACTGCAGGAATCCAGAACGAAGGTCGAGAGTACCCGCGCGTCTGGCCAATATACCTTCCAGAACCTCGGTAAGGACTTCCATTTCCAGGGGTTTGGCCACGTAACCGTCCATGCCGGCCTGCAGGAACTTCTCCCGGTCACCGGTCATGGCGTAGGCGGTGAGCGCGATGATCGGGATGTCCGTCTTTTCCTTGCCCGCGGCTCCATTTCGGATGGCCCTGGTAGCTTCGACGCCGTCAAGAACCGGCATCTGCACGTCCATGAGCACCACGTCGAACTCCCCCCGCTCCAGGGCGACGAGGGCTTCCTGCCCGTCCTCCACCGCGATGACTTCACAGGAGGCCTTTTCCAGAAGCCGGGTCGCCGCCATGGAACTGATCATGTCGTCCTCGGCCAGCAGCACTCGGAGTCCCAGGTTTCCAAAGACGCCTTCCGCCCGTTCCAAGGCATCGGCTCGTGGAACCGGCGGATGCGCCCGGACGAAAGGCAGGCAGAAATACACGGTCGTGCCCTTGCCCACCTCGCTGGCCACGGAAATTTCACCACCCATGAGCCCGATCAAACGCTTGCAGATGGAGAGCCCGAGCCCCGCGCCCTGATACTGCCGCGCATACCCTTCGCTGACCTGGGTGAAGGGCTCGAAGATTCTGGCCAGCTTGTCGTCGGGGATACCGATGCCCGTGTCCGCCACCGAAAACAATATCCTGCACTCACCTGGGGAGCGGGGTGACAGTTCCTCGGCCTGGATACGCACACTCCCGGTGGTGGTAAACTTGAAGGCGTTGCCCAGCAGATTGCCCAGTATCTGTTGCAAGCGCGCCCCATCCCCCGTGATCTTCGCGGGGAGGGCAGGATCGACGACGGCGTGCAACGAAATACCCGTCTGTCGTGAAATGGGGCGGAACAGTTCCTCCACCTGACGCAGGAGTTCCGTCAAGTCAAAAGGCTCGAACAGGATGCCCAGCTTGCCCGCCTCCACTCTGGACAGATCCAGGATGTCCGAAAGCAGACGGGCCAGTCGTCGGGAGGACTGCACTGCCGCCAGGAGGTATTCCTTCTGCTCCTCATGCAATGGGGTGACCTCCAGGAGCTGCAACATGCCCAGGATTCCATTGAGGGGAGTGCGCAGTTCGTGGCTCATGTTGGCCAGAAACTGGGATTTGGCCCTGTTGGCTGCCTCGGCCTGACGCTTGGCTTCGCGCAGGGCCTCTTCGGTCTGTTTCCAATCGGTGATGTCGCGGGAGATCTCCACCACGTGCCTGGGGCTGCCGTCCTCATGCCAGGCCGCCACATTGCTGGTCACCCACAACCGCCTGACCGCCCCAGTCCTGTCCACTGTCTCGGACTCATACTCATGGATACCGCCGTCGATGAAGGTCTGCATGCTGCCACAGGGCATGCAGGGGGCAGTGCGGCCATGGTAAGCCTCGTAGCACTTGCGCCCCGCCAAGTTCGGGCCGAACATGGCCTCGAGCCGCTCGTTGGCCCAGACGATGTTCAATTCCTCGTCCACGATGTTCAGGCCGTCGGTGATGGCACCAGCGATAGCCGAGAGCATGGCCTCTTTATCCCGCAGGGTATCAGCCACGCGCTTGCGGTCGGTGATGTCCCTGCCCACTGTGAGCACGGCATCGCCGTCCTGATAGGGAATGAGACAGGATACGACCTCCGCGATCCTGACCCTGCCGTCCAGTCCCAGCAGGACCTGTTCCCTGAGAGGGGTGCGCTCCTGTCCCTGGGCCAGGGAAAGCATGCGCTCTCTGACGACATCCTTGTCTTCCTCACTGACGAAGTCCAGGATGTGCCTGCCCAGAGTATCCTCGATGGCCGTTGCGCCCAGGATGGCGATGCCGGCCGGATTGGCATAAAAGATGCGGCCCTCGCGGTGGATGACCATGCTGTCCGGTGAGAGTTCCGCCATGAGCCGAAAGCGTTCCTCGCTCTTGCGCAGGGACTCTCCGTCATGCACCACGCCGCGTTGCCGCTCCAGTTCGGCGACACGTCGCCTGAGTGTCTCCACTTCCGTAATGAGCTGTTCTGGTGACGCAGGAGCCCGTTTCGCCATGATACCCTGATCCTGTTTCCATGTCTCTCCCCCATCCACGAACCCGCGTCAAGGCATACTCGAACAGGCGGAAAAAACAAGGAAACATCAGCGGATGATGCGGTCTTCGGCCCGCCCCTTCGTCGTATCCTGCCCGATCAGGCCTGCTCTGCCTTTTGTGCCTCGCCCTGACAGGCGGGGCAGAACCCGAAGAGATCGAAACGGTGAGTCAGTATGGCATAGCCAGTTTCCTGGGCCAGGCGCTCCACCAGGTTTTGGATACCCTCGTTCGCAGGGTCCCGGATGGAACCGCAGCGGGTGCAGATCACATGGGGGTGGGGGTAGGGTCTGAGGGCGTCGTAGCGACTGCCGAGATCGCCGAAGCCGAGTTCCAGCACCTCGCCGGCGGCCTTGAGCAGGGCCACGGTCTTGTACACCGTGGCCAGGCTGGTGGTGGGAAACTCGGGCTGGATTATCCTGTGCACTTCCTCGACGCTGGGATGGCTGGCCTGGCAGACCATGGCGCGCAGGATGGCCAGTCGCTGCGGGGTGATGCGATGCCCCCCTTCACGCAGGCGCAGCACGATGGCCTCCAGCCGCTCTTGCTCCAACGCTTTGGTCATTGTTTCGCCTCAAGGATAATAATTTTCAGATAATAACATGTACCCAAACGGCATGGTTTTGTCAAGGTAAGTGTCGGCGGGCTGGATCGTGTATGTGCCGCAAGCCCGTGATCTTCCGTGTGTCGGGTCCTGCACAAGCCGGCTCCACGGGACTGGAGCACATGGACCTTCGAGGCATATCCTCATCTTCATACGCTCTTGCACAAGCAATGATCCTTGCGTATACAAAGCGGAAAAACGTGTGAAATCAGCCTGCCTCCGCACGGCTCCTCGGCTCCCGAAGCGGCTTCCAACCGCGCCAGGTGGACAACGCAAGGCGATCCCTCAAACCAGCGAAGGGGAATCATGCACATAGCGGAAGGAGTGCTCAGCACACCGGTCCTGGTGGCCGGATGGGCGCTCACGGCCGGCGCCACGGCCGTGGGTTTGCGCAAACTCGACTGGGAGCACGTCATGAGCGTGTCCATCCTGGCCGCGGCCTTTTTCGTGGCCTCGCTGATCCACGTGCCCATAGGACCGGTGAGCATGCACCTGGTACTCAACGGGCTTCTCGGGCTGGTACTGGGGTGGGCGGCCTTTCCAGCCATTCTCTGCGGCCTGCTGCTGCAAGCGGTGTTCTTTCAGTACGGTGGCTTCACCAGCCTGGGCGTGAACACCCTGAACATGGCCCTGCCCGCGGTGTTGTGCTGGTACCTGCTGCGCCCATTGCTCTCACGGGGTGGCAAGGCCAGGAGCATTGCCGCCTTTACCGCGGGATTCCTCGCCGTGCTGCTGGCCGGGGTGTTTACCTCGCTGTCCCTGGCCCTTTCCGACGAGGGCTTCCTGACCACGGCCAAGGCCGTTCTCCTGGGGCACGTGCCCGTGATGCTCGTGGAAGGGGTGATCACCCTCTTTGTCGTGGGTTTTCTGGCCAGGGTTCAGCCCGAGTTGCTGGGCCAGGCAACCGCTCCGTTGCATACTCCAACCCCGCAGGAGCCATGAATGTCCTTTTTCCGCTTTTTCCGCAGGTTTTTTCGCCTGGGCATGGTCGCGCTGCTGTTCCTCGTGTTGCTGCCGGTCGCGGCACAGGCGCACAAAGTCCTTGTCTTCGCCTATGTCGAGGGCGGCGAGATCGTCACCGAGAGCGGGTTTCCAGGGGGGCGCCCCTGCAAGGCGTGCACCGTGACTGTTCGTGACGCCGGTTCCGGTACGGTGCTCCTGGAAGGAGTGAGTGGCGATGACGGCATCTGGCGTTTCCCGCTCACCGAGGCGGCGACCGCGGCGGAACAGGGCCTGGAGATCATCCTGGACGCCGGCGAGGGACACCGCGCCACCTGGAAGCTCGCGCCCGAGGAGTATCGAAAAGCCGGTGGTACCGCCGCCCCGGCGACACCCGCTGCCGAGCATGCAACCCAGGACATCGGGGAAAGCCCGCCCTCCCAGGGGGAGCAACCAGCGCTCAGCAACGGGGAGCGATTGCGAGAGCTGGACAGCGACGCCCTGATGGCCGCCGTGCGCGAGGAGGTGGCCGACGTGCTTTCCAGAGAACTGGCGCCCATCAAACGCGAACTGCGCCAGGCTCGGGAGCCGGACCTGCGCGACATCCTCGGCGGCATCGGCTATCTTGTGGGATTGGCTGGGCTCCTGGCCTACGCCAAGAGCCGTAGGCCTTGATCCCGTGCAGTACCTCGATCAACGAATCCCCATATCCCCGCGTGTCACGAACACCAGAATATCACTACAAAAGGAGTGAAGAAATGAAAGAGCATACGCGCATCATCGGTTTTGTCCTGGCTCTGCTGCTCTTGGCGACTCCGGCCCTGGCGCACTTCGGCATGGTCATCCCGGACGCCGACGTCAAGGACCAGGACAACAAGAGCGTGACCCTGACCCTGTCCTTCTCTCACCCCTTCGAGGGCGTGGGCATGGAGCTGGTCAAGCCCAAGAGCTTTGGGGTGACCTTCGAGGGCAAGACCGAGAGCCTGCTCGACGCGCTCGGCGCGGCCACGGTCATGGAGCATCCGGCCTGGACCGCCACGTATCAGCTCAAACGCCCCGGCGTGTATCAGTTCGCCATGGAGCCCGAGCCCTACTGGGAGCCGGCCGAGGACGTCTCCATCATCCACTACACCAAGACCGTGGTGGCCGCTTTCGGCGAGGAAGATGGCTGGGATGCGCCCCTGGGCCTGAAGACGGAGATCGTGCCGCTGTCCCGCCCCTTTGGCGCCTATGCCGGCTACGCCTTCACCGGCCAGGTACTGTTGGATGGGAAACCGGTCCCCGGCGCCGAGGTGGAGATCGAATACTACAACGCGGACAAGTCCCTGGAACCGGCCAGCGACTATCACGTGACCTACGTGGTCAAGGCCGACGACCAGGGCGTGTTCACGGCGGCCTGCCCCTTACCGGGGTGGTGGGGATTCGCCGCGCTCAACGAGGCCGACTTCACCCTCAAGGACCCCGAGGGCAACGAAAAGGGCGTGGAACTGGGCGCCGTGCTCTGGGTGCACATGGCCCCCTGGAAATAGACCCGCAACGATTTGGGGGCGGTCCTCGGGCCGCCCCCTACAACCCTTTTCGGGGAGCGGGGGGGAATCAATAACAACACCCTTGACCATCGCCGCGTACAACAACATCGGCCAGGGCGGGAAAACCTCCGAGGATGGCCCGTGCCTTCGGGTTTCGGCCGTAGGGGCGGCTCGCGAGCCGCCCTTCCATCCGCGTCATGGCAAGGAGGCATTACCGTACATCCGCCCCGATCCTTGCAATGCAGCGCACGGTGCGGGTATTGCTTGCCCCCCCTTTTTGCCGTAGAGCGGTGCGAACCCGACCCCCAACCGCCCCCGTGAATCGAGAAACATGAGCGCACTGGACGAACCTTGCAGCCAGGGAAATTCCCGCCTGCACCGCGCCGCGCCCAGGACCAAGATCCTGGCCTTTTGCGGCCTGGCCGTGGCCCTGGCCGTGGGGCAGAGCCTGGTCGTGGCCGCTGTCGGCGTGCTCCTGGGGATCGCACTCACGGTCTGGGCAGGATTGCGCCCCAGGCTGGTGCTGGCGCGGCTCTTGCCGGCCAACGGCTTCATCCTCTTCCTTTGGCTGCTGGTGCCCTTCACCACTCCCGGCGAGGCTGCCTGGAGTTTCGGACCGCTGACGGCCAGCGTCGAGGGCCTGCGGCTGGCCGGGCTGGTCACCCTGAAGTGCAACGCCATCCTGCTCTGCTTCCTGGCACTGGCAGCCACCAGCGCCCTGCCGGCACTGGGGCGCGGCATGCAAGGACTCGGCGTGCCCCCAAAGCTCTGCTGGATGCTGCTTTTTTCCTATCGCCAGCTGTTCATCATCCGCCTGGAGTACCTGCGGCTGACAACGGCCGCCCGCCTGCGCGGCTTCGTGCCAACCACCTCCACGCGCACCTACCGCACCTTCGCCAACCTCTTCGCCATGACCCTGGTACGCAGTTGGACCAGGGGACAGCGCGTGCGCCAAGCCATGCTCCTGCGCGGTTTCGATGGCTCGTTCCGCTCCCTGGAGCAGGAGCGGGCCGCGCCCGGCGACTGGTCCATCGCCGTTGGCCTGCTCTGCCTGGCCGCCGGCTTTGCTCTTTTCGGGCTGCGATGATAGGGGGGGCGATGGCCGAAACTTCCCCACACACGGCGAACGCCGAGGCCCCCTTGCTGGAGGCCAGGGCTCTGACCGCCTCCTATGCCGGAGCTCCAGGGGCGCGACAGGTACTCAGGGGCGTCAATCTGCGGCTGGGGCAGGAGCGTCTTGGGCTCATCGGCGCCAACGGCAGCGGCAAGACCACCCTGCTGCACTGCCTCATGGGCCTGATGCAGCCGGCTTCCGGGGAGATATTCTTCGAGGGGCGTCCGATGCGGGATGAAAAGGACTTCCGGATCCTGCGCCGCGGCGTGGGCTTCGTGTTCCAGAATCCCGACGACCAGCTGTTCATGCCCACGGTGCTCGAGGACGTGGCCTTCGGCCCCCTGAACCAGGGGCTGTCGCCGCGGGAGGCCAGACTGCGGGCAGAGGAGACCCTGCGGGACCTTGAGCTCGAAGGTTACGGTGAGCGCCTCACCCACCGCCTCTCCGGCGGGGAGAAGCGGCTGGTGTCCCTGGCCACGGTGCTGGCCATGCGCCCCAAGGTCCTGCTGCTGGACGAACCCACCAACGACCTGGACCCACGGACCCGCGACCGCTGCGTGGAGCTGCTCAACAGCCTGCCCCAGGCCATGTGCGTCGTGTCCCATGACTGGGACTTCCTGGACCGCGTCGTGAACCGGCTGGCGGTCATGCACAACGGCCTGCTGGAGCCCCGCGACACGGCCGTGCTGCACCGCCACGTGCACGCGCACCCGGCAGGAGACGCCGAGCACGCGCATCAAGCGCAGGAACTGGCCCCTGATCCCGGCATGGGGGCGGGCGCCTGAACTCCCCTTCCCAACACGGCGCAAAACCGCTACAATGAAAATTCGGGGGGAATTCCGGCCACATCCCTGTTCCGCAACCACGACGTACCACCAGGAGCTCGCGCCATGCACTGCGACGTCGAAGACCATGACGGCATCACCGTGATCCGCCCCAAGACCCCCAGGCTTGAAGCGGAGTCGGCCAAGCAGTTGCGGGGAGCCGTGGTGGAGCTGGTGAACAAGGGGCGCGTGAACATCCTCTGCGACCTGGCAAAGGTCGAATTCATCGACAGTTCCGGCATGGGGGTTCTGGTGGCGGTGAACCACCTGGTCACGGCCAGGGGCAAGCTGTTGTTCTGCAACATGAACGAGCGGCTGCAAGGGGTCTTCATCATGACCCGGCTGGACAACCTGCTCAAGGTGCACCCCGGCGGCACGGAAAAGGCCTTGGCTGCCATCCGCGCCGAGCTGGGCTGAGACTCCCCAAGAACCCTGCCTCAGCGTCCCTCCTCCAACACCTGTTCCAGCAATTCCGCTAAATCCGAAGGCCCGGTGATCAGGTGCCGCGCTCCGTGTTCCCGCAATTCAGCGGCTTCGCGGAATCCCCACAGCGCACCGATGGGCAGCATGCGAGCGGCCACGGCGGTGTCCATGTCCACGCAGGAGTCGCCCACGAAGACGCATGCGGCCGGAGCTGCGCCGAGCATCCTTGCCGCTTCCAGCGCGATGTCCGGGGCGGGTTTCTTGGGCCGACCGTCCACGGCGCCCAGCACCACCTCGAAATGACCGCCGGGCAACAGGCGCTTCACGCAAAGTTGGGCGAACGCTTCGGGCTTGTTGGTGCAGACGCCCATGCCGATGCCGCGTTGTGCCAGGGTGGCGAGCATTTCCTCAACACCGGGGTATGGGCGGGTCTTGTTGTCCCAGAGCCGGCCGTAGACACGGTGGAAGTCGGCCATGCTGCGGCGGATGATCCCGGTGTCCCGGTGCTCGGCGGGCAGGGCCCGGATGATCAATTGCTCCAGGCCGCTGCCCACGAAGTAGCGGTAGGCGTCCACGGGATGGACCGGGAAGCCCTGCGCGGCGAGGACCTCGTTGGTGGCGTCGGCCAAGTCCTCGAGGGTGTCCAGCAGGGTTCCGTCCAGGTCGAAGAGTACTGCGCGCACGGCGGTCATCGTTGCATGTCCCTTGTCATGATTGTCTCCTTGTCAGACGACTGGCGCACTCCCTCCCGTAATCGACCAGGGGCGCCTATAGCACGAGCCTGGAATGGAGTCTAACCCCAGGGAAGAGCCGGCGCCGGTCGGACCGTTGCCTAATCCTTGTGCGGGGGGAAGGTCAGGTTGATACCGAACCAGCCGATACAGCCCGCCAGCGGGAAGAGCAGCATGACGAGCAGCAGGTAGAGCCAGTTGTCCCCCGGCGCCCTGTCCAAGATGTCGGGGGTTTCCAGCCGCCAGGCCAGGGCCCACAGGGTGACGCCCAACAGCACCGGTGGCAGGGACACTTTCATCACGGTTTCCTTGGTGACGCTCGAGCCGTAGTTGAACCTCCAGGTGAAAAATCCCGTGACCATGGCGACGGGCGTGAACAGTACATTGCCCCCAAGGGCGCAGAGCGCGGCATGGTCAAAGCCTTTCCAGCCGAAGATCAGGTAGAGCAGGGTGAAGCAGCTGGCCGAAATGGAAAAAACGATGGGAAAGTGCACGGTCATGGGGTGGGGGTGGCGCCGAAGAAAGGGTATGCGTTGGACAATGGCCGGGATCTTTGGTCCCTGCGTATTTGTTGACCGAGAAGGAGGAGCCACAGCCGGCTGACCCACCTGGGGATGTTGTTCGAGCACATCCAGCGTGTGTGGTGCCTTTTTGATGTCTTCCGGGAGATCCGCGCCGGAGAGGTGGAGATTCATCTGTTCATAAATCACGCCGTTGCGGGCCACATGGCCCGGCCTGCCGTCCTGGCCGTCGCATTTCCTGAGTTCCTCCGGGCCGAGGCCCCTGTTCGCTTCGCCCACGTGCGGCTCCTTGCTTTTCGTGGTATGTTGGGATGATGCGATCATGGTTATTGCGGGTTTCAGCCCCAGGGTCAACGGTTCGGCAGGCATTTTCCCGCTCGGGACTGGACGAACCGCCCAGATGTTGTATTATCCATAAGCAAACAGGCCAGCAACGGTTTCCAGGCATTCGTCCGCCCGGAAAGCCATGTGGATTCACGGACGACAGCGTATGCGGGGAGCGAACATGAAGTCCCTCAAGGGCACACAAACCGAGAAAAACTTGTTGACCGCCTTTGCCGGCGAGTCCCAGGCCCGCAACCGGTACACCTACTTCTCTTCGGTGGCCAAGAAGGAAGGCTTTGTCCAGATTTCCTTCATCTTTGACGAGACCGCCAACCACGAGAAGGAACACGCCAAACGGTTGTTCAAGTTTCTCGAGGGCGGGGAGGTAGAGATCACGGCTGCCTTTCCGGCCGGCGTCATCGGCCCCACCCTGGACAACCTCAAGGATGCTGCCGCGGGAGAACATTACGAGCACTCCATCATGTACCCTGGTTTCGCCAAGGTGGCCATGGACGAAGGTTTCAAGGACATCGCCCACACCTTCCACTCCATCGCCATCGCCGAGCAGTACCACGAGAACAGGTATCTCGGTCTGGCCAAAACCATCGAGCAAGGCACGGTCTTCAAGCGCGCGGAAAAGGTGGTCTGGCGCTGCCGCAACTGCGGCTACCTGCACGAGGGGCTGGAAGCGCCCGGCCTGTGTCCGGCCTGCGCCCATCCTCAGGCCCATTACGAAGTCTATCTGGAGCGGTGGTGATCCGCTTTTCCGGATGACATTCCCTTTCCACCGACAGAACACAAGGAGAAAGACTCATGGCTGAGAAACTGGAAATCTACAAGTGCGAGACATGTGGAAACATCGTGGAAGTGCTGCACGGCGGCGCCGGAGAACTGGTCTGTTGCGGCGCCCCCATGAAGCTGTTCAAGGAAGGCACGGTCGACGCTTCCAGGGAAAAACACGTGCCGGTCATCGAAAAGACCGCCGATGGCTACAAGGTCAAGGTAGGCGCCGTGGCGCACCCCATGGAGGAAAAGCACTGGATCGAGTGGATCGAACTTATCGCCGACGGCAAGGTCTACCGCCAGTTCCTGGCACCGGGGCTGGCACCCGAGGCCACCTTCTGCATCCAGGCGGAAAAGGTCACGGCCAGAGAGTACTGCAACATTCACGGACTGTGGAAGGCCGAGAACTAGTCCGCAGCCATTCTGGAGATAATTGATCCTTTGCGCGCCGCGGGGTATGTCTCGTGGCGCGCACGGGTGTCTTTTTCCAATCCACCACCACTCAAGACGCGAGGTACCCCAATGGACAGATACATCTGCAACGTCTGCGGCTACGAGTACGATCCCGAAAAGGGCGATCCCGAAAGCAGCGTCGCGCCGGGCACACCCTTTGACAAGGTACCGGATTCCTGGGTCTGCCCCATCTGCGGCGCGCCCAAGTCCGAGTTTTCCAAGGCCGACTGAGGCCCGCAACACTACGGCCGCCCCGGCACATCCGCCTGGGGCGGCCCTCTGAACAAAGAGGACAACCATGCGGCCGTATGAATTGATGCCCGACGTACACTGGGTCGGTGCCGTGGACTGGAACAGCCGGGATTTCCATGGCTACTCCCTCTCGCCCATGGGTACCACCTACAATGCCTATCTGGTAAAGGACGAGAAGATCACCCTGTTCGACACGGTCAAGGCCGAGTTCCAGGGCGAGATGCTCTGCCGCATCGCCAACCTGGTGAACCTGGAACGCATCGACTACATCGTGGTCAACCATGTGGAGCCGGATCACGCTGGCTGCCTGCCCCGGCTCATCGAGCGCTGCAAGCCCGAGAAGATCTTCTGCTCCCCCATGGGGGAGCGGGCCATGCAGGCACACTTCCACTACAAGGACTGGCCCGTGCAGGTGGTCAAGACCGGCGACACCATCAGCCTGGGCAAACGCCAGGTGCGGTTCATGGAGACCCGCATGCTGCATTGGCCGGACAGCATGTTCTCCTATATCCCCCAGGACAAGCTGCTGATCAGCAACGACGCCTTCGGCCAGAACATCGCCAGCAGCGAACGCTTTGCCGACGAGGTGCCCCGGCCGGTGTTGGCCCACGCCATGAAGGAGTACTACGCCAACATCGTGCTGCCCTTCTCCCAGATCGTGGACAAGGTCCTGGACCAGGTGGCGGCCCTGGACCTGGAGATCGAGATGATCGCCCCTGACCATGGCTTGATCTTCCGCGGCCAGGACTGCGCCTTTGCCCTGGAGAGCTACAGAACCTTCGCGGCCCAGAAACCTCGGAACAAGGCCGTGATCTTCTACGACACCATGTGGCACAGCACCGAGAAGATGGCCAGGGCCATCGCCGAGGGGCTGGAGCAGGAGGGCGTGAGCTCGCGCCTGATGTGGCTCAAGGCCGATCACCACAGCCGGGTGATGACCGAGGTGCTGGACGCCGGCGCGGTCGTCGTGGGCTCGCCCACGCACAACAACGGCATCCTGCCCAACGTGGCCAAGATGCTCACCTACATGAAGGGGCTCAAGCCCCAGAACAAGCTGGGCGCGGCCTTCGGCTCCTTCGGCTGGAGCGGTGAGTCCGTGAAGATCATCGGCGACTGGCTGGAGTCCATGCACGTGGAGCTGGTGGACGCGCCGGTGAAGGTCAAGCACGTGCCCACCCATGAGGACCTGGGCGCCTGTTTCGAACTGGGGCGCAAGGTGGCGCAAGCGGTCAAGGCCAAAGTCCAGGGCTGAACGCCCCGCCCCCGATGCAGTGATTGCAGGCCCGGTATGCGCGGCAGGCATGCCGGGCCCCCTGACCCATTCACGGTCCGGCTCTTGCCATCGCCTCATGTTTGCGATTATCTATAGCGTTCCGGAGGGATGGCCGAGTGGTTGAAGGCGGTGGTCTTGAAAACCACTGTGGGGGTGACTCCACCGGGGGTTCGAATCCCTCTCCCTCCGCCACTACAAGAATAAAGGCAGACGCCGATACCATGACCGCTTCCGACCTTGAGGAGCGCAATGAAGCCTTCGAGAAGCTGGAGCGGGGCGAGGCCCTGGACCTGCACGAGGCCATGCGCCAGTGGTAGCCGCGAAACAATGTGTGAGCGGCCTCGACATGACCGTCGCCCAGCTGGATGCGCTTTTCACTGCATTGATCTACGCAATCCGCGATGACTTGGGCCTTTCCCCTGCAAAAGGCCCTGAGGGTTTGACGCTCAGACTGCTGGTGGGAGGAAAGGCGCCTGTTCAATAGCAACTTCAGGCCACGTACACGGCTTGCCCGCATCGTTCCTCCAACCCATTTTTCACGCCCCCTCCCCCCACTCTGCCCAGTGCCGCACCCGCTGCGCCTTGAAGTTCGCGGCCTTGACCTTTGTGCGCCCCGGGGAACTGCGACATGCTGAATGGGAAGAATTCGACCTGGAGGCCATGGAATGGCGCATTCCCGCATCCAAGATGAAGATGAAGGAGCAGCACCTTGTGCCCCTGTCCAGGCAGGCCCTCGCCGTGCTGGAGGAACTGCGCCCCCTGACCGGGAGCGGCAGATACCTGTTCCCGAGCCTGCGCAGCCCGCAACGCTGCATGTCGGAGAACACCGTGAACGCGGCCATCCGCCGCATGGGCTACAGCAAGGAAGAGATGATCGGCCACGGCTTCAGGAGCATGGCCAGCACCCTGTTGAACGAGCGGGGCTTTCCACGGGATGCCATCGAGCGCCAGCTCGCCCACGGGGAGCGCGACGCCATCAGGGCGGCGTACAACTTCGCGCAATACCTGCCAGAGCGGCGGAAGATGATGCAGGCCTGGGCAGACTACCTGGACGCCCTGCGGGAGGGGGCGAAGGTGACGCCGATCCGGGCGAAAATGTGATGCCCTTCACCGTCTCACCCTTCTACAATACGTCGGCCTTTCATCATGCGGAGAAAATTGATTCCGCGCCAGAGCAAACGTCACAAACGTCACTCACGTCACCAGACCAAACCTGCCAATGGTTTTGGGTGGTGACGTTTTCTTTGCAAACGTCACAAACGTCACTCGCCAATGACGCCGGCCGCATGCAATTGGAGCCCTCTCTGAAATCCTGGAGCAGGCAAGGAGGTGAGCGTGACGGGGTGGCCCAGGTCATGGGCGTGTGCGTCGAATATGCCGAGCAGAAGATTCTCGAAGGACTGACCGGCCACCAGGCGGAATGAGTGATGGGGCTGGCCCGGGCTGGACCACTTGACTATAACCACCATAAGGTTATTCTACTCTCATGAGTTGGCAAGTGAGCATGACGCCCAAGGCTGCCAAGCAGGCACAAAAGCTGCCTGACCGCATCCGCCAGCGCCTGGGAACGCTGTTTCTGTCCATTGAGCTTTCAGGGCCGATCCAGCCGACCATGCCCCATTTCGGCAAGCTCAAGAACAGGCCTGGCGAATGGTATCACTGCCACCTGAACAAGGGGCGGCCAACCTATGTGGTTGTCTGGCAGGTCGTGAACAAAAAAGCTGTGCTCGTGGAGGTGACATATGTTGGAACTCACGAAAAAGCCCCATACTGACGACTTCGTGGAAATATGCGCCATAGTGCCGATGGAACGATTGCACGCCGTGGAACTCGCCATTCAGGAAGCGGCGGAACCCAGCGTGCCATGGCGCGAGGTCTTCCCTGACTTTGGCCCTGCCGAGGCACTGCGAGGCGCACGCGGGCTGCGGGGGCTGACACAGGCCCAACTGGCGGAGAAGATCGGCGCACACAAGGTGCACATCTCCGAGATGGAGCGCGGCAAGCGCACCATCGGCCTGGAGATGGCCAAGCGATTGGGCAAGGCCCTGGACTTCTCGTACAAAGTCTTCCTGTGAGTCGAGCCAGGGAGGTATGACCATGGGCGAGCGAGTTCTGGACTCGCACCCCGACATGATGCGCACAGCCCCCGAGTACCGTGCCGCCTACGAGGCCCTGGAGGCTGAATTTGATCTGGTGGACGTCATGATCGGACTACTGGGGCGCTGTGCCACGATCACATGCACCCGAATGCGCTTGAATTTCAAGACCATGTAGATCGACATTTGCCACGCCTGGGCAAGTTCCCGAAAAGACCGGCAGGGTGAACGGCGAACAGGCCGTACACCATGCTGTTCACCCCGTGCGAGAGGCTACGGGCGGCTACTTTTTTGCGGGAAAAGGGAGTGGAGGACTTCCCTTGACAGGGCATTGTCTCGCCTATAGTATGAACATGTTCATTAACTGATCGTGTTCGGATTGCAAAACCCACCACTGCGGGGAAAAACCAGCATGCGCCGGAAGATGATTCGTGAAGAGACCCGCCGCCTGATCCTGGAGGCAGCTTACTCCCTGTTCGAGGAAAAAGGCTACCGCGAGACCACCATGAGGGAACTGGCCACCAGCGCAGGAGTGGGGTTGGGCACCATTTTCCAGCACTTCCCGGACAAGGCCGCGCTGCTCGAACAGGCCTTTGCCGGCGACATCGCGGTGGTGATGCAACAGGCCCTGGAGACCTTGCCGCCGGAGGACGTCGCCGCCCAACTACGGCACGTGGTGCGTGCCATGTTCCACTATTACGGTCACCGCCCCCGTCTGTCGCGGGAGCTTGTTGGACAGGTATTCCTCACCCAGGGGCAGGCCGCGGAGCGACTGCGTGCCCAGATGGAGGACGGCATCCGGCTGACGGAGGGACTGTTCGAGTCTGCCAAGGCACGGGGGGAACTCAGGGAAGACGCGGACTGCTCCGCCGCGGCCCTGGCCTGCTGGTCCTATTACCTCACGTGCCTGAACATGGGGCTCTGGGCTGCGGAACCCGATCTGGACATCCAGGCGAGGTGGTTCGACCGCCTCTTGGAGCAACTGCTTCTCGGCCTCGGGAGATGATGCGAGGCGGACCACAAGGAGATGACCATGGCCTTTCGTAGTGTGCGCACGGCGTTGAAAACCAGGCACAAGATGGCATTCTACCGGCTGTTTCAGGACGCGAAAGCCTTTGTGCGGCTCCATTTCCTGGATGCCTGCGTCCGCTCCGGGCTGGCAAAGGCCCTGATCGTACCGGCCACACGGGAGGAACTGACTTCCAAGCTCGGCGTTCAACGGTTGGAACTGCTCGACGCCCTCCTCGACGTGGGGCAGGCCCTGGGGGAACTGGCCGTGTCGGACGGCCGCTACCGCGTCAGGGGGCGCGTCCTGCGCGCCATGCAGGCCGATGACGGAGACGGTCTGGCGGCTTTGGCCGAGGGCTTCGTCACCTACTACAATTCCGTGTACCGGCACCTGCCCGAACGCATGGCCGACGCGCCAAAAGGCGATTATCTCGACTGGATCGGCCCGGTGGTGGCCCGCTTTTCCACCATCGCCGAGCCTTATCTGGCTAGCCTGCTGCACGAGCAAGTGCGGGGGCAGGGTGCGTTGCATGTCCTGGATGTGGGCTGTGGCTCCGGGAACTCCCTGCGCGTCTGCGCCGAGGCTGAATCGCGGATCACGGGCGTGGGACTCGAGAAGGACCCCCGGGTGGCAACCCAAGCCCGGAACAATCTCCAAGCCTGGGGACTGGATTCCCGCCTGCGCGTTGTGGAGGGGGATATCCTGGACCCCAACCTGAGCAGGGAGTTGGACAAAGGACAGGGCTTCGGGCTGATCATATTCGCCAATATCGCCTACTACTTTTCACCCCAGCGCCTGGACGTCGTGTATCGTCGCTTGGCCGAACTACTCGCGCCGAACGGATGCTTGGCCATGATCTGCAACTTCCAAGGCAAGGGGCGCGACGTATTCGCGGCCAACCTGAACGCGGCCACCTGCTCCATGCTGGGATGCTGGCCCATCCCTGACCTCGAGGACACTCTCTCCAGCCTGGAGCGGGCGGGACTGCCGCGTCGGCAAGTCCGGCGCCTGATGCCGGGCTCGACCATGTACGGCATCCTGGCCCGGCGAGGCTGAACAGGGCGCAGCAGGTGTACCACTCCCGTAGCGAACGGGGTGACGTTCACGAACTGCACGCCCGCGTTGATACCGTGGTCACGCGTCCCCTGACGTTGTCCTGCCCTTTGCTCTGGAATACGGGAGCCACTTGTGGCAGAGGAACAGGCAGATCTGGTAATTACACGCCTGTGGATGCGGTGAATACACCCCGCCGCGCCCAGCGAAATCTTTCTGGACTTTCCTTGCGATTTGTTGAACCAGCGAGGTTGATCACCCTTTGGGGCATGAACAATCCCACCACAAGGACATGTCATGCGCACGGCACTCGTGCTCCTGCTCTTGCTCGGAGCGCTTGGATACGGGGGTTACCGCTATTGGCGGCCGACCACGGACACGACCGAGACCGGCTTGCTGACCCTCTACGGCAACGTGGACATCCGGGAAGTGCAGCTGGCATTCAAGGATGCGGAGCGCATCCGGGCCGTCTTCGTGGAGGAAGGCGACGCCGTGTTGCAGGGGCAGGTCCTCGCCGAGCTGGAGACCGATCGCCTGCGCAAGGGCATCGAGGCCACCAGTGCCTCGATGCGGGCCCAGGAGTTCGTGGTCCAACGGCTCCAGAATGGCTCCCGGCCCGAGGAAATCAGCGCCGCCCAGGCCAAGGTGGATCAGCTGCGCGCAGAATTGACCCTGGCCGAGCTGACCTTGCAACGCAAATACCGGCTGCTGCGCACGGGCGCCACGACCCAGCAGGAAGTGGACGACACCCAAGCCTCGCGCGACGTGGCAAGGGAGCGCCTGCTGGCCGCCCGGGAAGAACTCAAGCTGCTGGAAGCCGGCCCGCGCTGGGAAGAGATACGCGAAGCCGAAGCCAAGCTGGCCATGCTCCAGGCGGAACTGGCCCAACTCGAGGTAGTCCTGGAAGACAGTGTGCTCCGGGCGCCCAGGGACGCCACCGTGCGCAACCGCAATCTCGAACCCGGAGACATGGCTTCGTCGCAACGCCCCGTGTTCTCCCTGGCGATACAGACCCCCAAGTGGATCCGGACCTACGTCTCGGAGACCGACCTTGGTCGCATCCGCCCCGGCACTCCGGGATATGCTTCCATCGACGCCATGCCAGACGTCAGGTTCCCTGGCAGCGTCGGTTTCATTTCGCCGGTGGCGGAATTCACCCCCCGCCCCGTGGAGACGCCGGAGCTGCGCACCTCGCTGGTCTATGAAGTGCGCTTCAATGTGGCCGATCCGGACGACTCCCTGCGTCTCGGCATGCCGGCGACCGTCGTGCTCGATCTGGGCGGTGGCGAGTCACGGGAAATAATCCTTCCCGAGGCCGTGCACCCCGAGAATCCAAGCCAGGGCAACGGCCGGGAACAGTGAACAGCCATGTCGCCGGGCACTGACGGCAGCGCGCCGCCCCCCCTCGTTGCATCCAGGGTCTCGAAAACCTTTCGCCACGGCCCGCGACAGGTCTCCGCCCTGGTGGACGTATCCTTCACCGTCACGCCGGGCTGCGTCAACGGCCTGCTCGGACCCGACGGAGCCGGCAAGACCACGCTTATCCGCATCGCCGCAGGGCTGCTGCGGCCGGACAGCGGCGGCGTCTCCGTCCTGGGCATGGCCACGGACAACAACGCCAGGGCGGTCCAGGCCGCCATCGGCTACATGCCGCAACGCTTCGGCCTCTACGAAGACCTCAGCGTCCAGGAAAACCTAGACCTCTATGCCGATCTGCAGGGCGTGAGCAGGAAGGAACGGCTGGAGCGCTATCCCGAACTCATGCGGATGACCAATCTCGCGCCCTTCACCACAAGGCTCGCCGGCAGGCTTTCCGGAGGCATGAAGCAGAAGCTGGGCCTCGCCTGTTCACTGATCAAGATCCCACGCTTGCTGTTGCTGGACGAACCCACCGTGGGCGTGGACCCCCTTTCGCGCAGGGAACTCTGGTCCATCGTGGACGCTCTGGTGCGTATGCGCGGCCTCACCGTGCTCCTGAGCACGGCGTATCTTGACGAGGCCGAACGCTGCGACCGCGTTTTCATCCTCCAGGAGGGCGCCCTGCTGGGAGAAGGCCCTCCCCAGGAGTTCAAGGACACGGCCAGGGGCAGGACGTGGCTGCTGCGACCGGCCGGCGTGCCGCGCAGACTGCAGAGCCGGCTTTTCGGCCGCAAGGGCGTTGTGGACGCCACGTTGCAATCCGGCCTGGTTCGGTTTGTGACCAAGGACCAGATTGTACACGACACGGTTCTGCAAGGATTGGAGACTGGTCCGCCGGAAGCCGCGGCTCCGGTCTTTGAGGACGGTTTCATGCTGCTGCTGCGGAAACATGTGGAGGAAAAACGACTCATCGATGTCCCCACTCCTGAAACCGCAGCAAACTCCCTTGCGGTTGCAGCGCGCCCCACCCTTGCCGACACAGGACCCGCCATCATGGTTCGGGACCTCGAACGCCGCTTCGGGGACTTCCACGCCGTGCAGGGACTGACGTTCACGGTGGACAGGGGCGAAATATTCGGCCTGCTCGGCGCCAACGGCGCGGGCAAGTCCACCACCTTCCGCATGCTCTGCGGCCTGCTTCCCCCGACAGGAGGACGACTGCAAGTGGCCGGCGCCGACCTGCGGACAGCCGCGGCCAGGGCGCGTAAACACGTGGGCTACATGGCTCAGAAATTCTCGCTTTATGGCCAGCTCTCCGTGCGCGAGAACCTGACCTTTTTCAGCAATGCCTACGGCCTGGCCGGCAAACGCAGGAAGGAGCGCCTGCGTTGGGCTCTGGAGGAGATGGAGCTGGCGGCCGACGCGGATGCCGCGGCCGGCAACCTCCCCTTTGGCATCAAACAACGGCTCGCCCTGGCCTGCGCGCTGCTGCACGAACCCGCGATCCTGTTCCTGGACGAGCCCACCTCCGGCGTGGACCCCCTCGGGCGCAGGCTCTTCTGGGAGCGCATCAATGCCCTTGCCGAAAAGGGCGTCACCGTCGTGGTCACGACGCACTTCATGGAAGAGGCCGAATACTGCGACCGGATGCTGATCATGGAATCCGGCAGGCTCCTGGCCATGGGGGCACCGGAAGACATCCGGAAACTGGGGCGTCGGGAAGGGCGGGATGTGCCGCCCACCATCGAGGAGGCCTTCATCCACCTGGTGGAACAACAGCGCATGGCCGCCTCCCGGGAGAATGCCCCATGCCCGCGCTCCTGAACCCCATGCGCCTGCGGGGGCTGCTGGTCAAGGAAAGCCTGCAGATCGTGCGTGACCCTTCCAGCATCGCCCTTGCCTTTGTCATGCCCATCATCATGCTGCTGCTGTTCGGATACGGCATCAGCCTGGACCCCAGGCAACTGCCTGTCGCCGTTGTCATGGAAAAACCAGACCCCCAGGCCACGCAATTCCTGGCGCGCTTCCTGATCTCGGACTATTTCAAACCCCTGCCCACCACTTCCTGGCGCGAGGCGGAGTCGCTTCTGCGTCAGGGGCGCGTGGACGCCGTGATCCGCCTGCGGGAGGATTTTTCGCGCAGGCTGCAGACCGGCTCCCAGGCCCCGGTCCAGGTGATCGTCAGCGGTGTGGACGCCAACCGCGCCAATCAGGTGCTGGGGTATGTCACCGGCGCCTGGCAGCGCTGGCTGATAGATGTTCAGGGCTCGCGGGGTGACGCTTCCACCGAACGGGTGGGACTGGTCCGTGTGAATCAACGCATCTGGTTCAACAGTGAGGTTCGAAGCCAGAACTTTCTTGTTCCCGGCCTCATGGCCCTGATCATGACCCTCATCGGCACGCTGCTCACCGCCCTGGTCATGGCCCGCGAGTGGGAGCGCGGCACCATGGAGGCACTCCTGGTGACCCCGGTGAGCCGCATGGAGATCGTGCTGGGCAAGATGATTCCCTATTTCGTACTGGGCATGGGGGGGCTTGGCCTTTGCTTTGCCATGGCCGTGCTGCTGTTCCAGGTGCCCTTCCGCGGCTCACTGCCTATTTTGTTGTTGCTCGGGGGCTTGTTCATGGCCGCCGCGTTGGGCATGGGGCTGTTCATCAGCTCCACGGTGCGCAACCAGTTTGTGGCCGGCCAAGCAGCGCTCATCGCCGCGTTCCTGCCCTCGTTCTTTCTCTCCGGCTTCCTGTTCGAACTGGCCAGCGCTCCCTGGGTGATACGGCTGATCTCCCACGTCGTGCCCGCGCGCTACTTCGTCTCTATCGTGCAGACGCTGTTTCTGGCCGGAGACGTGCGCTCGGTACTGCTATCCAACGGCCTGGCCCTGGGTGCCCTGGCCGGCGTGTTCATGCTGCTGGCCTTCACGAAGACCCGCAAGAGCCTGGAGTGAGGCCATGCCCGTGATCGAATCGTTGCAGCGCGTCGCGGCCCTGATGGTCAAGGAATTCCTGGCCCTGCTCAAGGACCCCAAGAGCCGCATCGTGGTCATCGTGCCCCCGATCCTGCAAACCATCATCTTCGGCTACACCGCGACCTTCGACCTGACCCAGGTGCCTTACGCCTTCGAGGACCGCGCCCGCTCCGAGGCCTCGCGCCAACTGCTGGCCGGGCTTGCCGCGTCCACCCGCTTCCAGCTGTACAAGGAGATCACCAGCGAGGCCGAGATCCGGGAACTCATCGATAACGGCCAAGTGCGACTCGTCCTGCGCATCGGCCAGGAATTCCAGCGCGACCTGGACGCGGGGCGCGAGACGACCGTCCAAGCCCTCCTGGACGGCCGCAATTCCAACACCGCGGGCATCGTCGGCAACTATCTTTCCAGTGTTGTCGAGAAGTTCAACAACAGACGTATCCGGGATGCGGGGCAGGAACCAGCCTCGGTGCTGGTGCAACGCGCCTGGTTCAACGAGAACCTGCTCAGCCGCTGGTACTTCATCCCAGGGATTGTCGGCGTCATCGCCCTGCTGGTGACGTTGCTGGTCACGGCCCTTTCCGTGGCGCGGGAGCGCGAGCACGGCACCTTCGACCAACTGCTGGTCACGCCCATGCTCCCCCTTGAAATCCTCCTGGGCAAGGCACTTCCCGGCCTGCTCATCGGCATGTTGGAGGCCAGCCTGATCATTCTGGTGGCGGTGTTCTGGTTCCAGGTGCCCCTGCGGGGAGACCTGGGACTTCTGTATCTCGGCCTGGCCTTCTTCGTCTTCGCCGCGGTGGGCGTGGGCCTGATGATCTCCTCGTGCAGCGCGACCATGCAACAGGCGCTGCTTGGTTCCTTCCTGTTCATGATGCCCGCGGTGCTGCTCTCCGGCTTTTCCACGCCCATTGCCAACATGACCCCCACGGTGCGGTGGATCACCTGGCTCAATCCGCTACGCTACGTCATAACGCTGCTGCGCGGGGTATTCATAGAAGACGCGCCCTCCTCGCTGCTCCTGATGCAGGTCTGGCCCCTGGCGCTCATCGGACTCTGCAGCCTGACCCTGGCCGGCTGGCTCTTCAGACACAGGATATACTGAGCACCTTGAAACAATGCCAGCGTTTGCAATGCTGTCGCCCAGGCACGGGAGTCAGCACGACCCTCGCCAATCCATTGTGCGCAACTCACGGGAATCATGATTTATCCTTGACCTTTGCAAACCCGCCACATTGACGCTCTTCCCTTCCATACGATATTGAACTCCATGCCCAAACCCTTGCAGACCCAGTTGCGTGTTCCAGCGGACGGCAGGTTCCTGGTCATGGTGCAGCAGTATGTTCGGGAGCTGGCGAGCACGGCGCGATTGCCCCACAAGGATGTCCTGGCCCTGGAGCTGGCCGCCGAGGAGGCCTTCCTGAACATCCGCGACCATGCCTATCCCGACGGCACGGAAGGGGACGTCTTCGTGGACGGCGAGATCCACGGGAGCGAATTGCGCCTGGCGTTTCGCGACGAGGGCCTGCCCTTCGACCCCACGTTGAGCAGTCTGCCCGCGCCCCATGCTTCCCAGGATTCCGGCGAGGTCGTCGGATTGGGCACCAGGCTCATCCACCATGCGGTGGACGAGGTGCATTGGGTCAACCACGGGCGTCAGGGCAAGGCCTTGTGCCTGATCAAGCGTTTGCCAGAGGCGGCGGAGCCCCCTCCGTCCGTGCTGCCGGAAAAAATCCAAAAGGCCCCGGCCCGCCACTACGACATCCGCCCCATGCGACCCGACGAGGCCCTGCAGGTGACCCAGATCTTCTGGCTGGCCTACGGTTACTCCTACAAGAACGAGAATTTCTACCGCCCCGAAGGGTTGGTCCATCTGGTGGGCAGTGGCAGGCTCATCAGCTATGTGGCTGTAACGGAGCGGGGCGAGGTGGCGGCGCATGCCGGGCTGCTTCGCCCCGAATCCCTGGCCGTGGCCGAGATGGCCCTGCTGGTGGTGTCTCCGGCCCACCGCGGCCAGGGACTCATGGACGCCCTGACAAAAGCGCTCGCCGCCAAGGCGAACGACCTGCAACTCTTCGGACTCACGTACAACCCGGTCACCAGCCATGCCGTGAGCCAGCGGCAGGTCATGCTGTTCGGGGCGTCTCCCTGCGGCCTGGACCTTGCGGCCTGCCCGCCCCGACGCTTCAAGGCCATGCGCCTGGACGCCGCGCCCGCCCAGCGGGAATCCTATCTCTCCTGTTTCCAGTACCTCACCACTCCGCCTCCGGCCCTGGTCCACGTCCCAAAGCGGCATCGGGACATGGTGGAGCACGTCTACGCGGGCCTGCAACGCCCCGTGACCTTCGCTCCCGGAAAGCAAAACGCCACGACGGGGGATTACACGGTCGCCTTTGACCGCGCTCTCCAGAAGGGGGCTATTCGGGTCGCGCGCGCCGATGCCGGGCAATGGTCGGAGCTGCATCGGGCGGCCATCGACCTCTCCGATATCGCCGGCGCCGAGGTAGTGAACCTCGATCTCCCCGTTGCCCAGCCAGGCACGCCATTGCTCTGCGAACGGGCCGAGGACGCGGGTTTTTTCTTCTCCGGCATCTGGCCGCACGGGGCCGAGGACGGCGACATACTGCGCCTGACCCGCCTCCGCGTGCCCATCGATCTTGGGCTGCTGCGCCTGCACGAGACCTTTGGCCAGGTGATCGCCCACTACGTCGGCGCCGAGATGGAGCGCGCCGCCGCGCTGCAAGGCCAACCCCGTTCCAAGACCTGAGCCAAGGGCAGGGGCCGACATTGCTGGTTGACCGCCCCCTGCTCAGGCCGCTTTGTCGGGCTCGCGGCCCCCGCCGATGCGGCAGATCAGCCGCGCGATCACCG
This sequence comes from uncultured Desulfovibrionaceae bacterium, assembly GCA_964609625.1. Lineage (GTDB taxonomy): Bacteria > Desulfobacterota > Desulfovibrionia > Desulfovibrionales > Desulfovibrionaceae. The sequence continues at coordinate 33,155 of CAZSRS010000008.1, forward strand.
GACCGGTGAGCACCACGGCGAACAGGCGCAGGGTCTGCAGGGCCAACACGAAGGGAACGTCGCAGCCGCTGCCCACGGCGATGACCGTCACCGAGTCCAACCCCCCGGGCGTTGTGGCCAAGTAGGCGCTCAGGGCATCCACGCCGAGCCACGCGGTCAGCACCCAGGCCGCTCCCAGACACAGGACGATCAACATGAAGGTACCCAGCACGATCTGGGGAGCGATATGCAGGGCGTGGCGCACCGTCTGCGGTGTGAAACCAAGGCCGATGTACCAGCCCAGGCAGGCGTAGGCGCTCCAGAGCAACCAGGGGGGCAGGGTGATGTGCATCAGTCCCGAGCTGTTGAGCACGGCGCCCCCCAGCATGGGCAGCAGCAGGGCTCCGGCGGGAATACGCAGCCTGCGCCCCAACAACACGCCACAGGCGATCAGCCCCAGGGTCAGGGCCAAGGACAAAGGGGGCGCGTCGAACCCCAGCCCGCCATATGCCTGCTCGGCCGGCTCCATCCCGTGCCCGAGCAGGATGCGCGAGACGGTCGAGGCGGTGAGCACCACGATGAGCACCCGCAGGTATTGCATGAAGGCCACCATGCGCATGTCCGCGCCGAAGGATTCGGCCATGGACGCCATGGCCGCGGCCCCTCCCGGCGACATCCCCCAGGCCGCGGTGGCCACGGGCAGCCGGCCGTAGCGTATCAGCGCCAGTGCAACCACCGCGCCGGAGGCGATGACCCAGGCGATGACCAGTAGCATTGACGGCCATTGCCGACCGAGCGCCACCAGGGTGGAGGGGGTGAGGGTCACCGCCACCATGCAGCCCACCACGGCCTGGGCCGCGGCAAAGGTCCAGCGGGGAGTGTTCAGGACGACTCCGCGTAGGCCGAAGAGCACGCCCCCCAACATGGGGCCGAGCAGTGCCGCAGCCGGGAAAGATGCCAGATGCAGGCCCGCGGTAAGCAGACCCGAGACGAGGACCAGCGCGACCCAACGGCTCAAGGGGCGGAAAAGGGGCATGAATTCTCCATAGCGACCAAGGCCGGCATGAATGGCCGGCTTATGCCATGGGCCGGCGGGTGTCAACGCCGGAAATGTCGTCATTGTAAGCAGATGCGCGGTCCGATCCGCTTTACGAATGGTCCGCCCCCCCAGGCAGGTTCTCTCGAACAGCACACGCTTCCTGAAAAATTCCTTGAATCAATGGAGGAATCCGGTACAAGGGGGAAGAACACCAACCGGTCACCGGGTTTTTCCGTGCCTCCGGCATGCCTGAACCGGTCGGCGACAAGGCGCGAGCGCGGGAACGGACCGTTTCCTCGCTTGGGCCGGCCTTCCGCACGCGAGGAGAACCACGTCCATGCACGGCACCATCCTGTTTTTCCTCATCGTCTTTCCGTTCCTGGCGGCCATCGCGGCCTACGGCATACGGGCGCGCCTCTTCAGGAGCGGTCTGGTCGTGGCTACGGCGGTGCTGGTCTCGGTCTGTTCCGTGCTCCTGGCCGGGGCCGGGTCCTTCCAGGCCGCGCCAGAACGCCTGTTGGGACTGGACATCGACGTCCTCGTCGCCCTGCTGGACTTCGCCCTGCTCTTCGTGATCCTGGGCATCGGCGTGCGCGCCAGGCATCCGCTGGTCATGGGCGTGGCGGTGCTGCAACTGCTGCTCTTGGCCTGGGTCGAATTCTTCCTGGTCCGGGAGCACGGCGGCTTCCCCATGCTGCACGGCGACAGCTTGGCGGCTGTCATGTCCCTGGTGGTGGCCCTGGTGGGCTCGGTGATCTGCCTCTATGCCCTGCCCTACATGCGCGCCCACGAGGAACACATGGCCCACAGCGGGCAGGCCACGGCCGGTGAGCCACGCTTCTTCGCCGTGCTGCTGCTGTTTTTCGGCGCCATGCACGGCCTGATCCTGGCCAACAACATCCTGCACCTATATTTCTTCTTCGAAATCACCTCCCTGTGCTCCTACCTGCTCATCGAGCACGACCGCACCCCGCTGGCCCGGCGCAACGCGCTCAGGGCCCTGTGGATGAACAGCCTGGGCGGTGTGGCGCTGCTGCTCGGCACCTGGGTGCTTTATGCACAGTTGGGCACCCTGGAGATCCAGGTGTTCATCAACCAGGCGCCCGCACAGAGCTTCGGAATTCTGGGTATCGCCCTGCTGGCCCTGGGGGGGCTGGTCAAGGCCGCCCAAATGCCCTTTCAGCGCTGGCTGCTGGGCGCCATGGTCGCGCCCACGCCGGTCTCGGCCCTGCTGCACTCCTCCACCATGGTCAAGGCCGGGGTCTACATCTGCCTACGGCTGTCGCCCGCCTGCCAGGACAGCTTCGTGGGCAACGCCCTGGCCCTGTGCGGCGGGTTCACCTTCCTGGCCGCGGCTGCCCTGGCCCTGTCACAGAGCAACGGCAAGCGGATCCTGGCCTACTCCACCATCAGCAACCTGGGGCTGATCGTGGCCTGCGCCGGCATCAACACGCCCACGGCCATCGTGGTGGCCATGATGCTGGTGGTTTTTCACGCCGTGTCCAAGGCCCTGCTCTTTCTCTGCGTGGGCACCGTGGAGCAGAACATCGGCAGCAGGGACATCGAGGACATGCGCGGCCTGGAGGCCCGCATGCCCGTGACCGTGCTGGTGGCCTGCCTGGGCGCCCTGACCATGATCCTACCGCCCTTTGGCATGCTCTTCGGCAAGTGGCTGGCCATCGAGTCCGCCGCCGCCAATCTCCTGGTGCTGCTCATGTTCGCCGTGGGCAGCGCCTTCACCGTGCTCTACTGGACCCGCTGGGTGGGCGGCATGTTGGGGGGCGGGCCGCCGCTCCTGAACGCGCCCGTGCGGGCCGAGAAACAGCCCTGGCTCACGCGCGGCGCCCTGTTCACCCTGCTGGGAGCCGCGCTCCTGCTGCCCTTGGCCGCGCCTTCGCTGTACAACGGCCTGGCCGGGCCGGTGCTGGCTCGTTTCCAGGCTGGGGCCGAACCGATGCGCGACGCGGCGGCATGGGTGCCGTGGCTTTTCCTGGTCGCGGTCCTGGGGGGCGGTGTTGCCTTTGCCGGACTGCGCAAGGCGCGGCGTGCGGGGTACTCCCCTCCATACATGAACGGTGCCAACCTGCCCGAGCCGGGAGGCTTTCGCGGTCCCATGCGCGCGGAGGTCCCCCTGACCATGAGCAACTACTACCTCGAGCGCTGGTTCGGTGAGACGCGGCTGACACTGCCGGTGAACGTGGCCGCCGGACTGCTGCTGCTCCTGATGCTGGGAGGCGGCCTGTGATCGACATGACTGCCGTGAACATCCTGCTGGTGTTGGCTGCCCTGTTGGGAGCGCCGCTGCTGGGCGGCCTGGTGAGCGGCCTGGACCGGCGCCTCACGGCCCGGATGCAGGCGCGCATGGGACCGCCCCTGCTGCAACCGTTCTACGACGTCGCCAAGCTCTGGGGCAAGGAGGCGCGGCTGTCCAACGTCTGGATCGCCTTCTGTGCCTGGATGTACCTGATCGCGGCCGTGCTGTCCGTGCTGCTGTTCCTGCTGCGGACGGACCTGCTGCTGCTGTTCTTCGTGCAGGCGGTGGGTGCCGTGTTCCTGGTCATCGGTGCGCTGTCCGTGCAGTCGCCCTACAGTCAGATCGGGGGGCAGCGCGAGCTGCTGCAACTGGTGGCCTACGAACCGCTGCTCCTGCTGGTCTTCGTGGGCATCGCCCTGCACGCGGGCAGCTTCGATATCGCCGCGGTCCACGGCCTCGAACAGCCCATGCTGTTCAAACTGCCACTCCTGTTCATCGTGCTGTCCACGGTGTTCACCATCAAGCTGCGCAAGTCGCCCTTCGACATCGCGGGCTCGCACCACGCGCATCAGGAGATAGTGCGTGGGATCCATACCGAGTACTCCGGGCCCTATCTGGCGCTGGTGGAACTGGCGCATTTCTACGAGGTGTTCCTGCTCCTGGGCTTGGCCTCGTTGTTCTGGGCCACCAGCATCTGGGGCATGGTGCTGCTGCCCCTGGCCCTGTACGTCGCGGAAGTGCTGGTGGACAACGTCACGGCCCGCCTGACCTGGCGGCGAATGCTGGGGCCGGTGCTGGGCCTGGGGTTACTTTTGTCCTGCATCAATCTCATCTGGATCCACGTGAGGTGACACCGCATGGGCGTGTTGGCCAAGTTCATCGACAAATCCCGACTCAAGTCGCCCTGGCTGCTGCATTTCGACTGCGGCAGTTGCAACGGCTGCGACATCGAGACCCTGGCCTGCCTCACGCCGCTCTACGACGTGGAGCGCCTGGGCATCGTCCACGTGGGCAATCCCAAGCACGCTGACCTGCTGCTGGTGACGGGCACCGTGAACCACCGCAACAAGAAGGTGCTGCGCACGCTCTACGAGCAGATGCCGGAGCCGAAACTCGTGGTGGCCATCGGCGCCTGCGGCCTGTCCGGAGGGGTGTTCCGCGAGGCCTACAACGTGGTGGGCGGCGTGGACAAGGTCATCCCGGTGGATGTCTACGTGCCGGGCTGCCCGGCCAAGCCCGAGGCCATCATGGACGGCGTGCTCAAGGGACTGGAGCTGCTGGCCGCCAAACTCGACGCGGCCCGGTCGTGAACCAGGAGGATGAAGCCATGGAAGCGCGCATCGTGGACAAGGCGGTTCTGATCGCCGAGGCGGCCGCCCGCAAGGCCGAGGGCAAACGCTTCGTGACCATCAGCTGCGTGGAGCTGGAATCCGACGACTGCGACCTGATCTACCACTTCGACCAGGACCTGGAGCTGGAGAACCTGCGTTGCACCGTGCCCAGGAACGAGCCCGTGCCCAGCATCTCTGGCGTGTACCTGGCCGCCTTCCTGGTGGAAAACGAGATCCAGGACCAATTCGGCCTGCGCTTCGAGGGCCTGGTGCTCGATTTCGGGCGCAGCCTCTATCTCGACGAGGAAGTCACCACACTGCCCTTTTGCAGATACAGCGTGAGCACACAGCAGGATTGACCTGCGGAGGATCGCCCATGCCGCGACAGATCATACCCTTCGGGCCGCAGCACCCTGTCTTGCCCGAACCCATCCACCTCAAGCTGGAGGTGGAGGACGAGATCGTCACCAGCGCCGTGCCGGCCCTGGGCTACGTGCACCGGGGGCTTGAAACCCTGGCCCGGGTGCGCGACATGCACCAGATGGTACAGATCGTGGAGCGCGTGTGCGGCATCTGCTCCAAAATCCACGCCATGTGCTATTGCCAGGGGTTGGAGACCCTGCTGGGATTGGAGGTCCCGCCCCGCGCCCGGTATCTGCGCGTGGTCTGGTCCGAGCTGCACCGCGTGCACAGCCACCTGCTCTGGCTGGGGCTGTTCGCCGACGCCATGGGCTTCGAAAGCCTGTTCATGCAGTGCTGGAAGATCCGCGAGCGGGTCATGGACATCAACGAGGCCACCACCGGCAACCGTGTCATCGTTTCGGTCAACGTCATCGGCGGCGTGCGCAGGGACCTCGGCCTGGAGCACCGACGCTGGATCATGGAAGAGCTTGACGGCATGGAACGGGAGATCCGGCGCATCGAGGCCACGCTCCTGCACGACTACACGGTGCAGAAACGTACCAGGGGGCTGGGTGTCCTGATCAGGGAGCAGGCCCTGGAACTTGGCGCCGCCGGCCCAACCCTGCGGGCCAGCGACGTGGCCCAGGACATGCGCCAGCTCGGATACGCGGCCTTCGACGACCTGGATTTCGAGCCTGTGGTGGAAAAGGACGGAGACTGTTGGGCGCGTTGCGCCGTACGTTTCCGCGAGACCTTGCAGTCCCTGGACTTGGTGCGCCAGGCCCTGGGCCGTTTGCCGGACGGCGAACTGGCCGTGTCCTTCAAGGGCTTTCCCACGGGCGAGGTCATCTCCCGCGTGGAACAGCCCAGGGGCGAATGCCTCTACTACATCAAGGCCGTGGGCAAAAAATTCCTGGACAGGGTGCGCATCCGCACCCCCACCTTCGCCAACATCCCGCCGCTGGTGGCCATGCTGCCCGGCATCGAGCTGGCCGACGTGCCCGTGGTGGTCCTGTCCATCGACCCGTGTATCAGCTGCACCGAACGCTGAGGAGCCGCCCCATGTTCTTCATGACGCCCACCGTCCTGCGCAACCTCTTTACGGGGCGCGCCACCCGCGACTACCCGCGCGAGGTCCGCGACCCCTTTCCCCAGGCCCGTGGCGAGCTGGTCAACGCCATCGAGCAGTGCATCTTCTGCGGCATCTGCCAACGCAAATGCCCCTCCCAGTGCATCGGCGTGGACAAGGACCAGGGGCTGTGGCAGTGCGACCCCTTTGCCTGCGTGTATTGCGGTGTGTGCGTAGACAACTGCCCCACCAAATGCCTGAGCCAGAAGCAGTTGCACCGCGCCCCCGCCGCGTCGCGGGAGCTGCTGATCCTCCGGGGCACGCCGCCCAAGCCCAAGAAAAAGCTGGAACAGGGTGGATAGAGACCTGCTCCTTGCCGCTGGTCAGGGACATGCAGCGGCAAGGCGCCATCACGTCACGGCCGGGGCAGCCCCTCCCTGCCCGTTCCTTTCCAGCGCGAATCGCGTGTAGGGCCGGTATTGTGTACGCTTGGAAGTGACTTTTCTCCCATGACCGGATACAATTCTATACCATTCGTTCATCAGAACAGACAACAACCAGGGACGCAAGGGGGGAATCCATGCATACCGAGATGTTGGAGTTACACGGAGCGCTTGGTGCCATGCTGTATACCTGGCGTCGCATGGCACTTTGGTCCATCGTGCTCGTAGGGTGCATTTTCGCCTCCTGTCCTGCCGGGGCCGCCGGAACCCTGCGCGTCGCCATCGAGGGCGAGTACCCGCCCTTCAGCTTTGTCGACGGCCAGGGGAATCTGGCCGGGTTCGACGTGGACATCGCCCTGGCTCTCTGCAAGGTCATGGATGCCCAATGCGAGCTGGTCAAGACGCCCTGGGAGGGCATCATCGACCGCCTGGATGCCGGGGACTTCGACGTCATCGTCGCCAGTATGTCCTACACGCCGGATCGGGCGCAACGGGTGGAATTCACGGACAAATACTACCGCACCACCAGCTCCTACATCGCCAGGGCCGGCTCGGGGCTCACCACCTCGTCAGCGGGACTGCGCGGCAGGCACATCGCCACCCAGGAGGAAACCGTCCACGCCGATTACTTGGCCGCCACCTTCGGTAGTGACATCACCCTGACCGTCACCGACACCCTGGACCAGTCCTTTGACCTGCTGTTGGCCGGCAAGGTTGATGCCGTGCTCTGCAACTCGCTCACTGCCTTTGAATTCCTGCAGAGCCCCAAGGGCGACGGCTACGAGTACGTGGGTGACCCCCTGTCGGAAAAAAGCCTTTCCAGCACGGCCAACATCGCCGTACGCAAGGGCGAGACCGCGCTGCGCGACGCCCTGAACACCGCGCTGGGCGTCATCCTGCAAAACGGTGACTACGACCGCATCAACCGCGCCTATTTCCCCTTCAGCATCTATTGACGCCCATGTCCGAACCTGGAGACCGGCCTTCCTTGTTACCGCGGCTCGCGAGCAAACCACGGCTGGAGAGCGTCACCCGCCTGGCCGTCGTGGCCATGGTCATCTGCGTGGGCCTGGCCATCGCCTTCACCCTGCACTCCATCCTGCAGATCCGCGACGAGGCCGCCGCCACCCGGAAGCGGGTGCTCTCCGACATCATCGATCGCCAGCGCACCATCCTCAACGTGGACAAGCTGCTACGCTACGGCGAGGCCCTGTTCGCGGTCCAGGGCCGGGAACGCCGCAGAACCTTGGTCATGGCCCAGGCCCTGGCCAGGGAGATGACCAATGAATCCGACCCACGGTTGCGTGCGCTGGCACTGCGGGTTTCCAATTCCCTGTCCGGTGTGGCGGCCGACATGGACGGTTTCCAGGAAAAAAACGAGGCTGCCTCACTCTTGTTCAGGGAATTCAGCGTGTTCCATCTGGATTTTCCCCTCACTCGCGAGCCCGTCGACCACACCGCTTCCGACTGCCAACATGCCCTCTGGGCCGAGCTGGTACAGCTTCCCGGCACGCTGATCGAAACCCTGCCCTCCGTAAAACTAGCGGAACAGCGGCAACGGCTGACCAACCTGCTGCATGCGGGAGCGGACTACACGGCCTGTCTGCCCCCCGATGTCGACGTTGCGCTCGTCACATCCCGAATCGAGGCGATCAGTCTGGAGATGCTGCGGCTCAAGGAAGAGGCCCTGGAGCATGTGCACACGGCTCGCGAAGCCTGGGAGTTCTTGGCGGAAGAGGTGGAGACCCTCTCCCGCGCGCTGACCGAAGAAGCGGCCCGGACCACTGCCCAAGATCTCGGTTCCATAGAAGCCAAGGCACGCCAGGCCCTGCGCACGGGCAGCGCGGACATGGCCGTCCTGTTGGCAATCGCGCTGGTCATCATCCTGCTGGTGCGCGCTTACATCCTGAAGCCGGCACAGGCCGCGGCCAATGCCCTGCTCGAAGCCGAACTGCACAACGCGGAGGTGCGGGTACCCCGCACGACCATCCTCGAATTCGACGTGCTGGGCCGTGGTGTGGAGCGCCTGGGCGCCCTGCTGGCGCAGCAGGCCCGCCGCAGCCGCGAGCTGGAAGACCTGGTGGCCGAACGCACGGCGGACCTCGAGGCAAAGGCCCACGCCCTGGAGGAGGCCAACACCAGACTTCGGGAGATCGACTCCATGAAATCGGCCTTCCTCTCCACAGTCTCCCATGAACTGCGCACGCCCCTTACCTCCTTGGTGGGCTACGCCAAACTCATCCTCAAGAAATTCAGAAAGCATTTCCGTTCGTTGGCGCAGGGAGACCCGGTGTTGGAAAAAAATGCGGCCCAGATCGAGGAGGATCTGCGCATCATTCTGTTGGACGGGGAACGCCTCACGCGCATGATCAACGACGTGCTCGACCTGCATCGCATCGAGGCCGGCCGCATGCAGTGGCGGATCGAAGAGATTTCTCCGGCGGAACTCGTGGCCCGTGCCCAGGCGGTAACCAGCGGCTTCTTTGCCAGATCCGACGCGGTGCGACTGCTCACCGAAGTCAAGGACGGCCTCCCGTCCGTGCGGGTCGATGCCGACCGCATCCTGCAGGTGCTCATCAACCTGGTGAACAACGCCTCCAAGTACACCACCGGGGGCAGTGTCACCATCCGCGCCCTGGCCGGCGAAAGAGGCGAAGTGGTCTTTCAGGTGGCCGACACCGGCGTGGGCATCGCCCCCGCGGACCTGGACCGGATATTCGAGCGGTTTTATATCCTGAAACCCGACACCCTGTCCGGCAAACCCAGCGGCGCCGGGCTGGGCCTGACCATTTGCCGGGAAATCGTGGCCGGCCACGGCGGACGCATCTGGGCAGAAAGCCGCTCCGGCCATGGCAGCGTCTTTTCCTTCACCATCCCGGTGTCTCCTGCCGAGGACTAGAGCCTGTCACTCCTGGAAAAGGGCAAGCTGCCCCGATGTTGCAGCTCTCGTGGCGGCGTTTCATGGCTGGCATGCGATCTTGCCTTCCCCTGTGCTCTCCAGTATTGTTACAGGCGGAAAGACGCGGATAACGCGCACGCTTCGGTCTTGCTGGAATCCTGTTCCGGGCTCGGAGCGGTCCGTTGCCCTGAGGCATGGTCCAGGAGCGCGGCGGTTCCTCCTGTCCCGCCCCTGTCGTTATCCACTCGATCGGTGCCTTTTTCTTGAACAGGAACATATACCACGACGCCACAACAACCATGAACATCTCCCCAAGACCAGCCCCGCCAGGCGACTCCAAGCGCGACACCACCATCATGATCGTGGACGATTCCGCCACGTCGCGCATGCTGCTCGAGGCCATCCTGCGCGGTGCGGGCTACGAGTCGCTGGTGATGTGCGCCTCGGCCAACAAGGCCCTGGAACTGCTGCAGTGCTCCCATCCCGCTGCCGGTCCGGACAGGAAAAGGTCCGGCCCCGTTGACCTGATCCTCATGGACATCAACATGCCGGGCATGAACGGCATCGAAGCTGTGCGTGTCATAAAGAACACCCCGGAGCTCATGGACATCCCCGTGATCATGGTCACCGTGAGCGACGAAAAGGAGAGTCTCTCCCTGGCCTTTGCCGCGGGCGCCATCGACTACATCAACAAGCCCGTGAACAAGCTGGAACTCCTGGCCAGAGTGAACACGGTGATCCAGTTCCGTGAGGAAATGGGGCGGCGCATCGCCAACGAGAAGGGCCTGCTGGAGCTGACGGCCAGTCTCAGCGAGGCATACGGCCAATTGGAGGAAATGAACCAGAATCTGGAGCGTCGCGTCAAGGAGCGAACGTCCGAACTTGAGGAGGCCTATGCCGAACTCAAGGAGTTGGACAAGATGAAGACCACCTTCCTCTCCAACGTGTCCCACGAGTTACGCACGCCCCTGACCTCGGTACTGGGTTTCACCTCCATCATCCGCTCCAGGCTACACAGAATATTGCTGCCCGAGTTGCGCACGCCCGGAAAGTTTCCCAAGGAGACCCTGGAAAAGGCCGTCCAGCAGGTGGAGGCCAACATCGAGATCCTGCTCACCGAGGCCAAGCGGCTCACCAACCGCATCAACGACGTACTCGACATCTCGCGCATGGAAAGCGGCGAGGTCGAGTGGAAACAGGAGCGGGTGCAGTTTCGCGTCATCCTGGAACAGGCCCGAAGGCAGATCGAACCCATGGTGGCGGAAAAGCGTATCGAGCTGAGGCTCGTGGTCGCCCCCGATCTTTATGAGGTCCTGGGAGACAGGACCAGGTTGCTCCAGGCCTTGATGAACCTGCTGACCAATGCGGTCAAGTTCACGGAACAGGGCGGCATTTTATGCACTGCCGCGAACAAGGGCGATGAAATACTCGTCAGCGTGGAAGACACCGGCATGGGCTTCCCGGAGGCGGAGTACTCCACGGTGTTCGAGAAATTCCAGCAGATCGGCGACTCCCTCACGGGCAAGCCCCAGGGCGTGGGTCTGGGCGTGCCCATCTGCGCCTACATCATCCAACACCACGGGGGGCGTTTTTGGGCCACGAGCGCGCCCGGCAAAGGCTCCACATTCTTTTTCACGCTGCCCGCCATCCTGCCCGACGACCAGGAAACAGCCACCAACACCCGCACCGGGGCATCGTGACCCAAGGGAACGCTGGTCGCGCCAAAGGGAACGTTGTCTGCGCGGGACAAATGGCGTACAGAGCACATTCCGACAGATGAACGACGAAGTTGCACGCTGTCCCGGACACAGCGGCAGAAACAGCGGGAGACCCCACATGGGCAAGGATCATCCAGTGCAGAAGACCATCGCCGAGATCAACAAACGCATCAAGCAGGGCAAGGCCGTGGTGCTCAACGCCGCGGAAATGACCAAAACCGTCAAGGAACTGGGCAAGGAACGCGCGGCCCAGGAGGTGGACGTCGTCACTACCGGCACCTTCTCCCCCATGTGCTCCTCGGGCATGCTCTTCAATATCGGCCAACAGCCCCCCTCCATGCGCGCCTCGAAAATCTGGCTCAATGGTGTTCCGGCTCATGCGGGCATCGCCGCGGTGGATGCCTATCTCGGCTGCACCGAAGTGGCGGAGGACGACCCCCTGAACAAGGTCTACCCCGGCCAATTCAAATACGGCGGGAGTCACGTCATCGAGGACTTGGTGAGCGGCAAGGCAGTGCACCTGCGCGCGGAGAGCTACGTCACTGACTGCTACCCCCGCAAGAACCTGGAAAAAGACGTGACCCTGGCCCAGCTCCCCTTTGCCCAACTGCTCAATCCCCGCAACTGCTACCAGAACTACAACGCGGCCGTGAACCTCACCAGCCGGATCATCTACACCTACATGGGGCCGCTCAAGCCCAACGCGCGTAACATCAATTACGCCACCGCCGGTGAACTCTCGCCCCTGCTCAACGACCCCTACCTGATGACCATCGGCCTGGGCGTGAAGATATTCCTTGGCGGCGGCGTGGGCTGGGTGCTCGGCGCCGGCACGCAGCACGTGTCCAACCCCAAGCGCACCGAGCGGGGGCTGCCTCTCACGCCCTCGGGAACACTCATGCTGCGCGGGGAACTCAAGGGCATGAACAAACGCTACCTGCGCGCCATGAGCTTCCTGGGATACGGCTGCACCATGGCCGTTGGCGTGGGCATTCCCATTCCCGTGCTCAACGAGGACATCGCCTGGTACACCGGCGTCAGCGACTCGGACATCCTCATGCCCATCAAGGATTACGGCCACGACTACCCCCAGGGTCTACCACGCATCCTCGGCCACGTGAGCTTCTCGGAACTCAAGTCCGGGCAGGTCGAATTCCAGGGCAAGAACGTGCAGACCTCGCCCCTGACGAGCTACACCATGTCTCTGGAGATCGCCAACAAGCTCAAGGAGTGGATCGAATCGGGCGAGTTCCTGCTCACCGAGCCCCAGGAGCGGATTCCCTCCAGCTGAAGCCGCAATGCCGTACAGCCCGAAGCGAGATTTGATGCAGCCGGAGTTCCAGCAGCATATCGGTGATCTGCGCTCCCGCATCGCTGGCTTGGCGCCCGGATTGATCGCCCTGTCCGGGGGTGTGGACAGCCGCCTGCTCACCCACTTGGCCGCGGGGACCGGCCAGCGCTTCGAGGCCATGCACTTTTCCGGCCCCCACGTGCCGGCGGCAGAATCAACCCTGGCCCGCTCCTGGTGCGCGGAGCTAGGACTACCGCTGCATGTCCTGGACATCGACCCCCTGCTCCACCCCGAGGTGGCGGCAAACGCACCCTTGCGCTGCTACCACTGCAAGTTCCTGCTTTTTTCCAGGGCCAGTGAACTGGCCCGATCACACGGCCTAGCCACGCTGCTGGACGGGAGCAACGCCTCGGATCTCTCGGCCCACCGCCCCGGCCTGCAAGCCCTGGCCGAGCTGAACGTGCGCAGCCCCCTGGCCGAGGCCGGGGTGGACAAGGCAATGGTTCGGGCCATTTCCCGCGAACTTGGTCTTGCCGGGTGGGACGCGCCGGCCCGCCCCTGCCTGCTCACGCGCTTTGCCTATGGTCTGCGACCGGACACCGCGACCCTGCGGCGCCTGGAAGCGGCGGAAGCGGCCCTGGCCGGCTTGGGCTTAAGGGAATTCCGGCTGCGCGTGCCCCGGTCCGGGATCGTTGAGCTGCACCTGGCCGACTCGGAGCGCGGGCTCTGGGAAACGCGCCGGGACGAGGCCGCGGCCGCCCTGCGCGTGATTCTGGGTCTGGCTCTCGAACCCGTGTGGCCCGAGGTCCTGAGCGGCGTATTCGACCAGAAACAGGAGCTCGGATAGCGGGTTGGATAGCGGGTTTGACTTTCTCTAGTAATGACTGTAGTGGTATGAAATAGGGAAAGTCTAACAAGAATGCGGGACGTCGCTGCTCCTCAAGCGACCAATTCCACACAGGGGGTTCCATGGACGCGAGAATCGGACAACAAGACATGTTCCCCATGCCCGGATGTTTTGTGCGCATTTTCAGGATCCTGCCGTTGCTGACCGTTTTCCTGCTCCTGTTCCACAGCGCTGCGCCGGCCGCCGACGAGCTGCGCATCTCCGGCGCCACCACCCTGCAGCCGGTGATGGAACAATTGGCCCCGGCCTTCACTGCCAAAAGCGGCATCACCCTGCACATCCAGGGCGGAGGGAGCGGCAAGGGCATCGCCAATGTGCTCGAGGGAAGTTCAGACATCGGCATGGTCTCCCGTGACCTGCGCCCGGAGGAGAAGGCGAAGATGCGGCACAAGCTGGTGGCCATGGACGCCTTGTGTTTCATCGTCAACCCCACGGTGCCGTTGCGCACCCTGAGCAAAAGCCAGGTGCGGGGGCTGTACGACGGCCGGATAACCAACTGGCGCGAGCTGGGCGGCCCGGACCTGCCCGTGGAGCTGATTTCCAAGGAGCTGGGCCGCGCCACCCTGGACCTGTTCGAGGGCTACGCCACCATGCATCACCCAGGGCGCAAGGAGCCAGGCGCCGCCGGATACATCAGCAAGAGCGCCCACGAGGTCGGCTCCAACCTCGAGGCACTGACCCTGGTGGGGGGCATTCCCGGGGCCGTGGGCTACGTCTCCTACGGCAGCGCGGCGGCCGTCAAGGCCAAGGGCATGGGCGTGGTCATCCTGGCCACCGACGGCGCAGAACCGGGCCGGCAGAGCATCATGGCCAAGACCTACCCCATCCTGCGGGAGTTGAACCTGGTATACATGGAGCCCACAAAGGCCATCGAAGCCCTGCTGTCCTTCATCGGCGGCCCGGAAGGCACACGGGCGTTCGAGGCACAGGGATTCATTTCCGTCAACTGAGCGCCCGAGCGCGCAACTCCGGAGGTGGCGGACATGGCCCTGAACTCCATCCGCACAAAGATTTCCCTTCCCATATACGTGATGCTCCTCTTCGTGCTCGCGGCCTTCGCCGTGATCTACATTTCCGTGAACGTCAATCTGAGCCACTCTGTGGCGATGCGCATGGACTTGGGCAAGGTCTCCGAAGCCATCGGCGTGATCAACACCGACATCCGCAGTGGCATTCTGTCCCAGAATGATACGAACATGATCGACGCGGCCGCACGCTCCATGGAGGTATTCGCCCTCCTGGACGGACTGGCCGTTTCCTTTCCACATGAAGTCGCGGCGTTTCGCGCCGACTATACCAAATACTACGTGAAACTCGTGTCCATCAGTTCGCTGTTCCTGGAGAACAGGCTGGACCAGGGCAAGGCCCGCCTGGAGGAGATGGCCAGGGACTTGGCCGCCATGTCCCAGGGCCTGGACAGGCTTGAGGACTTGATGGTCGCGGAGCACGAGGTCCAGGTGCGCCGCGTGGTATACATCATGGCCGCCTCCTCGCTCTGCTTTGCCCTGTTGGCTTCTGTGATCGTCTTCTACCTTTTACCCAGGGGGATCATCGACCCCATCGTCAAGGGGGTGGATTTCGCCCAGAACATGGCCAGGGGGGATTTCACCCGAATCCTGGACATTACACAGAAGGACGAGATCGGCACCCTGGCCCAGGCCCTGAACGGCATGGTGCACAAGCTGCGCGAAGTCGTGGACGAGGTGCAGTCCGCCACCGGTAACGTGGCTTCGGGAAGCCAGGAGCTGAGCGACGCGGCCCAGAACCTGTCCCACGGTGCCACGGAACAGGCCGCGAGCGTGGAAGAGATATCTTCCTCCATGGAGCAGATGACCGCGAACATCCGACAGAACTCGGAAAACGCGCAACTGACCCAGGGCATCGCCATCAGGGCCGCGCGGGACGCCCAGCAAGGGGGGCGGGCCGTTGCCGAAACCGTGGGAGCCATGCGCAACATCGCCGAGAAGATTTCCATCATCGAGGAGATCGCCCGACAGACGAACCTGCTCGCACTCAACGCCGCCATCGAGGCCGCCAGGGCCGGGGAGTACGGCAAGGGCTTCGCCGTGGTCGCAGCCGAGGTCCGCAAGCTGGCGGAACACAGCGGTGCTGCGGCGGCGGAGATCGGCGAACTCTCCGGCAGCAGCGTCAAGATCGCCGAGGATGCAGGACTCATGCTGCAAAAAATGGTTCCGGACATCCAGAAGACCGCCGACCTGATCCAGGAGATCGCCTCGGCCAGCAACGAACAGAACGCAGGAGCGCAACAAATCAACGCGGCCATCCAGCAGCTCGATCGCGTGGTACAGCAGAACGCCTCCGCGTCCGAGGAAATCGCCTCCACCGCGGAGGAACTCTCCAGCCAGTCCGAGCAGCTCATGAGCACCATGAATTTCTTCAGGGTCGGTGACGATGGCCACGCACGCCCCAAGGCCTTGCTCCCCGCGGCCGAACGCCGCGCAGCGGCCCTTTCCGGTTGAGGGGCGTTTTTTCAACGCCCTTGCTTGACACCCCGTAACGGTGAATTATTTCACCTGATGACCCGCGAGCGGCGCCGAGAGATTGCGCCCTGGCTCCGGGCCTTTTGTGTTGATATGAACATGTACCTTTTGAATAGCCTGACGCCCGAGGGAGGACACCATGAGCGACGCACCGGCGCGTGAGCAGCATTCATTCAAGGCGGAAGTCCAGAAACTTCTGCACATCATCACGCACTCCATTTACACCAACAAGGAAATCTTCCTGCGGGAGTTGGTTTCCAACGCCTCCGACGCCCTGGACAAGCTGCGCTTCGAGACCAGCCGCTCCACGGTGGTGGCCGATCCGGAACTCCCCCTGGAGATCCGGATCACCGCGGACAAGGACGCCAAGCTCCTGGTCATCGAGGACGCGGGCGTGGGCATGACCCGCGACGAACTGGTGGAGAACATTGGCACCATCGCCAAGTCCGGCTCCGAGGAGTTCCTGCGCAACATCGAACAGGCCAGGGCCGAGGGCCAAGCCGAGGGTAAGTCCGCCGAGGGCGCGGACGCCGGCGGTATCATCGGCCGTTTCGGCGTGGGCTTCTACTCGGTATTCATGGTGGCGGACAAGGTGCGCATCGAGACGCGCTCCTTTCGTCCCGAGGCCGGAGCGGTGCTCTGGGAGTCGGACGGGCTGGGTGCTTACGAGATCGAGGACCTGGGCAAAGAGCGCCCCCGGGGTACGCGCATCGAGATCACCCTCAAGGCCGACGCCTCGGAGTATCTGGAAAAGAACCGCTTGGAGCGCATCCTCAAGACCCACTCCAACTTCATCGGCTTCCCCATCCTGCTCGAGGGCGGGAAAATCAACACCATCCCGGCCCTCTGGCGCGAACCCAAGTTTCAGATCACTGCGGAGCAGTACGAGGAGTTCTACAAGTTCCTGACCTACGACTCCAAGGCGCCCCTGGAGACCATCCACGTGGCGGTGGACGCGCCGGTGCAGTTCACCAGCCTGTGCTTCGTGCCCAGCTTCGGCATGGACCCCTTCGGCCTCGGCCGGGACGAATACGGCCTGGACCTCTACGTGCGCCGCGTGCTGATCCAGCGCCGAAACAAGGACCTGGTGCCCGAATACCTGGGCTTTCTCAAGGGCGTGGTGGACACCGAGGACCTGCCCCTGAACATCTCCCGCGAAACCCTGCAGGAGAACGCGCTCATCCGCAAGATCAACCAGACCCTGGCCAAGCAGGTGCTCTCCCACCTGGAGAAAATGGCCAGGGAGAGGGGCGAGGCCTATGAGGAATTCTGGCGCGCCCACGGCAGGACCTTCCGGCTGGGGTACGCCGACTACGCCAACCGCGAGAAGTTCGCCGGCCTGCTGCGCTTCAACTCCAGCCAGCACGAGGACGCCAAGGGCCTGACCAGCCTGGACGACTACATCGCCCGTGCCAAGCCGGACCAGAAGAAAATCTACTACATCGCCGGCGCCGGCCGCGAGGCCGTGAACCTGAACCCCCACCTGGAAATCTTCCGGGACAAGGGCGTGGAGGTGCTCTACCTCTACGAGGCCCTGGACGAACTGGCCCTGGAGACCCTGCGCGAATACAAGGACTTCTCCTTTGCCAGCGCCGAGCTGGCCGACATGGCAGCCCTGGAGGCCATGCCGAGCCAGACCGAAAAAAAGGACAAGCCCGAGGAACTGGACGAGGGCGGCAAGAAGACCTTCACGGAACTGCTGGCCAGAATCAAGGAGATCCTCGGTGACAAGGTCACCGAGGTCCGCGCCTCGCAACGCCTCTCGGACAGCCCCTGCTGTCTGGTCAGCCCCGAGGGCGGGCTTTCCTCCAGCATGCAGAAGGTCATGCAGTTGATGCATAAGGATGCCTCCATCCCGCCCAAGGTCATGGAGGTGAACCGCGACCACCCCCTGGTGCGCAACCTGCTGCGCATCTTCCGCAACGATCCCCAGGATGATATGCTGCGCACCAGCGTGGAGCAGCTCTACGAATCCTCCCTGCTGCTCGAGGGTTACCTTTCCGACCCCCACGCCATGGTCCAGCGTATCAACACCTTGCTGCAGCGCTCCAGCGGCTGGTACGCGGAAATCAAGGATATCTGAGGCCCGTCTCCGGGGAGCTTGGCGCATAAGCTCCCCGGAGATTTGTCTGAAACTTTGCCTTGCACCTTGACCTGGAGGCGAACTTGGCCTAACCAAGACACCTTCCGGTTGCATTCAACGACATAGACGCCGCCTTTTCCTCCCTGGCGCCCCAGGCGGCAGGGGGCGCAACTTTTTTTGCCAATCCAGAGAGGTATACAATGAGCTACATTCCCATAACCAGGCAAGGGTTCCAGAGGCTCATGGACGAGCTGGAGCGACTCAAACAGGAGCGGCCGGAGGTCATTCAGGCCATCAAGGAGGCCCGCGAAGAAGGCGACCTGCGTGAGAACGCCGGCTACGAAGCCGCGCGGGAGCGGCAGGGCCTGCTCGAGGCGCGCATCAATTACATCGAATCCCGGCTGCCCCAGTTCGAGGTCCTGGATCTGAACACCCTGGGCGGGGAAAAGGTCATCTTCGGTGCCACCGTGGAAATCGAGGACGCGGACACCGGCGACCTCAAGACCTATACCCTGCTCGGTCCGGACGAGGCCGACCCGACCAAGGGCAGCATCTCCATTCAATCCCCGGTGGGGCGCGCCCTGCTCGGCAAGTTCGAGGGCGACGAAATCTCCGTGGACGTACCCCGTGGCAGGGTGCAATACGAGATCGTGAGCGTCCGCTTCCTTGGGGAGTGGCACGGGTAGCTCGACCCGAGCCTGCCCCGCGACTCAGCTCTCCCGCGAGGTCTGTCGCTCCCGGCCCAACCGGTCTTCCAGCCGGTCCCTGTACCGGTGATAGAGGAAACTGGCTCCCACCAGCAGGCAGCCCAGGGCCAGGAAGGATAGAATCCTGTAAGGCGTGGCGAAACGCTCCATGTCCACCAAGACCACCTTGAACAAGGTGACGGCGAACAGCCCCAGTGCCAGATGTCTGGCGCCGGGGCTGCGTCGCATGAAGCCGAAGAGCATCAGCCCCGTGGCGAACAGTGCCCAGAGCACGGACAAAGCCGCTGCCCTGGCCTCGGGGGCGTGGTCGCCGAAAAAGGCGGCGCACTCCACGCTGAGTACCAGCAGCAGGGCGAGGATGAAGGTGAAGCCCGGCAGCCCTCCGGCCCTGCCGTAAGGCGCGGGAAACGCGACCGCGGCCATCGGCGCTCCCTTGCGGCCGGCGAACCAAGCCCCGGCCAACAGGGACCCGAGCAGGACGGCCTCCGTGAGCAAACGCGCCGCGAGCATCCGGGTGTACCCGCCGTAGAAGGTGTACCCGGCACCCCGCAGATCCTTGAGCGCGGGGTTTGTGAGCCAGCCGAAGGTGTCCGGAAGGTCCAGGAACAGGTACCTGCCCAGGGCGAGGAAGAGCAGGAGTTGGCCGCAGACCGGCAGACCGCGCCCTCTGAAGATGGAGCCGAGGTAGAGCATGAGCGCGCCCTGCAAGGCCCAGATAATGGTGATCCAATGCGCGTTGCAGGCCAGGGGTACGGCCAGGGCCGCGAACATGACCGCGTTGGCCGCCAGAATGGCCGCGGCCCTGGGCCGTCGCGCGGAGCGGTGCAACACAAGGGCGCAAGCCCCGAAGACCAGGGCATAGCCCAGGCAGGGCAGGGCGCTGGCCTCCTGACTGAAGCGCTGGACAACCATGTCACGGGTGTAGGCAAAGGCCACGAAGGAGGTCGGGATGCCCAGATAGACGTCACTGGCGGGCTTTCTGGGGCTTTCCGGGGTGTCTTCTCCCAGCGCGGCCCCGAATACGGGCGCCAGGGTGTAGCCCAGGAACACGGCGCTGACGAACAGGGACGTGGGCCAGAATGCAGTGATCTCGTAAAAGTCCGCATGCCAGGAGGCGAACAGAAGCAAGGTGCCCAGAATTCCCAGCCAGGAAAGCCCGCTCCAACTCCGGAAAAAGGCCGTGGCCAGCACCCCGGCGTTGAGAATGGCCAGGTAACCGAAGAGGAAGTACATGTTGTCCTCGCCGCTGGAAAGCACCAGGGGCGTGAGAAAGCCTCCCAGAGTACCCAGAACGGCCAGGCCCTGGACTTTGTGCCGCAGGGCCAGGGCTATGGCCAGTGCCGTGGCACCCACCAGCAGGGCGAAGGCCGGGACCATGCCCATGAGTTCGTAGATGCGGTAGCCGGCAAAGGTGGAGAAATACAGCGAGCCCACGCCGCCGGCCAGGACCCAGAGGCCGTAGACCGTGTAGCCCTTGCGCCGGGCCAGTTCCCCGCCGGCGAGCAGCAGCGCGCTCCAGCAGTAGGCCAGCCCCACCTGCCCCAGGGGGCCGATGATGCCCTTGTCAAAGGTGTATTTCAGGAAATACCCCAGGCCGAAGACCATGACCACGATACCCACGGCGAGGAGCCACTTCTGCCCCAACGCTCCCTCGAATGAGCCTTGGGGGGCGCGTGTCCGCCTCGGCAGGGGGCGGCTGGATGTTTCCCCGGCAGGGGGCGCGGTAGGGGAGGCAGACTCGATAGGAAATTCCACCGGGCCGGGCTGGAAACGGAACTCCTCGCCTGGCTGCTCCTCACCCTGGGATGGCGGTTGCTGCTCCGTGTGGCCCCGTGCGGCTTCAGCCTCCACGCCGGGCAAAGTACCGGCTCCCTGAACGGCCCCCGCATCCGTAAGGGCGCCGGCCAAGGCCTCCAGGGAGGCTTCCAGGCGCCGCAACCTGGCCTGACCGGCCTCCTGGACGCGCCGGAGTTCTTGCACCTCGACGCGCAGGGCTTCCAGGAGCGCCCCGGCGGGCTGGGGTTCGGAATCCAGAGAAGCGCCGCATTCGGTGCAGTAAACGTCGCCAGCGGCGGCCTGGCTCAGGCAATGGGGGCAGGTACGCATGTCTTGGTCATACGTCAGCCCGGCAGGCGAGACAAGGGAAGATCAGCACTCGTTTCTGTTACGGGGGAATGGGCATGGCTCCCCAACTCACTCAGGGGATGTGCACCGTGACCGTCGTGCCGTCTACCGGGGAGGAGCGCATGGTTATCTCCCAGCCCTGGACTCCAGCCAGGAGCTTGGCGCTGTAAGTGCCCAAGCCGGTTCCCCCCTTTTTCCCGCTCGTCACGTACTTGTCGAAGAAACTTTCCTGGATGTCCAAGGGCACCAAACCTTGGTTGTGGATCTCGATGTCCGTGCCCGCGTCTCGTTCGATTGCCAGCGTGACCGTACCGCCTTTGGGCGAGGCCTCCAGGGCGTTGCGCAGCAGGTTGGAGAAAATGGAATAGGTCAGCAGTTCCTCGCCCTGGATGCTCACCCATTTTGGGGGCGGATCACCGAAACCGCGAACCTCCAGACGTAGCTCCACCAGCAGGCTTTCGGCCAGGTGCCTGTTTTCGTTGATCACCTGCCGCAGGACATTGAGCAGGTCAAAGGGCACGGGGGCGTATTGATAAACGCCCTGCTCCACCTGGAACAACGTCAGGGAAAGATTGATCATGGCCAGCATTCTATGCCCGGAATCCACCACCAGTTGCAGGAACTCACGCTGGGTGTCGGTGAGGTTGTCATCCTCGAGCATGAGCTTGGGCAAATTGATGATGCCATTGAGAGGGGACTTGAGGTCGTGGCGGGAGATACGCTCCACGTCTTCGCGCAGTCGGGCCATCTCCTTGATGGAAGTAATGTCCGTGAGCGTGATCATGTCCGCCGGCTCCTCTTCCCAGTCGATGGGAGTGTTGTGGATGCTGCACGTGATCACCCTTCCATCCCTGGTCGTCAGGATCAATTCTCCTCCCTGCAAGGGGGGGCTGTGGCCCGTGATCTCAAATGGACGGCCGGCAAGGGTGGTTGCGTCGCACTCCAGGAGGCGCCCTGCGGCGGTGTTGGCGAATTGGATCACGCCTGTTCCATCCACGATGAAGATGGCGTCCACGCTCTGGGAGACGATGGTGCGGAAGCGGCGTTCCTGCTGCTGGAGCCGAAGGTTCTTCTGCTCCAGCTCACGCTGGGCCTTGGTGAGTTCATTGGTGAGCCTGGTGAAGGCGGCGACGTCGAAGTCGTTCATGCATTCGCATTGCTGCATGGCGGCCGCGTTGTCCACCTGGAGCCGACGAATGACCGTGGCCTGGTCGTTGACCATCTGCAGAAGCTGGTCATAGAGCGTAAAGATGCTCTGCGGCGCCTTGGAGGCGACAACGAAAATCTCCGTGTCCACAGCCCCACCGAAAAAGTTGAGCACATCGAAACCATCGCCGGCATGGACACAGAGTTCCCAGAGCAGGGCGGAGCCGTCCCTAAGGATTTGCTCCAGGAAACAGGCTACCTTGTCCCTGGAGGCCTCCTCAACGATGTCGAAGAAACTGTCACCGGGTCTGGCAACGAGCGCGCCCTTGCCCCCGGTGCCCACATGCAGGATGTTCCCTTCCGGGGTACAGGTGAAAAACAGCCCGGTGGTCTCAGGCTCCATGCGGAATCTCCTCGGCGACGAGTTGTACGGCGACACGCACGGCATCCTCGGCATTTTCACCAGTACCGTCAGCGCCGACGGTTTTCCAGAGCCCCCTGTCGATGATGAAGGGATAGCCGCCCACAAGGATCTTGCACCCTTGGAGTATTCGCCTTTCCCGTAGCCTGGAAATCAACTTGGCTGCCAAGTGCACGTTGTAGGTCATGGTCACGGAGATGCAGACAACGTTCACTCCATATTCCACGGCCATGCAGACCACGTCGTTGTCCGGGGTGCTCGCGCCGATATAGTAGGTTGTCCAGGATTCCATTTCGAAAAAATCGGTGACCATACGTATACCCAGCTCGTGCAGTTCTCTGCCGACGCAGCAGCCCAGCATGCTGAACGGACCTTTTTTATTGCTGATGATCAGGGGGAAAAGTTGGGAAATGACCATTTGGGTAACAGCGGTGCAGTAGTGCTCCTGCGCCACGCTGATCGTATTGCGTTGCCAGAGCCTGCCGATCTCGTACTGCACTGGTTGCAGAACATGCAAGTATATGTCCCTGACCACGGCCCAGTCGCTGACAGCTTCCATGATCAGTTCCGAAGCCTCTTGCCTGTCGGCCCTGAGCAGGGCCTCGAGGTATGCCTTCGCCAGCCTGGTATAGCGCTCGTTGCGCGCCTGTGCAGCGTTCATGCTCGTGCTCCAGGGCAAGGAACGATCAATTTACATGGTCATGTATCGAGTGGGGGCGTTCCCAGACCGTATCCTCGACCTCGCTCAGGGTCGTGAACGCAGGGATATGGGTTATGAGCCAGGTGTAGAAGGGCAGGACCTCCCTGAATGCCTCCCTGGAGAGCACTCCCTCGAGCACTGTGACAGTGGTGTCGAGCATGGCGGGCCAATAGGCCGCACTGAAACCATGAGCGCGATAGGTCCTGAAGACCCAGAGCACAGTCTCCACGAACCGCGCAGGGTCGTAGATGTGGAAAATGGATTCCATGTAGCGGAAATGATTGCGGTGGTTGTTGCGCATCATTTCGCTGTTGCCGGGGCCCACCAGACGTTCGAGGTCTTGTCTGGCCAGCATGACCTTGTCCACGGCCACGGCCGCGGCTTCCCAGGAGCGGCCGAACTCCTCCGCGCCGCCCACAGAGGGTCGCTTCAGGCCAGCGGCGCTGTTCACAATTTCGCGCTTGGTCATGTCGTACTCTCTGTTCTGCTGTCCAATATACACCTGTCCCCACCTTCATGTCTGAAGGCGGAAATCCCCCCGATCTTCCCCCACGGTGTATTCTAGGGGCGCGAACATTCGCTGTCCATATACTACACCCAAACACCATTGTCAAGATGGGTATTAACCGTGAGCACTACATGAACAACAGAGTGCGGTCTTCCTCCAATAGGCATCCCTCCTTTTCATTCCCTGTCAAGACTTAGACAATCCTTGTTTCGTGGCAGACAACGTTGTCATGTGAAAGGCATGATGCTCCCTGAGATCGTCGCCCGGAAGCGATGACGACTTGGTCCAAGATGTGCGCTGGGCATGGCGCCCCACTTCTCCCCGATTGCACGCGGCGACGACGTTGGGTGCATGGAGCTGACGCGACGTGTTTTTTTACGGCCGGCATGGCCCGATCCGAGGCCATGGGCCTCCCCGTGGCGGTTTAGGTATCCCCAAACGCCCGCGCTTCTCGGTCGCGCAGCCGGACCTCCATCCGGAGACTGGTTAGGGGGCGGCTGTAGCGGTTGTCGATTTCACTGTGCGTGACCACGAATCCGAAACGATCATATATGCTTCGCGAGGTCGCAAGGTCGGCCACTGTCCAGAGATAGGCCGCGTCGAAACTCCGCTCCCCGCAGAAATGCAACGCTTCCTGGAGTAGACACTTGCCGATGCCCCTGCCCACAACACATCGATCCAGAATGAACCAGCGCAACCTGGCCCTGTTGGCAGCCACATCATCCGGTTTGGAGCCGTGCACGACGATGGAGCCGAGGACATGCTCCTGTTCCAGCGCCAGGAGCAACAGATCCTTATCGGAATCATAGGCGCGATGGAACTCCAGCAGCTCTTCCGCGACCAGGGCCTCGAAAGCCGCGCCCACGCCCCACTCGTCGTGATAGTAGCACCCGTGCAACTCCACGATGCGCCCCAACGCGCCGGGTCGATAGCCCCTCACCACCACTATCTTGTCCGCCGCCATGACACGTTCCTCATATTCCAGAGCGCTCGCCGCCTGTACGTTCTTTCCGCGAGTCGTGCCTTTGCTTCCACACTTCCCGCTCCCTCGTCAAGACTGGAAACCGCGGGCCATACGTCGCGCATGCGCAACCTCTCGTTCAACTGGAGGTTGCACGGCAAACCAAACACTCCCTGCCAAACCCTTGCGTGGAACCCTTGCGTGGAACTGGACAAGCGCGCTGGACCAGAGTATGGATATGAGTTTGCAAAAGTGAGGAAGATGTGGAAAGAGTAATCAACCCTGCGGGATTGCAAGACCTGTGCTGGAACTGGCGACACCAGGGGCAGATCACGGCCCTGGTGCCGACCATGGGCTGCCTGCACGAGGGACACCTGAGCTTGGTCTCCTGGGCCCGCCAGAATGCAGACCGCGTGGTGGTCTCGCTCTTCGTGAACCCCTCGCAATTCGCGCCCAACGAGGACCTGGACGCCTACCCCCGGACCCTGGAGCGCGACGCCGAACTGGCTGCCGCGCACGGGGCGGACGTACTGTTCACGCCGGACGTGGAAAAGATGTACCTGCCGGGGCACGCCACCTGGGTGGAAGTGCCGGATTTGGCTGGGAATCTTTGCGGAGCGAGCAGGCCCACGCATTTTCGCGGCGTAGCCACGGTGGTGACCAAGCTGTTTCTACTGGCCATTCCCACGGTGGCGGTCTTCGGGCAAAAGGACTATCAACAGTTGCTGGTGATCCGCCAGTTGGCACGCGACCTGAACATCCCGACCCGCGTGGTGGGACGGCCCATCGTACGCGAGGACGACGGCTTGGCCATGAGTTCGCGCAACAGGAACCTCACGCCCGAGGAACGCGCGGAGGCTCCCAACATTCACGAGGGCCTGCTGCTGGCCCAGGAACTTGTCGGTAAGGGACAGCACGATACCGCCGTGTTACGTGAACAGATCATGAACCATTATACGCGACACCTGTTGTTGGGGCGTCTGGACTACCTTGAACTGGTGGACGCCGATACCTTGCAGCCCGTGGACAAGGTCAGCGCCCCTGTCCTAGCCGCGACGGCAGTCCATTACTCCAGGGCCAGACTCATCGACAACATACTTCTGGGCACTTCGCCGGCTTGATCGCATACCACTTCCATGAGTTTTATCCGACGCCTGTTCACAGGCACCAAAAAAGCGCTCAAGGCCAATCTTCTGACGGGAATTCTCGTTCTCATGCCCCTGGTTGCGACATTCTGGTTTATTCATCTGCTCATCGTCTGGGTGGACAAGACACTCTTGCTCCTGCCCAAGGAATACCGGCCCGAGGCGTTCCTGCCTTTTCCGATTCCTGGTTTGGGGCTCATTCTGGTTATCGCGGTGCTCTTTCTGACAGGGCTCTCGGCGCGCAATTTCCTCGGCCGCAGGCTCGTGCACCTCGGCGACAGAATCATGTCCTACATCCCGTTTGTCTCCAAGATCTACGGCGCGGTGAAGAAGCTCGTGGACACGGTTTTTTCCGGCTCGGGAAAGGACTTCAAACGTGTGGTGCTGATCGAATACCCCAGACGTGGCATCTACGCCCTGGCCTTTGTCACGGGAGTGAGCACCGGGGAGGTGCAGGACAAAACCGCAAAACGCACCATCAACGTTTTTTTACCGACAACACCCAATCCCACGTCGGGTTTCTATTTGCTCGTTCCAGAGGAAGATGTCATCCCCTTGGAGATGACTGTTGAGGATTCGTTCAAACTGCTGATGTCCGGCGGCATATTGAGCCCTGAAACCAGGAATGCCAAGGACAAGGCACAGGTACTTGGCCGCTGATCGCGCCAAGCGAGAACCAGGAGGCACGTATGACCCCGAAAGGCAGATACCATTTCACTTCCGAATCCGTTACCGAAGGTCACCCTGACAAGGTAGCGGACCAGATTTCCGACGCAATTCTCGACGCGATCCTGACACAGGATACACAGGCCCGTGTGGCATGCGAAACCCTGGTGACCACGGGCCTGGCCTTCATCGCGGGCGAAATCACCACCGGCGGCTACGTGGATTTCCCCAGCGTGGTGCGTCAGACCATCAAGGAGATCGGCTACAGCAATTCCGACATGGGTTTTGACTGGAAGACCTGCGCCGTGATCTCTTCCATCGACAAGCAGAGCCCGGACATCGCCCAGGGCGTGGACAGGGACGACCCCGAGAGGCAGGGCGCCGGCGACCAGGGCATGATGTTCGGCTATGCCTGCGGCGAGACCGACACCTTGATGCCCGCCCCCATTTTCTGGGCACACAAGCTCTCCCGCCGCCTGACCTTCGTGCGCAAGGAGGGCATCCTCGACTTCCTGCGGCCCGACGGCAAGACCGAAGTCTCCTTCGAATACGTGGACGGCAAGCCCGCCCGCATCGACACCGTTGTCATCGCCACGCAGCACACCGAAAACGTCGCCTACCAGGATCTCGTCGACGCAGTGAAGCAGGAGGTCATCCTCAAGACCCTGCCCGAGCAGTACGTGGACAAGAACATGCGTATCTTCATCAACACCACCGGCCGGTTCGTGGTGGGCGGACCCATGGGCGACTGCGGCCTCACCGGCCGCAAGATCATCCAGGATACCTACGGCGGCATGGGCAACCACGGCGGCGGCGCCTTCTCCGGCAAGGACCCCTCCAAGGTGGACCGCTCCGGCGCCTACATGGCGCGCTACATCGCCAAGAACGTGGTGGCCTCCGGACTGGCGCCCCGCTGCGAAGTCCAGATCGCCTACGTCATCGGCGTGGCCGAGCCCGTATCCGTGCTGGTCACCTCCCTGGGAACCAGCGAGGTGCCCGACGAAACCTTGACCAAGGCGGTCAACGAGGTCTTTGACCTGCGCCCCTACCACATCATCAAGCGCCTGGACCTCAAGCGCCCCATCTACAAGAAGTCCTCCTGCTACGGCCACTTCGGCCGGGAGCGCGTGGAGTTCACCTGGGAAAAGACCGACGCGGTCAAGGATCTGCTCACGGCAGCCAAGATCTGATCTCCGCACCTGCCCATATCCACCTGGAGGCTCCGCGCGCTTGTTCACGCCGCGTGCGGGGCCTCCCCTGTTTATTTACCATCGCAGACTAAAGCCCTGTACCGAACCGGTCGATAGAGCCCCTGACGGCCGCGGCACGCGGCCCTTCGAGGAGCGTCATGCAGATCGACAGCCAGGCGACATACACAATCGGCAACGGGTACATGGGGAGCGGACTCGCCCCCTTCGCGAGCCGCTTCGGTGTATCCGGACGCGAGACCGCCACCCTGCGCTCGAACAGCCAGGACAATGCCGGCATCAGCCAGACCTTTGCCCAGGACATTGTCCGGCGCATTCAGGCCGAATCCCTTGAGCAGGAAGGCGGGGCGCAGTCCCAGGACACCCTGGACGAACTCCAGCAATCACTGGCCAGGGCGGTGGATTACGTGCGCGCGAACTTCGGTGACGCCGCGGCCCAGGCCACCATGGGCTTGGTGTACAAGGAAATCGGCAACGATCCGGTCAGCGAGGACACCCTGGGCCAGGGCCTGTTGCAGGCCCTGCGCTTCGTGGACAGCAACTTCGGCTTCGCGGCCGGCGACAAGCTCATGTCCTTCTTCAACAGCGACCTGAACCAGGCCGTGAACGAGCACTTCGACAACGGCCTGATGGAAGTGTTCTACGCCGCTGCTCCGGACGCCTCCCAAGGCATGGGGCAAGGCATCGCGTCGGCCCTGGGACAGGCGCTGGGAGACTTGAGCCAGGAATACGCCTCGGATGCGTCCAAAAGCCTCGTGGAGCAGTTTCTCGCTGCCCTGGAGCAAGGAGACGGTCCCTACGCCGCCCTGCGTGGAGCCGTGGACGCCACGGGTCAAGAACTCGCCATGACCTACGGCGGCGAGGCATCGGACCACGTCGCCGTGCTGGAGCAGGCCGTGACGCCGCTGCTGCAGGCCGCATCGGGAGTGGGTGGAACTTCGCTAGCAGCACAAACCGGAACCATGTTGAACATGGTAGTCTAGCATTAGTTTAGATCATATTCAGATTCATCTTTTCTTCTTGATACAATTCGCGAATAGTGCATAACGTTTTCACACGGGACCGCCACATCCTGGTGGAGGCGTTATGTACCTTTTCCGCATCATACTACTCTGGATATGCTTTTGCCTTTTTTCCTCGTGCATCGATGCAAGCAGCTCCCAGCCCTTCGCCGCTGCCGATGACGGCTCCGGGGAGCAGGCCGTGGGTGATGTGAATGCAACGTCGGCCGAACCCCAGAAATCCTCCGGCGAACCCTCCTCCGGGCAGCAATCGGAGAGCCCTGTACCCGAGCCAGTAAACGAGCAAAAGGTCATAGCCGTCACCGGCTTCGATGTCCTTTCCGCCGCCGCGAACGATGACAACAAGGAAATCCTTGCCAAGTTGCTCGTTCAGGTCGCCGAGACGACTCTGTGCAAGGAGCGCTTTTTCAAAGTCGTCGAGCGTATCAAAACCCAACAGATACTCGACGAGCAACTTTTCGGCGAGGACGGAAGCAACGTTGGGAACCGCGCCCAACAACTTGGTGCGCTGTTGGGCGCTGATTTCGTTCTCACCGGAGGGGCGATCCTGTATGGCAACAAGACCCGTCTGGATGTGAAGTGCGTCAATGTGTCCGATGGTCGCATCATGGCCGCGGAAAGCGCCAATATCGACTCCGCGGAATTCGATCGGATCGAGAGAGCCATGGAGCATGTCGTGATCAGCCTTACAAGCCATCTCATGCCTGATCACGAAAATGCCCCATGGCTGTATAGCTCCAGGGTTGACAAGCCACTTTCTCCTCAGGAGGAAGTCGCCTTCCTGACCAGGCGCATCGATTACGTCAAGTCGGCATACACAGCCCCTGCACAGAAACGCGTCACACCAGTGGACACAATAGTCCAAAACTTCATTGACGAGTATTTGCATGTTTATGAGTCAGGAGACATAGAGTCCCTGCTCGATTTCTATGGGCCGAACATTCAATTCTTCACCATGGGAAAGGTGGACAAGAACGTCGTGCGCAAGGAGCTTCACTACTATTTCAACCGCTGGCCATCCCGCAGACGCGTGGTTACAGGCCCCATCAGCATCAGCGACACAGGAGACAGCAGCGTCAAGCGCGTCGAGTACACCTACGAATACCGCGTGGAAAAAGGTGCCAAGAGCAAATCAGGATTTGCGAGGGATTCCTATCTGCTGTCCATCTCACCCGAAGGCGAGGTGCGCATCGTGGGGGAAAACAGCGAGGTGCTCAAGCGCTTCTGATGATCGTTTCATGCCAAAATGCCGTCAAGCACTGAATGTGTTTTGATTGCATTCGGTATCAAACGGCCTGCGCCTGCATCTGTTTGATGAAGGTATAGAGGTTGGCGCCGGGAAGTTCGCGACCCCCGATGGTAAAGGAGCGCAGCAGGGCCACGTCGTTGCCCTTGGGCGTCTGCACCGCGTCCACCAGGAGGCTATAGATGTTGGGGCGAATCACTTCCTGCTGTTCCAACTCCAGCAACCACCCCTTGTGGTGCCTGGTCCAAATCTCCGCCAGATGGCGCGGCGGTGGATAGGCCTTGGCATGCAGCGCCCTGAAGTCCTCGATACTGAAGTTACCCGCGCTTTTACCCGCCACGCCCAGATAGTCGCCGGCGGCGGACAACACCACCAGGGGCAGTTTGAGCATCGACTCCGGCGGGGTCTCCGCGTCACCAGCCGCATACGGCTCCGGGCCACGCTCGATGACGTAATCGTTGCCGTGGCCATAGGCGTTGCGTACCGTAACCCGCCGGACGCCCCCCGCATCGGAGTGCTCCCGCACTTGCCGGAGCTGTCGGCTCCAGGCGCGCTTGATCTCTTCCATACCCTGGGCAAAGACGTCCTCCCGTGCCAGGTGCAGACTCAGAAAATCCGCCATGACCTCCCGCAGGCCGTCGAGCTTGGCGTTGGCCTCGGTCTGCGCTCTGGAAAAACTCTCCAGGGCCGCTGCCAGACGCTCCAAGGTGTCGCGCACCTCCCTGTCCGGCTCAGGAGTCGTGCTTTTGGAGGGGTGAGACGCCCGCTGCGGGCGCAGACTGGGGAAATGACCGGCCAGATGGCGCCTGGTTTCCTCCACCGAGAGGTCGCGGCTGAAGCAGCGACGAATGTGCCCGCAGATCTCCAGGGCCTGCGGCTCGAACCGGATGGGCTTGCCGCTGCTCCGCACCGGAAAGAACTCCGGGAACTTGCGGCGATAACTCTTGATGGTGGTCTCTGACACGCCCACGTGCCTGGCCAAGTCCTTGTGCGTCACGCTGTCGTCACCCATCGTCTGCTCCCAAGCTAACTGCATCGCGGCGCATGGCAATGATCGATACACTCGCCGCCTTTTGTTGTACAACAGCACCACGTCGCTGGAAAGACCTTGCGCGACACCGAAGGATGACATACACGCCGAGGATCGCGGTCACTTCAGTCCGGGAAAGGCAGGGGGCATTCCTGAACGCGGACACGCTCACCACCGGGAGGAATCGATGGGCTCGCGCATCCAGCGAATTGTAAGCGGTACGGCTACACTGGGAATGTTCATCCTGGCACTCATGGCCGTGCTTCCGGCTGCCTGGGCCGCCACGGCGGTCAAGCTGGGCGTCGTGACCACGCCCGGTTCGGCGCAATACATCTGTGCGGAGAAATTCGCCCAGCTGGTCGCCGAGCGCGGTGGAGGCGCCTACGAAATCAAGATCTTCCACTCCGGCAGCCTGGGCACGGAGACGGAGATGCTGCAGCAGATCCAGCTCAACGCCCTGCACATGGGCATCATCACTCTGGGCCCCTTTGACGTGTTCATACCCACGGTCAGGGTAGTCGACTTCCCCTTCTTGTTCACGGATTACGATCACGTGGACGCCGTCCTCGACGGCGAGTTGGGGCAACGCGTCCTGGACAGCCTGGCCACGGCCGGATTCAAGGGACTGGCGTTCTCGGAGAACGGTTTCCGGCACCTGACCAACGGCAAACGCCCCGTGCGGGATGTGGCGGATGTCAAGGGCCTGAAAATCAGGGTCATGGAGTCGGAACTGCACAAGGAACTCTGGCGGACCCTGGGAGCGAACCCCACGCCCATGGGCTGGCCAATATACACCGAACTCCAGCAAGGCACCATCGACGGCCAGGAAAACCCGCTCTCCGTGATCGTGGTCTACAACCTCGCCGAGGTCCAAAAACACCTGACCCTTACGGGGCACGTCTATTCCGCGCACATCAACGTGGCCAACCTGAACTGGTTCAACGGTTTGGACACGGCGACACAGGACCTGTTCATCCAGGCCGCGCGCGACGCCGCGGCGTTCCAACGGGCCTGGAACCGCGACAACGAGGCACGGTTCCTGGCCATGTTGAAAGAGCAGGGCATGCAGGTGATCGAGGCTCCGGATACCGCCTCGTTCAGAGAGCGTAGTCAGGCCCTGCGCAAAACCGCCCTGTTCAAGGATCCGCGATTGGTTGACCTGTTGGAAGCCTTTCTTGCGGCAAGCCAGTGAGCCTCACGCATCCCTGCGTCAAGATGAATAAATTGTAATCCAGAGAGTCTCGACGTGATTCCCTGGCTTGCAGTATACACACTCCGGCGTGGCACATACGCACTTCGTATCGCACAACGCGGACCGAATACGAAAAAAATCTGGAAATTGTCTAGACAAATATGCTATCAATCGTCTAGTATGCGCACCTGTGCTTGGTCAGGAACGCACTGACGCGCCTCGCGAAAAGAGCGTCGATAACTGGATTGCTTATGGATCATCACCAACTGGGCCGGAAGATTCTGAAACCCGCAAGCTCCCCGTTACGCCGTTGGGGGCTGGCTCTATGCATCCTCGTACTTGCGGTGATCTTCTTCCCCACGGCCCCAAAAGACAAACCCGGGGAAAAATCCCCTGCCCACAACCCGCATTCAACGGCTCCGCCGACCGATAACAACACTCCCACCTCAATAAAAAGTGCCGACACCTCTGGCCGGCAGAATCAGACCTCTCACGATGCAGCAGTCACGCCCCGCGCGGATGCTGAAAAGACGACGGCCAA
The DNA here is from genome assembly GCA_964609625.1 of uncultured Desulfovibrionaceae bacterium. GTDB lineage: Bacteria > Desulfobacterota > Desulfovibrionia > Desulfovibrionales > Desulfovibrionaceae. Next base: position 65,688 of record CAZSRS010000008.1, read on the forward strand.
AACGGCTGTGGCGCCCAAGGACTTTGTCCCCGCCACACTGCATGGCGGACTCACGGAAATCGGCAGGCTTGAACCCGGTTGGGACATTCGCACCCTTCTGGACGCCAAGCTGGAATATCTCGCCTCTGTTGATCTGCCCGATGAACTCGACGTGGATGCGGGGCAAACGGTGTCCGCCGAGGCCGAAGCCAAGGCAAGGCGCCTGGAGCAGCTCAAGACGCGGCTGGACGCCAAGCGCAAGGCCCAAGGCAAAGAACATGACGCGGCACCGCTGGAACAGGTCGCTGACGCCGGGCAGCCCGAAGGTACCGTCACCAAGGGCGTGATCAACTCCGGCGACACGGTCACCGTACTGCTACGGGACTACCTGGACGCGGCCGCGGTCAAGCAATTGGAAAAGGCCTGTGAGGACGTCTTCCCCCTGAACAAGTTGCGCGCGGGACGCCCCTACGCCCTGACGGTCTGGCAAGGGGAGCTGAAGCGTTTCGAGTACGAGATCGACAACGAGCGCAAGTTGCTGGTCGAGCGCACTTCGGATGGATTCACGGCCAGGGACAAGACCCTGGATTTCGAGATGTACACCGTGCGCGTTGCCGGCACCATTTCCCTGAGCCTGTTCGGCGCCGTGGAGCGCGTGGGCGAGGGTGGGGATCTGGCCATGAAACTGGCGGACATCTTCGGCTGGCAGATCGACTTCCTTCGGGACATCCGTACCGGCGACTCCTTCAAGGTCCTGACCGAAAAACGCATGCACAACGGCAAACGTCTTGGATACGGCAGTGTCCTGGCTGCGGAGTTCGTGAACCAGGGAGTGCGCCACCAAGCCTATCTGTTCCACGACAAGGACGGCACTCCGGGTTATTACGACGAAAACGGCGGCAGCATGCGCAAGGCGTTTCTCAAGGCGCCCCTGGAATTCTCGCGCATCTCCTCGGGGTTTACCTGGCGACGGCTGCACCCCATCCTTGGGCAGTACCGACCGCACCCCGGTATCGACTACGCCGCGCCCACAGGCACGCCCGTCAAGGCCGTGGGCAGCGGCACGGTGGCCTTCAAGGGCTGGATGAGCGGCGGCGGCAACAGCATCAGACTGCGCCACGCCAACGGCTACGAGACCACCTACATGCACCTCAGCCGCTATGCCTCGGGCCTGTCCCAGGGCAAGAAGGTCCAGCAGGGGGAGGTCATTGGTTTCGTAGGCAGCACCGGCTTGGCCACCGGGCCGCACCTGGACTTCCGCATGAAAAAGAACGGGCAATACATCGACCCGCGCAAGATCGAGAACCCCAAGGCCGAGTCCCTGCCCGAATCCCTGATGACCGAGTTCCGCACCCGTGTCCGTGCTCTCTCGGCGCATCTGAAAAACGACAATTTCAAGCCGGTGCTCGACTTCGCCCTCGAAGAGGCCCACGACCGGCAGCTCTCCCTGGCCTTACCCTGACTCCAGAGGCCTCTTTTCCATGCCGCCCGCCGGATCCCGCGAGAACAGGTGGAAAGGGCTTGCGCTGCCGGTCCTGGCCAATTATTGTGTTTCGAGCCCGGAATAAGGCGAGGAACCTATAGCCAAGAGAGTGCATCATGAAACTGCGGATAGAGGTAGCGGGCCAACTGGAACGGATCATCGTCACCAGCCTCCCAAGGCGCTTCATTGCCAGGATATTCCGGCATTGCCTGGGCAAGAACAACACCCCCTATTTCGCCAATAATTGCTTCAAGGGCGTGCTCTACTTCGATTACGAGTTCGCCATCAAATTCGCCGAGAGCGTGGACTTCACCTGGACCAACTGGCAGGAAGTCACGCCCATCTTCCAAACTTCGGGCTACGGTTTCGAACAATATCTGGATATCGTGGCCAAGATCGAGGGCGGAAGCGACATACCCCTGACCACCTCGGACCTGGAAACCGAAGTCCGTGCGCTTGAGCTGCCCAAGGCCCTGGGCTCCGTGAAGGACGACGAGATCTGCATCGTGCTCGGCGCCGTGGACAAGGGCGGCGAGGCATGGGAACTCGACGTGGACGGCCATTTCGACCCTACCAAGTTGCTGGTCTCCCTGGACAGTCTCGAGAGCTTCAAGATGCAGGACATGCTCATCACCGGTATCAGCTACGACGGCCGCCCCATGCTGCATGTCCCTGGCAAACACATCGGAAAGAACATGATCACTCCCGTGATGTTCGCGCCGGACGGCCATGAACTCGACATCCAGGACTTCCTGGGCCAGGAACTCGACCTCTGACACCACGTTGCATCGTGGTATGATCAGCCTGCCCAACTGCCCGCGCACACGGGACAGGCGCGCCTTAAGCGAAAGGGAGCATCGGAGAAGACCACGTTTTTCCCTATGCTCCGCCCCTGCGATGCATGGGGTCTTCCTGGGGCAACATGCTCTCCCCCCCTGCCTGACACACCCGAGCCGGAGAACTTGGCGTTCGTCCCGCGGTCGGGGCCCATGCCGCCCGTGGCGTCACGCGGGCACGATTCTGGGTTGCCTCGTGCTACATGAAAATGATGGGCGCGGCCTCTTCGAGAGTGGTGATGCCCCTGGCCACCTTGGATATGGCGTCCATCTTCATGGTCCGAAAGGTCTTGGCCTGGACGCAGGCCTTGGTTATCTCCTTGGAGGAGGAACGGCGCACGATCATGTCCTGGACCATTTCGTCGATGATCAATACCTCATAGATGCCGGTCCTGCCCTTGTACCCCGTGTTGCCACAGGAGGGGCAGCCCCGTCCGCGCATGAAGGTGATCTTGCTCTTGGGGCTGAGTTTGAGCTGCTCCACCATCTTGGCGGGCGGTTCGTAGACCTCCTTGCAGTTGTTGCAAGCCCGACGTATAAGCCGCTGCCCCACGGCCACCAGCAAGGTGGAAGCCACAAGGAAGGGCTCCACGCCCATGTCCAGGAAGCGCGTCACCGCGCCGGGCGCGTCGTTGGTGTGCACCGTGGAGAGCAGTCGGTGGCCGGTCATGGCGGATTCCACCGCGATATGGGCGGTCTCGCCGTCACGGATCTCGCCCACCATCAGCACGTCCGGGTCCTGACGCAGGATGGCGCGTAGCCCGCTGGCAAAGGTCATGCCGGCCTTGCGGTTGAGCTGTACCTGGCGGATGGAGTCGATGCGCGACTCCACGGGGTCTTCCAGGGTGATGATATTGATGTTGGGGCGGTCGATCTCCCGCAACAGGGCGTAGAGCAGCGTTGTCTTGCCGCTACCCGTGGGGCCGGTGGCCAGGATCATGCCGTAGGATTTGTTGATGGCCGCCTCGACCTTTTCACGCTCCTCGTCCACCAGTCCCAGGTCGGCCAGGGTCAGGGTTCCGGTCATCTTCATCAGCAGCCGCAGGACCATGTTCTCGCCGTAGATGGTGGGCAAGGTGGAGGCGCGGACGTTGACCTCCTTGGTCTGCACGTGAAAGGAGAAGCGGCCGTCCTGGGGTATGCGAGTGACAGAGATGTCCATCCCCGCGATGAGCTTGATGCGCGAGATCACGGACATGAACACGCTCTTCGGTGGGGCGGGCATTTCATGGAGCTGACCGTCGACGCGGAAGCGCAACTGCACGCTGTCGCGCCTGGGGCTGAGATGCACGTCGCTGGCTCCGGCGTTGACGGCCTGGACCAAGACCTGGTTGACCAGCTTGACCACGGGCGCGTCTTCCAACGAGGCGATGGAAATGTCCGGCGCATCGCGATCGAGGTCGCCGTCCGACTCCACACTGAGTTCTTCGAGGGTGCCCAGCATCTCGCCCATGTCGGCCTTGCTGCCGTAGAACGAATAGATCAGGTCGTTGAGTTCTTCCTTGGGGCAGTAAACCGGCTCGAGGTCGAACTTGGTGAGCTTTTCCACCGCGTCCAACAGACTGAGATTCAGTGGATCCGAGGTGGCCACCCAGACCATGTTGTCGCGTTTTTTCAGGGGCACCAACTGCCTGTCCTTGAAAATCTCCTCGTCGATCTCGTGCTTGAGATCGGAGTTGACGGGATACTTTTCCGGTGTGTAACGGTCGATTTTCAGCTGGGCGCTCACGTAATCCATGAGTTCCTTCTCGCCCAGCTTGCCCTGCCGGCGCAGATATTCCGCGAGTTTCACGCCGGACTTGCGCTGCACGGCCTTGAACTGTTCGAATTCACCCTTTCTGGTGATGGGGCTTTGCGTGGGTTCGTCTGGAGCCATGAAAATTTGTCTTGTCTTTTGTTTTATGTTTAAGCTATATACAACAACGAGAGTCGCCCGATCAACTCGGGAGCCGTTCCAGGCTCGACAGGAAGTACCTTTTGGTTGTACCTGCTTACGAGGGACTATTCAATACCATCAAACACCTTGTTTGTCATGATATCACGGCCGGCTCCGCACCTGGAAATCGCGGACCACATGTGCGGGACAACTGCATACTGTGCATGGATGCCACTCCAGGACAACGCCTGACCGACTCCAATACTTGGGCCATGGAAAACACGCATATCTACATCGACACCTTCTTTGCCAGGCAACCCATCTTCAGCGCCCGCAAGTCCGTCTGGGGGTACGAGTTGCTCTACCGCGGCAGCGCCCACGACACTTACGCTTCTTTCGACGACAACGATATCGCCACCCTCACGGTAATTTCCAACGCCATCATGGACCTGCCAAAGGGCAAGGACACGGGCCGCAAGGTATTGATCCACTTCACAAAAAGCTCGATCCAGCGTGAGATTCCCCTGGCCCTGCCCTCCAGAACCACGGTGGTGGAGGTGGACGAGAGCTTCGGCCTCGACCCCGACATGCTCACCGCCCTCAAGAAGCTCAAGGCAGAGAGCTACGACATCGCCGTGAACAACTTCTCCGCCAAACCCAACTGCCTGGAACTCTACAAGATCGCGGACATCGCCTTTGTGGACATCCTGGGCAAGGACCGCGAGACCATCGCGGCCCTGGCCGAAAAGGCCGCCTCCCTGCCCTTCATGCTCGCGGCCAAGCGCGTGGAAGAGGTGCAACAGTTCGAGATGGTCAACGAACTGGGCTTTTCCCTGTACCAGGGATTCTTCTTCGAAAAGCCGCAGATCGTGCCGGGCCGCAAGCTTTCCTCCAGCCAGATGTCACGGCTGATGCTTTTCAAGGTCCTGGAAAAGGACAACCCGGACTTCGAGGAACTGGCCCAGGTCATCGAGACCGACGTCTCCATCAGCTACAGGCTGCTCTCCTTCATCAACTCCGCGGCCTTCAGCTTCTCGCGCAAGGTGGAATCCATCAAGCAAGCCCTGGTGCTGCTGGGCTGGAAGCAGATCCGCAGCTGGCTCTGGCTGGTCATACTCACGGACATCTCGCCCGAGGACAAGACCTCGGAACTCCCCTACCTCTCCACCATCCGCGCCAAATTCCTGGAGCGCTGCGTGAGCAACGCCAAGGTCCCTGGCTTCAAGGCCGAGTCCCTCTACCTCTTGGGGCTGTTCTCCCTGCTCGAGGCCATGCTCGACCAGCCCATGGAGATTATCGCCGAAAACCTCCCCCTGGACGAAAAGATCAAGGCCGCGCTCTGCCACCAGGACAACGAGTATACCTCCTGGCTTGACCTGGCGCGTACCTTCGAGAACGGCGACTGGGAACGGTTGGAAAAGATCAACGCAGCCTTGGGCCTCGACCCCATGACTCTGGCCAATTCCTACAGCGAGGCCCTGGTCTGGGCCAAGTCTTTCCACGAGCAGACCGAAGAAGCATAAGCCGGGAGCGTACGCCATGACCATGGCCGGCAGGGAGTGGAGCAGAAGCCTGAAGCGTGCCACCCTGTTTTCCTTCCTGGTCCTGACCGTCCTGGTCCTGCTCCTGTATCAGTTCCTGGACCGCCCCCTGTCCGAGGCTGCCCGGCAGCTCGAACAAACCTCCTGGCACCTCTGGGCCACGCGGTTGAGCCTCCTGGCCGATGGCACGGTCGTGTACTTCCTGATCGCCTTGGGACTGGCCGCTTACGCCCTGCACCGCGCCGGCAAGACCCAGGGGCGACCCGCTAGTCCTTGGGCACGCGACTTGGCCTTTGTCTGCCTCGCCGCTTGCGTGGCCATCGCCTTTGTGGAGAGCGTCAAGGTCATTTTTGGTCGCTGCCGCCCCCAGCTGTGGTTCGAGCAGGATCTGTACGGCTTCTGCTGGTGGAGCCGGGAGTACCCGCGTAACTCCTTCCCCTCGGGGCACAGCACGCGCGTCTTCGCCCTGGCCACGGCAGTAGCGCTGCTCAGCCGCAAGGCGGCCGCGCCGGCCCTGCTCCTCGCCCTCCTGGTGGGGGCGAGCCGGGTCCTGGCCCTGAAGCACTACCTCTCGGACGTGCTGGCCGGGGCCTGGCTCGGCAGCGCCGTGGCGTTCTGGGTCTGGTTTCTCTGGAACAGAGCGCGCAACGACTGAAGCACTCACTGCAGGGGCAGTTTCCAGTTCGTGGCCACGCGGTTGCCGCCCTGCTGCACGCCGCCGGCCGTGTCGAGCAGGAAGTCCTCGATGTCTCGGCCGGTGATCCGGCCCACGAAACGCCCGGCCTCGCGCCCCTCGCGGATGAAGAGGTAGGTGGGGAAAGAGGCGATGTTGTACTTCACGCGTTGCGGATCGCAATACCCGCTGGGGAGGATGAACACGGGCAGGGAGGGGTGTTTTTTGCACAGATAGCGTAGGGCCTGAAGCTGCTGGCCCAGGGGTTCGTTGCGATTGACAAAGGCCACCAGCAGCAGACCGGAGCTGGTGCGCTGAAACTCTTCGAAATCCAGATAGCTGGAGAGCCGGAGTTCTTCGTGCTCGAACATGGCGTACCCCCTTGAGCCAAGCTGACCGTGCGGACGTCTGTGGCGCCGCGGTCACCTTGCCCCCTTGTATCGCGCATCGAACGGAGCATATTCGTTTTGGCCAGGAGGGTAAAGGCGAAAGTTGTTCGGATGTGACAATACATATACCTGCTGGACAAACTTGGAAACAAGATCTTTCTCCAGCTCTGAGCACGGGCTTGGGCACTTTTCGCGGGCAACGTCATGTGACGTCGGCTGCCACGAACACAGTGCTTGCCCCTGCCGCTTGGCGTGGGTATCCTCGGCGACATGATGCAGTCCGGCGGCAAATAGCCAAGGCCGTCGTGCGAAGGGCCCATGCCGGTGAAGGATACGTCGTCGGTTTATTGTGGAACGCCTGAGGGTAACAGCGATTTCCCGCGCCGCCTACGTCACGACCGTCGTGAATTCGCTCCTCTCCCTCTATGCCAATGAACGTAAGACACCTCCCCCCTCACCGCTACTTTTCCAGCCTTGCCAGCATCTTGCGCGCGGGGTGGTAGTCGGGGTCCGCTTCCAGGGCCTGTTTGAACATGGCGGTGCTCTCCTCGCGCTTGCCCAGGTTCATGTAGGCCAAGCCGATGTTGTAGGGCACCGCCGGGGACTGCCGGAGGATGGAGGCGTCGATGTCCAGGGCCTTGGCAAAGCCTTGCACTGCCTTGTGGTACTGTTTGCCCACGGAATAGGCCACGCCGATGTTATAATAGATGCCGCCGTCGTCCGGAGCGATGCGCAGGGCCTTGTTGTAGTTCTCGATGGCCTCCTGCCACTTGTCCTGCTGCCGAAGCACGATACCGCGCTCGTTGAACATCCAGAGGTCCGCGCGGCTGAGTTCCTTGCCGCGCACCTCGATGGCCTCGTCCATGTATTGCAGGGCAAGGTCCTTGTCCTTGGCGGCCACCTTCTGGGCTATGCGCATCAGGGAGTCGCTGACCATTTCGTTGGCCACGCGTTTGACCACCTTGGTGGCCAGTTGGAATTGCTCGTTGGCCGCTTCCATGTCGTCGAGCTCCAGATAGGTCTCGCCGATTTCGATCTTGCGCTCGAAATTGAGAGGCGAAAGCTTTTCCAGCTTGCTCAGATACTCCAGCTTGCCTTCCAGGTCGCCGGTCTTGTCGCAGAGTTCCGCCAGACGGACCAGGGGTTTGACGAACAACCGCTCGATCTTGGCAGCGTTGAGGTAGTACTCTCGGGCGTCATCGTAGTTCTCGCGCCGCATGGCCACGTCTCCCAGCAGGATGTACCCGGCCAGGCTAGAAGGCTTGATATCGAAGACGCGCTCGGCGATGCGCTCGGCCGTGTCCAGGTCGCCCTGCCGCAGGGACTCGTTGGCCCGGTCGAAAAGCACGCTGAGTTCGTTGTTGGGCTTGATGGCGAAGGCGATCTTCTCGATGACGGCGTTGGCGGATATGGGCTTGATGATCACGTTGTCCGCGCCCACCTCGTAGACCAGGACGATCTCCTCCCTGGATATCTCATCGCTGGTGACGATGGCGCGGACCTTTCTGGCGTAGAACTGCTTGAGAACCTTGATGGACTTGATGAAGGACTTTGGGCCGATCTTGCGCTCCAGAAAGACCACGATCATGCCCTTGGTCTTGTCGTATATCCTGCTCAGATGGCCCAGCGCCGCGTCGTAGTCCAGTTCCTCGATCATGTTGGAGCGGTAGTCGACCCCGAGTTGCTCGAGAGAGTAGCGCAATACCTTGACGAAACCGGAGTCATCGCTACAGACGAGCACCCGTCCCCCGGCGTTGAAGTGATCCACAACGATCTTGTCATAGGTCTTGATTTTGTGGTCTGCCTGTAAACGCCTGGTATAATTAGCCATACCACTCCCCCTGGAAGATGGATATTCTCAATGTCCGGACTCGCTTCTCATGCCGAGAAGCGCCTAAAACATGTTCAGTGTCTTGATTGCCTTGGCTTGGCGAAAAGGCGTTTTCCCCAGGCCTTACGCGGGCGTCGTTCGCAGCGTGGCGTCCTGCCGCGCGATACCACATCGCGCACTTCGGTTGCGCTTGGTATCACGATGCAACGCTCCCCCTCTCTCCGGCCAACAACGCCTTCTGGGCCTGGATACGCGCCACCAGATCGGGATCGATCTCGTCCAGGATGGAGGGTTCCCGCTTGGGAACGAAGACAACGAGGCGGTCGATACCTTGGTTCTGGGCGGCCTCCCGCACGTACGGTACCTCCTGCGCACGCAGGGGTCTGGAGTCGGGAATGTCGAGGCCCGGCACCGGCGTCTCCAGCACCATGCCGGCGGCCAATTCGTCCGGCGCCAGCGTGGCACGCTGGTAGCCTTCGCGCTCGCTGAGCAGGGGCCCCATGACCCGCAGAATCTCCCGGTCGTACCAGCCCTTGCGGGAGCGCATTTCCTTGAGCGCCGCCGTGCGAGAGCGCCCCTGCCGTTGCAGGGAATCGAAATCCAGGGCCACCTTGAGGATGCGAGCCCCCAGGGGGATGTCGCGGCCCTTGACCGGCTCCTGGGAAAGGGGCACTTCCGGTGGTCCCGTGCCGTCGAACCGTTTCTCCTGCATGGCGATGATGGAGGCGATTTCCTCCATGCGCGGGATATTGGCCAGGAGGTCGCCGGCCAGCTTGGGGTGCAGGTCGTAGAGCGCGGTCTGCTCCCCGTTCAACGCGTCGCCTTGGATGTGCATTTGCAGCAGCCGCTCGGGGAGGATCAGGAAGCCGAGCTGCGAGAGCATCACGGCCAACTCCAGCCGCCAGGGATCCTGCATGTCCATGGCCCGCCCCAGATCCACCACCAGCCGTTTCATGCGAGCGCAACGCTCGTGGGCGGTGGGATTGGAAAGCGCCAGAAGATCGGTGAGCACCTTGATCACGCCCTTGAGGGTGCCACGGATGAATTCCCGCTCCGCCGTGATCAGCTTGTACTGCCGCACGCCCATGGCCAGGGCGTCTGTCATGTCTCTTTCGGAGCAGGGCTTGGACAGGAATCGGAACACGTGCCCCTGGTTCACCGCGGACATGGCCGAGGCGATGTCCGCGTAGCCCGTGAGCATGATACGCACCGTGTCCGGGCAGCGGGCCTTGAGTTGGGTGAAAAACTCGATACCGTCCATGCCGGGCATGCGCAGGTCAGAGACCACCACGGCGTAGGGGCCTTTTTCGGCGATGGCCGCCAGCCCCTCTAACGGCCCCAGTGCCGTTTCCACGGCAAAGTTCTTCCTGAAGACACGTTTGTAAGCCTCCAGGACTTCGGGATCGTCATCCACGAAAAGTATCTTGCTCTTGTCGCTCATGGCCTGTTCGGTATTGTCCGCGCCCGGCACGCGAAGCGTACTCGACCCGATGCTGCGGCAGTCGATGATACAACATAGGCACAAGCCTGTCGATCGTTCTCGTGCGATTCGATACGTGGCCAGACACCACCTTGAACCAGCGGCAAAAAGCCCGTAGAGCACAGGAAACGGAAACCGCGAATTTCATGGACACACGACACAGGGACCTCCTCGGGCCCGAAGATACGGCCCACAGCCTCCGGCAACAGCTCCGGGAACGCCCTCTGCACTTGGCGGTCATCCACGGCCTCGCAACGGCGGGCCATGCGGTCCACATCATCGGGGGCGCGGTGCGCGACCTGCTCCTGGGCAAGGAGCCCCACGACCTCGACCTGACCACGGACGCCAGACCCGAGGACATCGTTCGCATCTTCCAGGGGCGGCGTGTGCGGGTGGTGGGCAAGGCCTTCAACATCACCCTGGTCAACGGCGTGGAGGTGGCCAGCTATCGCCGGCCCCCAGCTGTTTCTGACGGTTCCGAAGAGGGAAGTGCTCGGGGTGATCTGTTCGCGGACCTGGAACGCCGCGACCTGACCATCAACAGCATGGCGCTCTGCCCCCACAGTGGCAGGCTCGTGGACCCCTTCGACGGAAGAGCCGACCTGGAGCGCGGTGTGGTGCGCCTCGTGCGCGACCCCCAGGCGCGCATCGACGAGGACCCCTGCCGCATCGTACGCGCCTGCCGATTCGCATCGAGCATCGAAGGTTGTTTCGCCCCGGATACCCTGCATGCCCTGCGCGCGAACGCAGGGCAGGTGCGCCACGTGGCACCGGAGCGCCTGCGGCAGGAGGTGCTCAAGGCCCTCGGGAGCCGTCGAGCCTCGCTGTTCTTCCGCAACCTGCTGGACATCGGCGCCCTGGACATCCTGTTTCCCAGCTTGGCAGCCTGTGTGGGGCAGCCCGGCGGCAAGCACCACGGCGAGGAGGTGTTCGAGCACTGCATGTTGGCCGGAGACGCGGTTTCAACCCGTTGTTGCCTGACCAGGCTGGCCGGGTATCTGCACGACGTGGGCAAGCCGCTGGCCGCGGAACACGATGGCGAGGGCCGGGTGCTGCACTTCGTGGGTCATGCCAAGCCCGGTGCCGCGTTGGTGGAACGCGACTTGCGCGACCTCGCCTTCTCCAACCAGGAGGTATCCTCTGTCTCACGGCTGGTCCGCGTGCACATGCACGCCCTGGAACCCGGCACCACGCCCAGGTCCGTGCGCCGACTTCTGGCTCGACTCGAGAAGCACGGCGTGGACCACAGGGCGTTCCTGCGCCTGCGCATCGCCGACCGCAAGGCCAACACGGCCAAGCCGGCCAGGACCCTGAAGGACCTGCGCGACGTGCTGCGACGCATGGAGGACGTGCTGTTCCGGGACAGCAGGCGGCAGGAATTCAGCCTGCGCATGCTAGCGGTCAACGGCCGCGACCTGATGCAGTCCCTGAACCTCCAGCCCGGCCCCGCAGTGGGCAGGATCCTTGGGGTGCTGCTGGAGCGGGTGTTGGAAGAGCCGGAGCTGAATCATCGCGGAACACTGTTGGATCTGGCCGCCGGATTGATGCACGAGGCGCCCCAGGACAGCGATCCGGCCTGATTCCGGTTTCGCGTCAATCCGCGATCATCACCTGCCGCGGTACCATGTTCACTCCAGGGGCAGGCGCAGCGTGAACACCGCGCCCCCAGACTCACCGGGGGCGAAGCCTATCTCGCCCTTGTGCTGCTCCACCACGATGGCATGGGCGATGGCCAATCCCTGCCCCGTGCCCTTGCCCACCTCCTTGGTGGTGAAAAAGGGGTCGAAGATCTTGGCCTGGATTTCCTCGGGGATTCCAGGCCCTGTGTCGCTCACCGTTATCTCCACCCATCCGTCGGTGCTTCGGGTGCGGCAGATGATCCTGCCCTTGCGACGGGAGCCCTTGGGCCGAGCCTCCTCGTTGGCATGGGCCGCGTTGAGCAGCAGATTCACCAGCACCTGCCCCAGCTCTGGAGCCCAGCCCGACACGCGAGGTAGATTGTGCTCCAGTTCCAGCACCACCTCGGAGTGGTGTTTCCACTCGTTCCTGGTCACGGTGACGGCATTGGTCACGATGCTGTTGCAGTCCACCTGCCCCCTGGCCTTGGACACGAGCCTGCCCGGGTGGGCGAGCTGCTTCATGGCCTGGACAATGCCGCCGATCTGTTCGATGCCCCTGCGCGAATTGGCCAGGGCCCTGGGCACCTCGTCCAGGAGGTACTGGAGGTCGCAGTCGCTCTCGCAGCTGGCTGCCTTTTCCAGCAACGAGGGGGAAGGAACACCACCCTGCTCCAGGACCTGGCGCAGCTCACGGCAGGAGCGGGCCAAGGTCAGGAGATCGCCGAAGGCCTCCTCCAGAAATCCCACATTATAGCCCAGATACTGGATCGGGGTATTGATCTCGTGGGCCACACCGGCCGCCAGGTTGCCGAGGGATTGCATCTTCTGTTCGTGAGCCTGGCGCAACTGACGGCTGACGGCCTCGGTGATGTCCCTGGCCAGGAGCAGGACCCCGCCCCCCGGCACCGGGTTGCAGGTCAGCCCAAGCAGACCGTCTCCCGCGCCCTCCCTGGCGTAGCGGATTTCGTCCAGCCGGATGTGGGATGCGTCTTCACTGCAGGCCAGCACGGCCTGCCGCACAATCTCCGCGTCCCAGTCCAGGGGAAGTTCGAAGAGTTTATGCCCCAGTACGGCCTCGGCCGGCAGGGAAAATGCCTTTTCAGCGCTCATGTTCCAGCGCTTGACCCGATAGTCCGCGTCCAGGAGCACGAGCACGGCGGTAATGGCTCCCACCAGGGCCTGCATGTCCTGGTGCGCCTGTTCCAGGGCCTGCTCCACCTGCTTTCGGGAGGTGATGTCGCGGATTACCCCGAGCATTCCCTCGAACCCGCCAGTGTCGTCACGCAGGGGCGTGGCCACGGTCTCGGTCCAGATACGCCGGCCGTCCTTGTGCTCGACCTCCAACTGCATGATACGAGCCTCGTCACTACGCAGGTTCCTGGCCTCGTCGGACAATCTGCACCGCAGAGCCTCCTGGACCTGGACCGCTTGCTTGGAGGTGAGCAGTCCATACACGGGTGTACGCATGACCTCGGCCGGTGTGTAGCCCGTGAGCCGCTCTACCGCGGGGCTGACATAGGTGATGTGGAGGTCTCTGTCCGTGGTGAAGATCACGTCGGCTGAATTTTCCGCCAGGAGACGGTACATCTTTTCGCTGTCCGCCAGCTTGGCCATGGCCGTTTTCGTCTCGGTGACATCCTGGACAATGCCCACGAAGGCAGGCCGAATCTCAGCGCCCTCCCCCTTCCGGGGCAACAGACCTCCGGTGCTGGTGCACCAACGCCAGGCGCCGTTCTTGTGCAGGGCGCGGAAACCGATGTCTTTGTGGGTCTCGCACCCTTGCAACACGGCCAGGAAGAAGGCCTGGCAGGCGGTCTCGTCCTCGGGGTGCACGAACGCGGCAAAGTGTCGACCCAGGACCTCTTCCGGGGCGTATCCCAAGACCGTGCTCACCGCCGGGGAGACAAAATCTATCCTGCCCTCGGCGGAAAGTGTGTAAATGATCTCACGGGCGTGCTGCACGATACCGGCCAGGCGTTGAGAACTCTGCAGCAGCCGGGCCTCGACCTCCCTGCGCTCCTCGATGCCACGCAGCAGGTTCTTGTTGGCCTGATCCAGCTTTGCGCGCTCCCGCCCAAGGGCCTCGTGGTCCTTGACCTGGTACAGCAGAGCGCGCTCCATGGTGTTGCGCACCAACCACAGGCACAGGGTCAGGGTCGTGGCCGAGCCGGCGAAGATCACACTCTCCACGAGCCAATGCCGGGCGAGGCCGGAGACCACGCTATCCAGAAAAGAGCCTGGGCCGGTGTTGCAAAGGATCGCGACCAGGGCCGCCGTGGCGCAGAACAAGGCGAGCAACGCCTCACGCAGCCCGAGCAGCAGCACACCCACGAGGGGCGCGGCCAACAGCCAGATGCGGCCACTGCCCTCGAGTCCCGTAGATGCCAACGTGAAGACACCCAGGAGGAACAGACCGGTCAGGCAGAGCCAGGAGCGCAAGGCAGAGGAAACCCTGCGCAATCCGAGTGCCGCGAGCAGACAGAATGCGGCGGCAACGCCGCTCCAGACGAAGACTGTCTGATCGTCTCCTGCCCGTGGGCCTGAAGTCATGACTCGAAGGATCGCTCCGGCAGCCGCGGCCAGGAGCGCTCCACCGCAGGCCGCGTCCAATACCCACCTCTGCCAGTGTTGCCTGAGGGCTGCTTTGTTCGGCGTATCGCACTCACTGGTCATTGTCCGTTCCTCGCCTTGGGGATGATTCTCACCGTTTCATGCGTTTGTATCGTTTCACGCAGTGGCCCGCAAAGTGTCCGGCATTTTGGATCATGCTTTATTTTCAGAAGGCAACAAAGTCTGTATTTTCAGTATATTACGAAGTAACACCCGAAGAGACTTTAGGGAAAACCTTGCCCCCTCTTTACACTTATGGCAACCTTTGCCACAAAGCTGTCACGAACCGATACCCTACCGAGGTACCCCATGAGTATCCGTTACAAGCTTTTGTTGCCCGCACTCGTTGCCTTTGTTCTGCTAGGAACCACCGCCTACCTGGTCATGGATCACCTGCTCGACACCATGCTCTTCGAGACGTCGGAAAAGCTGATCCAGAACAAGGAAGAGGAAATCAACCTCGGTGCCAAGACGCTCTCCTCCAAGGCAACGCAAACCGCGGCCATCTTCAGCCGCATGCCCGACGTGGTCCGGGCGTATGAGACGGCCCTGGCAGGAGCCATCGACACCGAGGAGTCCTCCAGCGCCGCGAGAGCCAGGGACATGCTGCGCCAGAGTCTGGCTTCGGTCGTCCAGGGTGTGGCGGCTGCCGGCAGCGGTGCCCTGGACCTGCACTTCCACCTGCCTAACAGCCGTAGCCTGGTGCGCATGTGGCGCGACAAGCAGGTGCAGCGCAATGGGGAGTGGATCGATGTTTCCGACGACCTCAGCAGCTTCCGCAGCACCGTGCTGGAAGTGAACAGAACGAAAAAACCCGTGAGCGGTATCGAACTGGGGCGCGGCGGTTTTGTTCTGCGCGGCCTGGTGCCGGTGCAGGCCCCGGACGGCAGGCACCTCGGTTCGGTGGAAGTGCTCACCGACTTCAACCAGATGCTCAAGAGCAAGGCCCAACAGGAGGAAGAAAACCTGCTGCTGTTCATGAACGCCGAACTGTTGTCCCTCGCCACCGGTCTACAGGACACAGCGAAACATCCCGTTCTGTTCGGCCGCTATGTCCTGGTTTTCGACTCCAGCAACGGCAGCATCGGCCCGCTTTTATCCGATGAATTGCTGCACGAGGGGCGCCAGGGCATCAGCCGTCTCAATCACGGCGACATGGTCCTGGCCGCCTTTCCTGTAAAGGACTACCGCGGGGAGCAGGTGGGTGTCGTCGTCTATACACGCGACCTTTCCTCGGAAAAGAGCTACGTGCGCATGGTGGGCATCACCCTGGGCGGGCTCATTCTCCTGATCATGGCCGTGTTCATCGGCCTGAGCTTCTACGTACTCTTCAAAACCGTGTTCCGCCCGGTAAAGAGCATCGTGCATAAAATCAAGGACATCGCCGAGGACAAGGCCAACCTTCAGGATCGCCTCGACTACATGGCCAACGACGAAATGGGTGAACTCTGCCACTGGTTCAACAAGCTCATGGGCAAGATCGGCAGCCTGATCAACCTCTCGCAGAATGTGCTCGACGCCATCCCCGATCCGGTGTTCGCCGTGGACAAGGACTTCAGGATCGTCCTGGCCAACGAGGCCGTGACCGAATTCACCGGCACCACCAGGGATGCGATCAAGGGCCGGCAGTGCGGCGATGTCTTCAAAACCGGGGTTTGCGGTACGGATATCTGCCCCGTGCAACAGGTCATGCGCGATGCCTCCAAGGCGCGCTCCAATTTCGAGTTCGTCCATGACACCAAGGCCGGTGAGGACTGGTACATCCAACCCCACGTGGCCGAGATTCTGGACAACGACGGCAACGTCAGCGGCTATGTGGAGATGATCAGAAACGTCACCAGCCATGTGAAAAGCGAGGAGGCCATCCAGGGCAACCTGGAATGCGTGCAACAGATCAACGAACGCCTGCACGAAACCGCGGAACGCATCGTGGCCCTGGCCGACGAAGTCTCCCGACAGGCCCTGGAGGTACGCGAGGGTGCCGAAACCCAGCGCAGCAGTATGGCCGAAACGGCCAGCGCCATGGAGAGCATGAACACGACCATCCTCGAGGTGGCCAAAAACGCCTCGCAGGCCGCGCAACACAACGATCTCACTCGCGAAAAAGCCCAGGAAGGCGCGGGGGTGGTCGAACGCTCCATCGCCACCATCGCCAAGGTCCACGAA
The DNA here is from genome assembly GCA_964609625.1 of uncultured Desulfovibrionaceae bacterium. GTDB lineage: Bacteria > Desulfobacterota > Desulfovibrionia > Desulfovibrionales > Desulfovibrionaceae. Next base: position 82,171 of record CAZSRS010000008.1, read on the forward strand.
CAGACCGCACAACTCAAGACCAACCTAGCACAACTGGGGCAGGAGGCAGAGTCCATCGGCACCATCATGAACGTGATCAGCGATATCGCCGATCAAACCAACCTCCTGGCCCTGAACGCGGCCATCGAGGCTGCCCGCGCCGGAGAAGCCGGACGCGGTTTCGCCGTGGTGGCCGACGAGGTGCGTAAACTCGCCGAAAAAACCATGGGCGCCACCAAGGAAGTGGGGCAGGCCATAACCTCCATCCAGAACAACGCCCGGGTGAACATGAACAGCATGGAAAACGCGGCCAAGGCGGTGGACGAGGCAATGAACATGGCCGACGCCTCGGGCCAAGCCCTGCGGGAGATCCTGCACCTGGTGGAGCGCTCCTCCGATCAGGTACGCTCCATCGCTACCGCCTCGGAGGAACAATCCTCCGCCAGCGAACAGATCGCGGCCTCCATGGAATCGGTGAGCCAGATTTCCGTGCGCACGGCCGAGGACATGTCCACACAGGTGGAAATCCTCTCGCAACTTGCTACCCTTACACAGGAATTACAAAACATCACCATCGAGGAAACAGAACACCAAACCACCCTTTCCAGGCAAATGTCCTGAAGCTGTCCTTCCACCGCATGCCTGTCCGGGGAGTGCGAACACTCCCCGGCATTTTCTTTCATGATTATTGCGGAACAAGGGCAATTGCCGCGTTGGGACATGCCTGCCCTGAACATGCCGACTTTGCAGAACAATCGCAAACCGTGGCTCCATTTGTATCCAGATATCGCCCCTTCCCTTGCTTGATCGCCAAAAAAAGTGCTCTAGCCTGTTGACAAACAGGGGTTGATGAGTCATATTCTTAATCAAGAACAATTCCTAACTAGGAAGAAACGAGAAATGCACGCCGCCGAACCCACACCTGACCGCAAGGCCTTCTGTGAGCAAAAGCTCGAAGAACTGCGTGAGACATGCCGCGATACCGGCTTGAAGCTCACCCATCAGCGCATGGAGATTTTGCGAGAACTCGCGGCCACCACCGACCATCCCTCGGCGGAAACCGTATACAGACGTGTGCGGGAAAAACTGCCCAGCGTCTCGCTGGACACGGTCTACCGCACCCTGGCGACCTTCGCCGAACTCGGACTGGTGGACAAACTCAACGTGGCCCAGGACCAGAGCAGGTTCGACGCCGACGTCAGCCCCCACCACCACCTGGTCTGCTCCCGCTGCAAAACCATTGAGGATTTCAGTTGGGAAGACTTCGACGCCATGGACCTGCCCCCCGATGCACAGCTCTGGGGGCAGGCAAGCGGCAAGCACGTGGTCGTTGCCGGGGTCTGCCGTCGCTGTCTGGCAATGGAACCCCTCGGGGACAAAACGCGATCAGCCGCGGGCCCCACCGAGGAACATGACCCTCGACACATGAAAAATTGATCTGGAGGATACAACAATGTCTGGCATACCCCTTCTCGGCGAAGCACTGCCCACCATGAAAGTCAAGACAACCCACGGCATCAAGGAACTGCCCAAGGACTACAGCGGCCGTTGGCTGGTGATCTTCAGCCACCCGGCCGACTTCACTCCCGTTTGCACCACGGAATTCTGCGGTTTCCAGAAGCTGTACAAGGATTTCCAGGCCATTGGTTGCGACCTGCTCGGCCTGTCCATCGACCAGGTATTCTCCCACATCAAGTGGGTGGAGTGGATCGAGGAGAAACTCGGCATCACGATCGAATTCCCCATCATTGCCGACGACATGGGCGAGGTGGCCAAGGCCCTGGGCATGGTGCACCCCGGCAAGGGCACCAACACCGTGCGCGCCGTGTTCGTGGTGGATCCCAAGGGTCTGCTGCGCTTGATGCTCTACTACCCACAGGAAGTGGGGCGCAACATGGACGAGATCCTGCGCGCCGTGAAGGCCCTGCAAACCTCTGACAACAACGGCGTGGCCATCCCGGCCAACTGGCCCAACAACGACCTGGTGGCCGATCACGTGATCATTCCCCCGGCCGCCACTCAGGCCGACGCCGACGCACGCAAGGGGCAGGCCGGCTGCTACGACTGGTGGTTCTGCCACAAAAAGCTGTAAGCCGCCGGTGTACCGCCCGTGTGGTGCACACGGTTTATCATATACCTGACCTGAATCGCTGCCTCCTGGCTTGCAGGGGGGCGTGACTCCTCGTCTCCGACGCCCCCCTGCCCCCTCTCACACGCTGAGACCCGGCACCGGATTTCCCGGTGCCGGGTCTTTGTATGACAGCCCCCCGGCTTGCCTGCAGAGCGAGGGAACGATGGCGTCGTGATCTGCGGTGGTCGTTGTGCCGTTGCTCCTGTCCGGAGCGGAACCCCACCGATGGAACGCGCTCGTCCTGTACCTTTACATAGCCAGGAACGTGCCAAAACGAGCCACCCCAGGCAGGACGCCGATCAACCGTGTTTACCATGCTCGATGCGGTCATTCCAAGGCAGCCGTGGTGCCTGCCGGGCGAGAAATTGTTGATATCTCGTCAATATTCCACCAACTCCATTACGCATCACACCCGCTCCGACCTGTCTTCACGAAACACCCTGGGCAAGCAGGCTCTCGGCCCTGGGGTTGTGGCGCAGGCGATTGGCCTGGGCACGCTCCAGGCTCGTTGTGGCGTAGCAGTAGCGGCAGCCGAACACGCAGCTGTCGTACATGCCCACGTCCCTGCTGCGCACACAGAGGCAGTGCTCGCGCTGCGCCTGGTCCTTGCCTCGGGGCAGGACCACCCCCACCCCCTGCTCCAGCCAGGAGGCGTCGATGCAGGCACCGGCCGGCACCTCCGGGCCGAGCCCCTGTCCCCCCTGGGCGCAGGCCTGGATGCGCATGCCGTTGGCCTTGGCCGTCGCGGCCAGCCCGGCGAACAATCGCTCCACGTCCGGGGAGGTCGGCGCCAGGAGATCCACACCGCTTTGGGCCAGGCTACGCAGGCCGGGGCGATTCTTGCGGTAGACCTCCAACAGGCTGATCACCACCCTGGAAGCCGCCCCCCGCAGTGCATCGGCCAGGGCTGCAAAATTCTCCAGGTGATAGTCCACTTCCGTGGCGGTGCTCAGAACCACGGGGTCGTAACGCCAGGTGACGCGCTTCGGCCCCAGCAGTCCGGCCAGGTCGAGGAACGCGGCCAGGCTTTGCTCCGTTGCAGGGCGGTGCGGCTCCAGCAGCCTGGGGTAGCCCGTGAGGGTGAACAGGAAGGTTGCGGGCAGGCCCGCACGCTCCAGGTCGGGCAGGTAAGGCCGCAAGGGGCGCGGATTGCGTGTCCAGAACACGATGCAGGCCACATCCTCGGGCCGCAGCGAGATGCGCGCGACCTGGGCCGGGTTGCAGGGGTTGGGCACCAGGCAATACCCTTGGCGCACGCGCTCCAGGAACCAGGGGGTGTAGAAGGCCGGGATATCCGTACGACGGCTGGCGCTGACGATGTGCTTCCCGGTTTCCGGAAACAGCGAAAGCTGTCGCGTCACGGGAGCGCGGCCGGTATCCATCAGCCCACCGGCTCCAAGGAGATGTCCTGGTTGTTGGGATTGTTCACGGCCGTGCCCACGGGCCAGGCGCGCATGGCATTGGACGGATAGGGCTCGAGCAAGGCGACCGGGTCTCCGGGCGCGCTGCCCAGCCAGACGTCCCAATCCTGCCGAGGCACGATCACGGGCATGCGCTCGTGTACGGCGCGCAGCAGTTCGTTGGCCTCGGTGGTGATGATGCACACGCTGTGCAACTCCCCCCCTTCGGGTGCTTCCGGGTCCTGCCAGCGCTCCCAGATGCCGGCCATGGTGAAGGGCGCGTTGTCGGCCATGGCCATGGCGTAGGGCTGCTTGCCTCGCTCCTGCTTCCGCCATTCGTAGAACACCGTGGCTGGGATCAGGCAACGCCTGCTTTTGAAGGCGGCGCGGAAGGAGGGCTTCTGGACCACGGTCTCGGCCCTGGCGTTGATCATCCTGGGGCCCGTGCGCGAGTCTTTGGACCAGTGGGGCACCAGTCCCCAGCGCAGCAGCCGCAGCACCCGCTTCCCGGCGTCGTGCAACAGGATGGCGCAGATATCCGTGCCTGGGGCGATGTTCAACCGTGGGGCATAGTCCGCGACCTGCTCCAGGCCGAAGACCTGCATGGCGGATTTTGGGGGCAGATCGAGACCGAACCGGCCGCACATGGAGGCGCTCCTTTCCAGGCCCACAGGCCCTGTTGCCAGCCGGGACCAATGGCCGTATGGTCCACGGCGGAGTGAAACACATGCTGCAGCATACCTTTTGCCACATTCCCCGCGTGGGCGTCAAAACCGAAGCCAGACTTTGGGAGGCGGGCTTCCACACCTGGGAGCAACTGCTCACCGCCGCCATACCGCCCCTGCGGGGCAACTCCCTCGACCTCTGCCGCCGTCATCTGGAGCTTTCGCAGGAGCGCCTCGAGGCCGGGGACGCCGCGTTCTTCGCCAAGGCCTTGCCCGCGTCCGAGGCCTGGCGCCTGTTTCCCCATTTCCGCCACGACGCGGCCTATGTGGACATCGAGACCACGGGCCTGGCGCCCCCGCACGAGGACATCACCACCATCGCCCTGTACGACGGCAGCGAGACCCGCTGGTACGTGCAAGGGCGCAACCTCGGCGACTTCGGCCGCGACATCCGGGACTACTCCCTGCTGGTGACCTTCAACGGCAAGTGCTTTGACGCGCCCTGCATCCAGCGCTGCCTGGGCGTGGAACTGCCCATGGCGCACCTGGACCTGCGCTTCGCCCTCAAGGCCGTGGGATTCAGTGGCGGGCTGAAAAAGGTGGAGCAGTCCCTCGGCCTGCACAGGGGGGAGTTGGACGGCGTGGACGGCTATTTCGCCGTGCTGCTCTGGCAGGAGTTCGAGCGCACCCGCGACGAACGCGCTCTGGAGACGCTGCTGGCCTACAACATCGAGGACGTGCTCAACCTGGAGTACCTGGCGGTGCGTGCCTGCAACCTGATGTTGGAGCGCCTGCCCTTCGGCAGGGAGCAGATGCTGGACGAACCCCTGCCCGGACTCAACCCCATGCTGCCGGACACCGCCCTTATCCACAGGCTCAAGCAGCGGTATGGCTTCTGATTTCGAGGGCAACGCGGCATGAACCATTCATGTTCGGTCATGCCCAAGCTCGGGGTATTGGCGTGAAACGCGCCCCGGCACTTGCAAAGCCGCGGTGAACAGGGCAGTAGTTACCCAGGTCAAGGCTTTTCTTCCGCTCAACGCAAAACGGTGCAAAGGTACAGGAATGCGCATCAATCTTTGTCTTCTCCCTGGCGACGGCATAGGCCCCGAAATCATGCCCCAGGCCGTGAAGGTGCTCGAACGCATCGCGGCCCGCTTCGACCACGAGCTGTTCTTTGCCGAGGCTCTCATCGGCGGGGCGGCCATCGACGCCACCGACAACCCACTGCCAGAAGAGACCCTGGACAAGTGCCGCGACGCCGACGCCGTGCTGCTCGGCGCCGTGGGCGGCTACAAGTGGGACGACCTGCCAGCCCACAAGCGCCCGGAAAAGGGGCTGCTGGGCCTGCGTAAGACCCTCAAGCTCTTCGCCAACCTGCGTCCCGCGCACATGTTCAAGGAGCTGGCCCATGCCTGCTACCTGCGGCCGGACATCGTGGAGCGCGGCATCGACATCCTCGTGGTCCGCGAACTCACCGGCGGCGTCTACTTCGGCGAACCCCGCGGCCGGGAGCTGCTGGACGGCGAGCGCGTGGCCCTGAACACCATGGTCTACAGCGAGAGCGAAATCCGGCGCATCGCCAGGGTGGCCTTCGAAGCCGCGCTCAAGCGCAGGAAAAAGGTCTGCTCCGTGGACAAGGCCAACGTGCTCGAGGTCTCGCAGCTTTGGCGGGAGGTGGTCATCGAGACCGCCAGGGAATTCCCGGACGTGGAACTCAGCCACATGTACGTGGACAACGCGGCCATGCAACTGGTGCGCGACCCTTCGCAGTTCGACGTCATCGTCACCGGCAACCTCTTCGGCGATATCCTCTCGGACGAGGCCAGCGTGATCACCGGCTCCATCGGCATGCTGCCCTCGGCCTCCCTGGGCGAAGAGCGCCCCGGCCTGTACGAGCCCATCCACGGCTCGGCACCGGACATCGCCGGCCAGAACAAGGCCAATCCCCTGGCCACCATCCTCTCGGCCGCCATGCTCCTGCGCCATTCCTTCAGTCTGGAAAAGGAGGCCCAGGCCATCGAGCATGCGGTCCAGGCCGTGCTCAAGGCCGGCTACCGCACCGGCGACATCATGGAACCGGACAAGCGCTTGCTCTCGTGCAGCAAAATGGGGGATATGGTGGCGGCCAAGATCTGATCCTCTTTTTTCCGGCCGGCTCAAGGGCGCCGCGCCGACATGCCGCACCGTGGCGCCCTCGTTGCACGAGCCCAAGCCGTCGGGCATGGCGCATGGGGCGTTTCCCGAAGCACACGTCCGTTGCAACGCGGTCTCGCCGCCACACCCTGCCCTGTAGGCCCGAGAGCTGCCCGCCCCTGTCCCGTAGGGGCCACGCTCAGGCCTCACGCCACGCGGCTTAACGCAGGAAATGTACGGGCGTCCCCACGCTCACCGCCCGCGCCAGCTCCAGACCCTGATCGTTGTGCATGCGGATGCATCCCGCCGAGACACGCTGCCCAATGCGTTGTGGTTCGTTGGTGCCGTGGATGCGAAACCCTTCGCCATGGGAGAGATGCAGCTTGAATTTGCCCATGGGATTGGCCCTGCTCCCTGGCGCCACGGCTTGGGGCAGTTTCTTGCCCTTGAGCTGGGCGCGGCGTCGGATGTTCTGCGTGGGCACCCACCAGGGATCGAACTCGATCCCGGTGATGTACCCGCTGCCCGCGGGCCTGGGCATGCCTGGTCCGGGAGTGGCCACGGTGTAGGTACGCACCAGCTCGCGACCTTGCCCCCCCACTTCGTAGAGCCGGAGCACGCATTCCTTCATGTCCACTTCGATGATGTAGTCGACTGTGCTTTTCAAGGGGGCCTTGCCCAGTGCCGTGCGTTGGGCTTGCGGGGGGGACTCGACGTGCGAGGTTCGGGCAGGCTCCGGGCCGGAAGACATGGGCGCCGCGGTGATTGTCACCCGGCGGTTGAGGGCGCGGCCGGCCACGGTGGCATTGTCCGCCACGGGCTCGCGTTTTCCCTTGCCCTCCACGACCATGCGCTCCGGCTCGATGCCGTGAATCTCCGTCAGCTGCTGCTGCACGGCCTGGGCACGGCGCCTGGAGAGCCCGAGGTTGAAGGCATCCGAGCCATGGGAATCGGTGTGCCCCTCGATGCGAATGCGGGCCTGGGGATTGACGCGCAGATACGCGGCCACCTCCCGCAACCTGTCTTGGTCCTCTGGGAGCAGCGCTGCGCCGCCGTAGCCGAAACGAAGGTGCACAGGCCCGGAAAAGACCCCGGCGGAAGGAGGGTTGGGCGGCAGGCGCCCTTCCGCTGCATCGAGCCGGGTCTGGGTGGTCACGGCCGCGGGGGGAGAAGCCTTGGCCTGATACAAGCCTTTGAGGGTGATTTCCAGACGCTGGTTGCGTCGGCGGCCTTCGGGGGTGGCGTCGGAAACCAGGGGGGAACTCTGTCCCATACCCAAGGCCTCGATGCGCGCCCCAGGAGCGCCGAACTCCGTCACCAGTCGCTGTTTCGCCCGCTGGGCAAAGGCCAGGGATCGGGCCTGGCTGTCGGCGCCATGGGCATGCCCCTCGATGCGTAGACTGGAGTCCGGATTCTCCCGCAGCAGCACCGCGAGGCTGCGCAACTGCCCGCTGAACACCTCGGGTTCGGCCGGACCGCTCTCGCCGTAGGTAACCCGTACGTGCACGTACAGTGGCACGGGGCAGCCGAACGCGTCCACCACCACGCCCCTGGGTGTTGCCGGGCATTCGTCCCTGGAATCGGGCACGCCGTCGTTGTCCCTGTCAGGCAGGGACCGTGCCGGAGTGCCCTTGGTGACCATGGGCTCGCCAAGATAGCCGCGCACCAGGCGTTCGGAGGTGAACAGGCCGTGCTGCGCCTTGGGAGCGGAGGAAAGTTCCGCGCCGCGGCCGGCACACCCCCCGAGGGACACCGGAAGGATCGCCAGGGCGAGATACATGCCGAGGATGGACAATACACGCATGGGTCCGGACATCGCGGCCACCTCCAGAATAACTCAGGGGTTGCGCGGGAAGTGCACGACACCTGGGACGCCGGGGCCAAGGCAGCGTCGGCACCAAGAGCATAGCATATCGTAGAGCGTATCGTCCACGCCCGAGATATCTTGAGGCCTTCGGCTCTGGTTGTCCGCGTTCTGAATCCGGCCGTTCATGCCAAGAGGGTACCTAGCACCAGCGTTACAGGGCGGCTTCGATCTCCTCGAGTATGGCCGTTGCCGCGGCCAGGGGATCCTGGGCCAGCCGGATGGGCCTTCCCACCACGATGTGGTCCGCACCGTGACGGATGGCGCCCTCGGCCGTGGAGGTTCGCTTCTGGTCGTCCTGATCCGCGTTGCGGGGGCGGATGCCCGGAGTCACGATACGCAGTCCCCAACCCAATTCACGGCGCAGCAGGGCCACCTCCCTGGGGGAGCAGACCACTCCGGCCAAACCCGCGTCCTGGGCCTGCCTGCCGCGCATGAGCACCAGTTCCTCCAGCCTGCCTCCGAACCCCATGCTCTTGAGGTCCTCCTGGCCGAGGCTGGTGAGGGCCGTGACGGCGAGCAGTCCAAAGGAGGCGTGCTCCGTACCCTGGGCCATTGCCGCCGCATGCATGATGGCGGGATCGCCGTGCACCGTTGCCAGCGAGACGCCTCGTCCGGCCACCTGACGTACCGCCGCACCGACCGTGTTGGGCACATCGTAGAACTTGAGATCCAGCATGACCTTGCAGTCGCGCTCCAGAATCCGTTCCACCACCTCGAACCCCGCCGCGAGGAACAACTCCAGGCCCACCTTGAAGAAGCGCACCGTGGGCGCGAGCATTGTCACGAGTTCCATGGCCTGCCCTTGGTCCCTGACGTCCAGGGCCATGATCAGTCGTTCACCCAGGGGCATCCGCAATCTGTTCCGGTTCATGGGCTCCTCCTCCCTTTGCAATAGCGTTCCGGAACGGCCTTGGCAATGCCTCGCCACAAGCCCCTGAACGGCTTCGATCTCCCCCTGGAACATTGCTGCTGGGCCCTCTCCACTGTCGAGAAAAGCACTGGATCATGGGAAAGATCTTTGGCATACTCGACAACTTGGTTCCGTTTGTGAACACTGCCATCATTACTTTTCTGAAATATCGGCAGTTTTCCGAGCCACGTTTCTTGTCAGACAGGAGGAGAGTTCTTACCTTTTCAACCATACGCATGCTCTTTTCAGTTTCCCGACCGTACCGCGACGAGCAGCCTGGGGGGGTATCGTGGGGGGGTATTGCCCGCTGGTCGAAGACTTCCGACAAGCAGGTCTTGGAAACACCCTGCCCACCCCAAACGAACTTTGCTCCAGCTTCATGTCCAGTCACCATGATGGTGTCGGCAGGAATGGAACTTGCTTCACCGTGGATGGAAAGAATCGTGTCGTGATACTTGTAACATCATGGACCCTGCCAGCGGGATCCAGGCGCCAAGGAAGCACCAGGGGGGCGCTCAAGGGGAGGTGCATCATGAAATTCAACAACGTACGTACAAGAATGGCTCCTACATATCCGATGAGAACGGCCAACTCCGCTTCTTCGGCCCTTTCGATCCAGGTTTTGCGCGACACCACTTCGAGCGCTGTCGAGCAGAAGGAAGAGCATGCCACCTGTGTGGTGGTGGCGGGAGGGAAGACCTATCGTACAGCGAAGCGGATCTTCGACATCGTCTTTTCCCTGTTGGTGCTGGTGTGCTCACTGCCCGTGTCCTTGTTGGTGGCCCTGCTCATCAAGTTGGAGAGTCGGGGCCCCGTGTTCTTTTCGCAACAGCGTGTCGGCAAGGACGGCGAGCTGTTCACCATCTACAAGTTCCGCACCATGCACGCCAACACCCCCAAGTACGCGTGCACGCCCAAGGACGATTGCCGTGACAACCGCGTGACTCGCGTGGGCAGGGTGCTGCGCCAGTCCGGGCTGGATGAGTTGCCCCAGTTCTTCAATGTCCTGCGTGGAGACATGAGTGTGGTGGGCCCGCGGCCCGAGATGCTTTTCCTGGTGGAGCGTTATTCCGAACGTCAGAGAATGCGGCTGTGCGTGCAACCCGGCATCACCGGACCCTGGCAACTCAGTGCGGCGCGCTGCGTGCCCATCAGCGAAAACCTCCACTTTGACGAGGAGTACATCAGAAACCGTTCTTTCAGCTACGATCTGCTGCTCGTGGCCAGGACTTTTTTCCTGACATTCCGGCTTGTGTGGCGGGTGATGATCTCTCCCTCCTGCCGTCGCGACGTGCGTGGGGACTTCACGAGATCGTGAGCGGAACCCGCGACACCGGAATACCCGATTCATCGCCCTTCGGTCGCCCGCGGCCCAGCCGCGGGCGATGGTACCAAGGATGCCTCCATGATGCTCGATACAACCGTTACGCCCAGAACCATGCTTGATCCAGGTTTCCGTGAAGAATACCGGAGCTTGCCGGATCGCCTCCGCGAGAACGCGGTTCTTCACCCCGGCAAGACGGCCATAGTCTGTACCAGGCTGGGCGCGTCGCGCGTCTACACCTGGGACGAGACTCATGCCAGAGCCTCGGCCATTGCGGCCATGCTCCGGGACACCGGCGTGGAAAAAGGCCAGCACGTGGGCTGCCTGCTGGTGAAGACCCCGGAGGCCATCCTCGCCTTCATGGGCGCCCTCTCCGCCGGTGCGGTATTCTTCCCCATGGACCCCAATCTGCCCGCGGCGGCCCTCGATGCCCTGCTGCAAAGCACCAAGCCCGTTGCGCTTTTCGTCTCCAGGGTCCACCTCCCCCTGCTCCATGGGTTGGGCAACATCCCCGCACCCGGCAGGATATTCGTCCTGGACGACGGCCTTGCCCCAAAGCCTGCCCCTTGCCGCGACTTCCGTGAGCACGAGACGTTTCTGAACCGACATCTCCAGCTCCCGGAGGTGCGAGCCGAAGACCCGGCCTATCTCAACCTCACCTCCGGTACCACCGGCGCGCCCAAGGCAGCCCTGACCACCCACGCCAACATCGACGCCAACTCCAGGTCCGCGATGGAGACCTTCGGCTTCACAGCCGACGACGTGCACCTGTGCATGTTCCCGGCCTTTGTCCATCCGCACGAATTGTTCGCCCGCCCCGTCTATCTGGGGGGCGGCATGGTGCTGCTGGACACCATCCAGCCCAAGTCCATCGTCCGCGCCTTGCACGACTACAAGGTCACCGCCTTCATGGCCGTGGCCTCGATCTACGAAACCCTGGTGCGACTGCCCTCCATCGAGGAGCTGGACTTCTCTCACCTGCGCGTGCCCGAGAGCGGCGGCATGCACGTCACGCCTACCCTGCGCAAGGCCTTTGCCGAGCGCTTCGGCCTGCCCATCCAAGCAGTCTGGGGCAGCACCGAGGCCAGCGGCATCGCCCTTGCCAATCGGCCCGTCGCGGGCAATCCCCTGATGCTGGAGGCGCCGCCGGGCTCCATGGGGCGTCCCTGCCCCACCTACGAGGCCAAGGTCATGCACGGCGAGTGTAAAGAGGCCGGTGTGGACGAGATCGGCGAACTCTGGATCCGGGGACCCGGCGTCTGCTCGGAGTATTATCTGGGGCCGGGAGACACCCGCCCCGTATTGGATGACGAAGGCTGGTTCCGCACCTGTGATCTCGTGCGCAAGGACCACGACGGCTTCTTCCACTTCCTGGCCCGGAGTTCGGGTATGATGAAAGTGGGGGGCATCAAGGTCTATCCGGCCGAAATCGAGGACGTCATCAGGTCACATCCCCATGTGGACGAGGTGGCCGTGGTCAAGGTAGACGACACCCTGCACGGCGAAGTGCCCAAGGCCTTCATCGTGACCAGGCCCGGAATGCCCCTTGCCCATGCCGACGTACGCCGTTGGTGTGAGGGGCGCCTGCACCGCTACAAGGTCCCTCGACTGGTGGAATTCGTGGACCAACTCCCAAGAACGCCAGGAGGCAAGGTTGCATGGAAAAAGCTGTCGTCGGCCTGCTAAGGGCCGGGACTGTTCCTGAAAAGCCCGGCGAGTACACCGAAAAGGGTCTCACTGTCGTGAGCCGGCTCATTGCCGACACCGTGGCCCACGTCCTGGACCTTTCCACCCTGGTGCGCGGCAAGACCGTGCTGCTCAAGCCCAACTACGTGCGCCCCAGCTCGCATAACCCCTTCGCCATCGTCACGGACGAGCGGGTCATCGTGGCCACGGTGCAGCTGCTCAAGGACGCGGGCGCGCGCGAGGTCTGGATCGGCGACAATCCGGGCTGGGGCCTGCCCCTGAAAAAGGCCCTGGAACAGACCGAGAACTTGCGCCAGAGGTTGGAGGCCCTGGGCGCGCGCATCCGCTATTTCGACAGCGAGCCGCGGGTACACCTGGACAACCCCGAGGCCATGCTCTACTCGCCGGTGATCACGCCCCAATGCCTGCACGAGGCCGACGTCTACATCAACCTGCCCAAGATGAAGACGCACATGCACGCCCTGGTCACCCTGGGCATCAAGAACCAGTACGGCCTGATCCTGGACGAGGAGCGGATGTTCTTCCACCGCAACGACATCAACATCAAGCTGGTGGACATCCTGCGCGTGGTCAAGCCGCACCTGACCATCCTCGACGGCATCATGGCCGTGCAAGGACAGGCGCCCATCAGCGGCTCGGTGATCGGCGACATGAACACCATCATCGCCGGCACCGACATGGTGGCCGTGGACGCCACCGCTGCCAGGGTCATGGACATCGACCCCTTCGAGGTGGCCATGATTCGCTTGGCCCATGCCGAAGGGCTGGGCCGCGCCGACGAGGAGGGCATCGAGGTTCGGGGTATGCCCATCGAGGCCGTGCGCCGCAAGTTCAAACGCCCCGTGATCTCCAGCATCGCGGCCTATCCGCAGATCCGCTGCGTGGAAGGCGGCGCCTGTTTCGGCTGCCTCTCGGCCCTACGCCACGCCCTGGACAAGCTCGCGTCCGAAGGCGCTCTCGAAGGCCGGCCGGTGCAGCACGTCTACGTGGGCAAGCCCATGCCCGACCGCCCCAACCTGCGCAAAACAGAGGGACGGCTCTGGTGCTTCGGCAACTGCGCGGTGGAACTGGTGCACGACTACCGGCAGCACGGCAAGGTGGGGCGCTTCGTGCCCGGCTGCCCCCCGCATATCCTGGACTTCTACCAGGCCTACAAGGACGCCATGGACAAGGAAGACCACACCGGCCGTTGATGCACACCGGATCCGATAGACCGGGTTCCACCCGAGGACGTTTCTCCAGGGCCCTGGCGGTGGTGACTGTTTGATGTGGCATCCGCCCTACTCGCCTTGCACCCGGTTCCTGCCGTCTCCCTTGGCCCTGTAGAGCAACTCGTCGGCTCGTTGGGTCAAGTCCGCGCAGTTCTCGCCCTGGTGCAAGGTGGCAGCGCCGATGCTCACGCTGACAGGGGGCAATCCCCTGGGCGGTGCGGTCGCCGCCGCGGCCCGAATCCTCTCGGCAACATGCAGGGCTTGCTCCTGCCCTGTCTCGGGCATGATCACCACGAACTCCTCTCCCCCGACCCGGCACAGGCTGTCGCTCTCTCGGATCTGCTCCCCGATGACCTCCGCCACGTGTTGCAGCGTCATGTCCCCGACGTAATGGCCATGCTCGTCGTTGATGCGCTTGAAGTGGTCGATGTCCAGCAGCAGATAGCTCAGGCCCTTGCCATAGCGCTGTGCCGCACGCACAGCCTGGGCCAGCAATTGATCATGGATCCTGCGGTTGAATGCACCGGTCAGGGCGTCGAAGGTCGCCTCCATCTCCAACCTGTCGCGCACCATACTTTTGACGATCCAGATGATGGAAACAATGACCAGCAGATCGACGGACAAGATGAGGAACAGGACCCTGAAGCCGCCCTGCTTGGACTCCGCGATCTCCTGGCTCAGGAACACCTGATGGTTGCTCAACTCCCAGAGCACTTCGCTTTGGCGCAGCAGACGATCCTGATCCTCCAGGGTTCCGCTCTCCCTGAAATCATGAATCACTTCCTTCTGTTTTCGCCATTCCGTCTGAATCCGCTCCAGTCCCTGGGCAAACCGGTCGTCATCCCTCCGGGTAAAGGCTGGGACATGCCCCTCCAAGAGGCGTAGGGACTCCTCCACGTCCTCGAAAAATTCCTCGGCGGAAACAGAATTGCTCTCGAGCTTGGCGATGCGTTGCAACGTGCCGCGCACCACTCCGGCCTGATTGATGACCAATGCGTCGTCCTGTACCTGCGCCAACTGGTAATACAGGAATCCGCCATTGATCAGAACCAGGAGCAAGTGCAGCAGGATGATCAGCGTAAGCCTTGTAGATATTCGTTTCATCTACGCCATGGCGAATAAAGATTACACAGCAATGTTGATGCGGCGAGACACCGCACCGTTGTACTGCATTGTATCGCTTGTTGCGGCAGGAAACAAGAGAAAGGGGGGAGTTGCGCAATCACTGCGTCAGCAAGACACCCCCCAGCCTGTTCCCGGATGGGGGGTGCTTCGCTCACTACTCCAGGGGAACACAGATATCCACCAGAATCTCTTCCGGCGGCGTGGTGTCGGGATCGTTGCGGTAGATCTCCACCGAGGGCGCGGCCTTGATCTCCCGACCACTCCGCGGCGCCCACTGGCCGCAGAGCCAGGCATAGCTGTCCTTGAGCTTGTCCAGGGGGCCCTTGTGGCTGGCCACGGCATACTCGCCTCCAAGAATGTCCTGCACACCCACATCCCCCTCGGACGTCAAGGGGCGCTCCAGGCTGATGCAGGCGTCATAGCGGATGTTCTCGGAGGCCGTGACCTCGGGATCGTCGTGGCAGACGCCCAGGAACAGGGTTTGGGGTTCCAGGAGCCCCTTGGGGCCTGCCCAGGCGCACAGGCGCGCCCAGGTCTGGCCGCAGGCGGCGTAGGGTCCCACGTGACGCATGAAGGCCACCGTCCGTGTGGGCAGGTGTTCGATGCGGACTTCCATGATGTTTCCTCCTGTTGGCGGTTGCGGAGCGAAAGGCTCCAGTGTCATGAAGCCCGCCGCATGCGCGCGGCACGTCTCCCGATAGCTCTGGGGGCTCACGCCGAAGAGGTTCTTGAAGGCCCTACTGAACGCCTCGTGCGCCTCGTAGCCGGCCTCCAGGCCGATATGCGTCACAGGCTGGGACGTGTGGGCCAAGCGATGGGCCGCGCACTCCAGACGCAAGCGCCGCACGTAGCCTTTCACCGACTCACCGAGCATGCCTCGGAAGATGCGGTGGAAGTGATACGGCGAAAAATGCGCCACCCTGGCCAGATCCTCCAGGAAAAGCTCCTCGTCCAGGTGCCGCTCGATGTAGAGCTGCACCCGCAATAAACGCTGCCTATAACTCTCGTGTGTGCTCGCGCGCATGTTCAGGCTCCAATGCCCCGCACCATAGCCGCCGCACGGTAGGGGTGCTTGACATTTCTTGCGCATTGCCAACGCTGTCCGCTATGCCGGCAGATCGTGGGGAAAGTTGGATCACGCCCGCAAAGGGCGGTTCAGGCATCCTTGTCGGCGCGGATGATCACGTCCTTGCCATAGAGCACGTGCCTGCCGGTCATGGAGCGGATGATCTCCCTGTTGTAGGCGGTATCCTGGGGGCGGTCCTTGCGGTGCTCCTCGGCGCCGCGCTTGTGGTACAGCAGGAAGTAGGCCGTGGCCGCATACACCAGGGGGTGCAGGAAGGCGAAGGCGTACATCCGCCACGGCCTGTGGCTGGAAGTCAGGCTGCGAACCCCGAAGCCCGCCTTGCGCAACAGATAATCCATCTCGTGGCAGGTCTTGAGGTTGATGTGCCCCTCACCCAGGGGCACGTCCAGGTTCAGGGGGGACTTCAGGCCGTGGAAAAAGCCGGTGAACAGGTGATACATGCGGGAGCGCAGGGAGAGCCTGTTGGGAAAGGTCAGGATCAGCCGGCCGCCGGGCGCGAGCACGCGGTGGAACTCCCGCAACAGGGCCCCGGCCGCGTCGATGTGCTCGATGACCTCGCGGCAGAGCACCACGTCAAAACATGCGTTGGCATAGGGCAAGGCGTCTTCAAGGTCCACGGTGTCGGCCACCAGATTCCCGAACTCCAACCGCCCCCCTTCGCGGCTGGACACGGTCAGCACATGCCCGCGCGCCGCCAACTCCGCGGCCAATTCCCCCCGCCCGGCGCTGGGCTCGTAGATGCGCAGCCCCGCTCCTGAAGGGAGCAAGGACATAATCACCTTGTCCTTGGCCGCGTCGCGCGGGTGTTTGACGTGCATCGAAATCTCCAGACCTTAGGTATGGGCTGGAGATGAACGCAAATGCGCGCCGGCGTCAAGTGTATGGAATCATATCTTCACGTGCGACCCGGTGATGGACTGTCGCTCCACCTGGCGCCACAGACCGTCCAGTACCGTGTCCAGGAGATTCCTTTTCACCGGTTTGCGCTGCCAATCCTGAGGGATGCCACCCTGTCAGTAATAGGCCCCGCGATTTGGCCGTAGACCGCGCACGTGATGTCGGCGTCGTTTCAGAGCTTGATCGCGGCCAGGGCTCCAAGTTGGAAACAGTTTGGACCGACAAGCCTAGGAAGACATCCGGCATGCGGTTCGTACAATGGCTAGAAATATTCATAAATATCTATATGTAAAATTCATATGACTTCACAGAACTGCCAAATTGCTTATGAGAAAAAGTCGAGTCAATTATCATGCCTTTCAAACGGAGACGATCGGGCGGCAGCCCGTCGATATCCTACAGGAAAATCGTAGGCAGCATTCCTATTTGCCTTTAAAATGGTTGCCAATGGAGTATGATTCTAAGCTGTTATGGATCGAAAAGTGTTGTTCATGCGCACTATCGGCGCTGGGTACACGCGGGTGTTTTTCGATCGGATTTTGTTGATCTGTCTTGAAGAATACAACATTGGGAGTTCAAGGTTCATGTATGACAATCAGATATTATAAATACTGATTTACACTTTTGAAGTTGTTTACACAAGGCTGGGACTGCATAATATATAAATAGTTCTTATAGCAATGTTACAGTGCTACGTAGTTTAGGAGAGTAATCAGTGGATACGGAATGGAACGAAATAATCCCTATGCTTTATACGAAAGTTTTGCTTCATTAAATATAGGCATGCTGATATCAATGTCTGATAGCGGTCACTGATGGTTGTTGCACTTCATGAGATTGTAGCGTAAAATCTTCATGCGAAAATAAGATCGGATAATAATACCAGTGGACAAAAAATTGTTGTACAACCAGACGAAGGCATTGTTGAAGCACGCGGTTCAATTTATACTGTAATCTTGCTGGGTAGGTGTCGATTGCAGCGTTGGCATGCGACATGCTCGCACCTAGAGGATTGTGAGTCGGTCTAATATGTGTTTCGGGCTTGGCACTTCGGGTTTGTGAAATGACAAGTTTTCGCGTGGGCTATGATCTTTATGTGAAGCTGCACTAATGTGAAAGGTCACGTACTGACAAAAGTCGTGAACACCGGTTGGGATATCGAAATGATGCTTAATTCCAGTGCATGGAGAGATCTTTGAATTGTAAGTGTCGTTTTTACTCTCATTCCAAGAATCATGGAGGCTAGGAGCATTATATGGCTAATATCATTAAACGTGGTCTGTATCGCATTCGACACAGCTTGATTTACTTCTGGCCAATGCCTTCGATGCACAACAACGTTGAATACAATCGTGATCTATGGAATCGTTATGCCAGACTTTGGGACAAGGACACTGTGTTTCTTGAGAAGGATGCACATAAACGTGCTGAGAATATAAATATTTTAGGTGACGAATGGGGAACGCCACATGATGTCGATACAATCGCCAACATGTTCCTGTTTCCATATTTAAGTCCCAGTACCACTGCTCTTGAAGTTGGAGTTGGGGGCGGTCGTATTGCCAACCGCGTTGCTCCTAGAGTCAAGATGCTACATGCTTTCGATATATCTTCAAAAATGCTCACCAAGGCAGAGGACTTTCTCAGCAGCCACACAAACATCCAATTCAATTTGCTGAATTCGCCTTCGTTGCCCGAGGAATTCACCAATTCTATTGATTTCGCCTATTCATTTGATGTGTTTGTCCACCTGGATATTCATACAATATGGCGATATTTCAAAGAAATATATCGTGTTCTCAAACCCGGGGGACACGCATTTCTTCATACGAGCAATCTGGCTTCGCCTGGAGGCTGGGCTCATTTTTCCACCCAGAATGAATACAATGTCTCGCACCATTACTTCATTTGCCCGCAGATGGTCGAGATTCTTGCCGACAGAGCAGGATTTCTGATTGTAAAACGATCACAGTTCGATCCAAGCAATTTTTATTTAAATCGTGATTTCCTTTTCGTAATGCAAAAATCAACGTAATATTTTTAGAAATGACAATATTCTGCGGACTTTACAATCTACATGACTCTTGGGTTAGCATTCAACTGCGCGATATATCAAATTGACGCCGATAAGTTCATACAGCGACATTGAATTTGCTTAGTGTTGTGCGAACATGCGGAATGGGACGTAAGGAGTCGCCATGCAAGGGAAAAAGCAACTATTGGCTGGAATACTATCATATTCGCGTTTGACAACTGTATTTTCAAAATATCCGCTACACAATAAGCTTCTCATCCTGAACTACCATCGCATAAAAAGCAGTGATTCAAATTTCACGACACCGTTCAACGAGGGTGTGTATTCGACCGATGTCAATCAATTTACATACCAAATGCTTTGGATCAAGGAGAATGCAACTATACTGGAACAAAATGATCTTCTAGAAGTTCTGCACAACGACCACTGGAATGATTATACAAAACCATGCGTCATGGTCACCTTTGACGACGGATATGAAGATAATTACCGACTGGCTTACCCAATACTAAAGACCCTAAAAATCCCAGGAACTTTTTTCTTGACGACAAGTATGCTCAGCCATCGCGAGTTACCATGGTGGGACATCATCACATACCTGTTTAAAAGAACCACGATCAGTAGTATTAACTACAATGGTAACATAATAGGAATAAAGCAGAACATCGACGCGGCCATCAATTTTTTCATCGAGTATAAAAAAACCATGCCGGCGGCAAGTACTCGGTACTTGATTGTCGAACTTGCCGAATTGCTCGAAGTGAATCTGCCTGACAAAGAAACGCAGAGCGCGGAGATCATGACCTGGGGGCAAGTCAGAGAAATGAAGGCCAACGGGATGAGTTTCGGTTCCCACACCCATACCCACAGGGTGCTTACCACCCTTGAACCCATGGAGATTCAAGAAGAACTGTTGCTTTCCAAGCTGATCATGGAAAAGGAACTGAATGATGAAGTTATTTCCATTGCCTTTCCAGTCGGGGAGAGGCAACTTGTCCCAGACGATATTGGTTCTTCATGCAAACAGTGTGGATATCGTCTGGGTTATACGACAAACAGCGGCGTGAATTCTTGGGAGAGCCTGGACCCCTTTGGTATCCGGCGAACCGCATGTCTGCTTGAAAAAGTATCCACAGTCTCATTGATGACATTGTTCCCAGAGGTTTTTTTATGGGAATCGAAAAAAAAAAAGCGGATTGAACCCAGCGAAAAATCATATGCCGATTTCCATTACCAACAAGGCCTGCTATTCCTGGGGCAAGCACAAAAGGACGAAGCCATTGCATGCTTCACAAAAGCATTGGAAATGAACCCACATTATCTGGATGCTCGCATAAAACTGGGATTGTGTCTCCTGTCCGAGGCAGAAGTGGATGCTGCCCTTTCCCATTTCAATACAATATTGATTCGATACCCAAACTTTCCTGATGTTTTATACTACACAGCGATTGCTCATGCGTATCTCAAAAATTTTAACGAAACTAAGCAACTGCTTGAAAAAGCAGTTTTGATCAATCCAAAATATGTGGACGCATTGTACAAGCTTCTTCTCGTATACTGTTATTTCGAACAATACGATCTACTAATGTCAACAGTGTATCAACTCGGAGCTGTAAGGCCAATTGACGAATATGTTTCGCAATTGATAGATATTGCAAAAGCGCAACAGCCAGAAAGGGGATTCAATGTACACTTATTTAGAAGCTTCATCTGTCCAGAGGGCGTAACACAGAAGCAAACTGAGATACAGCTAATTAACTTTTTCCGCGATGTTGCGATAAATCCTAACATGAAGGAATTGACTTTTCTTGTTTCCAGACTGGCTCATAATGAAGAATTATTACATTCCGCAGTTCATCTTTATGAGGAATACGCTGAGCAATACAACTCCTTTCCAGACGCACATTATGCCTTGGGAGAAGTGTACAGAAGGATCGGGGAGTGGGAAAAAGCACAAGAATGCTACCTCAGGGCACTGACTTTGAACACCGATTACGTACGTGCCCGTATCCAGTTGTTCAAAACCTACAAGCAGCTCGAAAAGTGGCCCGAGGCTTTGAGCGAAGGGAAAAAACTGGAAAAAAACAATCTATCATATCCGGATATCTGCACAGACATGGCCGTGGTGCATATCGCACTGGGACAAAATGATGCCGCCGCCCATTGGGCCAACAAGGCCTTGACGATAAAACCGGGTTTTGCGACTGCAAAAATGCTGCTGGCGGATTTGCAAGCCTGACTGTTTCACAAACAGGAAGGTGCACTATTCACCGGATGTTATTTTTCCTCAGAGACATCTTGGCCTTATACGCCGAGAACACCAGTCGCGACATCAGAGTCCTGTTGGACAGGACAAAGGTGATGAACGACTCCCGGGCGTGGGTAAACTTCTCTTTGTAGCCGTAAGACCCTGGGTAACTGTTCAACAGCGTGATTTCAGGCATGGTGCTCAAGACATGGTTTATCACACGCAGGAACAAGATGTTCGACGGTGAATAATCCTTGTACTTCACCAAATAACCCGTTTTCATCTCATTTATCACCCCGCCCTCGGCATAGAACAGACTGCCCGCAATGGGACCTTCTTCCAGTTCCAGAAAAAAAAGATACAGCTTGTCGTGGCGTGCCAAGGTCCGCACCAGGAGATCGCAATAAGTCTTGAAGGGGGGCATTTGCACGATGGAACTCCCCCGCGCCCCTTTCCAGCCGTCATTTTCGATGTCCAGGAACGTGCCCCAGTGTTCAAGGGCCTTATCGCCCTTGTATAGTGTGAAACGGACGTTGCGTTGTTCGAGTTTACGGTTCAGGTATTTGAAATTCTTTCGTGTGTTCTTGGAGAGGTACGTGGCGAGATAGGCTTCGAAGTTTCCTTGCATGTCCACGCAATAGGTGGGGTCCAGAATTTCGTGGTGTGGCATCCTCAACGAGTCGAAAAGTTGGGCATTCAGGGAAAAGGGAGCGCAGAGATAGCTGGGGACAAGGCTGAGCTTGAGACCGTGCCACGTAAAACGGCTTGCGCTCAATGTCGTGAGAAATGCGCGGAAGAACGAGGCCCGGAATTCCCTACGCACCAGTGGCAGGCTGATGCTGAAGGTATCGATGCCGAGGTTCTTCAATATGGTGATGCCGTGGCGCTTCTCCAGAAGCAGCGGGAAGATGCCCAGGCACGACGAGCCCTGCCACAAGGAGCACAACAGCTGTGTGTCATGCTCGTTGAAACTACGATACCACTGTTGCACCAAGTCGAAGTCGTGCAGGACGGAGTCATGCTCGTTGCAACGCTGAATCTCAAGCCACGTCTCCTCGAGTGGTTCCATCCGATCGTGGAACTTCAACGAATATCGGTCAGCCGTCTCAGTGTCATCCAACTGGCAGGTTTCCATGGCTACGTCCTTTCCCTGGCCCATGCCTGTGCTCCGGGGTGTCGATGCCGCCACTCAAGGCTTCGGATGATGCACGAACTCGCCCATGTCCTCCAGGGTATGGCAAGGGGCGCAGTTCGCTCCACCGATGGCACGGTTCTCTCCCTGATACTGCATGGGCTGGATGCTATCACGATCCCCCCGATACGGGTTGGTGGCCGGGTATATCGCGTGGGGGGTGCCATGGCAGGCCGCGCACATCATGGCTTCAAGATCGTCGCGTCGCATTCGGTAAAGGCCGGAGAGACCGTCTTTGCTCCAATTGTTGAAGGCGCTCATAGCCTGGACGCCACCACCATCGATCAGGTCGTGGCAGCCGGTACAGTCGGGTTGTTGGATCCAGGGGCGTCGTGGCTGAATTTCCTCCAGGAGCGTGTCGCCTGGCTGGATCACGGAAATCAGCTTTCCGGCGCGGGGATTGTCGGCCTCGGCCTTGAGCAGGGCCAGAGAGTGTTCGGCCATGCTACCGTGACAGTCGGTGCAGCCCAGCATCATGTCGTTGTGCAAGTCGCGCAGCATGCGCGTGGACCCGCTCTGCGCACCGGCATGGCAGGCATTGCAGGCTTCGGAGCCGCGTCCTTGCAGGTAAGGGGCGTGGAAGCCGTGGATGGCGGCCGAGAGGCCGAGGCGCGCGGGGTCACCGGGTAGCGCTTCCACGGCCGGGTCGTTGTGGCAGCTCTGGCATGCTCTGGGGGTGCCGCGCAGGGCCCGGGACAGGAGATCGGTGCCGGATCGCTTGTCGTGAACGGCCAGGATATCGCGGGCGGTTGTATCGAGCATTCCGGCCACAGGCGCCACCTGAGGCAACCGCCACTCTCCTCCGTGGCAACTGCGGCAGCCCATCTCCGTGGACGTCGGAGCCACGGTCTTGGTCCTGGCCAGGAGCTTGCCTGATGCGGTGTCACGGGCCTCGACGACCACCAAGGGATAAGGCATGAAATTGCCCGTGGCGTCGTAGGGCGAAATAGGAACCTGTCTGGCAAACCAGGCCCGGAGTTCCCCGTCCGAAGCCAGCTCCCCGGTCAAGGCTGAGCCGGTGAGGCCGTGATTCTCTGCCACATCCTGGCCCATAAGCGGCTTGGAGAAGTCCCAGAATCGCAGCCAGGCCGAAGGGTTCTCGAAGCCAGGCTCCACGGCGTAGGTGATGGTCACGCCTTCCGTGACGAGTTCTGGCACTGGACCACGCAACAGCAACTGGGCAAAGATGTCAATGCCGGGAGGGAGGATGGAGAGCATGGCGTCGGCGTCGGAAAAGGTATGCATGCCCTTGCTGCTCCAGGCCAGAAGAATGTACTCATCCGCATCGGTGTCAAAGGCCGGGATCTCCGTGGCCGCGGCAGAGGGTTCGGGAGGGCTCGACGTGGGCAGCTTGGCGTGCAGTCCCTCGACCACATAGGCGGCCAGGGCTTCACGATCCAAGGTGTTACCCACGAAGGGGGGCATGTACGGGCTCATGGCACCCTGCCCAGTGAGTTGTGCCTCCATGCCGAACTGCGAGAATCTGGCAGTACGCGAGAGGATGTCGAGCATGGCACCGCCGATGCTGTGGCAAGTGGAGCACTGCACCCGGAAGATTTCCTCGCCGACCGCGACCCGGTTCTCCGGGGTGATTTCCTTATTACGTACCCACTTGGCTTTGGACAGGAAACCCGCTTTGTTCAACTCGGCCACGTCCTCCTCGAGGATGCTGTTGGAGTACATCACGTCCCAGATCAGATAGGGGCGCCGTCCCGCCTCCCGGGTCCACTCGAAGGCGCTCAAATGCAGGAAGGCCAGGACCAGCAGCACCCAGGCCAGGGGGCGGCGGCTGGGTTGTGGCGCCAGAAAAGCCAAGCCCAGGGCGCCCAGGAAGATCAGGGGCGTGAGAACGGCAAAGGCCTGCATGAACCGGGGAATCTCCAGGGATTTCTCCATGATCATGGCGAACTGCGGTTCGGGCATGGCATGCAGATACCAGAAGCCAGAGAGCGCCAGCACTGGGAAGGGAGCAGCGGCGAACCAGGTGGCGAAGCGTACCATACGCTCCCTGGCGTCGGGCGCGGGGATTCCGACGGCCGTGAGGTAGCCGAAGACTCCGGCCAGGATCAGGCAGATGGCCGTGCGGAAGACCAGGGAGGGCCAGAACGAGGGGTTGAAGAAGCCCTGCCAGAAACTGCCGCTCTCCAGCCAACCGCCTGGGGTGAGCATGAAGCCGATAATACCGTTGATCATGAACAGCGAGAGCCAGCCGAAGATGAAGTAGAGCCAGCCGATGATCTGATGCTCCCTGTCGCGCATGGAGCCAAAGGTATAGTAGTAGACCAGGATGGCCACGATCTCGCCCACGAAAAACACCCACTCCGTGGCCCAGCCGAAGACAAAGACATTGATGAGCATGCTGGTGGCGGCGGGACTGGCCACGCCGATGACGAACCAGATGCCCACGCCCGTGAGTCCGCCGAAGACCAGGGTCAGGAGCATGAAAAACAGGCTGTGCCGCTTCACGTAATCGAGCACCGGCCGCGAGCCCGTTTTCAGGCCCACGCGTTCGGCCAGCACGATGTACAGGCCACCGCCGATGGCGAAATGCGCCACGAACACATGCACCAGGGCGATGACCGCCACGGGAAGCGCGGCGCTCAGGCCAGGGATCCACCAGACAGGATATTCCATCTCAGCTCTCCTGCGCGTTTGCCTTGCCGGCCGCCAGGGCCTGCTTCACCATCCAGAACACCAACGCCAGCCCGATGACCAAGGACACGAGAAACAGGGCCAAGGGGCCGTATTGCGGCGCCACCGGCACGCTGGCGAGATCCTGGTAGGGCTTCAGGTACTCCGAGCGCACCATGTGCCGCATGACGGCCATCAGCGTCACCACGACCACCAGGGTCCAAGTGGTGGCCCAGAGTTGTCGTCGAAAGGCGAAGAGCAACAGCAAGGCCACGCCGGCTAAACCGGCCAGAAAAATCAAGGTGTTGGTCATGTCGCTCCCCATGAACGAGAGCATGGTCTCACGCGGCAGGGAGACGAGATACAGGGGGCCGGCGAATATCTGACAGAGGGTGGCGTAGGTGAACCAGCGCATGCCGTGCTGCATGCGCTCCTGGCTGGCGGCCGCGCTCAAGCTGCCGCGTTTCTCCCGCCAAGAGGCCATCAGGGCCACGAACAAGCCGCCCACGGCCAGGGAACCGATCACCATATGCAGGTAACGGGGCAACAGTGTGGGCTCGCCCAGGTTCAGCAACCAGCCGCCGGGCGCGTCGAAGTAGCGCGTCCAGCGCTCCGGCGTGAGCATCAGGGTCATGTTGTTGGTCAGCACAAACCCGGTAGCCAGGAGCAGGAGCACGGAGAATCCAAGCAGGAGCACGCGCAGCCCCTTGAGACCGTCGTAGCGGAACTTGTAGATGTACAGGCCGTAGTAGGCGAGGATGAGCACAGGGCACAGGGCGAGCCACCACCAGGCCATGAGCACCGAGGAGGTGTACAGGAACTGGCCGTAGAGCACCTGCATGAACAGAAGCGGCGCCACGCCGAGGTTCACGGTCAGGGCCACGGCCACGGTGAGTATGCCGGACAACTCGTGAGGGATGGCACGCACGCCGGAGTCCCTGAGCCGACCCCCGCGCAATTCGTTCACCAGCGCGATGCAACTGCCACCGAGCATCACGTTCATCAGCAGCAGATGCGCCACGAAGGTGAGCATGAGCAAGGCCTGCAGGAAGATGGGCGACAGGGGCAGGGCCATTGCCTCGGGAATGAGCAGAGCGGGATCCATGACGATTCTCCCCTTTTCTTGTGGCGGTTGTGTACTGGCTATATCGTTTCACCACGGTGAACACAAGCGGGGGACGGGGCGGAGCGGATGTGCACATGCCCGGTGAGAACACTCTTCAGGGCAGTGGCGGAGGCGCGACCACGGCGCCAATGCCATGACACCGTCGTGGAGGCCGCTCACGAGCCGCTTTGCTGGTTCAGGACCAGGCAGCTGATCACGACCCGAGGACTGATCGTTTCAGCCGACTTGGCCGAATACCCCCGAAAACCTCTCAAAATCCCCGGAGAAGTTGCGCCGCATAGCGTTTAGCCCATCGGGCCGAAGACAACTTCCTGTCATGTTTTCCGCCATGCAACGACGAGTCTGGGTTTCAGACTCGATCCAAGCTGGCGGTTTCCGTTCCACGTCCGACAGTCCCTTGTCCCATTCACCATGTTCATTCTTCCCTGGCCCATGAGCAGGGAAATCGTGCGGTTTCTAGACAACGAAAGCGCACGCCCACTACGATATCACTGTGAATTGCAGGACCATTACGGGGCTGTAAGGACATTGCGCAATAATTCGCAAAAAACCCTTGACACGAGGAGGAATCTTAATCTACCTGGCGAGGAGGTTTTATTGCCTACTTGTTTAGGAGGTAGTTTAACCTACTTGGCAGGGGGAATTTTGGCGATACATCTGCGTTTCACCGCCCCCGGCAACATCCGGCCCGCCATCCGGATGTCCCAGGAGGCAGGAAACCGGGCGGACACGACGTGCAAGAACCTCCCCACAAGGAGCGAAACAGTGCTCTGCTCGTCAACCAGCATCGCCGCCCAACGTAAGAGAAAGAGGGAGCGATTATCATGGCAAACAGGAAAGTACTCGCGGGGTTTACAGGCTTCCTGGTCGTCCTGGTAGCCGTGCTCGGACTCGGCATGGATGTAATGAGCATGTCCAATGCTTCTGCGGACGATGACAAGGCCAGGCCAGACCTGATCCTGATCGATGTCATCGCCGCGCAGCAGGCCTTGGAGATGCCCGCCGCCCAGTTCCTGCACGACAAGCATACCGAGGCGCTCAGCAAACGCGGTAAGGACTGCACCGCATGTCACAAGACCAGGCAGTCCGCGGACAGTTCCGAGGTTTTATCCTTCGCCTTCATGCGCACGGAGGACCTGGATTCCCCCGCGCTCAAGGAGTTGTACCACAACGGCTGTATCAGCTGTCACGCGGAGGATGTGGCGTCCAAGGCCGAGGCCTTCGGTCCCCAGGCGGGCGAGTGTCGCAAGTGCCACGTCACAACGACGGAATACGTGGATGCACGGCAGCCCGTGACCCTGAACAATGCCTTGCACTACAGGCACTGGGGCTCGAAGATCATCCCCGCGGACAAGAACC
Organism: uncultured Desulfovibrionaceae bacterium; assembly: GCA_964609625.1. Classification (GTDB taxonomy): domain Bacteria; phylum Desulfobacterota; class Desulfovibrionia; order Desulfovibrionales; family Desulfovibrionaceae. Next base: position 109,201 of record CAZSRS010000008.1, read on the forward strand.
AGGAGACCAATTGCGGCAGCTGCCACCATGTATTCGACAAGACCGCGCAAAAGCTGGCCTACGTCAAGTACGAGGAAGAGAGCTGCAGCTACTGCCATACGGATACGCCCGAGGGTGACGTGAAGCACGACAGGGTCGCGGCCTTCCACGCCCAATGTGTGAACTGTCACGTTTCCCTGGAAAAGGCCAAGGCCGAGAAGTACGGCCCCAGCCATTGTGCCGGTTGCCACGGCGCCGACAAGCAGACCGCCACCCGGGAGAATCTCTCCGAAATGGTCGAGAAGGCCGGGGGAGAATTGCCCCGCCTGCCACGCAAGCAGCCCGACGCCGTGCTGCTGGCACCGCCGCTTCCTCCCAAGGACCAGCCACAGCCCACTTTGGAGCAGCTGGCCGGCCTCATGCCAGTGGCTTTCAATCACATCGAGCACGAACGCAACACGGAGTCCTGCTCCGACTGCCATCATAAGAGCGTCAGGGCCTGTCTCGAGTGTCACACCATCACCGGCTCTGAAGAGGGGAATTTCATCAGTCTGGAGCAGGCCATGCACCAGACCACCAGTTCCAAGAGCTGCATAGGCTGCCATGCGGAACAGCAGAGCGATCCCACCTGCTCCGGCTGTCATGCCGCGATGCCCAAGGCGCTGGTTCCTGCCGAGAAGAGTTGCAACACCTGTCATTTGTCCGTGACACCCAAGCAGGAGCCGCGGCCCATGCCCACGCTCCAGACCGAACAATCCGAAGAGTCCGGCGCTGTCGGCCAATCGGTTCAGGCGGCGCCCCGCCCCTTGCTGACGCTGCCCCTGCCCGAAGACAAGGAAATCCGTCAGGCCCTGGCCAAGGATCTCGTGGCCGCGCGTTCCACTGAGCAGCTGCTGGTGAAGGTGGATGACATTCCGGAGAAGGTGATCATCGGTGTGTTGGCGAAGGATTACAAGCCCAGTGAGATGCCCCACCGCAAGATCGTACTGAAGTTGCTGGAGAACATGAAGGATGACACCCTCGCTTCCGTGTTCCATGCCACCGAGACCACGGTCTGTCAGGGCTGTCATCACAACAGTCCGGCTACCAAGAATCCGCCCAGCTGCAAGAGCTGCCACAGCGAGCCCTTCAACGAGGGCAGGCCTGGTCGCCCGGGTCTCAAGGCCGCTTACCATGCCCAGTGCATGGACTGCCACAAGCAGATGCAACTGGAGAAGCCCTTGGCCACCGACTGCGTCGCCTGTCACGCCAAGAAAGACTAACGGATAGCCTGAAGGAGAGTGGAGCACATGTTACGCAGAACATTCCTCGGTCTCATTGGCGCGGCCAGCGTAAGCGCCGTCGCGCCCAGGAAGGTTGCAGCCGCGGGCAAGGAGTTCAAGGGCTATCCCGGGAGCCAGGGCGTGCTCTTCGACGCCACCCGCTGCATCGGCTGCCGCAAATGCGAAGCCGCCTGCAACACTGTCAATGAACTGCCCCAGCCGGAAAAACCTTTTGACGACCTCACGGTCCTGGACACCAAGCGCAGGACCACCATCGACTCCTACACCATCGTCAACAAATATCAGGTGCAGGGGGCGCCCGTGTACCGCAAGTTCCAGTGCAACCACTGCCTGGAGCCTGCCTGCGCCTCGGCCTGTTTCGTCAAGGCCTTCAAAAAGTTGCCCAACGGGGCGGTGGTCTACGACGCGTCGGTCTGTGTGGGCTGTCGCTACTGCATGATCGCCTGTCCGTTCGAGATTCCCACCTACGAGTACTACGAGCCCCTGACGCCGCGGGTGCTGAAATGCACCCTGTGCGCTCCCAGGCTGGCTGAAGGCAAGTTGCCCGGCTGCGTGGAGGCGTGCCCCAAGGAGGCTCTGACCTTCGGCGTGCGCGACGACCTGATCAAGATGGCGCGCGAGCGCATCCGCAAGCAGCCTGACCTGTACATCGACCACATCTACGGCGAGCACGAGATGGGCGGCACCAGTTGGCTGTACCTCTCCGGCGTGCCCTTCAAGGAGATCGGCCTGCGCGAGGATCTGGGCACCACGTCGGCGCCTGAACTCACTTCCGGCGCCCTGGCCGCCGTGCCCATGGTCGTTGGCCTCTGGCCGGTGCTGCTGGGCGGTGTTTACGCCATCAACAAACGCAAGGAAAAGATCGAGGCCCGCGAGAAACGCGAGGCTGTCCAGCATGCCCTGCAAAAGGCCGGGGAAGAGGCGGAGAAGACCCTGCACGCGGCCCTGTCCAAGGCGGACGTGGACAACAAGCGACTCATCGAGGTGGAGGTCAAGAAGGCTGTGGAAGCGGCCCTGAAAGCGAATGGCGCTCAGGGCGAAAACAAGGAGGAGGGCGCCTGATGTCCACCCCAACCCATTCCGGCAACAATTCGGCATTCAACGCGTTCAATGTGGTCACCGGCGTGATCATCCTGGTGGGCCTGGTACTTACGGCCCTGCGCTTCACCGGAGGCATCGGTGCCGTCACCAACCTCGACGACAACAACCCGTGGGGCATCTGGATCGGCTTCGACCTGCTCTGCGGCGTCGCCCTGGCCGCAGGCGGCTACACCACCTCTGCGGCCTGCTACATCTTCGGGCTCAAGCGCTATCACGCCGCGGTCAGGCCAGCCATTCTCACGGCCTTCCTCGGCTACGCCCTGGTGGTGTTCGCCCTGCATTACGACGTGGGGCGCCCCTGGCGTCTGCCCTACCCGGTGTTCGTACAGCAAGGCACCACGTCGCTGCTCTTCGAGGTAGGTCTTTGCGTGTTCCTGTACCTCACGGTGCTGTTCATCGAGTTCCTGCCCGCGCCCTTCGAGTGGCTGCGCAAAACCAAGATCCGCAACTTCCTGGTCAAGCTGACCCTGGCCCTGACCATCTTCGGCGTGGTGCTCTCCACCCTGCACCAGTCCTCCCTGGGTGCCCTGTACCTCATCGCGCCCTCCAAGCTGCACCCCCTGTGGTATTCGGCCTATCTGCCGGTGTTCTTCTTCGTCTCCAGCATCGCGGCGGGGCTGTCCATGGTCATCTTCGAGGGAACCCTGTCGCACAAGTATCTGCACAGGATGATGGACAACGAGTACCTGGCCAACCACGACACTGTGGTGCTGGGCTTTGCCCGGGGCTGCTCCCTGGTGCTCTTCGGTTACTTCGCCGTCAAGCTCATCGGCCTGGCCTACGACAACAACTGGCACTACCTGGCCTCGGGATACGGCGTGTTGTACCTGGTGGAGATGCTCTGCTTCGTGGCCCTGCCGTCCTTTCTCTACGCGGTGGGCGCACGGGACAAGAACATTCCGCTGATCAAGTGGACCGCGGTGCTCACGGTGCTGGGCATCGTGTTCAACCGCTTCAACATCTCCCTCATCGCCTTCAACTACCATCTGCCCGCCGCGGACCGCTACTTCCCGAGCCTGATGGAAATCGGCATCTCCATCTTCATTGTCACGGTGGGGCTGGTTGCGTTCCGGTTCATCTCCACGCGGATGCCCATTTTCTTCGTGCATCCGGCATATAAGAGCGACCACTAGCCAAGGAGGAAAACGCCATGGAATTCCATACGTTGCAAGAATATTACACCTTCAGCAAAGGGGTCGTCTACCTGATCATGGGTGGCATTCTCATCGCCGTGACCATGTACTGGGCCTTTCTCATGGGCGACAAGGACGAGAAGGCGAACGAGTTCGAGCCGCCGCACGGGCACGAACATAAATAATGACCATGCTGGAGGAGATGACACATGTATGATATCTTGACAGGACCGTTTCTCTGGGTGGTCTTCATCGTCACCTTCGTGGGGCTCGTCGCCCGGGTGGTGCTCTACATCAAGGGCCTGCACTGGCAGCTCGACCGCGTGGCCTACAGGGCGCACATGGGCTTCGGTCTCAAGGGCGCCTTCCGCTCCATCATCTTCTGGCTGCTGCCCTTCGGGTCCCGCGGCTGGAGGGCGCGCCCTCTGTTCACTATCCTGTTCTTCGCCTTCCACATCGGGCTGCTGCTCACGCCGGTGTTCCTGGAGGCACACAACGTCATGCTGCGCGAAAGCCTGGGCATCAGCCTGCCGCGGCTTCCGGGGGGCGTTGCCGACTTCCTGAGTTGGACCGTGGTGGTTGCCGGCCTGTTCATGATCCTGCGGCGCGTAGCTTTTCCAGAGGTGCGTATCCTGTCCACCTTCTACGACTACCTGCTGATCGTGATCTCGGTGTCGCCCTTCGTCACGGGGCTCATCGCCCGCTACGACGTCGGCAACTACGACTTCTGGCTTGTCGTGCACATCATCTGCGGCATTGTCTGGCTTTTGTGCCTGCCCTTCACCAAACTCAGCCACGTGGTGCTGTTCTTCATGAGCCGCATGCAGCTGGGCATGGACTACGGCATCAAGCGCGGCGGCATGAAGGGCTCGAACATGTCCTGGTAGCCGACGGGGCGTCAGGAACAAAGCCTTTACAACAGGGAGAAGCGAAATGCCTGAAGGAAAGCTGTGCAATAGGCAGCCCGTCAATACCGAGGAGCAGTTGATGCTGGTCCTCAACGACAAGGGCGGCAAGCAATACTACGCGGAAATGGAAGAGCTGGACGTGGATACGGCCAAGCTCTGGGCCACCCTCCAGAAGACCATGAAGTCCCGTATGAAAACCTGGCTGGAGATTTGCGCCCACTGCGGTCTCTGCGCCGAGAGCTGCTTCCTCTACCAGGTCAACGGCAGGATTCCGGAGCAGGTCCCGTCCTACAAGATCCAATCCACCCTGGGCCAGATCGTCAAGAAAAAGGGCCAGGTGGACAACGCCTTCATGCGCCACTGCATGGACATCGCCTGGAGCTGGTGCACCTGCTGTAACCGCTGCGGCCAGTTCTGCCCCCACGGCATCGATATGGGTGTCATGTTCGGCTACCTGCGCGGTTTGCTCTACTCGCAGGGATTCGTGCCCTGGGAACTGAAGATCGGCGCCGGCATGCACCGCATCTACCGCGCCCAGATGGACGTGACCACCGAGGACTGGGTGGAGACCTGCGAGTGGATGGCCGAGGAAAACTCCGACGAGTGGCCGGGCCTGGAAATCCCCATCGACAAGGAAGACGCGGACATCATGTACACTTGCAATGCCCGCGAGCCCAAGCACTACCCCGAAGACGTGGCCGAGGCTGCCATCCTCTTCCACGTGGCCGGCGAGAACTGGACCGTGCCTTCGGAAGGCTGGGAGCAGACCTCCCTGTCCATGTTCGCCGGTGACTGGGAATGCTGCAAGGACAACGTGGCCAACGTCTACGCGGCCATCGAGCGGCTGCGCCCCAAGCGCGTCGTCGGCACCGAATGCGGCCACGCGCATCGCGCCACGGTCATCGAGGGTCCCTACTGGATGGGGCGCAAGGACGGCCTGCCGCCGGCGCCATACATCCACTACGTGGAGTGGTTGGCCGAGGCCCTGCGTAGCGGCAAGATCAAGATCGACCCCACCAAGCGCATCAAGGAACTGGTTACCCTGCAGGATTCCTGCAACTACGTGCGTAACCACGGGCTCAAGGAAATCACCCGCGAGATCATGAGCTACCTGGTGGAGCCCGGCTACTTCGTGGAAATGGCGCCGAACAAGGAATACAACTACTGCTGCGGTGGCGGCGGTGGTTTCAACGGTATCGGCAAGTATCGCCCCCAGCGGAATATGGCCCTGCGCAAGAAGATGCAGCAGATCATCGATACCGGCGCCAAGCTTGTGGTTGCGCCCTGCCACAATTGCTGGGACGCCATCCGTGACCTGGAGGAAGAGTACAAGATCGGCATCCGCTGGTCCTTTCTCAAACCTCTGGTGATCAAGATGATGATCGTGCCCGACCATCTCAAGCCCGAGGAATAGGCCGGCCCTTAGCAAGAACCGTAAACATCGACGAGGTGTTACATGTCCAAGAAAATCCTTTTGGCTACCGAGGGTTCACCGGCGAGTTTCGGGGCCGCGCGCGTGGCCTTCGAGATGGCCGGGCGCTACGGGGCCGAGCTGTTGGTCTTTCACGTCCTGGGCGTGCCCACCAAGGGCTATTCCCAGATTGTCAGCGACGTGCGCACGGGCGAGGAAGTACAGGTGGACGACGACTACAGGAGCTGGGTGGAGGACGAGTTGCGCAATACCTACGCCGCGCAGCTCAAGAACGTCCAGAACGTCCGTTTCCTGCTCGTCACCGGTCTGCCGCATCGCGAAATCCTGCGCGCCGCACGCGGCGAAGACGTGGACCTGATCGTCATGGGTGCCAGCTCCGGTGATCGCAACAGCATCTACTACAAGGGCTACCCCGGCAGCACCCTGCAGCGCGTGGCCAAGGCCGCGAAATGCCCGGTGATGACCGTGCACCGCGAGTCCGCCTCGTACAAGGGCGGTTTCGGCAGCATCGTCTTCGGCACGGACTTCTCCCGGCAGGCGGAGAGCGCATTCAAGTACGCCCTGAACACGGCCAGGGAGTTCAACTGCGATCTTACCCTGTTCCACGCCCTGGACATCAGTGGCAAGGTGCTCACCCAGAACGAGATCGAAGACCAGCTCCTGTCCGCGCGCAAACGCATCCGGGACAGCTACGTCTCCCAGATGGGCGACTTCAAGAGCTTTGACATCGAAGTCTGGGAAGGCACGCCCTACGTGGAGATCGTCAAGATCGCCCGCGAGCGCATGGCCGATCTCATCGTCATGGCCCACCATACCAGGGAGTTGGATCCTGAACAGGCGCGGCTGGGCTCCACCATGGAGCAGGTCATCCTGCGCGCAAACTGCCCCGTTGTCAGCGTGAACAGGCCGGACAAGGTCTGAGCGGCAACGGGTGTGGAGTTGTAACGATATACGGCGGCAAGAGTTGGTTCAAAAACACCGCAACCAGCCGTGGCGGCGGCTGGTTGCGGCAAAGTCAAAGGATTGGGAGCCAATCCCATCAGACTCAGGAGAAGACCATGTCCAAGAAGATCATGATCGTAGACGACGACCCGGAAATCCGCTCGTACTTGAGCGAACTCTTCACCGACAACGGCTATGAGATTGTCACGGCCTCCGACGGTTCCGAGGCCGAAGGGATTGCCGACAAGGAACGGCCCGATCTCATCACCCTGGACCTGGAAATGCCCCAGGAATGGGGCCCAAGGTTCTACCGCAAGTTGACGCAGAATCCCGAACTCAAGAGGATTCCCATCATCGTCATCAGCGGCCTCAGCGCGAACAAGTACGCTATTCCAAAAGCGGTTGCAAGTCTTACCAAACCCTTCGATCCCGATAATCTCCTCAAGATCGTGAAGGATACCATCGGATAGGGGAGATTGTCGCAATGTGCCGTTTCCCGGCGCCACGAGAGCATTTCATCCTCGAAAAAGGGGAACATGCTCTAGTCACTCCAGGTGGCGCCGGGAGCGATTCCGGGCTTGTAAACGCGCACGGGTGCGGTGTAGGCTCAGAAAGAAACGGGAACATGACTCTCCCGACAACCCCCGCTCCAAGGTGGCGCGTATGCCCAAAAAGATCATGGTCGTGGATGACGACCCGAACATTGTGGACTACCTCGTCAGTGTTTTCGAGGACCATGGCTACCTCACATGTCGCGCGTCGGACGGCGTCGTGGCCTATGACGTGGCCAAGGCCGAAAAGCCTGACTTGATAACGCTGGACCTGGAAATGCCCAATCAGTGGGGCCCACGGTTCTACCGCAAGCTTACACAGGAGGAGGAGTTCTCGGACATACCAGTGATTGTCATCAGCGGTCTTTCAGGAATCCATCTGGCCATCCGGCGGGCGGTCGCCACCATCAAGAAACCGTTTGACCCTGCTGAAGTCATCCAGATCGTCCGGGACGCCATCGGCGAATAGCCGGTTCACAGTCCACGGGCACGCGCATGCGGCCCGACAGCCAAGCACGGAAACGCCTCCCGTTTTCCGGAGGAATATGATGGATGTCAGTAAGCTCATGCTGGTTGACGACGAGGAAGGTATCAGGCGTTTTCTGGGGCTTTCCCTCGAGGATTTGGGTTACGAGGTGAAAACCGCCGAGAACGGGCAGATCGCCCTCGAAGTCTTCAAGACTTTCAACCCGGCCATCGTCCTCACGGACATCAAGATGCCGGTCATGGACGGCATCGAGCTGCTGCGCCAGCTCAAGAACATCTCTCCGGACACCGAAGTCGTCATCATCACCGGACACGGCGACCTGGACCTGGCCATCGAGGCCCTCAAGAGCGAGGCCGCCGACTTCATCACCAAGCCCATCAACAACGACGTGCTGGAAATCTCCCTCAACCGCATCAGGGAGAAGATCGGCATGAAGCTCCAATTGCGCGAGTACACCGAGAACCTCGAGCGCATGGTGGAGGAAAAGACCCGCCGCATCGTGGAGCTGGAGCGCGAGACCGCGGCCTGCAAGGTGGTGGAGGGGCTGAGCACCGCCCTGGCCGACGTGGCCAGTGAGGTGGAGAGCCAGTCCGGACTGTTCAACGAGCTCCCCTGCCTGGTCTCCGTGCACAACAAAAATTTCGAAATCGTGGCCAGCAACAGCCTGTTCAAGCAGCGCCTGGGCGATTTCATCGGCCAGAAGAGCTACCTCATCTATGCGGATTACGAGCAGGACAGCGAAGACTGCCCCATACGCATGACCTTCCGCACGGGCAAGGGGCGCCGCAGCAGGGAGATGCTGGTCAGCACCTCTGGAGAACGCATCCCGGTGACGGTCTCCACCGCCCCCATCATCGACCGTGACGGCGATGTGGACATGGTCCTGGACATCTCCCTGGACATGACGGAACTCAACCGCCTCAGGGAAGAACTCCTGACCACCCAGCTCAAGTTCCAGCGTCTGTTCGACGAAGCGCCCTGCTATATCTCGGTGCAGAACCATGACTTCACCATCGTCGAGGCCAACCGTCGCTTCCTCGAGGATTTCCCCGACGCCGTGGGCAAGCTGTGCCACGACGTTTACAAGCATCGGGCGAACCCCTGCGACGGATGCCCCATTCAGGAAACCTTCGTCACCGGCGAGAGCAGACAGTTGGAGACCGTGGTCACCACCAGCAGGGGGGAGCGGAAGAACATCCTGGTCTGGTTCGCGCCCATCCGCGACGTCTACGGCAACGTCACCCAGGTCATGGAAATGTCCACGGACATCACCGAGATCCGCAGGCTCCAGGACCACCTCACCTCCCTGGGCATCATGCTCGGCTCCATGTCGCATGGGGTCAAGGGCATGCTCACGGCACTGGACGGCGGCATCTACCGCCTGGAGTCCGGTTTGCGCAAGCAGGACACTCAGCGTGTCGGCGCGGCCGTGGAGACCCTCAGGACCCTCATCGGTAGGGTCAAGAAGATGGTTCTGGATATCCTTTACTATGCCAAGTCCCGCTCCCTGGACCTGGAAACCGTGGACGCGGCGCGGTTCATCACGACCACGGCCGAGATCGTCCGCCCCAAGGCCGAGGCGGCGGGCGTTCGCTTCCAAACCCAGATACCTGACAATTTTGGAACCATGGAAATCGACGCCAGCGCTTTTGCGGCAGCCCTGGTCAACTTCCTGGAAAACGCCGTGGATGCCTGCGAATCGCGTCAGGACCCCAGCATTTTGTTCTCGGCAGCGGACAAGGGCGAGTCCGTGGAACTCGTGGTGCAGGACAATGGTATCGGCATGGATCGGGAAACCAGGGAGAAGATTTTCACGCTGTTCTTTTCCTCCAAAGGGAAGAAAGGGACGGGAATCGGTCTGTTCATTTCCAACCAGACCATCGAACAGCACGGCGGATCCATTGCCGTGGAATCGGAACCGGACAAGGGTACGCGCTTCGTCATCAGTGTTCCCAGGCTGGGACCCGAAAGCGAGGCCCAAGTATCCGAGGTGAGACGGGATGGTATCTGCTGACACAGGGGCGGCGGAACCTGTTTTTCGGGCGGAGGGTTGCGCAACACAGGCGATCCGGGTAAGCATGCACCCTCGCATGACTGGTGCGTTGCAGACAAAGAACTTGAAGCCCTTCCCCCGGACAAGGACATGAAACTCACGACCCGAAGCCGATACGGACTGCGCCTGCTGCTGGACATCGCCCTGCACTCTTCGAGGGGACCGGTGCCGGGCAAGGATACTGCCAGGAGAGAAAATATCTCCCTGAAGTACTTGGAAAAACTGATAAAGATGTTGAACGAGGCCGGATACGTCAAGGGCAAACGGGGACCCAACGGCGGCAACGTATTGACCAGAACGCCCGAGGAGATCTCCATCGGCGCGGTGGCCCAGATACTCGACGGTCAGGAGGATAGGATCCTGGAGTGCGAGGGGGACGTGAACACCTGCCCCAGGGCCGCCGTCTGCCTCAGACGATCCATCTGGGACGATGCCAGCCAGGCCATGTACAAGATGCTCGACTCCTACACCCTGGCGGACCTGATCAAGGACCATCGTCTCTGCCCCCTCAACCAGGGCAGGGAGTGAGCAGACCCCGATCGCATCCATCCTTCGGGCGTGGCAGGCTGCGTCCTGATACCGAAATTCGGGTCCTGAACCCAGCGGAACAAGCAGTGCCAGAGGACAAGCATGCGCATCAGAGCCATACGCCACAGCCTGATCTTCAAGATGCTGCTTTCCGGTGGAATCACCCTGCTCTTGTGCATCGCCCTCTGGATCGGCTTCAACGTCCTCTTCTTCCGGCAGAACGTACTCAAGAACGTGAAGTCGGACATCGCCATGCTCTCCGACACCATCCTGCTCGGTCTGCACTACGCCATGATGATCGATTCAAAGAACGACATCAAGGAGATCATCGGCAACGTCGGCAGGCAGGAAGAGATCAGGGGCATTCGCATCTACAACAAGCAGGGCCGCATCGTCTTTTCCACGGACAGCAAAGAGGTCAACGTCGTCGTCGCCCCCCGTTCTTCCACCTGCTGGACCTGCCACAAATACAACAACCCGCCGGTGAGCATGAACCTCGAGGCCCGCACCCGACTCCGTCAGGTCGGTGAGGAGCAGATCGTGGGCATCATGACGCCCATTCCAAATTCACCGGGATGTATCGCCGGACCCTGCCATTTCCATACCGATGAGGAGAAGCTGCTTGGGCTCCTGGACATGGAGATCAGCACCAGCAAGAAGAGCGCCATGATCTGGGATTTCGAGCGCGCCAACCTGGCCATCTCCCTGTTGGTCTTCGTGGCGACGTTCACCGTGATCTTTCTCTACGCCTACCGCGCCATATTCAAACCCATAGGCAAACTCATCCACGCCACCAGGAACGTGCGGGGCGAGGAGTTCAAACCCATTCATCTCAATCAGATGGATGAAATCGGCGCCCTGGCCGACGCCCTGAACATCATGGGACAGCAGATGGCCGAAAAGCACAGGGAACTGGTGGAGCAGCGCGAGGAGTACCGCGGCCTGTTCCAGAACGTGCCCTGCCTTGTCAGTGTGGTGGACAGGGACTTCCGCGTGGTGCGCCACAACCGTTTCTACCGGGACCACTTCGGCCACTCCCGCGGCAGGCATTGCTACGAAATGAACAAGGGGCGCTTGGAGCGTTGTCCGGTCTGCCCCGTGGACAGAACCTTCAACGACGGCCAGCCGCATACCAGCGAGGAGACCGGTTTCACCAAGGACGGACGGGTCATTCACTGGATCGTCTACACCTCTCCCATCCGGAACAAGGATGGCGAGGTGGTGGCTGCCATGGAAATGATGATCGACATCACCCGGCGCAAGGAGCTGGAAGAGAAGCTCGTTTCCTCGGAGGAGCGCTATCAGGCCATCTTCGAGTCCACCCCCAGCGCCCTGTTCGTTCTTGACGCCGAGAATCTCAACATCCTTGACTGCAACGAATTTGCCAAGAGTGTCTACGACTACAACCGGGACGAAGTGGTGGGTAAGTCGTTCCTGAACTTCTTCCGCGAGGATGAACGCGAGGACTGGGCAAGCGTGCTCCCCGGCAGGACCGAGATCGGGCAATGCTCGCAGCTGACCAGGTCCGGCCGCACCATTTTCGTCACCATCCGCATTTCACCGGCCGAGTTCCAGGAGCAGAAGGTGCTCATCGTCTCCTGCAGTGACATCACCAGAAAGCTTGAGACCGAGCAGCATCTCATCCAGGCCAGCAAGATGACCACACTGGGAGAAATGGCCACCGGTGTGGCCCATGAACTCAACCAGCCTCTGGCCATCCTCAAGACCATCAGCAACCTGCTCTCGCGCAAGGTGGCCCGCAACCAGAGCCTCGAACCGGAGATACTCCAGGAGATCGCCGAGGGCGTCAGCACGCATGTGGACAGGGCCAGCAAGATCATCGAGCACATGCGCGAATTCGGCCGCAAGTCCGACCTCAGGACCATGCCGGTGCAGGTGAACAACGTCCTGCGCCGCGCCTTCGACTTCTTCAGTCGTCAGCTCAATGTCCGCAACATCCATGTCGAATGGGTCCTGGAGGAGGAGCTGCCCCTGATCATGGCGGACTCCAACCGCTTGGAGCAGGTCGTCATCAACCTGATGCTCAACGCCCGCGACGCCATCGAGGAACGCTGGGGACCAGGTCGGGTGCCGAACGGTGAAAAGCGCATCACCATCAGGACGTACTCCACCCTCAAGGACGTGGTCATCGAGGTCTGCGACACGGGCAAGGGCATCCCCAACGCCATCCGCAGCAAGCTCTTCGAGCCCTTCTTCACCACCAAGGACGTGGGCAAGGGCACCGGTCTGGGGCTCTCCATCTCCTACGGCATCGTCCAAGACTACGGCGGCTCCATCCACGCCAGCTCCGTGGAGAACCACGGCGCCTGCTTCACCATCCTCTTCCCCAAGGCCGACATGGAGCAGTTGCCAAAGGAGCGCGACTGATAGCAAGTCGCCATGAAAGTGCGCGACTTGGTATCGCGCGGCAGGACGCCGCGCCGCGAGCGAAGCCTGCGTAAGGCCAGGCGAAACCGCGTTTTCGCCTGGCCGCTGCAATCAAAACACAGGACGTATTTTGATTGCATCTCGGGATGATAGCAAGTCGCCATGGAAGTGCGCGACTTGGTACCGGTGATCGCAGGAGGCCTTGCGGTCGATTCTCTGTTCAGGCATCCTGCGGCCTGAATCGCGAAATGACAGTCCCCACGTGTCGCTTGAGGACCACAAAGGGAGGCGCCATGCAGGTACCGGCCGAGAAGATGCGTGAGATGCTCTGGACCATGCTCTTGTCCCGGACGTTCGAGGACACCCTGGTCGAGCTGTGCAAGATCGAAAGAAAGATCCCGGGCATGATGATCCTGTGCACCGGGCAGGAGGCCGTGGGCTCGGGAGCCTGCGCTGCCTTGGACCCGAAGGACGTGATCATCACCAATCACCGCAGCCACAATCACCTCCTGGCCAAGGGCGCCGACCCCAAGGCCCTGATGGCGGAAATCTTCTGCAAGCGCACGGGCTGCAACAAGGGCAAGAGCGGCACCCTGCATCTGGCCGTGCCCGAGGTAAACGCCCCCTGCACGAGCACCGTGGTGGGCGCCAGCCTGCCCATCGCCGTGGGGCAGGCCTTTGCCCAGCACTACAGGGGCGAGCACCGAGTGACGGTCTGCTTTTTCGGCGACGGCGCGGCGGACGAGGGCTCGTTCCACGAGGCCCTGAACCTGGCCGGTCTCTGGCGGCTGCCGGTGATCTTTGTCTGCGAGAACAACATGTACGCCGGGGCGCAGCGCTACGAGGAGCACACCAGGGTCAGGCACGTGGCGGACAGGGCAGCCGGCTATGCCATACCCGGCGAGATCGTGGACGGCAACGACGCCCTGGCCGTGTTCAGCGCTGTTTCGCGGGCCCGGCAACGTGCCCTGGCCGGCGAGGGCCCGACCCTCCTGGAGTGCGAGACCTACCGTTGCCGGGGGCACGGCGAGGCAGACCCGCAGCACTATCAGCCCAAGGAGGAGATCGCGGCCTGGCGTGAGAAATGCCCCATTCCGAGACTACGGGACGAACTCCTGGCCCAGGGTCTGATTTCCCAGGACGAAATGGGGGAGATGCGGGCCAGGGCCGAGGCCGTGGTGCGGGACGCCGTGCACTTTGCCGAGGAAAGCCCCTATCCGCTCCCCGAAGAGGCCCTCGAGGACGTCTGGGTGGAGTAGCGGAGCCAGCCGACATTTTTTGAAAAGGAAGGACGCCATGCAGCAGCTGGGAATGGGACAGGCCGTGAATCAGGCCCTGCGCGAGGAAATGCGGCGCGACCCCAACGTGTTCCTCGCCGGAGAGGGCGTGGGAGTGAGCATCCACGTCAACCCCATGCTCCCCACCACCGGGCTTCTGGAGGAATTCGGCTCCAAGCGGGTGCGCGACACGCCCGTGTCCGAGGCCGCCATCGCCGGTCTGGCGGTTGGCGCGGCCGAGGCCGGCCTGCGCCCCGTGGTGGAGATCATGTTCAACCCCTTCTTCACCCTGGCCTCGGACATGATCGTCAACCACGCGGCCAAGCTCCGCTATCTTTCCGGAGGCAAGTCCAGCTTCCCCTTGGTGGTGCGCATGAAGACAGGCGCCGGCTTTGGCGCCGGCTGCCAGCATGCGCACAACCTCGAGGCCTGGGTGGCACACTGCCCCGGCCTGAAGGTGGTCATGCCCTCCACGCCGGCGGACGCCAAGGGCCTGCTCAAGTCCGCCATCCGCGACGACAACCCGGTGGTGTTCATCGAGGACATGCTGCTCTATTTCGCGCCCGGCCCGGTGCCCGAGGAGGAGTATCTGACACCGATCGGCAAGGCCGAGGTCAAGCGCCTCGGCAGGGATGTCAGCGTGGTGACCTGGGGCAAGATGCTCGGCGTGGCCTTCAAGGCCGCGGAGCAACTGGCCCGGGAGGGCGTGGAACTGGAGGTGGTGGATCTGCGCTCCCTGGTGCCCCTGGACAGCGAGACCATCCTGGAGTCGGTGCGCAGGACCGGCAGGCTGGTGGTGCTGCACGAGGCCACGCGGACCGGCGGTTTTGCCGGTGAGGTGGCGGCCGTGGTCATGGAACAGGCCTTTGACAGCCTCAAGGCGCCCCTGCGGCGGGTTACCGGGCCGGACATCCCCGTGCCGGCCAGCCCCCCGTTGGAGCGGTACTATATCCCAAACGAGGGGCGGCTGACCGCCGCGGTCAAGGAGATACTCTGATACCACGGTGCGATCGAAGAGCGCACGTGGTATCGCGCGACAGGACGCCGCGCCTCTCGCTCGGCAAACAACGCCCCCATGACCAAGGAGCAGTGAAGATGCCGCGAATCACCATCCGGGACGAGACAGCGGCGGATGTTGAGCGCATCGCCGCGATTACCGAAGCCGCCTTTGCCGACCACCCTCACAGCAGCCACACGGAGCAGTTCATCATCGCGGAACTGCGGGCTGCGGAAGCCCTGACTCTTTCCCTTGTCACCGAGAGCGGAGGTGAGGTGGTGGGGCACATCGCCTTCTCGCCGGTGACCTTTTCCGACCACAGCGTGGGCTGGTACGGCATGGGGCCGGTGTCCGTGGAACCCATGCTTCAGCGGCAGGGCATCGGCACGGCCCTGGTGCGCGAGGGACTGGAGCGCCTGCGTGCGTTGGGCGCGCACGGATGCGTGCTGGTGGGGGACCCGCACTTCTATGAGCGCTTCGGCTTCAGGAGCCTGCCCCAGGTGACGCACGAAGGGGTGCCGCAGGAGTTCTGCCTCACCCTGCCCTTTGCCACGCGGATACCCCAAGGGGCGGTGCGCTTCCATCCGGGATTCGCGGCGCAGTGCTGAGACCACCGTCGCAAGCGCGGGTGGGACAAGGATGGGCCGCTTTCCCCAGCTTTCCAGTGCACCGCTTGAAATGGATTTACCCTGCTCGTCGAAGTGCCTTTTCAGATGCCGTTCGGTGAGTGGGAGCCCAGCAAGCATGGCCAGCACCAGGACGGCGCAGGAAAAGAGCAGCGAGACCAGGGGTTTCATGGTCATGATGCTGACAGCCTGGCAGGCAATGGTGACCACGGCGGCGGCGAGCATCAGATTCGCGCTGTAACGTTGCGCTTCGTCCCAGACTTCCTGACCGCGCATGGACGTGGCCGTCCGGTACCCGGTCGTCTCGTTGATCTCCGGCGGCGGGGTGCCGTGGATGTACAGGGCGAAACCGAACAGCAACGGGCCGAGGAGCAGATGCAGGAGCAGAAGAGCGCGCGGGCTTTTTGGGGGCGTAGCCGCATCACCACCCCAGCGCCAGCGTGGCGGCTCCCCTTTCAGCCAACATATGCCGACAAGCAGGGCCGTGAGCACGATGGTGTAGAGCAGATAGTGGGGGAGGGCCCGATCCGGCGGGAACACAAACACGCCGCCCACGAGCAGTGCCAAGAAGGCCAACAGGACGACCCAGCCCTGCCAGCAGGACGGCAGCCCCCAACCCCAGCCGTATTTCTTCGCGTAGAACCACACCTTGGGCTCGTCTGGTGCGTGCATCCGCATCTCCTCCGTGTTGACGTTGCGGTACAAAAAGCGCGGTCATGTTCTCCAGGCAATGCCAGCCAGTACCACGGCCTGGATAAGCAGCAGGAGCAGGGAAAGGGAGAAGGCGATCTTGGCGGCGATGCGCTGCCGGCTGCGCTCGAACTGGAAGTGGCTGCGCCATGTGGCGGCCACGAAGAGCAGGTACAGGACATTCAAGACGCCTCCGAGCATGAACGCGGCCATGGCGATCAGCGCATACCCGAAGCCGTCCATGCACCCTCTGGAGAACAGGGCCTGATACACCGCCGCCACGAGAAAAGGAACGCCGACAACGGCAAGAGGAACGAATCCGATGTAGGGCCGCAGCATCTCAAACCCTGTGGTTCACGTTCACGCTCCCGGACGTGTCCGGTGTTGCGGGTGTCGTTTACACAGCCTGGGCCACCAGCCGGAGAAAGATGCGGAGGTACATAGGGCCGCACCGTATGACGGAGGCGCTCCTGGAAGCAGGGCGCTGAAGGTTGGCTGTCAGACCAAGATATACTATCTGTACGCTGAAATTGGCAAGGCGTTGCCGGGAAATTGTCTCAATTCCCCGCATTGTTCATGAAGGCCGGGCTTGAAGACAGCGTCTGGTCGCGCAAGCGCGCGGGGATGTTCCAGGCCTCGATCAGCCGCGCCACGCTGGGGGGCACCATGGAGCGCCAGGCATCACCTCGGGCGATGGCCGCGCGCACGTTCTTGCCGCTCAGTCCCTTTTCCTCGGAGGGGCGCTCCCAGAGCACTTCCACCTCCAGCCCCAGTTCCAGGAACCGCTCCTGCTTGGCGCGGCCCCAAGCGTCGTAGATGGTCAGGAAGAACACCGCGTCCATGGGGACGTAATACCGGTAGAGTTCCGGAAAGTTGATGGGCAGCGGCACCACGCTGAATTCCTCCCAGGCGAGGCCGGCCTCGCGCAGGGCCTCACGCAATAGGGCCTGTCGCTCGTAGTAGGTCAGGGGGTTGGCGTCGGCGGCATCCCGGCCGGTGTCGGCCGCTTCGTGCCGGGTCAGGAAGGGGTCGGGATTGGTGACGCCCACCACCAAGTGCCGGCAGCGGGCCTTGCCGGCCAGCAGGTAGCGCAGGTGGTCGTTGTGCAGTACCTGGAAACGGCCGTGGATAACCCCAAGGGGGTGGATGTGCATTGGCATTGCCTGGGCCTCAGGTCAGGGAAAAGGGTCTGTAGGTTCCGGGCCAAGCCGGGGCATCGTCGAACGTCTCCGGGCAGTCGCGCAGGCCCGCGAGCCGCGCCCTGTCCAGGTGGTTGAGCAGCATGAGCATGAGTTCCGCCCCCCGCAGGAGCCCAAGGCCGCCGGCCGCGGCGGCGATTTCGTCGAAGGTCGCTACCGTGTCCCGTCGCACGCCCTGGCCGTGCAAGAGCAGAGGTACGGGCTCGCCGGAGTGGATCAGTGTGCCACAGCTTGGAGTGGAGTGGTCGGCCGTGATCGCCAGGAGCAGAGCGGGGTCCTGGGCCAGGGCGGGCAGCAGTTCGGACGCGCCCCTGTCCAGGGCGCTGATCACGTCACGTTTACGGCGGCAATTCTTGGTGTGGGCGGCCTTGTCCGGGGCCTTGGTGTGCAGGTGGATGAAGTCGTAGCGCGGCAGTGCGTCCCGGGCGAGTTCGAGCTTGTGGGCCAGTTCGCGGGTTGGGTCGGGATCGTCCTCGGCCTCGATGAATTCCATGCCCAGGTGCAGGGCCAAGCCGCGAAACAGGGTACCCGAGGCCAGACAGGCGGCCCGGAGGCCATAGCGCTCCGCAAATCCCCGCACGGGGCGCAGGCGTCCGGCACGCTGGGTGGCCAGGCCATTGAGAGGAGAAAGGCCGCGTTCGCGACGACGCAGGTTCACCGGATGCCTTGCCAGCAGTCCATTGCAGCGGATCAGGTATTCCTTGAGCACGGCGGCCGTGCGGGAGGCGTCAGGATCGCTCCCTGCCTCGGCCAGGGGGCGGGGTTCGATGAGCATGGCGCCGTCGCGTATGGGGTTGGTGTCCGTGACCAGGGGGCTGGGGCTCTGGCCGGCGGTGCGCAGCAGAAGAAGACCGTGCAGCCCCTGGATGCGCACGTAGTGGAGATGCAGGCCGAGGATTTCCAGCTCGGGCAGTGCGGCGGTGAGCGCGGCCAGTTCCTGATCCGAGACGTCCTCTGGGGTGTCTTCCATGAGCCGCAGTGCATTGTTCTGCTCCTCGACGTGGACAAAGCGGGCCATGACCGCCACGTCCATTGGTCCGAGGGGGATGCCGGCGCCCAAGGCCTCCAGGGCGCCCCGGCCAGGGAAGTCCTGCTCCGGGTAGCCGAAAAGCAGGAAATGGGCCAGCTCGCTGGGCATGGCTCGGCCCACCAGGGCAGGGTGATACAGCCCGTTGCAGCCCGCGGCCGCAAGCGCGTCGAAGGTGGGGGTGGCCGCGGCCTGGAGCGGAGTCTGGCCGTCCAGGGCGTCATGCCCCCGGTCTCCCAGACCATCGAGAATCATGAGCAGGCATGTGTTGGGCATGGTTTCACCTCACTTTAGCGCAGCATATCGCAAACTGGGCAGACAATGTAGCGGTGTGGGTCTATGGAAAGAGGCGCATGCGATAGGATAAATCTATTTGTCAATTACGTGGCGAAAAGCTATGGAATGGATCATGCTTTTCGATCTCCACGTGCATTCCTCCGTTTCCTTGTGCAGCCGGCTGGACATCCCCGACGTGCTTGCCCATGCGCGCGGCCTCGGACTGGACGGGGTGTGCATCACGGACCACGACAGCATGGACGCCCGTTTCGCGGTGTGCGAGGGCGTGCAGCCCGATGGCTTGGTGGTGCTCCTGGGCATGGAGTACGCCACCACACAGGGGGACTTCCTGCTCTTCGGACCCTTCGAGGACCTGGAGCCGGGTTTGAGCGCCGAAACCATGCTCCGATTGGTGCGTGAGGCCGGCGGCGCCGCGGTGGCAGCCCACCCCTGTCGCAGGAAGCGGCCCGCGGACGCCTTTCTGGCCGGCACGGGCCTGGTGACCTGTGTGGAGACGGTCAACGGCCGCAACACCGCCAACGAAAACCGCCGTGCCCTGGAATGGGGGGCCTTCCGCCGGCTGCCCACCACAGCGGGGAGCGATGCCCACACCCTTGGCGAACTAGGCCGGGCGCCCACCCGGTTCTTCACACCCATCCACACGCGCGCGGAGTGCATCGCCGCGCTCAGGCAGGGGCTCTGCGCCCCGGCACGCCCCTATCTCTGCCGCGGCCGGAGTCTGGAAGCCCGTAACAGTGCGGACAGCACCGCGACTCCCGCAACCCACGTCTGAGTCGCTCCTCGGCCTGCCCAGGCCTGTTCCGGTCCAGTCGTCATAGATAAATTCGATACATCTCGGCAAGTTCCATTGGAACTATTCATTTGTCCTCGAGGCGACATTTCCGTAGCAGATTTGGAGAGGTTTATTGCCAGTTTCAAGAGTTTCAGTTGGTTGGGCAGCGGGGAAACCATTTTTGGAGGATATGTAACAAGGGAGAAAAGGAGGCCATGAAAAACTTTTTCGCGACACGTTGGGGTATCGTCTCGGTCGGCCTATTCATCGGAATTTTTGCCCCCCTGTTGCAGTATTGGGGGAATCCCGGAAACATGGGTATCTGCGTGGCCTGCTTCGAACGCGACATATCCGGTGCCCTGGGCCTGCACCGAGCCGCCGTGGTGCAGTACCTGCGACCCGAGATCATCGCCTTTGTGCTGGGGGCCCTGGGGGCGGCCCTGTTGCACCGTGACTTCCGCCCCCGTCTGGGATCGGCGCCCATTGTGCGGTTCCTTCTCGGTATCTTTGCCATGATCGGTGCCCTGATCTTCCTGGGCTGTCCCTGGCGTGCCATCCTGCGGCTGGCCGCCGGCGATATCAACGCGTTGTTCGGCGTACTGGGTCTGGTCGCGGGCATCTGGATCGGGACCATGTTCTTCCGGTCCGGCTTCAACCTGGGGCGCACGCAGAAGACCTTTGCCGCGGCCGGCCTGCTCATGCCGTTGGTGATGCTCGGTTTCCTGGCGCTGCTGTTCATCTTCCCGCAAGTTCCGGAAGAGCCGCAGTCCGGGGTACTGTTCTACAGTATCAAGGGGCCAGGTGCCATGCATGCACCCATCGCGATTTCGCTGCTGGTGGGGTTGGCCGTGGGCTATCTGGCGCAACGTTCGCGCTTCTGTACCATGGGTGCGTTCCGCGATCTGATCCTGTTCAAGTCCGGTCATCTGCTCTCGGGCGTGTTCGCCCTGTTCGCGGCGGCGCTGGTCATGAGTTTGATCCTGGGGCAGACCAAGGTGGGTATCGAGGAGCAGCCCGTGGCCCACACCCTGTACTTCTGGAACTTCGCGGGCATGGTCCTGGCCGGTTTGGCCTTTGCCCTGGCCGGCGGGTGCCCCGGTCGGCAGCTGTTCATGGCCGGGGAGGGCGACGGTGACGCCGCCATCTTTGTCTTCGGCATGATCGTGGGCGCGGCCTTCGCGCACAACTTCGGCCTGGCCAGTTCACCCACGGGCCTCGGGCCCCACGGTATCACGGCCTGGGTCGTGGGCATGCTGGTGTGTCTGTACATCGGCTTCTTCATGCGCAACAAAGCGGCCTGAACAACCTTGCCAAGGGCGAACAGGTACAAAGGAGAGGATTCAGATGAGTGGAACGGTTGACGCACGCGGACTATCTTGCCCCCAGCCGGTCCTGGACACCTTGGACATGATCGCGAAGGTGGGTAAGGGTGAGCTGCTGGTCCTGGTGGACACCGAGGCTTCCAAGGAAAACGTGGCCCGTGCCATACGGAGCAAGGGCTGGAAGGTCAAGAACCTTGTCGAGAAGCAGGGCGAGTACCAACTGACCATCGGCAGCGAGTAAGAGCGGGTCATGTTCGGTCTGTTCAAGCGCGGCAAACGCCCCCAAGCCAGGCAGGACAACCAAGGGCGCGGCCTGCTGATCTTCGAGAGCACCAGCGAGGTCATTCGGGCGGAGAACCTGCTCAAGGCCAAGGGTTGGGTGATCAAGGTCATGGGCCCGCCGCCGGAAATCCGCAAGGGCTGCGACTTGGTCATCGAGTTCTCCCTCATGGAGAAGCTCCATGTCCTGCGTTTGTTGGAGCAGAGCCAGAATCCGCCGTTGGACATCGTCCCGGTGAGCAGCCCCCTGCTGCGCCCCGTGAACCTGTACAACGTCACGGACTTTGGCCGGCATCTCATGGTCCGCGCCGCGAACATGAAGCTGGTGCTGGACAAGGAAACACAGATCATCGTCAATATCTCGGGGGGCGGCTGCCCCGATGTGCCCTATCTCGCGGCCCAGCTGGTGGGCAAGCGATTGTCAGAGGCGCCGCGCCCCCGTGATATCGGCCACACTCTCTGCGGCTATGCCCTGGAGTTGGCCTTTACCGAAATGGAGCGCCTGTGCTTACGGTCATAGGCACGGTTCCCGAGGAGTCCTTTCCCATGGTGCTCTGCCCCGCGGTTCTCGATGGGGGGGAGCTACTCTTGGAAGGGCGGCGGGTGCCGGTGAACAGGGGCACGCCGGCCCTGCTGGCCGCGGCGTTACAGACGGCCAAGGTGATGGGGAGCGCGCCGCCGCGGGCCTGCCTCGTGGGTGACACGGGCGTAGGCAAAGGCAGCCGACGGCTCTACGCCTTTCTGGAGAAACACCTTGTCCAGGAGTCCTCGGACACCCTTGTCTTTCACTACCTGCAGCCGGACGTGGACTGGCACAATCGCGTGCTGTTCGCGGTGCAGGAACGTTCTTCCCGGCCGAAACTCATCGCCGACGCCGGGTTCATGTACGTGGCCAAGATGAGTGGCATGGCCGGCGAGTACGACCTGTTCACCCCGGACGTGGGAGAACTGGCCTTTCTGGCCGACGAGACCGCGCCCCACCCCTTCTACACACGCGGATTCATCCTCCAGGAGGAAGGCAAGACGCCGGAGTTCATCAGACGAGCGTATCATCACGAAAACGCCGCCCGGCACCTTTTGGTCAAGGGGCGGAAGGACCATGTCGCGGACCGCACCGGCATTCTCGCCACTCTTTCCGAACCCTCCTGCCCGGCCCTGGAGGCCATGGGAGGCACGGGCGACACGGTCACGGGCATCGTCTCTGTCCTGGTGGACGCCGGACTGGACATGGTCCGCGCCTGTCTGGTGGCGGCAAGGGGCAATCGCCTGGCCGGCATGCGCTGCGCCCCAACCCCTGCGTCGCAAGTCCTGGAGATGATCGGACACATCCCAGAGGCCTTGGAGCAGGCCCTGCACGAGACGCCACCCGCGTCCTGACGGTGCCGAGGTCGAGGATGCAAGAGAACGGGCAGCGAATTACCCTGGAAATGAGCCTGCTGGATGTGGTGGCGCAACGGCGTTCGACAGAGGCGGTGTTCCGCTCCTACGACGGAACGGCCGGGGTCTGTCTGCTCTGCACTCATCTCTTCGACAGCGTGGGGCACGTGGCCCGGCTGTATGGCCTGGATGTGGGGGAATTGTTGCGTCGGCTCAACGAGGAAGAGTAAGGAAAACGCCCCCCTGCTCGATAAAGCAGGGGGGCGTTTTTGCAGTCGTGGTCAGGGGGTGCCGCCAGCTGCGAGCCGCGATACACCGGTCCTGACAGGTCGTTGTTGCCGTTCCTCCAGAGGAGGAGGTCCGGCATTGGCCGAGCAGGGTTAGATCAGCTGGACGTTCTTGGCCCGAGCGCCCTTGTCGGCCACTTCGATCTCGAAGCGCACGGCAGCGCCTTCCTGCAGGGTCCTGAAGCCGTCTCCCTGGATGGCGGAGAAATGCACAAAGACATCATCGCCGTCAGCGCGCTCGATGAAACCAAAACCCTTGCTCTCGTTAAACCACTTCACTTTTCCTTCGTACATCGTTGCTTCCTTCTTGTGTTGACTGTTTCGCCCTAAGGCAGATTATCGTTGCATCGGCGCGCGCTGGTACGCAGGCTATGCAACTTTTACTAGAGTGATCTCGAAATTGAGATCCTTTCCAGCCAGGGGATGGTTGGCATCCAGGGTCACACGGTCATGGTCCACTCCAATAACGGTAAAATAGACCTCCTGGCCCTGGATAATCGACTGCAGGACGTTGCCGACCTCGACACCATCGGGAATTTCGGATTTCTCGATATTCACGATCATATCCTCCCTGTACGGTCCGTAAGCTTGGTCCGAGGGTATGGTCAGAGACTTTGTTTCGCCCTGTTGCATGCCGATAATTGCATTTTCAAAATTTGGGATGAGCTTGCCCTCGCCGATGACAAAGGGAATGGGATCGCCTTGGGATGAAGAATCGAATACCGTACCGTCTTCGAGAGAACCTATGTAGTGCACTTCGACGTGCGAACCTTGCGAAGCTTTGCTCATGTAGTTAAGTCTCCTTGCACACCGCGTCTGGTATTCACCATGCGCCGATGCAGATTCACCAGGCGTCTTGCGAAACCTTTCCCGCGCGCAGGTTCCGGGCAGGACCACAAGGACGCGGCCTCGAGGTACGTGCACTGACGGGCTGGATGCTATTGCCTTGGGACATAGTGATTGCTGCGATGGACAGAGAAGCACCGACAGGTTCTTGTACTGACGCGGATCAAGTGGTGCTCATGGAAGGGCGACCCGGAGGGTCTGAAGACGCCATGAAAATCTAGCCACGTCAAAACGTCTTGTACGATAACGAAACGGTAACTTCGCGTCCTCTTGTAACCTGCCGGGTTTACTCTGTTTTAAGCACAAAGTTGAAAAGAAGGCTAGAATGACTACCCTCTTTCACACTTGTCGTGTTGCACGAATATGCCAGATGCCGGAAAAGTGCAAGGGAAATTTGCTCCGTTTTTTTGCCTTTGTCTGGCAGCGTTGCCTTTCTGTTTTGTCAACGGATAAGTGTGTCATGATGACCCTATATTGAGTAATTTACTATAAAAAATTGAATTGTATTTGATTAAGGAAGCTGAAATGAATGATGTTGAGACAGGACTTTCGCCACATCTTCCCTTCTTTGCTATTTTCATAAATAATCACAG
>CAZSRS010000009.1:0-121302 GCA_964609625.1 uncultured Desulfovibrionaceae bacterium
CATTTCAGGATACTAACCGTTGTGTTACCTGTTGGAGCAAGTCCGAAAGTCGAGTACTTGAGGTAAAAAAAACATATCTACCATGAATCGATGAACCGCAAGATCTACCTGTGGATCTCGATACGCATGACGCTAAACACGGAAGGATTGTGGCGACTCCGCATTGGAATGCGATTGGCCGGGACCTCGAGGAAAGATTGTGCTTGAAGGGCTGTGCTATGTGATCTGAAACGGGCAATACTGCATTTTATGGAGATCTACTAACCACATTTTTGGAGACATGAAAGGACTATCCTCATGGGAATAAGAGTGTGTATTGCGAAATCGATTACAGCAGTATTGATAGTCCTGTGCCTCTTCTCTTCCGTACAAGCACAAGTACTAGAACTTCCTGATCCCAACCTTCCGGATATCGCGATGGTGACGTGGCATACAGGGCCGATCCCTCAATTGGGAATCCAATTCTATAATGGGCCTATAATATTATACAATCCAGGTGTCACAGCTCAAGTGGGACCTTTTCTGACTGCTTTCTTTCGAACACACGAGTATTGTCACATTGTGCTGAACCACATTCAGCAGCAGTTCTTTTTTTCAAACCCACTCAATCGGTCGTGGATGAGCCAGACACATGAATTTCAAGCTGATGCTTGTGCGACCCAAACGTTGCTATCGCAAGGCAATGTCAATGCAGTTCGGGCAGCAATTCAGTGGTTCCTTGGCCAAGGACCTATCCAATGGGTTCCTAGCCATCCACCTGGACAAGCAAGGGCGAACAATATCGTACAAACGGCTGCAAACATGGGGGTTAGACCATTCTAGAATTCCAGCCTCGATGCTTCACAGTCTAGGGAACCTCACTGTTTGCGAACCCACCAGCGGCAGTCACGTATTGTAAATAGGAGGAGTACATGAGTCGGACAAAAGCGTTGACACTTGGACTTTTCACTGTCTGGCCGATAGTGTACTGCTTTATATTTTTAGGATTTATTGTATCACAGTTTATTGCGATGGCTACGCAGTCTGCTCCTCAAAGTGGAGTGCCTGAACTATTCATCGTAGTATTTGCATTACATTTGTTTACAATACTTGAGGTTGTTGTTTTGCTGGTAGTATACTTGTTATATCTATTTCGAACCGAATGTGTTCCAGCTGATAAAAGGGCCCTTTGGGCTGTAGTACTGTTTTTAGGCAATATGCTTGCAATGCCCATATTCTGGTATTTGTATATCTGGAGAAAGCCAGTGCAGCACACACCTGGACACGTGACACAGGCGCATGCGGCAGAGCCACGCCACTGAGCACCCGTATTTCTCCATCAAGCGGGAGTACCGGCAGTGCGATCTTCGTAGTGCGCCCGAGAAACATCGTCGAGGGTTGACCTGAGATACTCCCTCAACGGAAACGGCTCCACATTCCACGGTGCCAGCGAGAAAGGAGGGCACCCTTGGGCGCTATTTCTTTGTCGATCTCCGAACATGCCCGCCGATCAGGAAGACGTTAAAAATCAGGCTGATGCCCAGAATCGCGCCCAGCCATTTGGGGACACCGCCCGGTGAATTCTCCTGGGGTGTGGGGGGTGCGGCGAGTTCACCCTGCACATGGGAGGCCACGGCGCGGTGCCCGGTCTCGTCGTCAACGACCAGGCGCCATTCCCCGGGGCTCTCAGTGAGAAACGCAAAGCAGCCCTTCGCGTCGGTGCGCCCGTTCTGGAATTCCAGGGCGTCGTTTTCCGGTCCAAAGACCTTTACCGCGGCGTAGGCCAGGGGCTCTCCAGCGCTGTACCAGCAGCAGCGTCAGGAAAAAAGTGCGCATCGTGTGGTTACTTGGCCACCGGGAATACCAGGACCGAACGCATGATGTGCTTTTCGTAATCCTTGCCTGCAACATCCACGACGTATTGTACCCGGACCATCCACAATCCGGAGGCGCTCACCTTGACCACGGCCATGCCCTCGCCGTACGGCTCGGTGAAATAGGCGTAGGCATTGGGTTGATCCGTGAACACGTCGTATGTGGCTGTGACCATCTCGGGGGATACGGGCTGCCCCTCGTGGAGGATTTGCACGCGCAGTTCATCACCGGGACGTAGGGTCAGGGGGTTGTCCAGGGGAACGATCTCAAGGGCATCGCCGGTCTTCACGTCCCAGCCGTCGGTCTTTCCGTCCACCGGCAGCAGGGTCTTGCAGAACTTCTCATAAAGCCGGCTTTCGAGGACACCTTCGAGGGTGTCGCGGCCGCCCGGCTTCATTCCCTGTGTGGTCTTGCTCCAGATCAGCCCCTTGCGGTGGCCGCGGATGAGTGCGGCTCCCGTGCCGTCAAGCGTGATCTGGCCGTCGTAGGTGTAATAGGCCTTGTTGGCCTCCAAGGGAACGACCGTCCCCTTGTAGGTTACTTCCACGCTTTCTGTAGCCTCCAGTTCCTCGCTCTTCATGAACACATGGGAGGAGGCGACGGAAACGGGCAGAATCTGCCCCGCAGTGTACTTCTGCCATTCCTGTGGTTTGACGATGAATTCATGGGCCTGGACAGCTGTTGCGAACAGGCAGGCAACGATGAGCTGAGCGATTACGAATGCGGCACGATTCATGACATTCCCCTCCATATTCGTATATTTTATAAAATTTAATATGAATAGTGTGTTAAATTTTATGAAATCAGGTGTCAAGGAAAATGAGACCGCGCGACGGACAAGGCAGGATAGGGACATGGACAGGGTATCGCGCCGGTCCGCCGATGTAGAGTGCGTGGGGTTCGGCTCACGGCGTGTTGATGCCCCGCCGGGGCACCAGGCTCTATTGCAACTATTGCAGCGCCTTTTTGGCCATGATCAGGAACTGATGTGCCCAGGGATTTTTCAGGCGGTCCTTGAGCCAGTGCGTGCGGATGCGTTGCTCCAGGCCTTTTATGACCTCCACCTCTTCAAAGCCCAGGCCGGCGAGCAGCCCGAGGTCCCAGTCCGGCCGCAGCACCCATGTCGTGGGCAGTTCCCTGGCATAGCCCGTGGCGAGCTTCTGACTCTTGTCGAACCCGGAGCGGGCCTTGTACAGAAAATGGATGAACTTGCTCCAGCCGCGCCGGACAGGGGAGGTGTAGTAGTGGTAATACCAGTTGCCGTCGATGACGCAGAGCCGCCCCCCAGGCTTGAGCACGCGTTGCCACTCCCGCAAGGCCTGGACGGGGTTGGGCAGGGTCCAGACCACGTAGCGGTTGATAACCAGGTCAAAGCTCGCGTCCTCAAAGGGCAACTCCGCCGCGCTGGCTTGGTGGAAGCTGACCCGGCTGTCAGGCGGCACGGACTGCCGCCCCAGTTCGAGCATCTTCTCCGAAACGTCCACTGCCGTGACCGTATGCCCCAGTTCCAGCAGGAGGCGTGTGAGCACGGCAGGGCCGCAACCGACGTCCAAGGCATCGAGGGGGGCGGTAGTGCCGATTGCCGCGGCCAACAGGTCGCGCCAGCGGGACGACGCGTCATCGCGGAAGAAATCCTTGCTTAGATTGAATTGGTAACTCTTGGCCCTGTTGTTCCAATGGGTCGTGACCATTTCCTGTTCAAGCGCCATGCTGGTTTCCTCGTGCTAGGAGTTTTGAACCGCTGTCCTGTCCGCCACGGGCAGCGGCTTGTCCAAACGATCGCATACGCCTGCGGACTTTTTCCGCTGCCTGGGCAACGGTCGGATCGGAATGATTTGCGGAATGCCGCTGTCGTCGTGAACCACCTTGGCCTCGATGCAGTAGACGTGCAGCAGCATGGACTCGGTCAGGATTTCAGCGGGCGTTCCGGCGGCGAACACTTCCCCTTCGTGCAGCACGATGATGCGGTCCGAGAATCTGCACGCGAAATTCAGGTCGTGCAGGGCCATGACCGTGGTCAGACCCCTGCTTGCTGTGAGCCCTCGGATGCACTCGAACAGCTCCATCTGGCGGAACAGGTCGAGGTTGTTGGTGGGCTCGTCCATGAGCAGGATGCGCGGCTGCTTCACCAGCACCTGGGCAATGGACACGAGTTGCTGCTGGCCGCCGCTCAGTTCATTGAGGGGGCGGGTGCAGAGATGCTCGATGCCGAGTTCCCGCAAGACGCCAAGGGCGATCTCCAAATCTTCGTCACCGACGCGCAACGACAGCGTGTTCAGGCGGCCAAGCAACACGGTCTCCATGACCGTGAGCAGGGCTTTGCCGTCGGAGTGTTGCGGCATGTAGCCGAGAATCCTGGAAAGATCGCGTTTTCTCCACTGCCGCAAGGGGCGTCCCTCCACCAGAACGGCGCCATTGGTCCGCAGTATCCCGGCCAGACAGTTGATCAGGGTGGACTTGCCTGCGGCGTTCGGCCCGATGACCGTGGTCAGTGATGGCCCGGCGTGCAGCGTCACGTCCCGCAGCACTTGCTGCGTGCGATAGCTGAAGAAAAGGGCTTGGGTTTCGAGCATCACCAGAGTTTTGTCCTTTGACGCAAGACGACGCTCATGAAAAAGGGAACGCCGATGAATGCCGTGAGAATGCCAATGGGATAGACGGCGCCGGGAACGATGAGCTTTGAGCCGACCGAAGCGGCCGAGAGGAGCAGGGCGCCGGCCAGGGCGCAGCAAGGCATGAAGACGCGCTGGTCCTCTCCGACCAGGTTGCGGGAGATGTGCGGTGCCACCAGACCGATGAAGCCGATGGTGCCCACGAAGCAGACCGAGGCCGCGGTCAGGATGGATATCAGGATCATGGTCTGCAAACGCAGGCGCTCCACGTTGACTCCCAGGCTGCGCGCCTTCTGGTCGCCAAGGCGCAGGGCGGTCAGCTTCCAGGCATTGCGCACGAACAGGGGCGTGATCATCAGAAATACCCCCGATGCAATCCAGAACTTGGTCCAGGTGGCTTTCATCAGGCTGCCGAAGAGCCAGAACACCAGGGCCTGCAAGTCTTCCAGGGAGGCCCGGTACTGCAACAGGGCGTTCAGGGCGTTGAACAGGAAGAGCAGGGCGATGCCGGCCAGGATGATGGTCTCGGAGCCCGCGTTCTTGAATTTCGCCAGTCCATAGATCACCAGGCTCGTGAGCATGGCGAAGGCAAAGGCGTTGAGCGGGACGAGTACGCTCTCGGCATGGGGGAAGACGCCAATGCCGAAGACAATGCCCAGGCCGGCGCCGAATCCGGCGGCCGCGGATATGCCCAGGGTGAATGGGCTGGCCAGAGGGTTGTTCAGGATGGTCTGCATTTCCCCTCCGGCCAGACCGAGGGATGCGCCCACGACCACGGCCATAGCGGCCACCGGCAGTCGGATCAGCCAGACAATGACCAGGCTTTGCGAATCAGCCGTGGAACTGCGCAGCAGCGCCAGGAAAACCTCCGAGACGGAAAGCCAGGCCGGACCGATCATGACATCGAGCACGAAACTCGCTGCCAGGGCCACGGCCAAGCCGATGATCCAGGGGACTTTCCGCCGGATCAGGCCGTCATAGATCCTTCTGGCCTCGCCAGTTCCCTGTTTCATGCGTTACTCCAACGCGATGGCCCATGTGCCGCGGTACTCGAAGCCGAGGAAGTTCTCGTGGAACTCCTTGAAGCCGGCCAACGGGTCCAGCTCCTGGAACAACTCAGGATAGAACCATTTGGCGAAGCACTGCAAGGGGTAGAAATCCCAGACTTCACGGGCCAGTCCGTGGTGGATGCCGTAGACCTTGCGTGATTTCACGGCTTCCAGGGTGTTCCAGCCCGGACGTTCCAGGAATTTTCCCAGGCGTTTCAGGGAATCGGCCGGATCTGCCTGATACCCCAGCAACAAGGCATCCGGCTTGTTCGGCCAGTTGGCGCCCGTGAGGATGATCACCTGTGGATTGGCGGCCAGCACAGCTTCAGCTGAGATTGGGCCGTAGTTCTCCACAAGTCCGGCAGCGATGTTGTCGCCCCTGGCGTACTCCGCAAGCACCCCCCACATGCTCTTGCCGTAAGTGTTGCTGTACTCCTTGGGGTCCTGGCCGAGTTCAATGTACACCCTGGGGGCTTTTTCCGTCACTTTGGCCAAGCGATCCGCCACGACGGAGAACTGCTTCTTGTAAAAATCGATGAGTTCCTGGGCACGCTTCGGTTTGCCTACGATGGCGCCGATCAACTCGATGCTGCGCACGTGCGTGTCCATGCTTTCCGTGTGAAAGTCGTTCATGACCACGGGAATGCCGGCCTTTTCCAGGGTCTGGATCGACTCGTCGCCGGGCTTGACCGCGGAGGCGGGGATCATGACCACGTCGGGTTTAAGCGAGATGATCAGCTCGATGTTGATTTCCGGCGGTGCTCCCACATCGGGAATCTTCTCCAAAGCCGGATAGCGGTCGGCGAACTGCTGCCAGATCCAGTGGCGGTACTTCTGCAGGCCGTGGTCCATGCCTTTGATCAGCTTGGGGGCGTCTTCATCCAGCAGAGCGATGAGCGTGTAGAAGGGGTTGCCGGAGCCTGTCCAGCCTGCCAGCACCACGGACTGTACCGGAGTCTCCAGGGTGACTTCTCGGCCAGCCAGATCGGTGAAGGTTTGCTTCTCGCCCGCCACGGCCGTGGAGGCGAAGACGCCCCACATGAGCAGAAGGACGAGAAGAGAGAGGGCAAAGCGAACCGGACTTGCTGCTGTTTTCATGGGTACCTCCGTTGTAGGGTGTAAGCGATGCCTAGCAATGCACGTCATGCTTCACGGAGCGGGCTTGATCCCTGTCACCAGGCAAGACTCCCAGACATCGCCCATGAGCCAGTTGTTCAGGCGCCCATCCCCTTCGGACGGGGAGAGCCGGCGGAACGAGACCTGGGCCAGGCCCGATTCCCGTAAGGTTTCCGCTGCTTCAGGAGCATCCAGAAAAGGAAGGCTGTCGTTGATCGTGCCGTAGGAGTGCTTCTGCCATCCGGGCAGGCGGCGGCAGAGGATAAAGTCAGTCAACCGTGCCCTGAATCCGGCGAACACCCCCGAGTCTCTGTGCCGGCCGTGGATGAGCACGAGCTTGCCGCCGGGGGCCAGGACCCTGGCCATTTCAGCCAGCGCTTTATGGGGGCGGGGCAAGGTCCAGAGCACCCAACGACTGACCACGGCAGGGAACTGCCCATCCGGCGCAGCGATCTCCTCGGCGTCGCCCTGGACAAGTTCGGCCATGTCGGCGATGCCGGCCGCGGCCAGGTTGTGCCGGGCACGGGCGAGCATCCCATCGGAGAGGTCGAAGCCCTGCACACGAAAGCCGGCGTGGATCAGGATTTCCGTGATGAAGCCGGTGCCCGAGCCCACTTCCAGAAGGCGTGTACCGTTGGGAATGTCGGCCAGTTCCCACTCCAGCAGCCGCCGCCACCCCTCCCGGCGGGAAATGAGGCGGTACCGGTCGTAGGCCCAGGCGTTGCGGGTGTTCCAGCACTTCTCGCGCATGACGTCCTTGACCCGGGAAGTGTCGGTGGCAATTGCGGCGGGGGGGAGTGCGGCCATGGGGACGTGACTCCTGCTCTGGAGTTGGTGACTCGTTGCCGTATCATTATGTGAGGATCTGGATTTCACCAGCTGTACATAAAATCCTGAAACGAGCATGGTGGAACGCAACTGATGGAGAAAAAGGTAGCAAAAGCTACCACGCTAGTCAACATCGTGCCATTTATGAATGAAGTTATCTGAAATAGTGTTACAAAATGCGAAAAGCCGGCTCTGAGCGCTGCTTCCTGGAGTTCATGTGGTTTACTGACGGGCCGAAGTGTCCAGGGAAAAACTGCGGGAGGGAGGTCGGACGTATGTCCGGCAGACTGAGGATGTATGCACGATGGAGCGCACCGGCGGAAGCAGGGGAGGAGGGAGACGGCGGGTCGGGTCTGGAGATGTGAAGCTGGAATCGGGTGCGCGCGCCTCACCCCCCACTGCGGCGGTCCAAGGTGCGCAGGTTGATGGCCTCGGCCAGGTGCCCTGTGTTCAGGGGCTCGGCGCCTTCCAGATCGGCGATGGAGCGGGCGATGCGCAGTACCCTCGTATAGGCCCGGGCCGAGAGTCCCAGGGTTTTCACCGCCTTTTCCAGGAAGCCGTGCTCCGAGGGACCGAGCTTGCAGAAGCGCTCCAGCCAGCGGCCGGAGAGGTCGGCATTGGTGTGCGGCGGCAGGCCGGCGTAGCGCTCGCTCTGCAGGGCGCGCACGGCCTGGATACGTTTGCGCATGTCTTGCGAGCCCGTGCCGGTGCGGTTCTGGCGCAGGTCCTTGTAGGGCACGGCCGGCACTTCCACATGCAGGTCGATGCGGTCCAGCAGCGGGCCCGAGACCTTGCTCCGGTAGCGCTGCACCTGCTGCGGCGCGCAGGTGCACTGGTGCTGCGTGTCGCCCAGATAGCCGCAGGGGCAGGGATTCATGGCGGCCACGAGCATGAAGTCGGCCGGATAGCTCAGGGATATGGCGGCACGAGAGAGGGTCACGTTGCCGTCCTCCAGGGGCTGGCGCAGTACCTCCAGCACGTGCTTCTTGAACTCGGGCAACTCGTCCAGGAAGAGCACGCCGCGGTGCGCCAGGGAGACCTCGCCGGGGCGCGGATGCGCCCCCCCGCCAACGAGGCCGGCGTCGGAAATGGTATGGTGCGGGGAGCGGAAGGGGCGTTTGACCACCAAAGCCCGGCCCGCGCCGAGCCGCCCGGCCACGCTGTAGATCTTGGTGACCTCCAGGGCCTCTTCGAAGGCCAGGGGCGGGAGCACGCTGGGGATGCGCTTGGCCAGCATGGTCTTGCCGCTGCCGGGCGGGCCGATGAACAGCAGATTGTGCCCCCCGGCCGCGGCGACCTCGATGGCCCGCTTGGCGTGCTCCTGCCCCTTGACCTCGGCGAAGTCCAGGGGAAAGGCGCTCTGCTCCTCCCAGAGTTCGGCGGTGCGGGAGAGCACAGGGCTGCGCTGGGCCTCGCCGGTGAGCATGGTCACGGCGTGGATCAGGCTGGGGGCGGCGTAGACGTCGAGCCCTTCCACCACGGCGGCTTCGGCCGCGTTTTCCGGAGAGGTGATCAGCCCTTTGGCTCCTTCTGACCGGGCGCGGATGGCCATGGGCAGGACGCCGGGCACGCCCTTGAGCGCTCCGGTGAGGGAGAGTTCCCCGCAGAAAAACCAGTCCTGGAGGGCGCCCTCGGGCAGGGTCTCGCTGGCCGCGAGCAACCCCATGGCCAGGGGCAAGTCAAAGCCACTGCCTTCCTTGCGTGTGTCGGCCGGCGCCAGATTCACGGTGATGCGTGCCGCGGGCAGCCTGTAACCGCTGTTCTTCAGGGCCGCGAGCACCCGTTCCTTGCTTTCGCGCACGGCACCCTCGGCCAAGCCGACCATGGTGAAGCAGGGCATGCCTTGCCTGGAGAAATCCACTTCAAGGTCCACGCGGTAGGCGTCGATGCCCACCAGGGCTGCGCAGGCGGCTTTGGCAATCAAGGGGCTTTCCTCCCTGGGCCTATGGTTGCTCCTTGAGGCAGAAGGTCAGCGAACGGTCAATTCAAAGGTGAAGGCCCCGGAGGCCTCACCCGCATGGATCACGAAATACTTGTCCCCCGAGTTCTGCATCAGCTGGGCCCAGGCGCGCATGGATGCGGCGATGCGCCCCTGATCCGGGGTGAAGATGTCGAAGGAAGCCCCTTCAGGGGCCTTGAGGAGCGCGGAGACGTTCCAGTCGGCCAGGGTCAGGAGGCGATAGCAGGCCTGGCCGCCGGGGGACAGCTCGCCCTGGAGTACCGCGGTGCGGCCGGCACCGGGTTTCTCCTCGGGCAGAATGGAGATGAAGCGTTCGCAGCCATGCTCATGCGAACCAGCGGGGTGCGGCGTTCTCTTGGGCAGGTGTTGTGGCTCCATGATTCCGGGCTCGGGGAGCGGCTGCAGGGCGGCCACGTATGTGCCCTCCTCCTCACCGGGGCGGGCAGAGGCCGCGGGCGCCGCAAGCGAGGGGAGCGGTGGGACGTCGGCTTCCTCTTCCATGGGGGGCGTTTCCGACTCGTCGGTCAGTGCATCCGGCGGCAGGGGCGGCGTTTCCGGCTCGACAACGCCGGATTGTGGGGTGGTTTCCGGCTCCACCAGCACGGGAGATGCTTCCAACCCTTTGGGCTGCTCCGTGAGGGAGGAGGGTGTCGCCGTGGGCGCCGGGGGGGCAGGTTGCAACGGGAGCCCTGGTTCGATCTCCAGCAAGGGTGTTCCGGACTTTTCTGGCAGGTCCTGGACAGGCTCGTCCAGCGGTGGAACGGGTGTTTCCGGCTCCAATGGGCCGGGCTGTAACAGGAGTCCCGGTTCGATTTCCAGCCGGGGTTGACCGTCGGGTAAGTCCTGGACCTGCTCGGCTGGTTGCGCGGCAGGCGGCTCCTGAGGGGGGGGGAGGTGTGAATTCGGCGCGGGACCGGGATCCGGGGACGCGGGGACCTGCTCCTTGGCAAGCTCCGCCAGTGCCTGCGCCAGGACGTCGGGATCCGCTGAAACAGCGGTATCAGGCGCGGCAGGGGGGCGCGGATCTTCGGAGTGGGGTTGTTCTCGCGGTGCGGGTTCGGTTTTTCCCTGGCCGAGCTGTTCAGGCTCGCCCGCCGCCATGGGCCTGAGGTAACGCTTGAACAACCAGCCCTGCCTGCCCTGGAAGTCGAAGCGGTTCCAGCCGTTGACGATTTCGTGCACGCGCAGTACGTCGCCCTCGGACACGGAACCCAGGCGTTCGTGCTTGTTTGCGGGGCCGCTGCGCACGGCGATGTCGCGCAGTACCCTGTAGGGGCGCGGCGGGGAGAAGCTGTCGTTCCACTCGTCGGCCAGGCAGGGGGCGCCGGCCAGAAAAAGCAGGCTGAATGCCGTGCACAGGACGGTGATGCGTGCGGCGGTGTTGTACTTCATGGCTACTTGATGAAAGATCCTATGCGCCCCCAGCGGATGTCGGCGACGCCGCCCCAGGACCAATAGAGGATCCAGGCCTTGCCCTTGATCTTTCCTTTCTCCACCGGACCCCAGAAGCGGGAGTCGTAGGATTCGTCACGGTTGTCCCCCATGACGAAGTAGGTGTCCTCGGGAACGGTGGTGGGGGGCATGTTGTCGCGCGGACCGCTCCTGATGCTGGGGTCCGTGTGCTGGATATAGGGTTCGTCGATCTTTTCGCCGTTGCGGTAGATGGCTTTGTCCTTGATTTCCAGGACATCGCCGGGGAGACCGACAACGCGCTTGATGAAGTCCTTGGAGGGGTCCTCGGGGAATTCGAAGACGATGATGTCTCCGTGATCTGGCTCGCTGAAGGTGAGGAGGTAGTTGTCGGTGAAGGGCACCTTGACCCCGTAGACGATCTTGCTCACCAACAGGTGGTCGCCGATGAGCAGGGTGTCGAGCATGGATCCCGAAGGGATCTTGAAGGCCTGGATGAAGAAGGTGCGGATGATCATGGCCAGGATGAAGGCGATGATCATGGCTTCGCTGTATTCTTTGAGCATTTTTTGCCAGCGGGGTGTCATGGGTTGATCCTTGTGCGGTGTCTGGTTGGGGCTAGCGCCATGCGGGGTTGGTTGGCCGTGGAGGGGGCGGTGCGAGGGGACACAATCCAGATGCGGCGCACGTCCTTACCACAGATAGAGGGTGAATGGAAGTCGCCGGGGTCATGCGTCAATCGTCCTCCACCTTGAGTGCGGCCAGAAACGCCTCCTGGGGGATTTCCACGTTGCCCATGCGCTTCATACGCT
Organism: uncultured Desulfovibrionaceae bacterium; assembly: GCA_964609625.1. Taxonomy (GTDB): domain Bacteria; phylum Desulfobacterota; class Desulfovibrionia; order Desulfovibrionales; family Desulfovibrionaceae. The sequence goes on from CAZSRS010000009.1 coordinate 11,642, forward strand.
TCTTTCCTTCCTTCTGCTTTTCCAAAAGCTTACGCTTACGGGTTATGTCGCCGCCGTAACATTTGGCAGTGACGTTCTTGCGCAGGGGAGAGTTACGCTCCCTGGCGATGACCTTCTGGCCCACCGCGGCCTGGATGACCACCTCGAACATTTGCCTGGGTATGGAGCGCTTCAGCTTCAGGGCCACCTTGCGTCCGAATTGGTATGCCCTGTCCCTGTGCACTATGGTTGAAAGCGCGTCAACCGGTTCACCGTTGATCATCAGGTCGAGCTTGACCAGGTCGGCCTCTCGGTAATCCACGATTTCGTAGTCCAGGGAGGCATAGCCCTTGGTACAGGACTTGAGCCTGTCGAAGAAGTCGTAGACCATTTCCGCGAAGGGCAGTTCGTAGGTGATGATCACGCGGGTGGAGGAGAGATAGCGGATGTCCTTCTGGATGCCGCGTTTTTCCTCGCAAAGTTTGAACACGTTGCCCACATACTCGTTGGGGGTGTGTATCTCCAGTCTGGCGTAAGGTTCGTAGAAGACGGCGATCTCGCCGGCCGGCGGGAGTTTGGCCGGGTTTTCGATGGCCAGTTCCGCTCCCGCGGTGGTCTTGACCTTGTAGATGACCGTGGGAGCCGTGGCGATGAGGCTGGCCTGGAATTCGCGCTCCAGGCGTTCCTGGATGATCTCCATGTGCAGGAGGCCCAGGAAGCCGGCGCGGAAACCGAATCCCAGGGCTTGGGAGGTCTCCGGCTCGAAGGCAAAGGCAGCGTCGTTGAGCTGGAGCTTTTCCAGGGCGTTTTTCAGGGGTTCGTATTCGGCGGGTTCCGTGGGGTAGAGCCCGCAAAAGACCATGGGCTTGATCTTCTTGAAGCCGGGGAAGGGCGACGTGGTGGGCCTCTGGGCGTCGGTGATGGTGTCGCCCACGGGCGCGTCACGCAGGTTCTTGATGGTGGCGCAGAGAAAGCCCACTTCGCCGGGGCCCATGGCCTCGATGTTCACGGGTTCGGGCATGAAGGCACCCAGTTTGGAGACCTCGAAGATCTTGCCCGAAGAGTACATCTTGATGCGTTGCCCCATGGCGATGCTGCCTTCCAGCAGGCGGAACATCACCACTACCCCCTGGTAGGGGTCGTACCAGGAGTCGAAGATCAGGGCCTTGAGCGGGGCGTCCAACTCTCCCTTTGGGGGGGGAATGAGGCGGATGAGGCGTTCGAGGACGTCGGGCACGCCCTGGCCGGTCTTGGCGCTGACTTGCAGTGCATCGGCGCAGTCCAGGCCGATGGCCTCCTCGATTTCCTTCTTGACTCGCTCGGGTTCCGCGCTGGGCAGGTCGATCTTGTTCAACACCGGGATGACGTCGATGTCGTGGTCCAGAGCCATGTAGACGTTGGCCAGGGTCTGGGCCTCCACGCCCTGGGTGGCGTCCACCACCAGCAGGGCGCCGTCGCAGGCGGCCAGGGATCGCGAGACCTCGTAGCTGAAGTCCACGTGGCCGGGGGTGTCGATGAGGTTGAGGATGAACTCGTTGCCGTCCTTGGCCGTGTAGGGGATGCGCACGGTCTGTGCCTTGATGGTGATGCCGCGCTCCCGCTCAAGGTCCATGCGGTCGAGGTATTGCTCGCGTCTGTCACGCTCCCCAACGAGTCCGGTGACTTCGAGGATCCTGTCCGCCAAGGTGGACTTGCCGTGGTCGATGTGTGCTATAATGCTGAAGTTTCTGATGAAATGCCGTGTCGTCATATAGTGGTTCGCCGGGAGGCCGGCTGTCGTTCGTTCGGTTCATGCGGCGCGCGTGGGCGTCGGGTCACACACTGCTATTTGCAGCGGCTCAAGCGCAACTTGTTTCAATACGACATTTGCCCTTGGAAGTCTAATCGACAGAAAGACAAGTATTCAAGCTGATTAAACGAAGAGGGGAAAGAGATTTGCGGTGCCCCCTGGATGACGGGTTTCATTCGTCCGGGGTTTTCTGCTATAAGGTGAGCATGACGCAATTGAACACCCTGCTCATCCACCCCCAGGCAGCCGTGCGGCAGGCGCTGCGGGAAGCCCTGGCCAAGGCCGAGTTTTTGCGCGTGCTGGGCGAGGCCGTGGGGGCCTTCGAGGCCTTGGAGCTGCTGGAAGCGGTGCCCTACGGCGTGTTTTTTTTGGGCGTGGAGTTGCAGGACAAGGTCAGCGGCCTGGAACTGGCGCAGATGCTCTTCAATCGCCGAGACAAACCGGCCCTGGTCTTCATCGCCCAGGACGAGAGCCAGGCCTTCAAGGCGTTCGAACTGGGCGCCACGGACTATCTGCTCTGGCCCGCGGCGCCGGAACGCATTGAACGGACCTTCGAGCGCCTCAGGCAGTTCAAGGCGCATTTCAAGCTCATTCCCCCGCCCACGACGAACTGGAAAGCGGCCTACGCCGCGGAGGCGGGCGAACCTTCGGAAGAATCCACCCTGAAGCTGCCCCTGGCCGACGATGAACAGGATAGTTTCCTGCGCGCGCTGCGCCAGGCCTGGGATCACAGCAATCGCTTCGCTCCCATGGATATCGAGAAGTTGGCCATTTCCCTGGAGGGGCGCACGATTCTCGTGCCGTACAACGAGATTGTCTTTGTGGAAGCCTACGAGGATTACAGTTACGTACACACCGCCACCCAGAAGTTTCTGACCTCCTATCGTATGAAACTCCTGGAAGACAGACTGCGGCAGCACCGTTTTTTCCGCGTGCACCGCAAGTTTCTGGTCAATCTGGACATGGTCACCGAGATCGCCTCCCTGCCCGGCAGCAACTTCATGCTGCGCACGGCGGGTCGCACACGCATCGAACTGCCCATCAGCCGCAGGCGCATCGGCGAGCTGAAGCAGATACTCGGATTGTGAGAACAAGGGGAATGCAGACCGTTCAGCGTGCGGAACCTGCCTTTGAACGAATTGTTCTGCCTTTCTGCATTGGGGATGTGGCATGAGCGAGAAGTGTATTCTACGTGAATCGGATCGGCTGCCGAAATCGGCGCCGCGCATTGATCCTGGAGGACAGTCATGAACGAGTCAGGCGCCCTGGATGCCCTGTTGCAGGAAGAACGCGTCTTCCGGCCGCTCCCCACCATGCTGGCCAGTGCGAATGTCAGCCCCATGGCCCTGGAAGAGGCCTACGAAGCAGCGGACAGGGACTACCTCGCCTACTGGGAGGAGGCTGCCGAGGAACTCGACTGGTTCAAGAAGTGGGAACAGGTGCTCGACGACTCCACGCCCCCCTTTTACAAGTGGTTTGGGGGCGCCAAGTGCAACATCGTCTACAACGCCCTGGACAGGCACATCGAGACCGCGAACAAGAACCGTCTGGCCCTGATCTGGGAGGGCGAACCCGGAGACACCCGCAGTCTGACCTATTACGACCTCTACCGCGCCGTGAACCGCTTCGCCAACGCCCTGCGCACCCTGGGCGTGGAAAAGGGCGACAGGGTCATCGTCTACATGCCACCACTGCCGGAAACCGTCATCGCCATGCTGGCCGTCGCCAAGATCGGCGCGGTGCACAGCGCGGTCTTCGCGGGCTTTTCGGCCAAGGCGTTGCGCGACAGGATCATGGATGCCCGGGCCAAGATGATCATCACCGTGGACGGCTTTTATCGCAACGGCCGGGTGGTGAATCTCAAGAGCGTGGTGGACGAAAGCCTGGTGGGCGTCAGTGATTGCTGCGCCGAGACCGTGGTGGTGGTGCACCGTGCCAATGTCGAAGTGGAGATGGTGGAACCCAGGGACGTCTGGTACCAGGACTTGGTGCGCAACGAGCGTTCCGAGTCCGCCACCGAGGTCATGGACAGCGAGGACATGCTCTTCCTGCTTTACACCTCGGGCGCCACGGGCAAACCCAAGGGCATCATCCACACCCACGGCGGGTACATGGTCGGCATTAACCGCACCCTCAACTGGGTCTTCGACATCAAACCCACGGACATCTTTTTCTGCACCGCCGACGCCGGCTGGATCACCGGGCACAGCTATGTGGTCTACGGCCCGCTCATCGCCGGCACCACCACCATGATGTACGAAGGCCACCCCCTGTACCCCCAGGCCGACCGCCTCTGGAGCATGGTGGAGCGCTGGGGCATCACCATCCTCTACACCGTGCCCACTCTGGTGCGCATGCTCATGCGCTTCGGCAAAGAGTACCTCAAGCGACACGACATCTCCACCCTGCGGCTGCTGGGCAGCGTGGGAGAGCCCATGAACCCGGAGGCCTGGGTCTGGTTGCACAAGTACATCGGCCGGGGGCGATGCCCGATCATGGATACTTGGTGGCAGACCGAGACCGGCATGTTCATGGTCAGCCCCATGCCCATCTCCATGCTCAAGCCCGGCTCCGTGAACAAGGCCCTGCCCGGAGTGGATGTGGACGTGCTCGACGAAGCGGGCAAACCCGTGCCTCCAGGCAAGGGAGGGCTGCTGGTGATCAAGAAGCCCTGGCCCGGTATGCTGCGTGGCGTGTTCAACGACGACCAGCGCTATGTGGAGACCTACTGGACCAGGTTCCCCGGCCTGTACCTAGCCGGCGACGTGGCCCGCAAGGACGAGGACGGCTACATCTGGATGCAGGGGCGGGCCGACGACGTCCTGAACATCGGCGGTCACCGCATCGGCACGGCCGAGCTGGAGAGCGCCTTCGTGGCCCACAAGGCCGTGACCGAGGCCGCGGTCATCGGCATCCCGGACAAGATCAAGGGCGAGGTGGCCAAGGGCTTCGTGATCCTGCACAAGGACTATGAGCCCAGCAGCGACCTGGTCAGGGAACTCATCGAGCACATGCGCCGCGAACTCGGCCCCGTGGCGGTGATCAAGAGTATCGCCTTCGTGGACACACTGCCGCGCACCCGCAGCGGCAAGATCATGCGCCGCATCCTCAAGGCCCAGGAACTGGGGCAGGAGGTGGGCGACACCTCCACCCTGGAGGATTAGGCGGGCGCTTCACGAAGCGTCCCCACGCCCTTCTCGAGGGCGGAGTCCTGAAAGGAAACCATGGGGCAACGCTTGGCACTGCAACACCGCTTGGTATTGCTGTCCGGAGTCGCCCACCTTCCTCTGGTTGGGCCGTAGGGGCGGTTGGCGAGCCGCCCTTCCGCGGGCATCATGGCAACAGCCCTGGATCGAGGAGTGGCTGCCCATATGGGGCGTTGCCCCATGCTCTATTCCGCCCCGCCCCTTCAGGGCCTGGGGTGGGGGAATTGGCCTTGCCGGGTTATCAGCACCGGAGGGGCGGCGAGAATTACAGCCCAGCCCAACGGGCTCGGGAGGAGGCAGCCCCTGGGGCGGTGTCACGGGAACAGCGGCCAGGATTTTCTGCCCTTCTCCGCCACGCCGCGCTTGACAGGACCCCACCTTGTATTACATCTCCTGCGGCACCTTGCCTGTCACCGCATCCTGGCGGCAGGTCTCCAACCTCAATCCTCCTGTACGATCGAGCACTCCATGACGCCACATTCTTTCACGCGGCACAGACACGTTGCCCTGTTCCTTTGTCTCCTGGCCTGGTTCACACTCCAGCCCCCCGAGGCGGGCTCGGCCGCCGAGGTGCGCGGCAAACTTACCGGACCGGGGCACGAGGTGCGCATCACCCCCGTGGTCAAGGCAGTGCAGAACGTGGGCCCGGCCGTGGTGAACATCACCACCGCCACACGGATCCAGGGCCGCGGGGGGCGGATGGACGACCTGTTCAGCCCCCTGTTCCAGGAGTTCTTCAACCTTCCCCTGCCGCATATGCAGGAGCGCGAGTACGAGAGCCTGGGGTCGGGAGTGATCATCGACGGAAAACGCGCCCTGGTGCTGACCAACGCCCACGTCATTTCCGGGGCCGGCTCCATCAAGGCGCGGCTCAGCGACGGTCGGGAGTTCTCGGCCGAACTGGTGGGCGCGGGGCCGGACTTCGACCTGGCCGTACTGCAACTCAAGGACGCCAAGGACCTGCCCGAGGCGGAGATGGGGGATTCCGGCGACCTGTTCATCGGCGAGACCGTCATCGCCATCGGCAATCCCTACGGATTCAACCACACGGTGACCACGGGTGTGATCTCGGCCGTGAACCGCTCCGTGCGGACCGACCAGGGCGTGTACAGCGATTTCGTGCAAACCGACGCGGCCATCAACCCCGGCAACAGTGGCGGCCCCCTGGTCAATCTCCTGGGACAGGTCATCGGCATCAACACGGCCATCCACGCCAGGGCCGAGGGCATCGGCTTCGCCATCCCTGTGAACAAGGCCAAGCGCGTGGTGGCGCAGCTCCTGGACAAGGGCTCCGTGAGTCCGGTCTGGCTCGGCCTGGTGGGGCAGGACCTGGACCAACGCCTGGCCGGCTATTTCGGGCTCGACCGGCTCCAGGGCATGCTGATCACCGAAGTCTATCCGGACACTCCGGCTGCCGGGGCCGGACTCCAGACCGGAGACCTGCTGCTCTCCATCAACGGCGTGCCCATCGAAGACAAGACCCACTATCTGCACCTGCTGCGCAACTACGTGCAGGGGCAGCCCCTGCGCCTGGCGCTTCTGCGCAGGGATCGGCGGCTTGAGATCGAGGTGGCCGCGGGCGCCTTTGGCACTGAAACCGCCCTGTCCCTGGCTGCCGGACGTTGGGGGTTCGTGCCGGGAGACAAGGCCCTGCGCAGGGGGGGCCTGACCGTGGACAGGGTGGTCACGGGCAGCCCGGCACACAACCTGGGCCTGGAGCCCGGAGATGTGCTGTTGGCCATCCACGACATCAGGATGCAACGGCCCGAGGACTTCATCCTGGCCGTGCAGCTCTATCGCATGAACAACAGCCTACTGATGCTTGTGGCGCGCGGGGGGCGGACCTACCACGTCCGTCTGGACATATGACATCGAGCAGGGCTGATAGTCTTTTGAAATCGTTAAGCATATGGATACAGCCTTGACACTGCCCGGACATGGCGCTATCAGGTGCTACGCTTGTTTGCGGCTGCCTCGGCTGCTGGGAGGCGATCATTCTATAACCCCTTCAGGGCCTGCCGGTACGTTCAGGCGAGCCGGGTGTACTGCCCTGGATAATCATTCTGCGGAGGATGCAATGGGTTACACGGTCACGGTGGATACTGACAAGTGCATCGGCGATGGTGAATGTGTGGATGTCTGCCCTGTGGAGGTCTACGAGCTGCAAGACGGCAAGGCGGTTCCGGTGAACATGGACGAGTGCCTGGGCTGCGAATCCTGTGTCGAGGTCTGCGAGCAGGACGCCATCACCGTCGAAGAGAACTGATCTCTTTTAGCCGGATTTATTCATGCCGTGCCTGTAGCCGAGTCGCGGCCGCAGGCACGGCGTTCTTTTACCCTTTCCATCCGGACGGGCCACTTCATCTCTCCGAGGGGGCTGACAAGCGGTTCCAGCGGTATTAGTTCCTCATGGAATTGATTCGGACAGATACGGACGATCATGTCGGCAACCAGCAAACGCAGGCAGTGCATTGCCCAAGGAGCAACTCATGCAGTTGGATCTTTCCACGGTTTTCCAGGAATACGAACAGCTCTTGCGGGATGTGGACGCCGTTTTTCAGCGCGTGCGGCAGCAACACCCGGAAGAAGTGACCTGCGCGGAAGGCTGCAGCGACTGCTGCCACGCCCTCTTCGACCTCAGCCTCATCGAGGCCATGTACCTGAACCATCATTTCTTGCAGCGCTTCGACGGCCTCGAGCGCGACACAATACTGAACAGGGCCGACAGCGCCGACCGCGAGGCCTACAAACTCAAGCACAAGGTGTTCAGGGCCAGCGAGGAAGGCGCCTCCACCCGAGAAATTCTGGAGCAAGTCGCCAAAATGCGCGTGCGCTGCCCCCTGCTCAATGACGAGGACAAATGCGACCTCTATGAGCACAGGCCGGCAACCTGCAGGTTGTACGGCATCCCCATGGCCATCTCCGGCAAGGCCCACACCTGCGGCAACACAGGCTTCGATCGGGGCAAGAGCTATCCCACCGTGCACGTGGAGAAGATACAGGACAGGCTGATGCTCCTGAGCCAGGAACTGGTCCAGAGCATTCCCACCACCCACACCAGACTCTTCGAGGTGCTGGTGCCGGTATCCATGGCCCTACTGAACAAGTACGACAACGAGTACCTGGGCATCAAGGAAGGCGAGGCCTGCGGCCACATGCATTCCTTTGTGGTGGGTGGCACCGAGGAGCAGCGTGCGGCGGACGAAAAGGAGATCCAAGCAGCGGGCTGCAGTTCCTGCGCCAGCGCCTCCAGCTGCGACCAGGCGCATACCGGGGAGTGCCCCGGAGGCGGGCAGCCGCTGGAAGTGCCCAAGAGCCGGGAGGGATAGCGATGTCGGAGCTGACCCCTGAACAGGAGGCCATGAAAAAGGCCATTTGGGACAAAATGTCCCCCAGGCGCAGGAAGTTCGTCGAGCGCATGGGCGGTTACGAGGCCTGGGATCCCTTCCAGGAGCCCAAGCACCCCATCGACATTCGCCAGGACCCCACCAAGCGCACCGCAAGCCAGCTGGTCCACGAGTTCACCGCATCGCTCCCCAAGGACAGGAAATACAGCGAGGCCTTCGCCAGGGGGGTGCAGGAGATTGCCTTCGGCCTGATGACCGAGCAGGACAGCTTTCAGGGCATGTTCGAGTTCAGCGTCTGGTACTACAAATTGATGAAAAAGGAAGGAGTCATACATGACGACTGAGAATCAGGCCGGGAAAAGGGAATTGCTGGAGCAACGCATCACGGAACTCAAGGGCAAGCTGCAGAAAAACCCTGATTGCGGCAACACGTATTACAACCTCGGCGTGGCCTATCTCGGCAAGCGTGAATTCCGCGAGGCCGAGGCCTGCTTCCGCGAGGCCGTGCACCATTCCCCCAAGATGGCGGAGGCGTACGTGCAGCTCGGCGGCATCGCCATGCAGCGTGGCGACCTGGACGGCTGCCTGAACTTCAACCGCGCCGCCACCGAGATCCGCCCCATGTTTGCCACGCCCTGGGGCAACATCGGCTTCGCGCTCCTGCAGAAAGGGGAAGTGACCCAGGCCGCCAAGATCCTGGAAAAGGCCGTGAAGATCGACCCCCAGTTCGTCCAGGCCCTGACCACCCTGGGCAGTGCCTATCTGGCCGAAGGCGATCCCGAGCGCTGCATCGACCGCTGCATGCAGGCCGTGCGACTGGAGCCCATGTTCGGCCCGGCATACAACAACTTGGCCCTGGCCTACCTGGAATTGGGCGATGCGCAAAAGGCCGTGGAGTTCTTCGACAAGGCCGTGGAGACAGGTTTCGAGCCCCACCCTGGGTTCGCCGGGGAGATCGAGAATCTGCGGCAGAAAGTGTAGAACGCTGGCGCATATGGGCGGCAGGGAACTCTGCCGCCAGCAGGAGGGGGAATGTCCGACTTCCGCAGACTCAAGGTCCAGCTCAAGGACCGGCTCATGGCTCCGGACTGGCAGGACGCGCTCCCCGAGCTGGAACAGCACCCTCCGGCCCGGCTCGTGGGGCCGTTGTTCTCCTTTCTTCTCCACCCCGGCGCGCTGAAGTGGCACAGCGTCACGGCCCTGGGCCTGACCATCGCCCGCATGGCCGAGGAGCGGCTGGAAGACGCCCGCGTGGTCATGCGCCGCCTGATCTGGAACCTCAGCGAGGAGTCGGGCAATCTCGGCTGGGGCGCTCCCGAGACCATGGGCGAGATAATGGCCGTGCACGGGCAGCTCGCCCAGGAATACCACCGCATCCTGATCTCCTACATCACCAAGACGGGCAAGGACGACAACTTCATCGACCACCTGCCGTTGCGGCGCGGCGCCTTCTGGGGCGTGGGGCGCCTGGCCCAGGCCCGACCCGAACTGGCCGCCATGGCAATACCGCACCTGCGCAAGGGCCTGGAGCATCCCCGCGATTCGGGCGATTCCGACGAAGCCCCTGACGCCCCCATCCAGGGACTATCGGCCTGGGGGCTTGGCCTGCTCGCCGACGCCGAGGCCCGCCCCCTGCTGGAAAGACACCGCCACAACCAGGGCGAGTTGGAACTCTACCGCGACCGCGAGCTGGAGCTGACCACCGTCGCCACCCTGGTCCAGGAAGCGCTGGAGGCACTGGAAGCCCTGGACGCCAGGGCCTGAGGGATTTCCCTCTTACCGTTCCCACCGTACCTGGCCCGTTGGGCCAGGCCTTATCCGGGGTACCCCTTCGAGGCTTTGTTGCGGAAGAATACAGTGCAACGCATGATTCTGGAGCGCGGGCCTCGAGGGGAGTCACGGTTAGCACCTGGGATAATCCGAAGGGAATACTCGATTATTTATTGCGGAACCCAAAGATACGCCCCCTGACCAGGGCATTGGAGCCGAACTTCTCCCGGATGGCGTCCAGGGTCAGGTCCAGGTGTTCGTCCCTGGCCTTGTCCTTATCCTGGAACAGGGGCAGTTGGGTTGGAGCGGTGTGGAAGTTGCTCACGCCCACGCCGATGAGGCGGACCTTCTTGGGCAGGGCCTGGGCGTCGAGCAGGGCCGCGGCGGTCTCGAAGATGGTCCGGGTGCTGCTGGTGGGCTCGGGCAGGGTCTTGCTGCGGGTGATGGAAGAGAAGTCCTGGAATTTGATCTTCAGGGTCACGGTGCGCCCCTTGTATCGGTGGCGGCGCAGGCGGGCGCCCACGCGTTCGGCCTGGTGCAGGAGCCAGCGCTTGAGTTCCTCGCGGTCCACCGTGTCGCGGCTGAAGGTGTTCTCCGCGCTCTCGGACTTGGCCTCGTAGTGGGTGCTCACGGTGGTGGAGCCAAGACCCTGGGCCCGTTCGTACAGCACGCTTCCCCATTTTCCGAAGCGCCCCTCCCAGAAACTCGGGGGGTAGCGCAGGATGTCGGCGGCGAAACGGATGCCCAGCTTGTCGAGTTCGGTCTTGACGTGTTTGCCCACTCCAGGAATTTTCCCCACGTGCAGCTGCCGCAGGAACTCCTGGACATCCTCGGGCCGCAGGACAAAGAGCCCGTCGGGCTTGCGATAATCCGAGGCGATCTTGGCCAGGAACTTCACGGGAGCGATGCCCACGGAGCAGTTCAGGCCTGTGGCCTCGCGCACCCGGCGCTTCAGTTCCGCGCCCAGTTGTTCTGGCGGGCCGAAAAGCTTTTCCAGTCCGGTGACGTCCATGTAGGCCTCGTCCACAGAGGCCTGCTCCACCAGGGGGGAGAAGTCGTGCAGCACGGCCATGACCATTTCTGAGATTTCCGCGTAGCGGGCGTGACGGCCCCTGACGAATACCCCCTGGGGGCAGAGGCGTCTGGCCTGGGCCGTGGGCATGGCCGAGTGCACGCCGAATTTTCTGGCCTCGTAGGAGCAGGCCGAGACCACGCCGCGCTCCTCGCCGCCCACGATGACGGGCTTGCCCAGCAGTTCGGGGTTGTCTAGCTGTTCTACCGAGGCGAAAAAGGCGTCCATGTCCACGTGCAGGATCAGACGTTGCACAGGGGAGGGGGGCGGTGAGTTCACGTGGTGGAGTCCTGGTCGTTGTCGGCATCCAGGCGAGGGGCGGCTTCCTGCACGGTGAAGCGGCGGATGTGCTGCAGGGGGTAGAAGTCCAGCATGCCGTCCTCGTTGAGGATGAGCAGTTCGCGCTCCTGGCTGACCTCGTACCCTCGGCAGGGAACCGTGACCACGCCGCCGTCCAGGTAGCGGATGGTCACGCCATAGCCGCGGGGTTGGTCCTTGGCCTGCTGCTCTTGGCGCAGCATGGCCTTCTCGAGTTCCTTGGCCAACATCTCCTTCCAGCGCTCCCGCACCAGGGCGCGGTTTTCGATGTTGTCGTGTTCCGGGCAGAGTCCGAGTTTGAGGCGGTCGCTGGCCGGGACCACCCCGCAGATCCATCCCGAGAGGACCTCCACCCCGCATATTTCACAACGCACCATGTCCCTGCCTCCTGCCTGGAGATGGGAGTGTTTCGCGACACGAGGGACCGCTTCTGTCTGTGCAGAGTAATGACCATGGCCGGGCACAATGTCAAACGTCGATTCTGGGGGCATGCGGGGGGAATATCTTTGAAACAGCGCGTTACTTGGCAACGCCTCGGTTTGTTCTTGACAAGATACCCCTATATGGTATTATAGCATTAAGTGGACATATACCCTACCATGTTGGTATGATGTTGACACGCAAAGCAAATGGCAAGGGGCAATCAAGATACCACTCCAGCACAAGGACTGAAAATGAGTTCGAACAGCGAGACGTCGGAACAGTTGAAAATGAATATCCTCGCCAGGTTGAAGAAGATAACCGGCCAGATGAAGGGTATTGCGGGGATGATCGAGAACGGCAAGGAATGCGAGGACATCTTGACCCAGGTCAAGGCCGTGCGGGCGGCATTGAAAGCGATGAACACACTCATTGTGCGTCGGTATCTGCTGACCTGCAACCAGGAACTGGAGATCAAGGAGGGCGAGGAGCGATTACAGCAGCTGGACAAGATGTTGAAGGTGATTTCCCGGCTTATGGACTGAAGGCGCTTGACATTGATACGGCTACCGGGTATAGGCATTGAGACGAGATCGCGTCAGGGGATTGAAGCATACCCCCTATGGGGCATGCATGGTTCGGCAATTCGGGCAACTGTCCTGAACAACGGCCGGAAGCCAGGCGGGAAGGCGAGCTTTCGAAAGGTCAGGTCATCCGGTCAAGCGGCAAAGGAGGGTCATATGAGCCGCAAACGTTTTTGGGGGCGCCGATGAGAACACAAGTCTTCAGTTCCGTGGTATGGTCAGGTTTCCTTGCCTTGGTAGTCGTGCTGTCCGTGCCTGGGTGGGGCATCGCCGCGAAAAATCCCGACGAAAACGGGGATTTCGGTGCGGCCGAGGCCCGCAAGGTACAGGCTGCCCTGCCCAAACATTGGATCACCGCGGACCACAGCCGGCACGAAGCCCTGCGGCAGGAGTTCACCTCCGGCCAAGAGGTCACGCGGGCCTGTCTGGGGTGTCACAACGAGGCCGGCAAGCAGATGCAGCAGACCATTCACTGGTCCTGGATCTGCCCCCAGGATCCAAACAAGGAAATGGGCAAGGCCGGCATAACCCTTAACAACTTCTGTATCGCCGTACCGTCCAACGAGCCGCGCTGCACGTCCTGCCACACGGGTTTTGGCTGGCGCGACAAGAATTTCATGCAGACCGCGACGCAGAACGACGTGGACTGTCTCGTTTGCCACGACCAGACAGGCACCTACAAGAAATTCCCCACCATGGCGGGTGAACCGGTCAAGGAACCTACCGAGTTCGATGGCGAGACTTTCCTTCCCCCGGACTGGAACAAGGTGGCCCAGAGCGTGGGGCGTCCCAGCAGGGCCAACTGCGGCGGCTGCCACTTCAACGGCGGCGGTGGCGACGCGGTCAAGCACGGCGACCTCGATACCACCCTGTACATGCCGAACAAGGAACTCGACGTGCACATGAACGCCGAGGGCGCCAACTTCGACTGCGTGCGTTGTCACACCACCGAGGCCCATGCCGTCGCCGGGCGCTGCTACAAGCACCCCGCCACCGTGACCCCGGACAAGAGCCTGATCCAGGATGACCAGATCAAACGCATCGCCTGCGCATCCTGCCACACCAACAAACCGCACAAGCCGGGGCACAAGGCCAACGACCACACCGACATCGTGGCCTGTCAGTCCTGTCACATCCCTGAATTCGCCAGGGGGCAGCCCACGAAGATGTGGTGGGACTGGTCCATGGCCGGTGACAAGGAACGCAAGCCCAACAAGGACGCATTCGGCAAAACGGATTACGACGCCAAAAAGGGCGAATTCCTCTGGGTGAAGGACGTGGTGCCCGAGTATCACTGGTTCAACGGCGTCCTGAACTACACACTGCTCACCGACACCATCGATCCCACGCAAGAGGTGCCACTCAACTACCCCGTGGGCGAGAGAGGCGATCCCAACTCCCGCATCTACCCCTTCAAGGCCCACCGCGGCAAGACACCCTATGACAAGGGCAACAAGACCATGGCCGTGCCCCATCTCTTCCCCAGGGGCAAGGATGACACCACCGCATACTGGAAGAACTTCGACTGGACCAAGGCCGTGAAGTTCGGCATGGAATACGTCGATCTGCCCTTCAGCGGCGAGGTGGGATTCGTGGAGACGGTCTACTATTACCAGACCACCCACATGGTGGCACCCAAGGAAAAAACCCTGGCCTGCGCCGACTGCCATTCCAGGCAGGGGCGGCTGGCCACCCTGGCCGGTTTCTACATGCCGGGGCGCGACAACTACACCTATCTGGACATCTTCGGCTGGCTGATCGTGGTCGGCTCCCTGGTGGGCGTGGCCGGGCACGGCCTGCTGCGCATCGTGTCCAGACCGAAAAAGGGGTAAGCCATGGCTGAGAACATGAAAAGAGTCTACCTCTACTCGAGGTTCGAGCGTTTCTGGCACTGGGCCCAGGGCTTGCTGATCATCGCCCTGATCGTCACCGGCTTTGAGCTGCACGGCACCTACGCGCTGCTGGGCTTCGAGACGGCCCACGACGTGCACGTCTTCTGCGCCTGGACCTGGCTGATCCTCTACGTGTTCATCGCCTTCTGGCTGTTGACCACCGGGGAGTGGCGGCAATACATCCCGACCTTCAAGAAGCTCCTGGACGTGGCCCGCTATTACATGATCGGCATCTTCAGGCACGAGCCCCATCCCGTGCCCAAGTCGGTGCGCGCCAAGCACAATCCCTTGCAGCGCATCACCTATCTGGGCATCGTTTCGACCCTCCTGCCTTTCCAGATGATCACCGGATTGCTCTACTACTATTACAACTCCTGGCCCGCCTGGGGCCTGGACTGGAATCTCGGCACCATGGCCTTCCTGCACACCCTGGGCGCGTTCTTCATCCTGCAGTTTCTCATCGTGCACATGTACATGACCACCACGGGGCATACGATTTTCGCCCACGTCCAGGCCATGCTCACGGGCTGGGAAGAGGTGGAGAAGGACGCCACTGTCCAGGAATGGGAGGAGCGTACAGTCGTTTAGCCAGACAGACGGAAAGATACCACGACAAAGGGGCCGCAAGGCCCCTTTGTCGTGTCTGGTCCCCCACCACTGTGCGGCGATGCGCGCGGGCAGCGAGCCGAAGGCCCGAAGTGCTTGACTTTTCGCAGCCCTGTTATAGTATGTGAGATGAAGCAAGACAAAGCCAAACCTGTCGTGAGGCAGGGACGGAAAGCTACGGGTCTTCAGAAGACATCACCAGCCTGAAGACAGCCGGGTTGCCTTGAACAACCGCCTGTATCGTGCGGTTTCGCCCAGGTCTCCCACGGTTTTCCCCTTCCATCACGATTGTGTGCGGCACAAGCCGTTCAGCAGGAGGAAAACGGCATGTTCACCGTCACCAGCGATCCGGAAGACAAGCGGTTGCTCTTTGCCAGACAGCCCGTGTTCGGCAGGAACAAACGGGTTTGGGGGCACGATCTGATCGTGCGCGACGCTCCCTGGGCGCGGGGCGGCGTGGCCGGCAATAAGCAGGTGTTGCCCTTCACCAAGACGCTGAATCGTGAGCCCAAAAGCTACGCCTTTCTGCCCGGCCATGTGGGCGATACCAAGGTCATGGTGCCCTTTGCCGAGCACGCCGTGCTCAAAAAAGCCCCCCAGACCTTGCCCGACGCTTACACCGTGGTGGAGATCGCCGAGGTGGAAGCTCCCGCCAAGGAGTACCTCTGGGCCTTGGACAATCTCAAAAAAAGTCACTACCAGCTGGCCATAGACAATTTCGAAGACCGCCCCGGCAACGAAGCGCTGTTGGATCGGGCCGACTACGTCAAGATCAGACTGCCGGGCAAGACCCCGCGGGTCATCATGACCTTGCTGCAAAAGGCACGCGAGAAAAAGTGCACGGTCATCGCCACCGGCCTGGAGAACAAAAAGCTCTACGAGGCCGCGCAATCCCTGGGCTTCTCCTACTTCCAGGGGCCCTACTTCAAGAAGCCCCAGGTGGTCGAGAACCGTCGGCTTTCGGCCAACGAGGCCTCCAAGATCGAACTCTTCAACCTTATCGAGAACGGCACGCCCGACTTCTCACGCCTGGCGGAATCCATCTCCATGGACGCCTCCATCAGCTACCGGCTGTTGCTGTTCCTCAACTCCGCAGCCTTCAGTTTTCCCGTGGAAATCACCTCCATCAACCACGCCGTGGTCATCCTCGGCTGGGAGCAGGTCAAGGACTGGCTGCGCATGGCCATTCTCAACGATCTGGCCCCCAGGGAGGAGAGCAAGGAGTTGATGCGCCTGGCCGCGCAGCGCAGCAACTTCTTCAAGCTCACGGCGATGCGCTCGGGCTATCGGACGGATCCCCCGGACAGGCTCTTCCTGTTGGGGTTGTTTTCCCTGCTCGAACCCATGCTGGGCATGCCGCTGCACGAACTGGTGGAGAATCTTCCCGTGGCCGATGAACTCAAGCAGGGGCTGAGCCGGCAGAACAAGCGCCTCGGCCTCTGGCTGGAACTGGCGCAGCGAATCGAGACCGCGGACTGGATGGCTGTTGACAGAATCGTGGAATATCTGCATCTTGATCCTGAAGCAATGGCCAACAGTTATTACGACGCCCACGTGGTCATGCATTCCTTTTTCGGCGCTGGCGCCGAGGCATGAGTGCGGGAGGGGGGACTTCAACAAAGCGGTAAGGGACCATGGAGCGCTACGAACAATACCCGCCGGCCTTTGACAAGGAGCGCATGTGGCGGGCTGTCCAGCTCATGAACATGAACTCCAATTCCCTCGTGGCCAAGACCATGCGGGTGTTGGAGGGCGCCTACAAGCAGACCAGGGAAGGCTCCATGTCCGATCTCGAACTCCCGCGCCAGGTGAGCATCACCAACCTGGGCGACATAGGCACCATGACCATGGCTGAAAAGGCCACGGCCCTGCTCATCAGCGAACTCGTGTAACCGCTCCCCAATGATGCGCACCCGTCAGGGAAGCCGCCCAAGAGGCGCCTTCCCTTTGTTTACGTTCAGTCCGTGGCGAAGTGTTTCGATACGCGCGGCCAGGTCCTTTTCAGTGGCTTCCCCCCAGCTCTTCCTGGGGTGCAGTGCCACGAATCCCTGGTAGTGGTGGAAGTACTCACGGGCCTTGTGCTGGTCGCGCAACAGGGTCGCGGCCATGGCAGCGCCGAAGAAGACGTGCTCGGGCTTGGCCAGGGTCGCGAGATAGGGCGAATTGCCCAGACGCGCCATTGCCTGTTCGTAGGCCTCGAGAGCGGCTTTGGGGTTCGGGGGGTGTTCGTGGAACAGCCGGCGCTTGCCTTCCAAGCTGAACACGGGCGCCAGAAGCTCGTCGGCGAAGGCCTGCCCCGCCGCGGCCAGTTCCGTGGCCGCCAGTTCGAGCGGATTTTCCCCGCCGGGGCGCGCGCCGGACAGCAGACCGATCACCCGACGGGTGAGGCAGGTCAACCGGAGCTTTGCGAGCACCACGCTGTCACGCCCCCAGATTCCGCGGACGATCAGGTTCACCAACAGCCTGAGCCCGCTGCTGACCCAGCCACGGCCGCAATAGAAGGCTGCCACCGGGAAGGCCGCCCAGACCGGAGGCGTGTCCTTGCCCTGCAACGGTGAGACCATGGGATTTTGCTTCGCTTCCATGCTCCCGGCACCTTTCCCGGCCAGCGTCCGACTGTCAAGGCCCGCTTTACCTCTTTCCGCGGGATTTCGAAAACACTCTCGGAGAGCCGGAGCGCCGGCGATACACCCTTGCATCCACACCTGCGGGAGGGTATGCCCTGATGCTTCGTGCCATCACAGCAGCAAAGGGAGTGTACATGAGCAGGACGTACAGACGTGAAACGCAACTGGTGGAGCTGGGGC
Source organism: uncultured Desulfovibrionaceae bacterium (assembly GCA_964609625.1). Taxonomy (GTDB): domain Bacteria; phylum Desulfobacterota; class Desulfovibrionia; order Desulfovibrionales; family Desulfovibrionaceae. Next base: position 29,432 of record CAZSRS010000009.1, read on the forward strand.
GGGACCCCAAGTCCCAGCTGGGCGTGGTCAACCCGCCGGTGTACCACGCCTCCACCGTGACCTTCGAGACCATGGCCGACCTGGTTTTTCCCGGCGACAAGTCCGACAAGCTTCACTACGGGCGCTTCGGAACCCCCACCATCAGTGGTTTGGAAAAGGCCGTGGCCGAACTCGAGGGCGGGTGGCGCGCCTACGTCACGCCATCGGGCCTGTCCGCCATTTCGGCCGCGTTGCTGGCCCTGGTGACGCCTGGTGACCATCTTTTGGTGGCCGACACGGTCTACGGTCCCACCCGAAATTTCTGCGAACGTTTCCTGGGACGCCTTGGCGTGGAGACGACCTTCTACGATCCATGCATCGGGGGGCGCATCGAGGAGCTTTTCCGCCCCAATACCAAGGCCGTGTACCTGGAGTCGCCAGGTTCTTTGACCTTCGAGGTGCAGGACGTGCCGGCCGTCAGTGAGCAGGCCAGGCGCCGCGGCATTCTCACGCTCATGGACAACACCTGGGCCAGCCCGTGGTTCTGCCGCCCCTTTGACCTGGGGGTGGATGTCTCCATCCAGGCGGCCACCAAATACATCGTGGGGCATTCCGATGTCATGATGGGCATCGTGACCACGTCACGGGAGAGTGACGCGGTGATGCGCACGGCCATCTGGGATCTGGGGCTTACCGCGGGGCCTGACGATTGCTACCTGGCCCTGCGCGGGGTGCGCACCCTGGGCGTGCGCCTCGCCCGGCACCAGGAAACCGGGCTGGAGCTGGCCGCCTGGCTGGAGTCCAGGCCCGAGGTGGCGCGGGTGCTGCATCCCGGCCTACCCAGCCATCCGCAGCATCACATCTGGAGGCGTGACTTCACTGGCGCCAGCGGCCTGTTTGGGCTGGTATTGCGGCCCTGTGCGGCGGAGGGCCTCAAGACCATGCTCGAAAGTATGCAGCTGTTCAAGATGGGCTACAGCTTCGGCGGGTATGAGAGCCTGATCCTGCCCATCAGACCCGAGGCCACGCGCAGCGCCGTGCCCTGGCAGCCGGAAGGCCCATGCCTGCGGCTGCATGCGGGCCTGGAGCATGTGGACGACCTGCGCGCCGATCTGGAGCAGGGATTTTCCCGACTGCGGGGCGCCTGATGCCAGGTCGTGCTCTGCGAGGGCACTTTGGGAGCAGGGGCGGGTTCCGGGAAGTTGTGCAACGCATCCTTGGAAAAGGGCAAAATGCCTTGGAACCCGCCCCTTGGACTCACTCCATGGTGCTCAGGATCAGCGTGTACTGCACCTTGTGGTTCTCCATGGGGCTTAAGGCGATGGCCAGGGACAGAGAATCCGTGCTGTAATTGAGCATGCAGCCGTCCTTTTGCCGGACTTCCATGTTCTTTTCCCAGCTGGTGTCCTCGAATGCCTCGATGAAGAAGGCCAGCACATCGTCCATGCTGGCCTCCACTTCGAACATGGCGTTGACAGTGCCGCCGCTCATGTCCAAGGTGTGCGTGACCACCGCTCCGGGATACATGGGCAGCTCCTGGAGGGCTTTGGGCAGTGGGATGTCGCCCCAGGCCGGGGAGCAAAGCAGAAGCACGAGCAGCGTGGTCAGCAGAACAGGTTTCACGGATTGCATGACATTCTCCTTGGAAGTGGATTGTTGCGTCCTAGGACCAGTATAGTGTGTGGCGGCGGCAGTTGCCAAGAGGGGAGCCTTGGGTGTGACCGAAGCGGGATTCTCCGGGTGGATCAGTCCCGCGGCGCCGTTTCCACCGGCAGGGGAGGCGGGCCCTCTCCGCCCAAGCGTTGCATGGCCTCGCTGATCGCCCTGTGCAGTGTTTCCATTTCAACGGGTTTGGAGACATAGCCATCCATGCCCGCAAGCAGGAATACTTCCCTGTCTCCACCCATGGCGTAGGCGGTCAGGGCCACGATGGGGATGGAGGCCCAGGGTTTGCCCGAGGTCCTGATCGCCCTGGTGGCTGCCACGCCGTCCATGACCGGCATTTGCACGTCCATGAGCACCAGGTCGAAGTCCTGCTCTGCAAGCCGGGCCAGGGCCTCCTGGCCGTCGGAGGCAGTGACGACCTCGTAACCTGCATTTTCCAGCATCTTCCTGCCGGAGAGCAGGCTGACCTCGTCATCGTCCGCGAAGAGGATCCTGCCGGGTCTCCCCACCGGGGAGCGATCTGCCTCGCCTGCCTTGGCAGCGATGGCCTCGGTCGACTCAGGCAGTCTGAACGGCAGGGAAAGGTACATGGTGGTTCCGCCCTCTTCTGAGTCACCGATGGTCAGTTCGCCGCGCATCATGTTCACGAGCTTGCGTACGATGGAAAGGCCCAGTCCGGCTCCCTGAAAACGCCGGGTGTACTCGCCTTCAATCTGGGTGAAGGGTTCGAAGATTTCCGTGAGCCGGTCATCGGGAATGCCGATGCCGGTGTCGCTCACCGTGAACAGCACCCGCACGCGGTTGGAATCAATCGTGTGCAATGCAGTGATTTCGATGCGCACGCCCCCTTGTTCCGTGAACTTGAGTGCATTGCCCACGAGATTGAAGAGGATCTGCCGGAGCCGGCTTTCGTCTCCGATCAATACAGGGGGTGTCGTGGAGTGCACGATGCACTCCAGGTCCAGGCCCTTTTCCCGTGCTGTCGAGGAAAACAGCTCCAGCAGGGAGCGCTTCTGTTCCTCGATCTCGAAGGCGGTTTCCAGGAGCGGAAGCCTGCCTGCCTCGATGCGGGAGAGATCGAGGATGTCCGAGAGCAATCGTGTCAAGCGTTTGGATGATTTGATGGCATGCTGGATGTACTCCTTCTGCTCCTTGTCAATGGTCGTGGTCTGCAGAAGATGGAGCATGCCCAGGACGCCGTTCATGGGCGTCCGCAGCTCGTGACTCATGTTGGCCAGGAATTCGGACTTGGACCGGCTGGCGGACTCGGCGGCTTCCTTGGCTTGCAGGAGCGATTCTTCGGCCCGTTTTTTTTCCGTGATGTCCGTGAAGATGCAGTGCGAGCGCATGAACCGCCCACTCTTGTCCAACTGCACGCGGCCGTTGAAGCTGACGTGGATGGCCGTACCGTCCTTGCGCAGCATCTGGAATTCCACCCCGTCGATGAAGCAGGCCTGCTTGAACATGGGGAAATTGCGGTCGAAGTGCTCGCGAAAGCTGGGCGTCAGAAAGTCCCCGAACCAGTGACCGACAACTTCTTCTGTTGTGTAGCCCAGGGTCTCCAGCCAGCGTTTGTTGACGGTCAGGAAATATCCTTGCTCGTCCAACGACTGATAGGGCAGGGGGGCGTTGTCAAAGAGCAGGCGGAACCGCTCCTCGCTCTCTCGCAGGGCCTCCTCGACCATTTTGCGTTCGGTGATGTCGGTATGCGTCCCGCACATGCGCAGGGGGCGTCCGTCAGCACCCCGTTTCATTACCCGGGCCTGGTCGAGTATCCAGCGATCTTTTCCGTCCTTGGTAAGCATCCGGTACTCGCACCTGTAGGTGGGAGTGCGGCCGTCGAGATGCTCCTTGATGGCCTGCCACGCTGCCGCGCGGTCATCGGGATGCAGAAAATCCTCCCATTGCTTGACCGTGAACTCCACTTCATCCAGGGAATAACCGAGCATCGCGGCCCAACGCTCGTTTCGGTGGACGGTGTTCCTCTCGATATTCCAATCCCAGAAGCCAAGTTCGCTGCCTTCCAGCACCAGCGCGAGTTGCTCCTCACGCTCCCGCAGTGCCTCCTCGGTCTTCTTGCGTTCGGTGATGTCAAAGGCCAGCCCTCCCACGCCCCTGTTGCCGTTCGCAAGCTCCAACTGGAATTTGACATCGTAGAGCCACAGCACCTCGTTCCCGATATGCAGGAAGTATTCGATCTCGACGCGCTCGGTGTGTCCTTCCAGAACCTTGACGTCGGCTTGCTCCAAGGCATCGGCGGTTTCCTTGTCGAATATCTGTCTGGCCGAGCGGCCGTCGCTCGCTGCGGAAATCATTTTGGCCAGCTCGGTCACCCTCTTGTTCTGGTAGACATGTGCGAGGGTTCTGTCCTTGATGTAGGCGTAGACCGGGGTTTCGTTCATGAAGGCCTGGAAACGTTCCTCGCTCTCGCGGAGTTTACTCGTGCGCTCGGCCACCAGCAATTCCAGGACCGAGCGGCGGTGAAAGACCATGCCCAGCAGGACTGCGAGCATCGACGTCAATCCCGCTCCGGTCAGGGCCGCGAACCAGGCAGCCCTGGCCGGGTAGATGTGGAAGAAGGTCGGGCCAGCGTGGGCGTTCACGACAAAGACTTTGCCAAAGGCGAAGATGGGGCGCTTCAGGGTGAATGCGGCATCCAGTGGCTGGTCGGCACTGCACGAGGAGGCGAGGGTTTCGATTTCGCCGTCATGGCGGAGGAATGCGATATCCATGTGCATGGCCGAGGTGTCGAGACCCGCGGCGTACTCCAGCAATTTGCTCATCCGCAACACCGCCAGGGCGAAGCCCCGCAGCAGACTTGGATCTTCATCGTCGAAGACAGGGCGGAACACCACTAGACCCTTGTTTTCGGACGACTCGAGCACCAGCGCGACAGGGTCGGAGGCCGTGGCCAAGCCGGTGCGTCGCGCCTCCTCCATGGCCCCGCGACGCAACGGCTCGGAGCCGAGGTCAAAGCCCAGGGCGTAGTCATTGACCTCCAAGGGGGCTGCCTGGAAGACCGGATAATACACGTCGCGCGTAGCGGCAGGGATTTTCTGGCCCTGGGCGTCCTCTTGCCAGATTTCGAACCCCGTCAGCCCCGCAGCGCGTGCTTCCTCCTCGAAGCGGAGTCTGTCCGCGGCGGACACTGCCGGCACCCACACCCAGGCCTGGACAGCAGGATTCTGCGTGAGATAGCCGGTGAAGTGCTTGAATTCCCGGTGGTCGACATACTCACTGCCCGCGAAAAAACGCGCCAGCCCCTCCAGTTCAACGGCCCGGATATCCTGCAACACATCCGCAATGGCCAGGGTCCGACTCGCCGCCAGCCGTGCGAACATATCCTGGCGGTTATGTCGTTCCTGCTGGTGGACGATCCAGACGGCAAAGGTGGTCAGGGCCAAGCCGACAACCACCACCAACGCCGGTTCGATACCATGCATCCACACCGGTGCGTGGCCGGCAAGCCGGGCGCGTTTGTCGAACAGCGTCATCGCCGCGAAAAGGGGCGCGAGCAGCGCAAGGGTCAGCAGCATGGAGGGCATGGCGGCACGGACGAGATGCCGGTTCCAGTTTTGGGCGTCGACATCCATCCCGAGCACGGCGATCACGGTATTCGTTTTCAGGTCAAGTATCGGCGCCAGGGCCGTCATGGAGGTCCCCCGCCGGTTGACGTAAGGTCCGGCGGTTTCTGCAAGTCCGGATCGAAAAACGCGCTGGACCGGCTCAGGAAGCTCCGTATATTCCTGGTCGGGGTGCGCGTCGTAGCCCGAGCCGGTGGGATCGCTGTCCACGAAGGAAAACAATCGCCCCTGTGTCGTACGGCCGATGAGCTGGATCTTTCGGAAGCTGTCTCGGCTCTGTCCAACCGTGATGCACTGCGCCTTGAGCCGGAGGTAGTCGGGATTGTCCAGGTCGGCGTTGCTGCCGGACAGTTGTGTAATGCGATCGGCGTGGATGGTTTCAGTCAGCAGCTTGGCCTGCTGGCATAGGGTATCGCGCATGGCGCGATCGGCACCTTGGGCCATCCACCAGGAGAGCGATGCCCCCCCGGCGAGGATCGCGAGAGTCAGGAACACCCACCAGCGGTGACGTGTCGGGAAAGACTGTCCGCTCATGGTCGGTCCCGCTTCAATATGGAGGTGCCGGCCAGATCAAACCCAGCGTTGTTTGAAATGCGACACATCTCTGGTCCGAACGCGGTATCGATCCGACTGCTCACTGCCTTCTGCCCACCAATGCCCGATGCGAGCATATACTTCCCCCCCCGTGTCATGGGATTATATATCAATCCTATTATGGGTGAATATGCTGAAAACAGCAACAAGTGCAAGGAGGCTCCCTGTTGAACGGAAGACGGGCGTTGCATCGCCTGGTGCGCGGGGGTGGTGAGCATCTCTCGTGCCGTCTTGAGTGGCGTTGCGCCACGATCGATACCACAGGAGGAACGGCATGCTTCAGAACTTCTCTCCCAGAGCCACGCGCTCCAGGGCAGCAAGGTCCAGGATGTGCAGTTCGTTGCCTTCGACCCCGAGGATGCCGGCGCTGTCCAGCTTCTTGAGCACCCTGGAGAAGGTCTCGGGGATGGTGCCCAGCAGGGCCGCCAACTGCCCCTTGGGCAGGTCCAGGCGCACCTTGTCCCCCCCCTGGGAGGCGCGCAGCAGCAGCACATGGGCGGCCAGACGCGCCGGCACCTCCTTGAGGCTCAGCTCCTCGATCTTGGCCACGAAGGCCCGCAGTCGCAAAGAGAGCAGGGCCAGCATGTCCAGGGCCACGTCCGGGTCCGAGCGGATCAGGGACAGCAGCGCGGACTTGGGCACGTAGAGGATATCGCTGGGTTCCAGTGCCTGGGCATTGGCGGGCAGCGAGATCCCCTTGAACACCGCCACCTCGGCAAAGGCCTCACCCGGCCCGAATACATGCAAGATCTGCTCCTTGCCCGAGAGCGAGGTCTTGTAGATGCGCACCAGGCCCGAGGCCACGGCATACAACCCTCCCGCCTCCCCGCCTTCACTGAAGATGGTTTCGCCCCGTTCGTAGCGCCGGATAACGGAGATGGCCGCCAACTGGTCTACGTGCGCCGGCTCCAGGCCGGAGAGCATGTTCACCTGTTCCACTGCTTCGCGTATGTCCATGCATTCTCCCTAGGACGTTTTCATCGTTACAGGTTGTCCCTGAAGGTGCTTTTCCGCTATACCGACGGCTAAGCAGTATTTTAAAGTGGGTTGTGTTTCGTGCTCCATCACAGACATAGGGGCCTTAACACGCGGAAATGGCACGATTTTAAAATTAAGCGCGAAATACTGCCGCTTTTGACTCAGGTCAAACGCTTTTTCCTCCACGTAATGCACAACGCTGTGCAACGGCAATACGAAATCCCGACAACCCTCGAGATAAGGAGACGAACATGTTTTGCTATCAGTGTGAACAGACCGCCAAAGGCGTGGGCTGCACCGTCAAGGGCGTGTGCGGCAAGTCCCCGGAAACAGCCGCCCTGCAGGATCTGCTCATCCACGCCCTCAAGGGGCTTTCCCAGGTCGCCCTGGCGGCTGACGCCCTGGGCATCCGCGACGAATCCATTGACCGATTCACGGCCGAGGCGACCTTCGCCACGCTGACCAACGTGAGCTTCGACCCCGAGCGCATCGCCGGCCAGGTGCGCGAGTGCGTGGTTCTGCGCAAGGAGCTGGCCGGCAAGGTCAAGGCATCCGGGGGCGCGGTACCCACGGGCGACGCCGCGGACTTCGAGCCCAAGGCCACCCTGGAGGGCATGATCGCCCAGGGTGAGACCCTGTCCATCGAGAACGACCCCGAGCCCGATCCGGACATCAAGTCCTTGAAGCAGACCCTGATCTACGGCATCAAGGGCGTGGCCGCCTACGCCGACCATGCCCGCATCCTCGGCCAGCAGGATCCCGAGGTCTTCCGCTTCCTGCACAAGGGGTTGGCCGCGACCCTGCGAACCGACCTGAGTCTGCAGGACGCCCTGGACCTGGTCATGGAGTGCGGTCGTGTCAACCTCAGGGCCATGGAATTGCTGGACGCCGCCAACACCGGCACATACGGACATCCCGTGCCCACCGAGGTACCCCTGGGTGTGAAACAGGGCAAGGCCATCCTGGTTTCCGGGCACGACCTGCGCGACCTGGAGTTGTTGCTGGAGCAGACCAAGGGCAAGGGCATCCACATCTACACCCACGGCGAGATGCTGCCCACCCACGGCTACCCCAAGCTCAAGGCATACGACCATTTCTTCGGCCACTACGGCACTGCCTGGCAGAACCAGCTCAAGGAGTTCGCCGCGTTTCCAGGCGCCATTCTCATGACCACCAATTGCATCCAGAAGCCCGGCCCGGCCTATCAGGACAACATCTTCACCACGGGCCTGGTCAGCTGGCCCGGCGTGCGGCACATCGCCGAGGTCGCCGGCACCAAGGACTTCACCCCGGTCATCGACAAGGCCCTGGCCATGCCCGGCTTTGCCAAGGACCAGGACAAGGGCTCCGTGCTCGTGGGCTTTGCCCGCAACACGGTCCTGGGCGTGGCCGACAAGGTCATCGAGGCCGTCAAGTCCGGTGCGGTGAAGCACTTTTTCCTGGTGGCCGGTTGCGACGGCGCCAAGCCCGGCCGCAACTACTACACCGAGTTCGTGGAGCAGGTGCCCCAGGATTGCCTGGTCCTTACACTGGCCTGCGGCAAGTTCCGTTTCTTCGACAAGAAGCTCGGCGACATCGGCGGCATCCCCCGCCTGCTCGACGTGGGGCAGTGCAACGACGCCTACTCCGCCATCCAGATCGCCCTGGCCCTGAGCAAGGCCTTTGACTGCGGCGTCAACGACCTGCCCCTGTCCATGGTGCTCTCCTGGTACGAGCAGAAGGCCGTGGCCATCCTGCTGACCCTGTTGGCCCTGGGGGTGAGGAACATCCGGCTCGGACCCTCCCTGCCGGCCTTCCTCACGCCCAACGTGCTCAACCACCTCGTGGAGAACTTCGACATCAAGCCCATCACCACGCCCCAGGACGACCTCAAGGCCATCCTGGGCTAGGAATACTTGCGGGGCGCCGGCAGGCGCCCCGCTCAATGCAGCAGAGACAATCAATTTCATGCTGAAATAATCTGAAAATGAGGATAAAACCATGCCTTTGCGGAAAATCATAGAAATCGACGAGGACCTGTGCAACGGCTGTGGTGCCTGCGTGCCTGGGTGCGAAGAGGGCGCCCTGCGGATCGTGGACGGCAAGGCCAGACTGGTTTCCGAAATCTACTGCGACGGCCTGGGGGCCTGCCTTGGGGAGTGCCCCACTGGCGCGCTCAAGCTGGTGGAGCGCGAGGCTGAAGATTTCGACCCCGCGGCCGTGGAAGCCATGCTCGCGGCCAAGGGCAAGCCCGCGCAACACGCCCCTAAGACCATCCCCTGCGGTTGCTCCTCCACGGTGGTGGAGCAGTTCGCGCTTCCGCGCTCCCCGTGCCAACAGGCCAATAGGCCCCGCGCTCAGGCCTCCGCGGGCAGCGCACTCGGTCACTGGCCCGTGAAGATCCGGTTGGTGCCCGAGGACGCTCCATTCCTCAAGGGGGCGGACATCCTGTTACTGGCGGATTGCGCGGCCATCGCCAGCCCGGAGTTGCACGAGCGATTCCTGGCGGGGCGGGTCATTCTCTCGGGCTGTCCCAAGTTCGATGAGATGGACGCCTATCTTGAGAAGCTTTCCCGCGTCTTCACTCGGAACAGACCCGCGTCGGTGACGGTGCTGGAGATGGAAGTGCCCTGCTGCCACGGCCTGCACAGGTTGGCCGCGGCTGCACTGCAACGGGCGGAGCGGGCCGGCTCCGGACCCATTCCCCTGGTCAGGGTCGTGCTCGGCCGCGGTGGCAACGTTCTCGGCGAGGAGATCATCGACATGCATCCGAGATTGCAAACCGCTTGATAGTGAGGGATGGATCATGATATTGTATGATGGTATCCTAATTGTAACTTGACCTTCACCTTGGTCCGGGCCAATGTGTCGCTTCCATTTTTTTGTAGTCTCATTCAGTGTAACAGACTATCCCGGCACCATGGTGAGTGCCGTATTCACCACCACAAGCCGGGACGTCTCAAAGGAAGGCACGATTGGCCGACAGCGATCGGGAACACGTTCTCAGGCTGATGACCCAGAGCGTTCCGGAAGCGTTTCTCGCTTCGGGGCGCAGCCGGGAGGAATTGACAGCCGCTCTGCGCAGGGCGTCCGCCCTGCGCGACGCCCTGGACAAGATGTCACTCGCGGCAGAGGAATCCGCCGTGCGCGCCTGTCAGACAGCCGCTACGGCCAAGCAGGCCGACGAGTTCTACCGCAAGGCCATTTTCCTGCTCTACCATTTTGTCACGCCTCCTAACCCCGAGGTCAGACCGCACCTCGAGGCTTTCAGGGAAATGCTCCAGGAGCGTGTGGGGCACGAGCATCTCGAGATCGCGTTGCACGAGCTGAAGAACCTCTTGGAGCGTACCGCGCCGGAAATCGTGCACCCGGTGGTGGAGTTGGAAGCGCCCGAGGGCGAACCAACATGCCCCGATACCGACCGTCTGCGTCACGAGGTGCTGGAGCGATCACGGCACATCTATGTCGATCTGCTCGAGGCCCTGCGATTGGATTTGGACGAGGAGTACACCACCCAGGTGGGCAACCTCTTCGAACGTGTCAGGAATTGCCCGGACATGGAGACCTTGCTCCGTCTGGGGGCGGAAGTGACCGGGGTGGTCCGCAGGTTCTCCAGGGAGGTGGTGGACAAACGGCGCGAGGCCCAGGCATTTGCCACGGAAATACTCGTCAACCTGGCCGACCTCAACGCCTCCCTCAAGGCCACCTTGGCCCAAAACGAGGATCAAGGGCGATCGGACGCGGCCTTCAACGCCTCCCTGGACACACAGCTCGAATCCCTGCACGGCAGCGTGACCAGTGCCAATGACCTTGGCGCCCTCAAGGAGCGCATCATCGCCGGGCTGCGCACGGTCGGGCAGACCGTGGAACGCAAACGCCGGGAAGACGAGGTCCGGCTCGGTGAGACGCAACTTCAGCTTGCCACCATCCGCTCCGAATTCGGCAGGCTGGCCAAACGTGTCGCTTCGGTACAACGCGAGAACATCACCCTGGCGCGCAAGGTCCAGTTGGACCCCCTCACGGGTATCCACAACCGTTACGCCTTCACCCGCCGCCTGGAGTCGGAGCACGCCCGCATCAAGCGCTACAACAGCAAGGCCAGCGTAGTCATGGCCGACATCGATCATTTCAAGGTCATCAACGACACCTACGGCCATCTGGTGGGCGACAAGGTGCTCGTGGAGGTGGCCAGGCGGCTCAAGTCCACCATGCGCGAAAGCGATTTCCTCGCTCGCTACGGCGGCGAGGAGTTCGTGGCCATCCTGCCCGAAACCGGCCTGGAGAACGCGCTGGCCGCTGCCGAGAAGATGCGCGTCCGCATCGAGAACACGGACTTCATGGTGCGGGGCACGATCCTGGACATCACCATCTCCTGCGGTGTGGCCGAGATCCTGGCCGACACCAAGAACGCCTTCCAGGCACTGGACAACGCGGACAAGGCTCTTTACGAGGCCAAGCGCACCGGTCGCAACAAGGTCCGCGGCCAGCAACCCACCTGAAAAAGACACATGGCCGCCTGGAGAGCCGTAGTTACAGGTCCAGCATGTTCTATGGAAGAGTAGGCCTGACTCTGGAACCAGAATGTGATATCGTTCGAAGCCGATTGGGATGAACGGTGCTGTCCTCCGGGAGCAGGCCCAGCCAAGGGTCAAGCCGGAGAAGCATGACACGGAGAGGGTAATGGCGTTTTGAAGCCCCCGGCATCCGAGAGCAACAAAGGCAGCACACGTCTCGAGGCCATGCGAAGTGTTGGTGTGTGGTGTCCTTTCACAACATGGGTATGTTCCAGGAGGTTCGCGATGATCTCTTCCAGGTATCTCGGTTTGGCGATCGGACTCTTCTTTGGCGTCGCGGGAGTTGCGGTGGGGGCATATTTCCTTTTCAGCGCATGGTTTCCGGTTAGCCCTCCCCCGCTGTCGCCCCGACTCGAGTACGCGGGCTCCTACCTCATCCTTGCAAGCGAACGCGCGAGCAGGGAGTATGCCGAGGCCATCGAGGTGGCGCAAGAACTGCATCCTTCCGCGCGCCAGGCGGTGTTTGTTCCTGAAAACCCCGCTTCCCTGCTTCCTGAACTGCGCACCCTAACCCCGCGTTTTGCGATGATCTTCCTGATGCCGGACGAACTCGACGCCAACGTGGCTTGGGATTGGCTGAGAACAGCGGCGCAAATCGACGACGATCCCTTTGTTGACGTTTCCACGGGCTACATTACCGGCGAGACGCCTGACGACGCCTTGTCCCTGATGTACCGCATCCGGGACACGGTGAATGGCAAGACCCTGCTCCCCGCCGTTTTCATTGATAATCTGGCCGCCAATCCTTCGGCTGATCCCTCCATGTTCGGGATGATGCGGGGTAATTTTTTCCTGCCGTCCTTTGAAGATCGTTTCCAGGTCAGGAGCATCAGTTGTGGCATTCGCGGCTTTGGCACGGAGCGTCTGGACTCAATGGCGGGTGCGGGAGTTCTTCACTTTGGCGGGCATGGCTATCCAGACAGGATTGTCGATACCTTGAACGGTGTTTTCGTGCGGAGGCTTGTGCTTTCCTCGAGCGTCGTCTTCAACGGCGCTTGCTACACTGGCGTGACAGGTCGTTGGTTCGACATGACCGGTAACACCGTCAGGGAGCGGTGGACACCCGCCAACGTCAACTTCTGCCTTGGCATGCTCAAGAACAACGTAGTCGCCTATCTCGCTGCCCTACATGCCGACCACGGAATTCCGGTTTACCAGGAAATGGAGTACATGGCTTACAGCGGCGCACCCCTCGGTGATGTCATGAAGCACAGTCACGACGCCCTCGTCCTGGCCGAGGGAGGCACGCTGCCCGAATTCCCGGGCTTTGCGGACGGGGTCGAACGCAACTGGACGCCCTCGGAGTTCATGATCTTCGGCACGGGCACGCGCGTGCTTTTCGGCGATCCCGCCATGGTCCTCGCCCCTGCTTTTACCGCACCTCCGTTCACTCTTGCGTTGACATCGGAGCACGAAGCGTTGCTCGCTACGTTCGTGCTTGACAACGAGCGCCTGCGCGGTAGCTTTACGGACACGTTTCATGCGGATCTGGCTTATTCGCCCCAGGGATTCAATGACCGGGCCCTTTTCACGGTGCCCTTGCCCGTTGAATGGGAGGGAGCCGTGGCGCAGGTGCTCGCCGCAACGGCATTGGAGGGGAGCCAGCTGCCGTTTAGATTGGTGGGGCAGGCGACGGAAAACCATGACGGAGCGATGCTTCTGCACGTGCAGGTCGATTTTCCCTCAAGCGCGTATATGACCTCGGCCTTCAGGAACAAGGGCAGCCAAGTGAACCTGCGTGTAACCAAGAGAGGAGGCTCGGAATGATGCCGCGTCGAGTGTGTCGGCTTCACATCCCCCAGCAGGGGAAACACTCTGGTCGACGGAGCCCTGGTCCTTCCCTTGACCGCCTGCGGTAACATCGTTATATGATTCCCAATAGCGGGTACGCATTACAGCCGTCCCTGCTTGCTACTGCAAAAATACAGACACTCAGGCATGGACAAACCCCTCAGGAAAGCCTGCCACATCGGCGGCTACACTGTTCCACCGCCTCCCACGACCAAGGCGCTTTACGATTTTTTCGCCGGGCTGTGTACAGACCCTGGTTGCCCACGCTGTGGTATGCTGACCATCTATACCCTGAAAAGCGGACGCATGCGCTGCGCCTCGTGCGGCTACACCTTCCATCGTTTCTCCCGTCGTTTCATCAGTCGCAGCGGTCTGCCCCTGGAGTACTGGCACGCCGTGCTGCACTATTTCATTGCCGGCTTCACACCCCAGGAAACCGCACAACGCCTGGTGCTGACGCCCAACACGGTGTTCAAGGCCTTCGGCACCATCAGACTGGCCATCGTGGCCGGCTCTCCAGACGGGGAGCGGTTGCTGGATGCATACGGGCAGCCTGCCCGCTTCTGCCCCAACATCGATCTCAAGGATGACGAGGAGCGCCATCTGTGCCTGCAATGCCGCTCTCCAGTGCTGGGCGTGCAGGAAGAGCGGGGGCGGGGGCGGGTGCGCATCGATCTGATACCCGCGCTCACGGCCCAGGGTGTCTTCGCCATGCCCCTTCCCCTGAAGACTTGGCGCAGTTTCATCTATTCCGGCAGGTTCCAGGAGTGGGACACCCTGATCTTCTGCTGCTGCCGCACTGCGCGGAACATTTTTAAGGCCAAGTTCACCCAGGAGAGCTTGCCTTTTTCACAGGGAGCCTTCCACGCCTTTGCCGAGAACTGGTTCGCCCGCTACCATTGCCCGGCACCAGAAACCTCCCATACCTATCTCAAGGAATTGGAACTGCGATTCAATCACCGCCACGAGCCGTTCTATCACGTGCTGGCAAGGGCCTTGTGCTCCTTTGTGCCAAAGCGTGGGCAGTGATTTTTTTCTCCTCGTTTTTTCCTGATTGCTCTACCAATAAACTCCACAATACCCGTGCGCCGGTCCGCGATCCCAAGGGGTGGTCGGCTGGGGAAACGGTGCGTCCCGGTTGCCCGGAAAACAAGGAGGTGTGATGATGTCGGTACAGCGCAAGTCACCCATGGGCAAGTTTCTCGTGGGAGGACTGGTGGCGGGGCTTCTGATCTACGGGGGTTTCGCCTATTCCATGAAGGCCACGGACCAGGCCAGATTCTGCGGCACGTGCCACACCATGAACGAGCAGGTGCGGACGCATCAGATGTCAGGGCACGCCAAACAGGCCTGCAACGAATGCCACCTCCCGGAAGGAGGGCTGGTCCGCTACACTTACAAGGCCAGGAGCGGCAGCCACGATTCCTTTGTCACCGCCTTCGGCACCGTGGCGGACGTGATCCACGCCACCGAGGACACCAAGGGCGTGGTCAACGAGAACTGCAAGCGTTGCCACGGCATCACAGTGCTCAACGTGGACATGACCTCCAAGCCGTATTGCACCGACTGTCACCGCAACGTGCCCCACATGAGCAAGATGCCCATTTCCAGGAGGAGTGCAGCCAATGACTAGAACCCCTTTCGCCCTGTTCGTCCTTGTATGTCTGGCCCTGGCCCTGGCCGGCGGCTGCAGCGAAATCTCGGAGCCGCAAACCCCGACCTACAAGACCAATTTGCCCAAGGACACCATCACCAACAAGCCCTTCCAGGAGGTCCTGCCCCTGCAGTACGAAACCTATCTGCGCAACGACGAAGACACGGTGATGACCGACTACAAGGGTTCGGTGCCCTATCACAAGAACGACGACGTCAACCCCCTGCCCAAGGGCTTCAAGCACGCCCAGCCGTACCTGAAGAACCTCTGGATGGGCTATCCCTTCAGCTACGAATACAACGAGACACGGGGGCACACCCAGGCCCTGTCCGACATCCTGCAGATAGACCGCCTCAACCGTTACGACGAAAAGGCCGGCCTGCCCTCCACCTGCTACAACTGCAAGACCCCAAAGATGATCGAGTGGATCGACAAGTACGGCGACGATTTCTGGCCCATGGAGTTCAACGAGTTCCGCCAGGAACTCGACCTCAGGGACCACACCATCGGCTGCGCCACCTGCCACAATCCCGAGGACATGACCCTGCGCATCACCTCCGTGCCCCTGAACGACTATCTGAAAAAGGTGGGCAAGGACCCGGAGAAGCTGAGCCGCAACGAGATGCGCTCCCTGGTCTGCGGCCAGTGCCATGTGGAATACTATTTCACCGATGCCAAGCACGGCCCCAAGGCCAAGCCCGTGTTCCCCTGGACCCATGGCTTCGGCTTCGAGGAGATGTACGAGTACTACAAGGACTTCGGCTCCACCGACTCCCCGGGCATGGAGGACTGGTTCACGGATTGGACCCACGCCGTTTCCAAGACCCCCATGCTCAAGGCCCAGCACCCCGAGTACGAGACCTTCATCGACGGTCCCCACGGGGCGGCCGGCGTGGCCTGCGCCGACTGCCACATGTCCTACACCAGGCTGGACGGCAAGAAGAAGATCTCCAACCACCACTGGCAGTCGCCCCTCAAGAGCCCGGAGACCATCAACGCGGCCTGCCGCACCTGCCATACGGACAAGACGCCTGAGTATCTGAAGGAACGCGTGCTGGCCACACAGAAGAAGACCTTCGATCAGCTGCTCAAGGCCCAGGAGATTTCGGTCAAGGCCCACGAGGCCATCCGCCTGGCCAACGAGTGGTACGGTTCCAAGGCCCCGGACTACGCCGGCCTCATGGCCCAGGCCAGGGAGCGTTGTCGCAAGGCCCAGTTCCTCTGGGATCTGGTCTCGGCCGAGAACAGCGTGGGCTTCCACAACCCGGCCAAGGCCCTGGATGCCCTGGCCAGTTCGCAGCGCTACAGCCAGGAGGCCGTGAACCTGGCCATGCAGGCCACGCAGTATGGTATCGCCCCGGACCTCGAAGGCGACATCAAGGACATCGTGCCCCCCATCCTGGAGCACAGCCGCAAGCTGCAACAGAGCGCGGAGCACCTGGCCTCTCACAAATGGCTCTCCTACCTGCCGCAATTCCCCGAGGCTGACCTGATCTGGAACCTGAACAAGCGCGTGGCCGGCACGCCCGAGGCCAAGCAGGGCGAATAACCGCCATGGCCGAATCCGAGGGGACTGCCCCGATACAAAACGCCCCCCGGTGGTCATTGTACCGCCGGGGGGCGCTATCCTTTCCTCCCCTACGCAGGGTCGGCAGCGGTTGGAGGGGTATGTAGCGGCCGCACCTCGCGGGTGATGCGCTCCACAAGGCCCTGGTCCTCCGCCACATGAAGTTCGTAGATATCCTGCAACCCCAGCCAGAATTCGTGCGACGTGCCGAAGAACCTGGCGAGTCGGAGCGCGGTATCCATGCTGATACCCCGCTTCCCGGCGATGATCTCATACATCCGCTGCGAGGGGACGCCGATATGCACGGCAAGGCTGTTGGTCGACATGCCCAGGGGGATCAGAAACTCCTCCTTGAGCACTTCCCCTGGGTGCACAGGGGGCATTGTCTTGTTTCCCATATCGTTGTCTCCTAGTGGTAATCCACGATTTCGACACAGTGAGCGTCTTGCCCGTCCCAAATGAAGCAGATTCGCCACTGGTCGTATACCCGTATCGAATACTGCCCCTTCCGGTCACCACTCAAGGACTCGAGTCGGTTTCCAGGCGGCACTTTCAGTTCCTCAAGACTGGTTGCCACGTGCACAAGCATCAGCTTGCGCAGGACCCGCCTCTGGATGATTGACGGGAGTCTGGTTGGTTCGCGAGCCCAGACAAGACGGGCGATTTTTCCCTTGAACGATTTTATCACGGATTACGTGTAACACGCGCTCCGTGAAAATGGAAGCACTTTCGTTTGAGTTCTCCTCGCCCCCGCTCCACCCGGCGGACCTCCATGGCCTCGGGGCGGGCGAACCAAGGCATGGCTGCCACGAGATGGAGTCTCGCGCCTGTGGCGCTCGCGGCGTCACTCGCTCTGTCGGCGCGGACGCCGATGATCCTGAAAAATGCTCCCGTTGTGTCCGCTGGAGCAAGGGGTAAGAGGTGTTCCCACGCCCCTCACCGAAGCAACCGGACCAGACCTCGGTCTCCCAGGGTGAGCAGGAGGGAGTGCACCAAGTCCGGTGGGCCCCAAATACGCAGCTCGCATTGGAGTTGCTCCAGGCGCCAACCCAGGCCGCTGGCCTGGACCAATCGGGCCAGTTCCTCGGCATGCTCCTCGGCAAAGGGGATCTTTTCGGTAATCTCGGGTTGCCATGCATCCGTGGTGAGTTCTCCGGCGAGCACCGCGGCCACCTGCGCCGAGACCTGCGATATGCGCAAGGCCGGGCAGCTCGGCAACGCCGGTCCCCAGAGGTGTTGCAACACCTCGTTGTCCTCGACCAGAGCGCCGGTGTGGGTGTCCACGATCAGCGCATTGGTCGGATGCGTGCAATAGGCGACACGACGAGTCTTGGGCAGGCGGACCATGAAAATCGGAGGCTCGCCGTATTCTTCGCGGAAGGCAGTGACCCGTTGCTCGTAGGCGCGCCTGTGGTGGATGGACCAGAGGATTTCCCGCGTGCTCTTGGGGGAGGTCTTGGCCAGGATGTCGAAGAGGCTGTGCTGGTCCATTTCTCGTTCAGCCGCATCCACCGTGGGTGCCGGGATGTCCTGGCACTACTCCACATATCCGGGGGGCGTTTCGAGCCAGAAGCCTCCGGCTATGCCCATGGCCCGCCCCGTGTCGAAAAGAATGCGCATGGCCGCGGGGTCGAACTCCTCCTTGCGCTCCGGATAGTTCTCCAGCGGAATGCTCACCAGGTTGAAGCCGATGCCGTCGCGTTTGGCGTAGGAGAAGGCTTTGTAAACCTCCCCCACGTCCTGCCCCCGGATCAGGGAGGACACCGCGTTACCGGCGATGGAACTCAGGCGGGGCGACACGGCCTTATAGGGGCTCTCCAGCCGGTTGTTGACCACCACGTAGAGTTCGCGCCGGGGGCGGTTTTCCTTGGGTATGTGCTGAAAAAGCTGATGGATGTCCACCATGGGGCCGTAGATGAAGAACTGGCTGACGGTGCCCCCGTCCACGTGCATCTCGTCGTACTCCTTGCCGCCGGCATGCACCTGGATGTACTCGGGGTTGAAGAGCACGGGCACCGAGGCCGAGGCCACCATGACCTTGCGGAATAGCTCCAGGGCATGAGGGTGCTTGCTGGAGGCGATGGCGCCCATGTCCCAGACCATGCTGCGCTTGGCGTCCAGGTTGGTCGTGGCGATGAGCAGGAAACGCCCCCTGCGGTATTCCTTGGCCACGGCCTCCAATACTTCGGGAGTCACGTACTCCGCCACCATGCGTCGCAGGGGCGAGGAGTCGGCCACCGAATCGCTGCCCAGGATGTGGAAGATGCTGCGCAGGATGTAGATGCTGTCCGGCGTGATGGTGGTGTACATCTTCATCAGGAGTGCATCGTATTTCTGGCCGAGAAAGGCGAATGGGGCGATGAGCGCGCCGGTGCTTACGCCCGTGACCACGCGGAACTCCGGCCTGTCGCCGCGTTCGCTCCAGCCGTGGAGCAGGCCGGCGCCGAACGCGCCGTCGGCTCCGCCGCCGGAAAGGGCCAGTAGGGAGTCGGTCCTGCCAGGGGCCAGGGCGCCCTCATGGCTCTCGAGGTACCAGGTGATGCCGCGGGTCAGGTGCTCCTGAAACAGCGTACTGTAGCTGTCGCCCCAGGAGCGTACGTCCCGGATGCCCATGGGCAGGGCCTGGTTCTCAAGCCCTCCGGGCAGGGCGTTGCGCACGATCCTGCCACCACAGCCGGCCGTAAGCAGCAGGCACACGAACAACCCCAGGATCAGAAACCTCTTCGGGTCCATGCCTGTCGGCCTATCGTTCACGCGCATGTGCTCCCTCCGGTGGTGTGCGGTGAAACTGTTTCCATACGTGTATACGACTCTCGGAAAAAAGCCCATAGGCGGAGCAAGGGGGGTGTCAACCCGGCTGGCGCCAGGCGGAGAAAGGCTTGAGTTCGAAGAGCTTCTTGGTCTGGGTGGAGATGATGTGGAAGTACTTGTCCTGAGGGATGTAGATGAAAGGCACGTCCTCGGTGCGGCGGAACAGGAAATGGGAGAGGATCATTCGGTTCACGGCCTGGTGTCCCATGATCATGACGTTCTCGGCGTTGCCCGAAAGGTAGAGCGCCTTCTTCAGACCTCGATCCACGCGTTCGTACAGCGTGACGTAGCCCTCGCCCTGGGGGTAGACGTAGTTGTACTTGTCCTTGCCGCGCGCCGCATAGACATCGGGCATCTTGCGCTGGATTTCCTGGTAGGTCATGCCCTCGCAGATGCCGGCGTCGATCTCGTCGAATTCCTTGAGTTCGATCACCACGCAGTCGTCCCTGGAATCCAGGATGGGGCGGGACATCTGGCGGGTCCTGAGCTTGGAACTGCGGAAGAGGTAGGGGATGTGCACGCCGCGGAAATGCCTGGCCAGGGCCTGGGCCTGGGCCTGCCCCTTTTCCGTGAGTCCCGAGTCGCCGCCGATGCGGTACTCGAGGTTGTCGTAGGTCTGTCCGTGCCGCACCAGGAAGAGCCCCTTGACCCAGTCCGAGACCAGGATGTCGCGGATTCGCTGGTAGAATGGCAGCACGGCGCGGACGCGTTCCTTGAGGATGCGGTTGTTCAGGGAGTCCAGGAGCACGTGGTCGAATTCATCCTCCAGGGGGTCGTAGGAGCGCAGGTACTGGTTGACGCGGTCTTCCAGGCTCTTGCAGGCCTGATCAAAGCCGAGGTGGGAGAACTCGGGCAGCTTGGTTTTGCGGGTGATGCTCGCGGCCACGAGATCGGCGTCGTTGTTCTGGCACTCCACAAAAAGGATGGGATGCTCGGTGAGATGGCAGCGGATCTTGTTGCGCCTGGCGCGGGAGACGTTGGTGGCGTCGAGGATGGCCACCTCGCCCCCTTCCATGAGGTAGTTCTTGGCCTCGTAGATGTTCACCAGGGCGATTTCTTCCCTGAGCAGGGCGGTCTCGGCGTTGCCTGGGTCGTAGAACTCGGCATGGGAGGTGTTCTGGGGAAGGAGCCTGCGCCGCACGTCGCCGTTATTGAAGACCTGGATGCGGATGCCTTCCTTTACCAGGTTCTCCATGATTTTTCTGGCCACCATGGACTTGCCCCGCGCGGGCAGTCCGACCATGACGATATACAGCTTTTCCGACATGACTGTGTGGTGCTCCAATAACGGGCGCGGCCCTATCGTCCCACGGCAAGGGGCACGATGGGCTGCATGCGTCCCCGCAGGATTTCCAGGGCCAGATGCTCTTCCACCGGGCGGGAGAAGAGGTAGCCCTGCCCGTATTCGCAACTGAGTGTGCAGAGTTCGCCGTGCTGTGTGGACTCCTCGATGCCTTCGGCCACCACCTCCAGCCCCAGGTTGTGTGCCAGGTTGATGATGGCGCGGACTATCTCCAGGTTTTCCGGGGCCATGTGCATGCGCTGGACAAAACTGAGGTCGATCTTGAGATGGTCGAGAGGGAAGCGGCTGAGGTGGTTCATGGAGGAGTACCCGGTGCCGAAGTCGTCGATGGAGAGTTGGATGCCCAGGTCGCGCAATCGGTTGAGCTTGTCCACGGCCACGTCGGCGTTTTCCATGATGGTGCTCTCGGTGAGCTCCAGCTTGAGCATTCTGGGAGGGAGGCCATGGCGCTTGAGGGTGTCGCGGATACGGTCCAGCAAGCCGAGACTGGAAAACTGCCGGCAGGAGATGTTCACGCACACGGCTATGTCATTGGCCCGGGTCTCGTGCCGCCGCCACGAGGACATGATCCTGCAGGCCTCGTCCAACACCCAGTCCCCCAGTTCGATGATCAGGCCGGAGTCTTCTGCCACGGGGATGAACTCCGCCGGAGGCACGACACCGCGCTCCGGGTGCCGCCAGCGCACCAGGGCCTCGAAGGCGATGAGTCGTTTGTCCTTGAGGGAGATGATGGGTTGGAACACGAGAAAGAAGTGCCTGGCCTCGAGGGCGCGGCGCAGGTCTTCCTCCATGGACAGGGTACGCATGGCCTGTTCCAGCAATTTGCCGGTGAAGACCTTGAAGTTGTTGCGGCCCGAGCGTTGGGCATGGCGCATGGCCACCGCGGCGTTCTGCAGCAGGTCCTCGGGTTTGCGATACACCGCGGGGCTGAGCACGATACCGATGTTCACGCCGGACTGGATTTGGTGCACGTCGAGCAGGAAAGGGGCGCACAATGCGTCGAGGATGCGCCGGGCCACCTTTACCGCCTCGCGGGGCGAATCCAGTTCGTCCAGGATGATCACGAAGGAGTCACCGTCGTAGCGTGAGACCGTGTCGATGCTGCGGACCAGGCCGGTGACGCGTTCCGCGGCCTGCACGAGCAGGTTGTCGCTGAGCACGTGCCCCAGGCTTTCGTTGACCTGGGCATAGCGGTCCATCTGGATCACAAGCACGGCATAGTGGTAGTTGATGCGTCTTTTGGAACGCTCCAGGACGCAACCGATGCGGTCGAGGCAGAGGGTGCGGTTGGCCAAGCCCGTGAGTGAATCGTGCAGAGCCGCATGCTGGAGTTGCTGCTCCATGGCCTTGCGGATGGTGATTTCCCGCATGCTGGTGCGGATGCCCAGGTAGGTTCCATCCATGTCGTACACGGGCCTGCTGATCTGGCAGATCCAATACTCCTGCCCGGCGGCGTCGACAAGGCGGAAATCCGTGGGACCTGCCTCCCCGATGCAGGCGTGGTCCATGTGCGCATCCCAGGTACCGAGGTCCTCTTCATGGATCAGCCCGCGCACCGCGTTCTGGCCCCGCTCGAGGAAGAACTCCGGGGGGCGGCCGCTGATGCGCTGACACGCCGGACTGACGAACTCGATATGCTTGTCCGGCGCGATCCACATTTCCCAGTCAAGGGTGTGTTCGACCATGATCCGATAACGCCGCTCGGATTCCGCGAGGGCATGCAGCACCGCCTTGCGTTCACCGATATCGCGGGCAATGGCCAGGAGCACGGGGCCGTCGGGCAAATCCACCCGGTTCAGGGAGACCTCGGTCTCGAACTCCGCGCCGGCAGCGGTGCGGTGTCGCCATTCGAAGCGCAGCCGCCCCTCTTGCATGGCTTGGGCGATGTAGCGCCTGGCGAGTTCCTCGGAGGAAACTCCGCTTTTCTGCAAGGTGGGTGAGAAGTCCTGCGGAGTCTTGCCCAGGACATCGTCCTTGTGGCAGTCGAAGAATTTTTCGGCCATGGGGTTGCATTGCAGGAAGATGCCGTTACGCAGGGTGAAGATGGCGTCGTCCGCGGCCAGATACAGCGAATGCAGCAGCAGGCCGTTGGCCTGGGCTGATCCATGCATGTCGTGCGCGAGGCTGTCCAGGTTCTCGAGTTCGGCGATACGGCGGCGCAGACGCTGGATTTCGGCCTGTAATTCCGTCAAGGCTATACCCGGATCTTCCATCACTCATACCACCCCTTTCCCCCCATAAATACAAAAGTTTGTCACGATCCCGATAAAAAGGCAACTGTGTGATTGTGCACAAGAAAAGAGGGGAATCTGGTGGGGTGGAAGCAGGAGACGGTGCGTCAGAGCAGCTTCAGGGCAGCCACCACCACGAGCAGCACACTGAGCATGGCACCCATGCGGATGGTCAGCTTGATCTCCAGGTCCTTGACCGTGCGCTCCAGATCGGCCTTGATGCGCTGCGTGGCGATTTCGATGTCCTGCTTGGTGGCGAGTTCCGAACCGATGAGGCTCCTGAGGGTTTGGGCGTGGATACGGGCCTGGGCGTCGGGCACGCCGGCGTCCTTCAGGGCTTCGGCATAGGAAAGGGTATCGAAGGTGGTCTGCATGGGCTGGCCTCCACACTTCCTCTATACCGCATGCGGTAGGGTCTGGCAAGGCGAGGCGCGCTGAAGATCATCACCCCCCCAGGAAGCTGCCGGTCACGGAATTCGGGTCGGTCATGAGGTCCTCTGGCGTGCCCTGGGCCACGATGCGCCCCCCGTTCTCGCCCCCCCCGGGTCCCAGGTCGATGACGTGGTCCGCGGCCATGATCACGTCCACGTTGTGCTCGATGACCAGCACGCTGGCTCCCTTGTCCACCAAGCCGTGCAGCACCTGGATCAGCTTCCCGACCTCGTGCATGTGCAGCCCCGTGGTAGGTTCGTCCAGCACGTACAGGGTGCGGGGCAGGCTGCGCTTGCCCAGTTCGCGGGAAATCTTGATCCGCTGGGCCTCGCCCCCGGAAAGTGTCGTGGCCGGCTGCCCCAGGGTCAGGTACTCCAGCCCCACCTCCTCGAGCACGGCCAGGCGGCGCTCCAGCACGGGGTAGTTGGTGAAGAAGGCTCTGGCCTGGCGCACGGTCAGTCCCAGGACTTCGGAGATGTTCAACCCCTTGTAGCGTACGTCCAGGGTCTCGCGGTTGTAGCGCTGCCCCTTGCAGACGTCGCAGGTGACGTAGACGTCGGGCAGGAAGTGCATTTCCACGCGCAGTTGGCCGTCGCCTTGGCAGGCCTCGCAGCGCCCCCCACGGACGTTGAAGCTGAAACGCCCCGGTGTGTAACCGCGTTGTCTGGCCTCGGGGGTCATGGAGAAGATCTTGCGAATCTCGTCGAAGACCTTGGTGTAGGTGGCGGGGTTGGACCTGGGAGTGCGGCCGATGGGGGTTTGGTCGATGGAGATGATCCGTTCGATCTGCTCCTGGCCGGCGATGCCGTCGATGAGGCCGGGCGTGTCCACCTTGATGCCGCGCTCCAGGGCCAGGTGCTTATAGAGGGTGTCCACCACCAGGGAGCTTTTGCCCGAGCCCGAGGGGCCGGTGACGCAGGCTAGGCAGCCCAGGGGCACGCGGCAATGCAGGTTGCGCAGGTTGTTGGTGCGCACGCCCTGGAGTTCAAGGTGTCCGGCTGGCGGCCTACGTTGTGTGGGGCGGGTGATGCGCAGCTCCCTGCGCAGGTACTTGGAGGTCAGGGAACGCTCGTTTTCCAGCAACTCCTGGAGGGTGCCGTTGTGCACCACCTCGCCCCCCAGTGCGCCGGAGCCCGGCCCGAGCTCCAGAAGGTGGTCCGCGGCGCGGATGGTGGCCTCGTCGTGCTCCACCACCAGGACAGTGTTGCCCCGGCTCTGCAGGTTGCGCAGGGTGTCCAGCAGCCGCTGGTTGTCCTTGGGATGCAGGCCGATGCTGGGCTCGTCGAGCACATAGGTCACGCCCACCAGGCCCGAGCCAAGCTGTCCGGCCAGGCGGATGCGCTGGGCCTCGCCCCCGGACAGGGTGCCCATGGTGCGCGCCAGGTTGATGTAGTCCAGGCCCACGTTGGCCAGGAAGCCCAGGCGGTGGTTCAGTTCCTTGAGCAGGGGCTCGGCGATCTTGTTCTTGTGGCCGTTGAAAGCCAACCGCCCCAGCCATTCCAGTGCCTGGCCGATGGACAGGGAGCAGAATTCGTGGATGTTCAGGCCGTCCACCCGCACGGCCAAGGACTCGGGCCGCAGCCTGGTGCCGTTGCAGACCGGACAGGGGCGGCTCTGGCGGAAACGAGACAGCTCGTCGCGCCAGATGGGGCCGTACTCCATGCCGGATTCCAGCAGGTTGACCACGCCGGGCCAACCGTCCGCCTCCCAGCCAAAGAACAGCGCCTGCCAGGCCTCTGGCGAAAAGTCCTTGAGTGGGGTGCCCAGGCCGAAGCCGAAGCGCCGTCCCAGGGCCTCCACGCCGGGGATATGCCTGGTCAGCACGCGGGGGCGTTTCCAGGGTATGATCCCGCCCTGATTCAGGGAGAGCCCCTTGTTGGGCGCCAGCAGATTGGGCTCGAAGTACTCCACGCTGCCGATGCCCGAGCAGCGCGGGCAGGCGCCCTGCGGGCTGTTGAAGGAGAACAACTGCGGACTGGGCGAGGGCAGGCTGATCCGGCAGGAGGGGCAGACCGACTCCGTGCTCAGGCCGCGCTCGGAAGCGACGCTGGACCCCTGGCCCAGGATCACCAGGGTCAGACGACCCTGCCCGTATTGCAGGGTCAGCTCCACCGAGTCGGCGAGGCGTTTGCGGATGTCGGGTTGCATCACCAGCCGGTCCACCACCAGGTCCAGGCTGTGCTTCTTGTTCTTCTCCAGGTCGGGCAGCGGTTCCAGGGGCATGATCTCGCCGTCCACGCGGACACGGGCAAAGCCCTGGGCCTTGAGCTTCTTCAGCCGCTCCTGCTGCGTACCCTTCTGGTGCTCCACCAGGGGTGCCATGAGCATGAAACGCGTGCCCTGTGGCAGGGCCAAAACCTCGTCGATGATCTCGTCGGAGGTCTGGGCCTGGATGGGTCTGTCGCACTGGGGGCAGTAGACCTGCCCCAAACGGGCGTAGAACACGCGCAGGAAGTCGTAGATTTCGGTGACAGTGCCCACGGTGGAGCGCGGGTTGCGGGAGCCGGACTGCTGCTCCAGGGAGATGGCCGGGGACAGTCCCTCGATCTTCTCCACCAGGGGCTTGTCCATCTGGGGCAGGAACTGCCTGGCGTAGGCCGAGAGGGATTCGACGTAGCGCCGCTGCCCCTCGGCGTAGATCAGGTCAAAGGCCAGGGTGGACTTGCCCGAGCCCGAGGGGCCGCAGATGACCACCAGCCGCTCCCTGGGGATGTCCAGGGTCAGGTTCTTGAGGTTGTGCTGCCGCGCGCCTTCTATATGGATGCTGCTCATGGTCTCTCCGGTAGAGGGGTGTAAGGCACATCAGATAATCACGGAGAGCAGAACGACAAGTAGCAGGGCCGGCAAAAGATTGGCGATGCGGATGGCCTTGATCTCCAGGAGGTTGAAGCCGATGCCCAGGATGAGCACGCCCCCTGTGGCCGTGAGCTGGGCGATGAGGGGCTCGGTGAACAGCCCCTGCAGCGAGGCCGCGAAATACGTCAGTCCGAGTTGGTACAGCAGCAAGGGCAGCACCGAGAAGATCACACCCAGGCCATAGGTGGCAGCCAGGGCGATGGATGCGAAGCCGTCGAGCATGGACTTGGTGTAGAGCAGCGTGGGGTCCTGACGCAGGCCTTCGTCGAAGCTGCCGAGGATGGTCATGGGGCCGACGCAGAAGATCAGGAAGGCCGTGATCATGCCGTCGGTGAACAAGGCGTTGTCCGACTTGAGCCGCTTCTTCAGCCACAGGGCCCCCTTCTGGAAACCGTCCTCGACGCGCGCCAACTCGCCGATCACGCCGCCGAGCACCACGCTGAAGATCAGGGGCAGGGGTTTCTGCATCCGTAGGGCCATGGACACGCCGATGACCAGGGTGCAGAGCCCCAGGCCCTGGAACACGATGCTTCGGCATTTCTCCGGCATCTTGCCGCTGAGCAGCACGCCGATGGTGCCGCCGACGATCACTGCGGCCACGTTGGCCAGGGTACCTACTGGGAGCATGGGAAGACCTTGGATAATGGGGTTGGCTAGGTGAGTCCGAAGCAGGTGTGGCCGCGGGAAAGGCCCGTCTTCCTGGGTGGTTGGTGGTAATTGTTTAATTTTACACTAAATGCGAAAAAACATGGCGAAGAATTACCTAATCGCCTCGATGAGTGCAAGTATACTTTCACTCATCAACGCAGTAAGTGTGGAACTGTGAGATGAGGGGGTGGAACTGGCGGTCCGGCGGACAGGAAGAAGGCTGCCCGTGGGACAGTATCCGCGTCCCAACAGGCTTGAAGCCAAGGGGAGCATCACGGAGCATGCCCAGTGGGCAAGAATCTTCCGCAAGGCAGGCGATTCGATGAAAAACCACAAGCCGAGAGGGACCTATCGTGGAGCCGGACATTCGCGAATTGAAGAGTACGGAAGAACTCGAGCAGTGCATCGCCCTGCAGCGGGCGGTCTGGGGGTTGAACGAACTCGGTCTGATGTCGCCCATCACCCTCAAGGCACTGACCCTGGAGGCCGTCCACGTGGGACTCGTGTTGGGGGCGTATGTGCGGGAGCACTTGGTGGGGATGGCCATCGTCCTGGGCTGCATGGAGCAGGGAGTGGCGTATGGGCACATGCTCGGCGTGCTGGAGGAGTACCGCGACGCCGGGATTGGAAGGTCGTTGCACCAGTGCGTGGCGCGGCGGCTGGTGGCCCAAGGGGTACGGGAATTGGTCTGGACCTTTGAACCGCTGGAGAGCCGCAACGCCCACGTATACATCAACCGCGCCGGCGCACGCATGGTGGCCTATCAGGAGGCGTGCTTCCACGTCCAGTGCGACATGCACGCCGGTTTGCCCTTGGATCGTCTCCTTGCACGAGCGCCTTTGGAGTGGCACGGTGCCGCGACGCCACTTCTTTCGTATGTGGAGGCCTGTCGCCGCTATCCGGTGGTCACGACAAGGCGGATGCCTGATGCCGACGGTGTGCTCGTGCACATTCCCGGCGATCTGGCCGGGTTGAAGGCCAGGGATATGGACGAGGCTCGGCGCTATCGTCTCGAGACGCGGATTGTGTTCAACGAGTACCTGAACCGGCGCGGCTATCAGGGAACGGGCTTCATCTCCGAGCAGACCCAGCAGGGGCGGGTCAGCTGCTATCTGCTGACCAGGAAGCACGCCTGAAGGTTGGAGAGGCAGCGGGATGTAAATCGCTTCGTCCCTATCCTCGGGGCGTTGGGGCGTGAAGTTCGTTGATTTCTCTGTCGAGTTGGGCCTTGAACCGCCCCACGCTGGTGGCGTCGGCCATGACCATGTCCAACTGCCGGGTATGCACGATGAGGTAGCCCAGGATCTCCAGCCGTCGGAGCATGACCTCGCGGGTTCCGCCCTCGATGCGGGCGCTCAGGGCGTCCTGGCGCAGGTTGACGCGGAAGTCGCGCTTCTCGAGCAGGTCGGCCACGAAGCGGGTGCGGCGGCGCCGGCGGTCCAGGTCCGCGGCCCCGCCCTTGAACGTGAACCCGGCGTAGTTTTCGGCCGGGTGCTCCCCCACCAGGGCCTCCACGGAGCAGAAGTGGAAGCCGAAGCGGGACTGCAGATTGCAGAAGGCGCTGGAAATCATGAAATAGTTGCGCGCGGCGTAGGCGGAGTTCGTGCCGGTGACCAGTGCCGGGTTTGTCGTGGCCTCCACCATCACCGAGAGAAAGCCCCTGGTGTCCAGGGCCGGCGGTCCTTCCCAGGGCTTGGCGGTCATGCCGCGCCAGATTGCCAGCATGGGAGCGGAGCGGATGTTCTCCAGGTCCACGGTCTTGCCGGGGGGTTCCTCGATGAAGCCGTCGGACAGGTCGAGCACCCAGAATTGCATGGGGGTGTTCTCGCAGACCAGACGCTTGGAGGTGCAGAACGCCGCGCCTTGTCTGCGCTCCAGACTGGAATCGAACATCTCCTGCAGGGCCTTTTCGTGGCAGAAGCGGGTGATGTCGTGGAGCGTGGTGCAGCTTTCCGCCCGGAAGGACACGGCATCCGGGTCGATGAGGTGCAACGGGAGGATGTGTCGGGCCGCCTGCTCCATGACCAGGTACACCGGGCTGCCGAGCATGGGGTTGGGCATGGTTTTCCGTGGGTCGCACAGGGGTTCCACGCAGCCTTGGTAGATGTTGCGGCCGCTGGCATCCACCGTGATTCGCGCCCCTTCGGGGAGATGCAGGCATGATGCGGGCACGCCGAACAGCGTGGGTACGCCGAACTCCCGTGCGGCGTTGGCCAGACGCCCGACCTGGTTGCCCGAGACGGCCACCAATGCCGTGGCCCGGCCAAGCAGGGGGGCCCAATGCGGTGCGGCCTTTTCCACCAGGAGCACGGCACCTTGGGGAAAGCGCAGGCTGTCGGCCTGTTTCATGGCCTTGAACAAGGGGCCGAAGGCACTGCCCGGAGAGATGGTGATGCCCCCCTGGATCAACGGGGGCTCCTCTGTCTGCACGGGAGCGACATGCTCCACGGCCGGGGCCACCAGCAGTGGTCTGTTGTTGAGCAGCATGAAACGGGGCGCGTCGTCGGGAGTGTGCTGCAACGCCCACTCCACATCTTGGGGAGCGCCGAAGTGCTCTTCGATGCGCCTGACGATGCCGGCCAGTTCGAGGATCTGATTGTCCGCGAGGCAGGGGCGGTCGCGTTTGGCATCGGGTACGGGAGCGCGGTCCACGCCTTCGCCAGGGGCCTTGAGATATTGGACGTCCTTGTGCGCCACGTCCATGCGCAACAGGGCGTCGGGCTCCGCCACGTAGCGATCGGCGGCGGCTTCACCGTCCACGATACCCTTGGGCAGACCCCAGGCGGCGTAAATGTGAACGCCTGGTTCTTTCCCTGCTGGATCCCTGGAGCAGGCCACCCCACTGGCAAGGGCGGGCGCCAGGACCAGAAACCCCACGCAAATGGCCGTGTCCTGGTCGCGCAGGCCGTGGCGCAGACGGTAGGCCATGGCCTCCAGGGAGTACTGCGAGGCCAGGACTTCCTTGTAGGCATCGGCCAGGTTTTCGGTGCAGACACCCAGTAGAGAGAGGTATTGCCCGGCAAAGGACACGCCCGGGGCATCTTCCATGAGCGAACTGCTGCGTACGGCCCAGCGCACCGGTCCGCCGGCCCTTTGTTCCACGAACCGGGCCTGCTCCGCGAGTGCGCGCTCGAGATCATCCGGCAGGGGAGCGTTGACCACAAGCTGCCGCAGGGAACTGCTCAGGGCGTACAATTGGTCCGTGCGTCGGGTCTGCGCCACCTGGATGCGCCGGTTGATCTCCTCGCGCAGGTCCGAGGTGTCGAGGGTATGCCAGTAGGCGGCGAGGGTGGCGGTAAAACCGTCCGGAGTGGGCAGCCCCAGGGTGTTGCGCAACTCCCCCAGGCAGGCCATCTTTCCCCCCACGGCCGAGGCATGCTCCAGGCGCAAGGCGTCCATGGGCACGAACAGCGGCAGGCCCTGGACATCGCGGCGGGGCGCGAGCAGCCTGTTGAGCTGCGCCTTGATCTTTTCAAAGGCTGGCGTCAGATCGGCGTAACGCTCCGGTGCGAGAATGTGGAGCTGCCGGATGCTCTGGAATACGCTGGCGGTGAGGCGGGAGCACTGGGAGCGGACATAGCCCATGCCAAAAGGTTCGGCCACTGCCAGGGCTTCCTCCACCTCGCTCATGATCTCAAGGGCCTTTTTGTTGGCATTGATGAGCTGCTTGAAGGCTCCGTAGCGAGCTGCGAAATGCAAACGGAGCGAGGCCGCGTCCGCCGATTCCGGCGTCTGGTTCGCGACCTCGCCCCTTGAAAGAAACCGTCGCAGCGATGCGAACAGTTTCACGATAGCGACTCCAGTGGTTTAAACTTCTTTCTTCTTCCCACCCTTCATCTTCAGGCCCACGCCCTCGAAGAGGAAGAAGATGCCGTATCCAAACCACATAGTATAGATAACGTAAAAAACCAAGTCAAAGACCAGGGTTCCCATGCGCTCCTTGGCGCTCTGGGGTTCGATGCCGAAGTAGTTGTATCCCACCTCGATGGCCCTGTTCTTGATCTCGGTCATCAGGGCGGCGGTGCTGAAGCGCTTGATTTCCTTGAGCGCGGTGTCGGAAGCGCCGAAGATCTTCCACCAGGTGTACATGACGGTCTTGGGCTCCATGCCGTCGTACCGGCCGGAGACAGCGTCGCCGCGGTTGTGGAACATGTCGTCGGCGTCGGTGATGACCTTGTCGAGCAGGGTCTTCAGGGGCAAGTCGATCTTGACGGAGTCACCTTGGGGCTCAACGGCGGCTCCAGCGGCGGTGAGCACCACCACGGCCTGTTCGCGCATTTTCTCGTTGGCCATCTCAAAGGTCCAGTCCGCGTTCTCGTCCGGGAAGGCGGCGACTTTGGCCCGCATGTCCCCGATGTAATAGGTCGAGCCCTTGGAGATGGAGTTGAAGAGATTGTCCGAGGCTTGGAAGGCGTTGATTTTATCGGCGTTGGGTCCCTCGAAGATGGGCGAGAACATGATGGCCAGCACCACGAAGAACGACACCAGGAGTACGATGCCGAGTATGAAACTTTTCTTGCATTCAACGAGCATGGCTTAGGCCTCCCTGAGCTTCTTGATGCTGACAAAGAACGTGCCGATAACCCAAATTCCGAAAATGCCCACGACGACGAAGAAGGCCCAGCTGCCGATGGTGGCGAGCAGGCTGCCGGTGGCCGGATCCAGTTCGATGTACTTCATCTCGGCCAACTTGGCGGGCAGGGCGAAGAGGCGGTTGATGAAGCCGGCCAGGATGGCGATGGCGTAAAAACCGCGGATGTAGATACCGCGCACCACGCGGGTGGTCAGCGCGCCCACCTGGATACCCAGCAGGGAACCCAGCAGCATGCCCATGGCCAGGGTGTAGAAGATGAATCCGTAGATGGCGTACTGGGTGATGGCCGCATAGCCGGCGGTGAAGATGATCTGCAGGATGTCCGTGCCAACGGTGGTGAAGGAGGACACGCCCAGGACGTACACGAAGATGGGGAAGGTCACGAAGCCGCCGCCCACGCCCATGATGGCGGCCAGGAAGCCGACGATGGCGCCGCAGGCGGCCACCATCACGCCGGAGATCTTCTTGCCGCCGGGTACCAGGTCCTGGTCAAAGGTGATCATGGGGGGGATGTTCACGCCCTGCAGGCGGGCGGGCAGGCTTTTTGAGCCGCCCGAGGGCTCCGAACCATGGGCGCCGCCGTGAGCGTCAACGTCGGTTCGCCTGGAGAGGCGCAGGAAGTCGATGAGCGAATAAAAGCCGAGGAAGCCGAGGAGCACGACGTAGATGAAGCTGATGAAGGTGTCGCTGAGCACCGGGTTGATCTCGTAGAGGGTGCGGTTGATGACACCGCCCCCGGTGACGCCGATACCCGAGCCGACCAGGAAAGCGATGGCCAGGGGCACGGAGACGTTGCCCAGCTTCTTGTGCACCGCGGTGCCCATGATGGCCTTGGCGAAGATGTGGAACAGGTCCGTGCCGACGGCCAGGATGCCCTTGATGCCGGCGCTCATCAGGGCAGGGGTGATGATGAAGCCGCCGCCCGCGCCGATGCAGCCCGTGATCAGACCGGCGCAGACACCGATGGCGATCGATACCAGAAAAATATTCGGGTTATAAAAGGCAGGGCTGTAAGCCGTCTTTCCACCGAGCATGGAAGGCAGTGCATCCGCTGCATAGGCGATGGAAAACAGCAGGGCTGGCATGGCCAGCAGCCCCAGCAACAACAACCGTTTGCGGCTCCGCAGGATGGTCATGGACGTCTCGTAGTCCCAGCGCGCGTGCGCCCTGGCTCCAGCCATGAGCATCGAATAGAGTGTTCCGAGTGACTTCATTGGCATCTCCATGTTGAGGTTTACTAGGTTCTGGACAGATTCAGTTGCTATGGTAAACCGGGATCGCCATCGATCAGTCCGGTTTGGTCACGTTCAGCATGCGTTTGCGAAAAGCGTCCTCGATCTTGAATAGCAGCTCGTCGAAGTCCATGGGTTTGAGCAGGAAGTCGAAGGCGCTCAGCTCCAGGCTTCTGGTGGCCATGTCCACGTCGGCGTGGCCCGAGAGGACGATCACCTCCACCTCGGGGCGACGCTCCTTGATCTCCCGCAAGGTCATCAGGCCGTCTATGCCGGGCATTTTCAGGTCCAGAACCACCACATCCACGGAAGGGGTCGGTGTGGAGTCCAGGAATTCCAGGGCGTCCAGACCACTGGAGCAGGTACTCACCTTGAAACCGCGTTTGCGCAGGCGTTTGCTCACCACGTCGAGGAAGCTCAATTCGTCATCCACGAGCAGGATGTTGATATCTGATCTTTTTATCTCCACAATGCCTCCTTTCGTGTCCGCTCCGGCTCGTGTTTGCTGTCTTTCACCCCGAGAGGTGCGTGTTCCCGGGCTTTTCAGTCACGGATGCCATGGAGGAAGCGGAAAACGGGGTTGAGAAGATGTTGTTTCCGGGTGTTCTTCGCGGGCTCATATCCATTCCCGCACGCCCAAAGGCGGCATGCGGGTGCCAGAGCTTTCCGGCACTCCATGGGGAGCAGACATGCATCGGCCGGTCGGTCATGGTGTGTCCTTCAATCCCTTGGGGATGGCCAGGCCCTTGGCGAGCATGCCGATGACGGAGAGCAACCTGCTGGTGTCCCCCCCCTTTTCCACAATGGCCGCTGCATAACTGGCCAAGGTCTCGTTCAACTCCCAGGAGGGGAAGACATGCAACACAAAGGGAACACGGGCGGTCCAGGTGGCCACTCCCTCGCGGGATGACAGGCAGGGGGCGGGTTCGATCTCCGGGTCCAGGACGACCACGTCCAGAAGGTCCGAAGAGGCCAAGCGGGCGCAGAGTTCCTGGCCGTCACGCGCCTGCACCGGAGTGAATCCCCGCATGAGCAACTCCCGGTGCAGCAATTCCCGCACGTTGGGGTTGCGATCCGTTATCAATACATGCACTTGTCCCATACCTGACGCTACCTGGCTCCGTTCTTTTCCGGGCAGAGAAAGGCAAGGTTCGTGCCAGAACCGCACTGTTTGGACAAACCCGCAACCGGCCGAGGGAACGTGCATTTTTTCACACGGAGTGGCAGAAAGACAGGGCAGGGTACCTGGTGGGCGTCAGGCTCTTTTACAAGGTGTAAAAAAATGAGAAGAAGAGGGTGGGATACTGAGTGGATCAGTATGAAATCATGGACATTTCACACCGTTTTGGGCGCCGTGCTTCAGCTGATGGAAGCGCTGATCTTCAGGCCGTACTTCTCGATCCTGGCCAGCAGGGTGGGTCTGGAAAGCCCCAGCAGTTTGGCGGCCTGGGAGCGGTTGCCGTGGGTGAGTTGCAGGGCCTCCTTGAGCAGCATGGCCCCGAACTGGCTGACCATATTCTCGAAGAGGTCGCCGGAGGCGTTGGTGGCCAGTTCGGACTGGATCCAGCTGCGCAGGGTCTCTTCGATCTGTGTCGGATCGTGGTGTGGAGAGGGGCTGCCGGTAGCCATGACCTTGGTGAGTTCTTCGGGCCCCAGGGACAGCCCTCGGCTGAAGATCACGGCGCGCATCAGCGTATTGGCCAGTTCGCGGACATTACCCGGCCAATCGTATTCTTCCAGGAGGGCCATGCCTTCGGGGGTGATCTCCGGCGGGTCCATGCGCAGGTCCGCGGCGTGACGCTTGCAGAAGTGTTTGGCCAGGATGGGGATGTCCTCGCGCCTGTCCTTGAGGGGGGGGAGGGTCAGGGTGACCACGGAGAGGCGGTAGTAGAGGTCTTCGCGGAAGGCGCCTTGGGCGACAGCGGCTTCGAGGTCGCGGTTGGTGGCGGCCAGGATGCGCACGTCCACGGGTATGGGCTTGCTGCCGCCGAGGCGCTCGATCTGCCGCTCCTGCAACAGGCGCAGGATCTTGGCCTGGATATTGGCGGGCATGTCGCCGATCTCGTCCAGGAACACGGTGCCGTGGTTGGCCAGTTCGATCCTGCCCACGCGACGGCTGGAGGCGCCTGTGAAGGCACCCTTTTCATAGCCGAAAAGCTCGCTTTCCAGCAGGGTCTCAGGGATGGCCACGCAGTTGATGACCAGGAACGGTAGCTTGGAGCGGTTGGAATGGCGATGCAGGGCGCGGGCCACCAGCTCCTTGCCCGTGCCGCTGTCGCCGCGGATGAGTACCGTGGCGTCGGTGGGGGCGACCCGGCCAATGGACTTGAAGACATCCTGGATGCCTGGGCTGCGGCCGAGCAGGGTGTCCTGCGTTTCATCCCCGACCCGCGCCTTTTCCTGACTCTCGACAGGGGTGCGCTGGCCGCTGAGCAGGGCCTTTTTGATCTGGGCGAGTATCTCGGGGATGTCGAAGGGCTTGAGCACGAAGTCGAAGGCCCCCCTTTTGGTGGCTTCGATGGCCGTGTCCGTGGTGCCGAAGGCGGTCATCACGATGACGGGCATGTGGGGCAGCAGGGCGTGCATCTGCCGGAAGGTCTCCAGGCCGTCCATGCCGGGCATGCGCACGTCCATGATCACCAAGTCCGGGGCGCCGCGGCGAACAAACTCCAGCCCTTCTTCGCCGCAGGAGGCTGTATGCACGACATGTCCTTCGGCCGTGAGCAGGCGTTCGAAGCTCTGGCGCAGCTGGGCGTCGTCGTCCACGATCAGGATCTCAGCCACTTTTCCTTCTCCTCGCTGGGCAGGGCGATGACAAAGGTGGCGCCGACGCCTTCCTCGGAATTGGCGTGCAACCACCCACCGTGTTCCTCGGCGATGCTCCGGGAAATGGCCAATCCGAGACCCGAGCCCTCTTCCTTGGTGCTGTAGAACGGTTCGAAGATGTTGTCGATGATGGCCTTGGGGATACCCGGCCCGGTGTCGCTGATACGGATGATGACCACCTTGCCCAGGGGCTCCATGACGCCGTGCTCTTCCCGTATGGTGATAAGGCCGCCGTTGCGCATGGCATCGCAGGCGTTCATCAGGATGTTCACCAGGGCCTCCTTGAACTGCTCCACATCGAGCCGCACGGGAGGGAGCGGCTCGTCCCTGACGAGCTTGACCTTGATGCCGTGGGACTCGAAGCGGTGTCTGAGTAATTGCAGGCTCAGGTCCACGGCATCGGAAGGTGAGCGCAGGGTGGTCTTCAGCTTGGGCCGCCTGGAGAACTCCAGGAAGTTGCGCACGATGGTGTCGATGTGGGTGATTTCCTCGGAAACCACCTCGAAGTCTTCCTTCTGCACCGGGTCAAGGTGCAGGGTGCGTTCCAGGGAAAACAACCGCATCTTCACCGAGGTGAGGGGGTTGCGGATGCTGTGGGCCACGCCGGCGGCCAGTTTACCCACCAGTGCGAGCTTTTCCGACATCAGTACCTGTTCCCGGCTTTGGTCCAGCTTGTTGCGGACAGAGTCCACGTCGTGGATCAGGGCGCGTACCTTGCCCCTGAGGTCCTCCACCTCGTCGTTGGAAGGCTGCATGGGCTCGCTGCCGTTCATTTCATGGGCCAGCATGCGGATGGGATTGAGGATGTGCCCGAAGAGCATCCAGGCCAGGACAAAGGCCAGGGCGATGGCCAGAGGCACGGCGGCCAGGGCCAGGATCATGAGCCAGCGGGCCTGGCTGCGGTACACGTTGCCCGCCTCCTCCATGTCCGCCTCTTGCATGGCCTTGAATTTTTCGCATTTCTCAAGAATGAGCTGGAACATGTGGCGCACGTCCCAGTGCAGGCTTGCGCCTTCCTCGCGGCGCCCCTGACGGTAAAGCTCGATGACCTGCTCCCTGGAGAAGTTGTAGCGGAGGTATTCCGAATGGATGCTCGCCAGGATTTCGCGCTCGTACCGGTCCTTGGTCAGTTCAAAGGCTTGGTCGAGCCATTTCTCGAACCCCTGTTGATGCCCTTTCAAGGCCGCGAGCCATTGCTCGTCGCCGTCGAGGTAAAAGTAGGTGACGAAGCCCTTCTGGGCGGTGAGTTCGCTTTGCAATCCCTGGGCCGCGGCCAGGGCCGAGAGGTTGACGTTGATGCGCGAGGAATACATCTCCTGGGTCCTGTTGGCGTACCACAGGGTTGCCAGAGCACCGGCCAGGTTCACCAGGACCATGGTCAATAAAAGATTGAACAGCTTGGCTCGCAGCGTCATCCGAAGTCGCCTCGTACGACTGTGTGTTGTGGTATGTGGCAGCATCCAGGATACCCTACACCAGAGTGGCGCGCAAAGGAACAGCGCGAAAGGTGGGTGGCGCGGCCTGCACACCAGCCCATTGTGGCGGACTCCCCGACGGTGTATGTGACGTCTTCCTTGATACTTCTGCCCGGTGCGGGCCGGGAAATCAGGTGAAGAGGCTTTGTTGAAGGAGGAGACCATGCGGCGCAGGGACTTCCTGCAGGTGGTCGGTGGAAGCATGGCTTTGGCGGCCGTGGCCCCGGCATTGCTGCCCGCCCTCCTTCAAGGGGCGGAATCCTCGCCTCCTCCCGTGCCTGGACAGCGCACGGTCCGGCTGATGGCCGTGGGCGACATCATGACCCACATGAGCATCGTGCGCGGCGCCCAACAACAGGACGGCGGCCACGATTTCTCGCCCATTTTCCAGGATGTCGCTCCGGTGTTCGCCCAGGCCGACTGGGTGCTGGGCAACCTGGAGACCAGGCTGGCCGGCGAGGAAAGGGGCTATCGCGGCTTCCCCCGGTTCAACGCGCCCGACGCCCTGGCGCCGGCCCTGGCCGGCGTCGGATTCACGCTGCTCTCCACGGCCAACAACCATTGCCTGGACATGGGCGCCCCAGGCGTGGAGCGCACCAACGCCGTGCTGGAGAAGCACGGCCTGCTCCAGGCCGGAACCTATGCCACGGAGCGGGAAGCCGGCGAGATAGCCATGCTGGAGAAGAACGGCGTGCGCCTGGCGGTGCTGGCCTACACCAACGACACCAACGGCCTGCCCATCCCCAGGGACAAGCCCTGGATGGTCAAATTGATCGACATCCAGGCCATGGCCGCGGACATCCGCCAAGCCAGGGAGCAAGGCGCGGATTTCGTGGCCATGTTCCTGCACTTCGGCGTGGAGTACTCCCGGAGGCCCAGCCTTGCGCAGCAGCGGCTGGTGGCCGCGCTCCTCGAACAGGGGGCGGATCTGGTGCTGGGCAGCCACCCCCACGTGGCCCAGCCCCTGCAGACCATGCACCTGCACGGCGCGGACAGGGCCGTGTTCTACTCCATGGGCAACTTCCTGGCCAACCAGCTCAAGCGCCATACCTATCTGGGGGCGATCTTCAGCGTGGAATTGTCACTGGACGACAAGGGCAACAGACGGCTGCGCAATGTTGCTGCCCTACCCACCAAGATCGTGCGCCAGGTGCGGGGCAACAGGCGCGGCTATGGCATACTGCCCATCCAGCACGTGCTGGACAACCGGGAGGACTCGGGCCTGGGCAAGCTGGAGTTGGTGCGACTGGAGAGGGACCTGGAGGAAATGACGGCCTTTTTCAGCTCCATGCCCGCGGGTTGAGTGAGAGGTCAGGGAGTGGCCCGGGCGTCAGGGCCCACCACCTGCTGGCCCGCGGGGAGCGCTTGTTCGAGGCGGATGGGCAACCGGACGGTCACGGTTGTCCAACCCTCCCTGGAGGTGTCCAGTTCGATGCTCCCTCCGTGGGCCTGGGCCGCCAGTTTGGCCGAATAGGTGCCGAGTCCGGTTCCGTGCTTCTTGCCTTCCGTGACATACTTTTCGAAAAATCTACCGCGAATCGTTGCGGGCACCTCTCCCTGGTTCGTTATGGAGACAACGTGGAACGGCGCCAGCGTGGAGAGGGAAACCACGATGCCCGCACCAGCGGGAGAGGCCTCACAGGCGTTTTTCAACAGGTTTTCGAACATGCATATGCACAGCACCTCCTCACCGTATA
Organism: uncultured Desulfovibrionaceae bacterium; assembly: GCA_964609625.1. Classification (GTDB taxonomy): domain Bacteria; phylum Desulfobacterota; class Desulfovibrionia; order Desulfovibrionales; family Desulfovibrionaceae. The sequence continues at coordinate 67,902 of CAZSRS010000009.1, forward strand.
TGAACAAAGGATCTTTTATTCCGACCGGCAGGCCTTCCTGCTGAATCTCGATGGACAAGTTTTTTGGGGCAAGCAGGTGCTCCATCCTGTGCACGATCAGTTGTAAAAGCATCGGCAGGTCAAGTTTGCTTGGATCGAGCCGATATTGTCCGGTTTCAATCTTGTGCAGGCGCAGGGACATGTTGATCATCTGCAACATACGGTGTCCGGCGTCGTGGATCAAGGTGACCAATTCCCTTTGCTCCGAGGTCAGTGGGCTTTCCAGCAGCAGTGGCAACAGGTTGACGATGTTGCTCAGGGGTGCGCGCAGGTCGTGGCGCAGGATCCGATCTATGTCTTCCCTGAGGCGGGCTGCCTCGCGCAAGGCGATGTGGTTGCGGACGCGGGCCTGGACGATGCCGGGGTGGAAGGGCTTGGTAATGTAGTCGATGGCGCCCAGTTCCAATCCCCTGGTTTCGTCCTCGACCTCGCTCAGGACAGTGATGAAGATCACCGGTATGTCCCGTGTGTATTCATCGGACTTGAGGCGACGGCAGACTTCGTAGCCGTCCATTCCCGGCATCAGGATGTCCAGCAGAATCAGGTCGGGCAGTGTCTCTTCCTGAACGATGCGCAGGGCCTTTTCTCCGTCCTTGGCCACCAGGATGAGATAATCGTCCTTGAGCGCATTGATGAGCACATGGATGTTCTCTGGCGTGTCATCCACGATGAGCACGGTATGTTTGGGAATATTTTTCATGGTGCTAGGCATGCTGTTGCAGGTTGGCCCGTTCCTCCTCGAAATCCGCGAACTCCAGGGCGATCATGCGGAACTCGTCCTGCATCTCCAGGAAGGCGTCGCAGAGGTCGGGATCGAACTGGGTGCCCCTGCCTTCGGCGATGATGGCCACGGCTTTGGCCACGGGAAAGGGGGGCTTGTAGACGCGCCTGGAGATGAGCGCGTCGTAGACGTCGGCAATGGCCATGATCCGCGCTGCCACGGGGATGTTCTCGCCCGCCAGCCCCTGGGGGTAGCCCTTGCCGTCCCAGCGTTCGTGGTGGCTGTAGGCTATCTCCTTGGCCTGGCGCAAGAAGGAGTTGCCTCCGAGCTTTTCTTCGGCCTTGGCCAGGCTGTCGCGGCCATAGAGGGTGTGCTTCTTCATCTCGACGAATTCTTCGTCCGTGAGCTTGCCGGGCTTGAGCAGGATGGCGTCGGGCACGCCCACCTTGCCCACGTCATGCAGCGGCGCCGAGAGATAGAGCAGTTCGATGACCTCGTCATCGAGCAGGGGAGCGAAGCGGGAGTGAGGAAGTATTCGTTGCGCCAGGGCCTTGACATAGTGCTGGGTGCGCTTGATGTGCCCCCCTGTCTCGGGATCGCGGCATTCGGCCAGGGTCGCCAGGCTCTCGATGGTGACCTCCTTGGTCAAGGCCAGCTCCCGTGTGCGTTCCTTGACCAGAAGATCCAGGTGGTCGCGGTGCCTCTTCAGCTCCAGTTGGTTGCGCACCCGCATTTTCACCAGTCCGGGGCGGAAGGGCTTGGTGATGTAGTCCACGGCGCCCAAGGCCAAGCCGCGGGCCTCGTCCTCCTCCTCGGTGAGGGCCGTGATGAACAGGACAGGGATGTCCTTTGTCCGCACGTCGGCCTTGAGTTGTTTGCAGACCTCGTAGCCGTCCATTCCAGGCATCATGATGTCCAGGAGGATGACATCGGGGCGGGGTTCGGCAAAGGCCAGACGCAGGGCCTTTTCTCCGTTCTTGGCCGCCAGGAGGGCATGCTCGGCCTTGAGGGTTTCCATGAGCACCTGGATGTTTTCCGGCGTGTCGTCCACGATCAGGACTCGGGATGTGCTTTCGTTCGTCATGGGTCTACACCTCCGGTTCAAGCGTGTCCGCCAGGGCCTCCAGCTCTGCCTTGGCCTCGTCGGTGTCGAATTCGTCGAGATACTTGGCCGCTTTTCTGGCGAGAGCCAGTTGTTCGGCGGCCAGGGGCAGGGCCAGGAGTTTTTCCATGCCCTCCGAGGCCTGGCTCAGGTTTTCGTCCATGGCGGTGGCGATCTCCCTGGCCAGGGCGGCGGCCATGGTGTCCAATGCCTGCTGGGGCACGTCAAGGGCTTCCAGATTCCCAGCCAGGGCCTCCAGCTCTGCCTTGGCCTCGTCGGTGTCGAATTCGTCGAGATACTTGGCCGCTTTTCTGGCGAGAGCCAGTTGTTCGGCGGCCAGGGGCAGGGCCAGGAGTTCTTCCATGCCCTCCGAGGCCTGGCTCAGGTTCTCGTCCATGGCGATGGCGATCTTCCGTGCCAGTGCAGCAGCCGCACCGGTGTCCAACTGCCTTGCGGACGCGGTTTCCTGCTCGGTCTGCGTGGAGGGTAGCATTTGAGCAAGCGAGCCGCGCATCACGGCCAGCCGCTCCTCCATGACCGTCAGGAGTCCGGCCACGTCGGTCAGGCCGGCCTTGAGCGCCTTCTCCACCTCGCCGGCGGCGTGGGAGAGGTCGTCGGCACCGAGGTTGGCGGCCACTCCCTTGATGGTGTGGGCCAGGCGGGTGGCGTCGGCATCGTGTCCAGCGGTCAGCATGGCCTGGATCTCACGGGCGGAGTCCAGGTACTTGTCCCGGAACTGCCCCAGGAGCTTGCGGTACAGGGCACGGTTGCCCGAGACCTTGGCCAAGCCCGATTTCACCTTGATGCCGGGCATTCCCGCCAGGGGCAGGTCGTCCTGTTGCAGGGTGGATTCCATCTTTTTCGAACGGGGCACGAATCCTTCGGGCAGCTGTCGTTCACCGGGCTTGATCCAGGCAACGAGGGTGCGCAGGAGCTGGTCCGGATCGATGGGCTTGGTGATGTGGTCGTTCATGCCCGCGTCGATGGACTTCTCCCGGTCGCCGGACATGGCATGGGCGGTCATGGCCACGATGGGCAGCTCCGCGCTCCAGGGATTGTCGAGCCCGCGGATCTCCCTGGTGGCGGTGAGGCCGTCCATCTCGGGCATCTGGATGTCCATGAGCACCAAGTCGTATTCTCTGCGGTTCACGGCTGCCACGGCCTCAACGCCGTTGTTGGCCACGTCCACCACCATGCCGGCCTTTTCCAGCAGCTCGATGGCGATCTGCTGGTTGATCTCGTTGTCCTCCGCCAGCAGAACGCGCGCGCCCCGGATGGCGTCCATGCCCTCGGGCTCCTGCCCGGCTTTGGTGGTGCGGCGGGTTTTACGCTCGGATGCATGGCCGAAAACGCCCATGATGGTGTCCAGGAGCACGGACTGGTTCACGGGCTTGACCAGGAAGGCTGCCAGGCCCACTTCCTCGGCCTGGTGCATGATCTCCTCGCGGCCATAGGCAGTGACCATGAGAATCTGCGGAATGGTGGAGAGATTCGGGGCGGACTTGATGCGCCGTGCGGCCTCGATGCCGTCCATGCCCGGCATTTTCCAGTCCATGAGCACCAGTTCGTAGGGCTCCCCGCGTTGCGAGGCAGCACGCAGTTCTTCCAGGGCCTCCTGGCCGGAACCCACGGCCGTGACCTTGAAGGTGAACGTCTCCAGCGCGTTGCCAAGGATGGCGCGAGCCGTGGGGTTGTCGTCCACCACCAGGGAGCGCATGCCGCGCAGGTCCACGGCGGGCACGAAGTGCTTCGGTTCCGTGATTTCGGCGCGCCCCAGGGTGACGGTGAAGATGAAGGTACTGCCCTGACCCGGCTCGCTCTCCACCCAGATTTCGCCGTCCATCATCTCCACCAGCCGCTTGCAGATGGTCAGGCCCAGGCCGGTTCCGCCGTATTTCCGGGTGTGGGAGCCGTCGGCCTGGCTGAAGGACTGGAAGAGCCGGCCCATCTGCTCCTGGGTGAGGCCGATGCCGGTGTCCTTGACCGCGCAGCGCAGGGTGACGGTCTTTTCGTCCTGGCGTTCCAGTTCCACCCCGATGACCACCTCACCCTTTTCCGTGAACTTGATGGCGTTGTTGCAGAGGTTGATAAGCACCTGCCCCAAGCGCAGGGGGTCGCCCATGAGGTCGTTGGGTACGTCGGGCTGGAGGTTGAAGAGTACTTCCAACCCTTTTTCCTCGGCCTTGATGGAGACGATGTTGGCCAGGTTGTCCAGCACCTCGTCGAGTCGGAAGGGAATGGTTTCCAACTCCATCTTGCCGGCCTCGATCTTGGAGAAGTCGAGGATGTCGTTGATGATGCCCAGGAGGTTGTGCGCGGCAGCCTGGATCTTGGAGACGTAGTCATGCTGCTTGGAGGTCAGCTCGGTCTGCAGGGCCAGGTGGCTCATGCCGATGATGGCGTTCATGGGGGTGCGGATCTCGTGGCTCATCCTGGCAAGAAAGTCGCTCTTGGCCTTGTTGGCCTCGTCCGCCTCCTCCCGGGCGGCGGCCAAGTCTTCCATGATGTTGAGCATGGCGAGGCGAACCTTTCCCTGCTCGGCTACCTGCTCCTGGAGTGCCTTGGTCGCGCTCGCGCGCTCCTCGAAGGAGGACTTGAGCTGGTTGGCCATGGAGTTGAAAGCCTCTGCGAAGTCGCCCATGAAGCTGACGCGTTGGTTGTAGTCACCCTTGGCGATCTGCTGTGTGGTCCAGGTCAGGTGCCGTAGGCTGGCTTGCAGGCTCTTGACGGACGAGAGGATGGAGAGTGCCCCCGGCGGGATATCGAAATCCAGGCGCCCCTTGGACAGGGCGAAGACCGTTTCGGTGGCGGCGCTGTACTCCCCAATGAATCGGTTGACGTACTGCACCAGCTGCCTGAGTTCATCCTCTGGATGGTCGGGGGGCAGTACGATGGGCGAGACGGGGCGGCCCTTGAGGATAAGATAAAACGCCTCGGTTATCTTATCCAGATAGTTGGGATCGACAAGTAACATCGCTCATTCGCCGGGCAGTTGTTTGATGCTGAAGCGGCAGACGCGGTCGCCCGAGCACCAGCAATCCACTTCCTTGACCTCGAAAACGTCCCCTGAGTATTCGCCGAGCAAGCCGCTGAGAAATCCTTCGTCGTAGACGCAGATGGTTTCGTTGCAGACCGGCAGTCCGGAGCAATCCAGGTCCTCGGCCACGGTCACGGTGAAATGCATTTTTTCCAGATCCGCATGTTCCACACGCAGCATGCCTATCTTGAGCTGTTCCAGAAGGTCCTTGGTCTGGGTGATGAAGGTGTTGAAGTCAAGGGTCTTGTCGATGAAGGCCTTGCAGAACTCCCGTCCGGCCACCTCGCCGGCTTTGAAGAACAGATCGTCGGTCGCGGCGGGACCGAATTCCTTGATCATCACGTCGCGCAGGGTGAACTGCATCAGCCGGTACACTGCCACGTCCATGGAGGGGCCGAGATTGGGTCGCCCCTCGCCGATGTCGCCGATCATGTTCCAATCGAACATCTGCTCGTTGCGCTCTTCCTTGAACATGTCCCTCCCCTCTCTTTTCGACGAGTGTTTGTCATTCCACGATGTTGTATTTTGCGGCGAGACCCTGCGTGGCGAGGAGATCGTTGACCTCCTGCTTGAGCTGGATCATGCGCTCCTCGCGTCCCACCACGAGGCGGCTGAAGCGTTCCAGTTGTTCGAGGTTGCTGCGCAGTTTCTGCTCGAAGAGTTGGCGTTCGGTGATGTCTTCCACGGTGGCGATGACGCCGGTGGGGCTTGTGCCTGGTTCGATGGGGTTGAAGGAGATGCGCAGGAACGCGGTCTTGCCGCCGGTTACCGAGGTGTATTCATCCTCGTAAACCGCGGCTTTGCCGGCCAGGGCCTCCCGGATGACCTCGCGCATCTTCGGGGAGCTTTGGCGTGCGGTGTTGAAGCCGATGAGCTTCTCACGGGTGGAGCCCATGAGTTGCACGAACTTGTCGTTGCAATCCAGGATGGTGCCGTCGTTGTCGAAAAGGATCATGCCCAGGGGGGATTTCTCGAAGATGACCCGGTGGCGTTTTTCGCTTTCCTGGATGGCCGCCTCGATCCTTTTGCGCTCCGTGATGTCCGTGGACATGCCGCATACGGCGTATGGTTTGTTGTCGGCGTCTAGCAGGGGAAATTTCACGGAATAATAGTCGATGCGCTCCCCGGTGTCCGTGGTGACGATCTCCTCCCAACTCAGGGACGAGAGGGATTCGATGGTCTTGCGGTCGTTCTCCTGCAGTTCGCGCGCCATTTCCTCCGGAAAGAGGTCGAAGTCCGTGAGGCCGAGGGGCTCGGCGAATCCCGAGGCGCTGGTCCGCCGCCAGACGGCGTTGCCCAGGATGTAGCGCCCCTCGAGGTCCTTGACGTAGATCAGCGCCGAGGAGTTGTCGATGATCGACTGGAGAAAGCGCTGGTTTTCGGCCAGGGCCCTGCGGGCTTCCAGGCGCTCGGTGATGTCGCGGAAGGTGACCACGGCACCCACGAGTTCCTCGTCCTTGTAGATGGGCGAGCTGGTGTACTCCACCGGAAAGCTGGAGCCGTCCGCGCGCCAGAGCACCTCATCCTGGACGTGGTGCACGCTGCCCTCCGTGAGGGACTTGAACATGGGGGAGCGCTCCAGTGGATAGGGCGAGCCGTCGGGATAGCTGTGCTGGATGAGATCGTGCACGGGCTTGCCGATGGTGGCGGTATCGCAGATATCCAGCATCTCGCAGGCGGCGGTGTTGATGAACAGCAGGCCGCAGTCGGCGTCGATGCCGAAGATGCCCTCGCCGGCTGATTCCAGGACCAGACGGCTGCGTTCCTCGGCGTCACGCAGGGCGTCCTCTGCCCGCTTGCGCTCCGTGATGTCGCGCACCGAGCCGACCGCGTACCACTGATCCCCGAGCTTGAAGGACGAAATGGCCACCTCCACCGGGAACGGCCGGCCTTGCCGGCCCTGTGCGGTGTATTCGCCCTGCACGCCCACGACCGGCCCTTGTCCTGTGCGGGCAAAATGCTCCAGGCCCAAGGCTGCGTCGCCGCGGTCGTTCTCCGTGGCCACCAGATCGTGGATCGGCTTGCCCATTGCCTCCGTAGCGGTGAAGCCGAACATGCGTTCGGCCGCCGTGTTCCAGAACATGACCGTGCCCTTGCTGTCGATCATGATCAGCCCGTCGTGGATGGCCTCGCTCATGGCCCGGATTTTTTCTTCTGATTCCTGGAGCTTATGTTCGGTGCGCCTTCGTTCTGCAATTTCCCGCGCCAGGCGGCGGTTCCAGATGAACACGGCCAGCAGGATGCCGCCGACGAAAACAGCGATGATCAGGCCGACTTCCCAGACCAGGGTCCAGTCCACGGCACGTTCCACATGCACGTTGATCCAGCGGTCGTTGATGCGGGAGCGCTCCTCCTTGGGGATGGCCTCGATGGCCTTGTCCAGGATGGTCACCAGCTCGGGCCAGTCATTGCGCACACCGAAGGAGACGCTGAAATTGTACTGCGTGGTCGCGGCAACCCGCAGACCTTGGATGTCTTCCTTGTTGGTGGCGTAGGTGATGGAGGCCAGGTTGTCCACAAAGACGTCCGCATGGCCGTCGCGCACGGCTAGCAAACCCTCTTCAACGCTGCCGTAGGGTCTGGTCGAGAACATGGGAAAGTCCGTGACGATGTGCCTGGCGATGACGCCATCCTTGAGCACGGCCACCGTTTTGCCTTCCATCTCCGCCAGGTCGTTGATGTAGGCGGCGTCGTTGCGGGAGATGACAACGATGGGAAACACCAAGTAGGGTTTGGTGAGCAGGATGGAGGGGTCGGGTTCAGGACCATGCACGACACAGGAGGCGACGTCCAACTCCTTGCGGCGCAACTTGTCCCGCACATCGAGCCACGTCAGGTTTGGCGCGCGCTGTATGGTCACGCCCAGTTGTTTCTCGACGGCGTTTACGTATTCCGCGGCGATGCCTGCATAGTTGCCTAGTGCGTCCAATTGCTCAAAGGGAGGCCATGTAGGGTCGGAGCCAAGGCGCAATTCCTTGTGCTCGTCGAGCCAGGCCTGTTCCTCGGCGGTGAGCTGGAAGCGCGCGGCGGCGGCATCGTCCTTCTTGCCCAGCCACTTGGCCTTGAGCACACGCACTTCTTCTTCGCCTATCAGGGCCATGCCCTTGATCAGCACCTCGGCCAGCCTGGCTTTATCCGTGCTCACGGCCATGTGCAAGGGGATTGTCGTGCCGTCCATCAGCTCCGGCACCAGCCCCCCCACCTCCAGATTGGTGATTTGCAGCTGCTCGCAGATGTAGTTGACCACGGGCATGAGGTCGAGAAGCATGTCGGCCTTGCCAGACGAGACGGCGAAGATGGCCGCGGAGGTATCTCTGACCTCGACGATCTCGATTTGCGGATACTGGGCAAGCATCTCCTGGAAGTAGAACCCCTTGGGCACGGCAAAACGCTTGCCGAACAGGTCATGGATCGAGGAGACCTTGGGTTCGCCCTTGCGCGTGTAAAGCATCTGCGCCATGTCCACGTACGAGGGTGTGAAAGACATGTACTTGCTGCGCTCGGGGGTGATGGCGATGTTCATCATGACGTCCAGGGTGCCTTCCTTTAGCATCTCCTGGAACTGATCCCACGACGGACCGGTGATGTACTCCACGTCCAGTCCGGTCTTTTTGGCGAGCAGCCCGATGTAGTCCATGGAATAGCCCCTGGGCTCGCCGTTTTCATTGAAGTTGAACGGCGCCCAGTCGCTTTCGTTGTGCACCGTGATGGTGCTCTTGCGTGCCAGGTAGGCAAGCTCTTCGGGGGTAAGCAGTACGGCGAACTCCGGGGGGATGGTCCGCACGTCCGAGGCCAACCAGCGTTGGAGCAGTCCCTCGCGTTCGGTCGTGCTGAAAGCCGTCAGGCCGGCGTCCACGGCGGCGATGAGATCGGTGCGGCCTTTGCGGGCCGCGGCGCGGTACGTCTGGCTGGAGAGGGGGGCGTCCGCGACGTAGCCGAAGGTGTTGGCCAGCCGGTTCTGGCCCAAAAAATAGCACAGAGCCACATCCGTGGAGACAAAGGCCTTGATCTCGCCGTGCAGCGCGGCATTGAACAGTTCCTCGTTGCTGCCGTATTCCCGGATCAAATCCTGCGGCACCGCGCTGCCCACCAGGTCGCGGGTGAAGCCGCCCTGGGGAACGCCCACCACCAATCCCCGCAGGTCCTCCAGCGAGGCGGTGGCCTTGAGCGTGGGGTGGGTATAAATGAAGTAGTTCAGCGTGAAGACCGGTTCGGAGAACTCCAGGAACTCCTCGCGCTCGGGTGTGAGGAACAGGCCGGCGTTGAGGTCGGCCCGTCCCTCCCTGACCATGTCCAGGGATTCGTTGAAGGTCTCGGTGCGGATGAAACGGATGGCTTGGCCGGTCTTGTGGGACCAGAGCCGCCAGATGTCGGGCAGAATCCCGGAAGGCTCGCCGGCGTCGTCCTCGAACTTCAGCGGCGCCACGCCGGCATTGTAGACAACGGTGATCTCCTGGGCCTGGGCAGCCGTTGCGAACAGCAAGGCCAGCACGGAAGCGAGGAGCAACAGAAGGCCATTTCTGGTGATTGTCCGCGGATCGAACCGTGCCGGAAAGCGACAAAGGAAGGTGCACAGTACATTCCGCGCTCGAGGCATTTCAGTGTCCCTGGGATTGTGCACCGTTTCGCCACCCGTGGCATTGAAGGGAGAACCAATATGCAATAGTTATCAAGATGTGTATCATCCAGAAGGGAATTCCATGTCAAGGAGAACCGAGCTATCTCAACGTCTGGGAAAATTTATGTGCGTTACGCTCCGGCCATGCGCTCCCGGTGCCGACACTTGCCTGATCCGGAGATTGTGGTACCCTTGGGGCAAGGCCTCATTCCTTGAACACGCGGCTCGGCCTACAGGTGCCGACCGCATGCGGGAGGTTTCACATGGATGACCTCAAACTCTGGAGCCGCAGGGAGATCGGGCGCATGAAGCTCGATTTGGAGCGACTATTCGACGATTTCGCGGCCGATCTGGGATTGCCCTGCTGCGTCCACACCAGTGTCAAGTCCACGGACGAGGGCTTTGTCCTGCGCACGATGCTCCCCGGGATACGGCCCGAGGACCTCAGCATCACCGTGGATGAACGTCGCGTTCTTGTGCAGGCGGAGATGCTGCTGGAAACAGGGGCGCGGCACACGTTGCGGCGTAGCGTGACCTTGCCCGCGCCCGTGGACCCGGAGCGTGCCGAAGCCCTTTACGAGGAGGGGGTCCTGGAGGTCAAACTCCCGAGACGCTCCCCGCGGCGACCGAGAACCCTGGTCATCCGCATCGGACGCGGAGAATCCTGAACACGGAGGAAAGCATGCCCGCACGCACGAAGAACACGCTCGAACTCGACCATGCCGACCTGCGCTGGAGTCTTGACCCGTCCAGTCTCGGCTTCGCCACCACCGCGGAACTGGAGCCCATCCGGGACATCATCGGCCAAAACCGCGGGGTCGAGGCCTTCCGTTTCGGCATGTCCATGCAGCAGCAGGGGTACAACATCTTTGTCACGGGTTGGCCCGGCTCGGGCCGCCTGTCCACGGTGAAAAAGCTCCTGGCCGAACTCATGCCCGGCGGCGCAGTGCCGGATGACTTGGCCTATGTCAACAATTTCGAGCGGCCCGACCAGCCCGTGCTGCTGCGCTTTCCGGCCGGCAGGGGCTCGACCTTCAAGCGCGAGATGAACGAGTTCCTCACCAATCTCACCCGGGAGGCGCCGCAACTCTTCGAATCGCAGGAGTACATCCAGCGCAAGAACGAGATCGCTGAGGTCCACGAGCAGCGGATCATCGAATTCTACAAGAGCATAGAGGAAAAAGTTAAGGATTCCGGGCTTGTGGTGGTGCGCATGCAGATGGGTCCCTTGCAACGCCCCGACGTGCTCCCCTTGGTGGACGGCGAACCCAAACGACTCATCGACCTGGAGGAGATGGTTGAACATGGCCGCTTCCCCAAGGCGGAGTTCGAGCGCCTCAGGGACAAGCGTGCGGAGCTCAAGGAAGAAGTGGACGAGATCGTGCACCAGGTGCGCGAGTTGCAAAAGGAGATGGAGGAGAAGCAGCGCGAGGTGGACAGGCTGATGTTCCGGGCCTTGGCCGAGGAGCACCTCCGCCCTCTGCGCGGGGCCAATGATGGTGAAAAAGTCTCGGCCTACCTGGACGGCGTGCTCGATCACATGGTGGACAACATCGACACCATCCGCATGGCCGCGGCCGTGGCCAGGGGGCAGGCACCCCAGGGCATGCCGCCGTTCATGGCTCCCAAGCCCGAACAGCTGCTGCACGACTACCAAGTCAATCTCATCGTGGACAACCAAGGATTGCAGGGGCCGCCTGCCATCGTGGAATCGTATCCCACCTACCGCAACCTCTTCGGCTCCATCGAGCGGATCATGCACAGCTCCGGGGGGTGGCGCACCGATTTCACCATGATCCGGGCCGGCTCCTTCGTGCGCGCCGGCGGCGGTTATCTGGTGGTCAACCTCTGGGACGCCATCTTCGAGCCCGGAGTCTGGCAGACTCTGAAGCGCTCCCTGAAGACCAAGCAGATCGAGATCGAAACCTATGACCCGCTGTTTTTCATCTCCAGCGTGGGCATCAAGCCCGAGCCCATCCCCATGAATGTCAAGGTGGTGGTGCTGGGTGACCCCTGGCTCTACGGCATGCTGCTGCACCACGACCAGGACGTGGCCAAGATTTTCAAGGTGCGCGCGGACTACGAGACCGTGATGGAGCGCAGCGACGAGGCCGTGGCCGCATTTGCCCGCTTCGTGGCCGCGCAGGTCCAGGAAGGGGGGCATCCCACCTTCCTGGCCTCGGCCGTGGCCCGGTTGGTGGAAGAGGCCGTGCGCATGGCCGGCCGGCGCGAGAAACTGTCCACGGCCTTTCCCAGGCTCTCGGACCTCATCGCCGAGGCGGCCTGGTTCGCCAGGCAGGACAATGCCGAGAGCGTGGCCGGCGGGCACGTGGAAGCAGCCATCGCCGGTCGCATCCACCGCTCCAACCAGATCGAGGAACGCATCCAGGAGATGATCGACCGCGGTTCGCTGTTCGTGGACGTGAGCGGCGAAGTGGTGGGGCAGGTCAACGGCCTGGCCGTGTACCAGACCGGCGACCACGCATTCGGCAAGCCCTCGCGGATCACGGCCACTACTGCCATGGGGCGGGAGGGGATCATCAACATCGAGCGCGAGGCCGAACTTTCGGGTCCCACGCACAACAAGGGCGTGTACATCCTGGCGGGGTATCTGCGCCGCAACTTCGCCCAGGACAAGCCCCTATCCCTGGCCGCGTCCATCGCCTTCGAGCAGAGCTACGGCGGCGTGGACGGCGACTCCGCCTCCTCCACGGAACTCTACGCCCTGCTCTCCAGCCTGTCCGGCGCGCCAATCCGCCAGGACGTGGCCGTCACCGGCTCGGTGAACCAGAAGGGCGAGGTCCAGCCCATCGGCGGGGTCAACGAGAAGATCGAGGGGTTCTACTATACCTGCAAGAACATGGGACTCACGGGCACCCAGGGGGTGATGATCCCCAAGGCTAACGTCAAGGACCTGATGTTGCGCCAGGAAGTGGTGGACGCGGTGGTTGCCGGGAAATTCCATGTCTGGGCCGTGTCCTGCATCGAGCAGGGCATAGAGCTGCTCACGGGCATGAAGGCCGGCACGCGGACCAAGACCGGCGGCTATTCCAAGGGGTCGATCTTCGCCCTGGTGGACGCCCGGCTCAAGGCCCTGGCCCACGGCCTGCGCGACTTCGCCAAGGACGAGGAAAAAGAGGGCAAGGCTGGAAAGAAGCGGAAATGAGCGGGCGGAGTGCAGTCTGCCGAGGGTGGAGTTTGTCCAGGGAGTACGATATCCCCTTCACTCCACCCCCCGCTCGATGCCGGCAAAGGCGCTGTGGTTGTGGATGGACTCGAAACTCTCCACCTCCACGCTGTACCAAGTGATCTGCGGGTGCTGCCCCAGCTCGTGGGCGGCCTTGCGTACCACGTCCTCCACGAAGGCCGGCTGGCTGAAGGCCTCTTCGGTGACGTGCTTCTCGTCCTCGCGCTTGAGCACGGAGTAGAGCTGGGTGGAGCCGGCGCGTTCGGCGATGGCGATGAGTTCCTCCAGCCAGAGCAGCCCCTTGAAACGGCAGGAGATGCGCACCACGGCCCGCTGGCTGTGCGCACCCTCCCGGCTGATGGCCTTGGAACAGGGGCAGACCGTCATCACCGGCACGTCCACCCGCAGCAGGAAGCGGGGGCGCGAGGCCGGCTCGCCGTCCCGGTACGCATCGGCATTTCCCTGGGGTGGTGTGCCCTCCGCCGGTCCCAGTTCGCCGGTGAGCTGGCACTGGTAGGCCATGAGCCCGCTGCTGCGGGTCACGGGCGCCTGCTTGGAGATGAAGAACGGGAAGGAGAAGCGCACGTAGGCGCGTCTGGCGTCAAGGCGCTGCCGCACATCGTGGAGCAGGGTGCGCACGGTCTGGTAGTCCAGGATCCCGGACCACTCCTCCAGGGCCTGCACCAAGCGGCTCATATGCGTACCCTTGAACAGACCGGGCAGGTCCGCGCCCAGATCCACCCTGGCCACGGTGTTCTGCGTGCCCTGGGCGCGATCGCGCACCACCAGGGGCAGTTCCAGGTTCTTGACACCCACGCGGTCGATGGCCAGGCAGAGGTCGGCCGGGCCGCTCTGCACGTCGAGCATGGGGGATTCGTCGGTCATTGAGCGTCTTCCCCGGCCAGAAAGTCACGGGTCACCACTTGGCAGTGGTGGGCCACGGCCGCCAGGTGCATCACCTCGGTGAAGGCGGCCGGCTTCTTGAACAGGGTGTGGAAAAACAGCCGCCAGAAGGCCCGACGCCCCTGGGTGCGGATGCCCAGGGTCCAGAGCAGCAGCAACACGGCCTTGATGTCGTAGAGCCGTACGGGCGTCTTGGGCACGTAGTCGGGCACCGTGTAATGCTCCAGGCTCTTGCGGATACGGCCAAAGGAGGCCTCGGGCGTGTAGACCCGGCGCAGCAGTTCCCGGTACCCCGTGTACAGGAACTCCCTGTCCAGCTTGGGGATGAAGTTCAGGGCGCCCTTATCCATGGCGTTGTTACCCGAGGGCATGCCCAGGATGCGCCCCTCGGCTTCGAGGCGCCGCCACAAGGGTGTGTGGGGCGGGGCCGAGAGCAGCCCGATCATGGCCACGGAGATGCCCGCGTCCTCGATGAACCGTTCCTGGATTTCGAAGATTTCCGGAGGGTCGGCGTCGAAGCCGATGATGAACCCGGCCATGACACTGATGCCATAGGAGTGGATGGTCCGCACCGACTGGATCAGGTCGCGGCCGAGGTTTTGTTTTTTCGAACATTCGGCCAGGGAGGCTGCCGCCGGCGTCTCGATGCCGATGAAGGTGTTCTTGAACTGGGCCTCGGCCATCAGGGCGAGGAGTTCCTCGTCGTCGGCCATGTTGATGCTGGCCTGAGTGGAGAAAGTGTAGGGCTGGCCGTGCTCCTTCTGCCACTGGATGATGGCCCGCAGCAGCTCCTTGGCGAGTTTCTTGTTGCCGATGAAGTTGTCGTCCACGAACAGGACCATACCGCCCCATCCACTGGCGAGGATGTTGTCCAGCTCGGCGATGGTCTGCGCCACGGTCTTGTGGCGGGGGATGCGGCCGTTGAGGAAGAGCACGTCGCAGAACTCACACTGGAAGGGGCAGCCGCGGGTGACCTGCACGGGCATGTTCAGGTAGGCGTCGAGGTTGATGATATCCAGTCTGGGGGGCGGTGTCTCGGTCAGCTGCGGGAAGCCGTCGGCCTTGTACAGGGGCTTGGCGCATCCGTTCTCGAGGTCCTCCACGAGCTGGGGTATGATGGTTTCGGATTCGCCCACCACGAGGTGATCGATACCTTGGACGGTCTCGTGGTACAGGGTGTAATGGGGGCCTCCGGCCACGATGCGCAGGCCGGCGGCGTTGGCTCGGCGCACCACTTCGGCGGCGGACTGCCCCTGGATGTCCATGGCGCTGAGAAACAGCGTGTCGGCCCAGGCCAGATGCTCGTCGAGCAACGGCTCCACGCTCATGTCCACGAAACGCAAGGGCCACTCTTGCGGCAGCATGGCCGCCACCGTGAGCAGGCCCAGGGGCGGTACGTTGGCCGGGGAATTGAAGAACTTGCCGGCGTTGCTCATGCTCCAGAACGTTTCGGGAAAGGTGGGGGAGACGAGAAGTGTTTTCATGACTCCTTTGGCGGGTTCATACGCACGGCTGGTTGTTGGTATGCCCATTTACCAGTGGATGTGGCAAGGGGTGGCCGGAGGACGCGTCCGGGAATGGGTTCAGGGCCGTGGCGTGGCTTGCCAAACCTAGTCAACGTATGCTCTTGTACGCCGTGCCGCAAGCACCTTTGATTTCAGGCCGTTGCGCCGCCCTGTTGTACGGCTTCGGCGCAGGGCTGGTTTTGGAGCACCATGCACGACACAGTTCCATCGTTTTCGTCCGAGACCCCCTGGCTGGCGCCCTTGGCCGGGTACTCGGACCTTCCTTTTCGGCTTCTCTGCCGCGAGCAGGGAGCGGCCTGCGCCTGCACCGAGATGATCAGCGCCAAGGGCCTAGTCTACGAAAGCCCCGGCACGTGGCCGCTGCTGCGCACCTGCGACGCGGACGCACCCCTGGTGGTGCAGCTCTTCGGCGCGGAGCGGGAATTCATGCTCGAGGCCCTGCGGCGTCTGCTGGACAAGGGGTATGCCTGGTTCGACATCAACGCCGGCTGCTCCGTTCCCAAGGTGGTCAAGACCGGCGCCGGAGCCGGGCATTTGCGATCACCCGAGACCAGGGATGGTCTGTGCGCCATGCTGGAAGCCATGGCCGAACTCACGACCAGGCTCGGAACGGGGCGGGTGGGCGTAAAACTACGCCTCGGCTGGGACAAGGGGCATGACGTGTCCCTGGAACTGGGGCGCCGGCTGCAAGAGGCAGGAGCCGGCTGGCTGACCCTGCATCCACGCTTCGCCAGACAGGGTTTTTCCGGTGCGGCTGACTGGAGCGCCCTGGCGCGACTCGTCAGGGGCGTGGACATTCCGGTGTTGGCCTCGGGCGATCTGCTCACCGCCGGCGACGGTAGGACCTGCCTGCGGCAGACCGGCTGCCATGGGCTGATGTTCGCCCGAGGCGCCATGAACGATCCAAGAATCTTCCGTAGGTTTCTCGAAGGAGGGGAAAGGTGCTCGGAACGCAGACTTTCCCTGGCCGCGCTCATCCGCAGGCATGTGGTGCTGATTCAGGAGCACGGCCTGCCGCGGCAGGGGCTCCTGAAGATGCGTACCTTTGTGCCCCGTTATCTGCGGGGCGTTCCCGGTGCCGCCGCATTGCGCAGACGACTGATTTTGTGTACTGATTGGAGGCAACTGGAGGATCTGCTGTTTGATTTGGAAGCCCTGGAGCACGGGGGCACCGATGGGGCGGATATGAACACGACGGACACGACGGGCGCACTGCCGGGCAGTGCGGGTAGATGACAGATGGGTGATAAACGTAAGGTGATCAGGGCGGACACGGCCGGTTTCTGCATGGGTGTTGGGCTGGCCCTGCGAAAGCTCCAAGGCGTGGTGGAAAAGGGCGACGGCCGACGCATCTTCACCCTGGGCCCCATCATCCATAATCCCCAGGTGCTCGAGGAGTGGGAGAAACGGGGCGTGACCACGGCCCAGAACCCGGAGGAGATTCCTTCGGGCAGTCTGGCCGTGATCAGGGCCCATGGCATTCCCCGTGAGCTGGAGCGGCGGCTCCTGGACACGGGCGTGGAGATCGTCGACGCCACCTGCCCCAAGGTAAAACGCGCCCAGGTGCTCATCGCCGAGCAATCCGAGATGGGACGCAAACTCCTGCTCTTCGGCGAGGCAGACCACCCCGAGGTCAAGGGGTTGCGCAGTTACGCCGCCATGGGCTCCGTGGTCTTCGAGAACATGGAAGCCCTGCAGCAACTCCAGCCGGACAAGGACACTCCATGGTTTCTGGCCGCCCAGACAACCCAGGACCGCAAAGGCTTCGAGGCCATCCAGATCCATCTGCGTGGAATATTGGGTGAAGGTTTACCCGTGCTGAACACCATCTGCGACGCCACCAAGGAGCGGCAGCAGGAGGCCCTGGAGATAGCCCGCATGGTGGAAGCCATGGTTGTGGTGGGGGGGTTCAGCAGCGGCAACACGAGGCGCTTGGCCCTGGTGGTGGAGGGTGAGGGCATCTTCTGCGTGCATGTGGAGACGCCGGAACAACTTCCCTTGGAAGCATTGAAGAAATATTCCACCATCGGCTTGACAGGTGGGGCTTCCACGCCCAAGAGTATAATAGACGCAATCGAGATTCGGCTCCGGGAGATGTAGGGTTGTAGCGTATGTGACCACCAAGGCGAGGGAAATGGTGTCCCGCGGCCCGGATTGGAGAAAGCCACAACGAAGGTATTGTTCCTTTGGTCGAGCGATCGACAGAGGTATATTTATCAACAGCAGTGCAACATGCCCTGAATCACCAGGAGCGACGCGGGAGGGCCGGCCATGACCCAGACGAACATACTGCTGGAATCCGGCACCAATGAACTCGAGATCGTGGAGTTCTACCTGGACGAACAAGGCGACACCCCGGACGCCCCCCCGTATAAGGGATATTACGGCGTCAACGTGGCCAAGGTCCTGGAAATCATCCGCATGCCCAAGATCACGGGCATTCCCGAGGTGAACCACCCCTCGGTGCTCGGCGCCTTCAATCAGCGCTCCCACGTCATTCCCATCGTGGACCTGGGCATCTGGCTGGACAAGCAGCGCGTGGAAAAGGAACCGCCCAAGGTCATCGTCACCGAGTTCAACAACGTGACCACGGCCTTCATGGTCACGGGTGTCACCCGCATCCATCGTATCAGTTGGGAGGAAGTGGAACCACCCAACGCCTACGTGGCCTCCATGAGCGCCAATTCCATAACCGGCGTTATCAAGCTGGAAAACCGCATCGTGTTCCTGCTGGACCTGGAAAAGATCGTGGCCGACTTGAACCCGGCCCTGGGCCTGCGCCTGGACGAGGCCATCGACTGGAGCGCCGACCGCAGTTACCGGGCCATCATCGCCGACGACTCGGGCCTGATCCGCGCCATGCTCAAGGACCTGATGCAAAAGGCCAATTTCGTGGTGGACGCCTACACCAACGGCCGCTCGGCCTGGGAAAAGCTCGTGGAGATCAAGAGCAAGGCCGAAGCCGAGGGCAACAAGGTCTACGATTACGTGCAGGTGGTGGTTTCGGATATCGAGATGCCCCAGATGGACGGCCACAACCTGACCAAACGCATCAAGGACGATCCTGTGCTTCGGGAGCTTCCCGTGATTCTCTTCTCCTCGATCATCACGGACAAGCTGCGGCACAAGGGCGAGAGCGTGGGCGCCGACGACCAGATCTCCAAGCCCGAGGTCACGGACCTTGCCCGCCGCGCCAAGTCACTCATCGAATCCATGCTCGGCGACAAGCTGAAAGAATAGGCATTCGGAAAGGGGGCTTTTCCTGCGGTATTCCCAGGCCGAGCGTCGTACCGGGCATGTATGGTCAAAACCTTTGTCTTGTGCCGCACCTCCCGGCCCGAAAGGGGCGTTTCGTGAAACGCCCACACGACCGAGGACGGTCACACTATGAAGCCCAGTCGATTGGGTCGGGTATCTGGCATTTGAACGTATACGCATGCGACATGGGGCGATATCCCATGCTCTACCCGGCTTCGCCCCTTCAGGGCTGGGCCCTCGGAATCATCATGGTTCGGTCTCCAACCTCAAGGGGACGCCGCCGATTATAGCCCAGCTCAACGGACTGGGGGCGGGGGGGTGAGCCGTGCGGTCCGAGCGTTCCGCACAACGAAAAACCCGGCCGCGACGCGACCGGGTTCTCGATCCGGCATGGACTGCTCCGGAACTATCAGCCTTGGTCCGCGCCACACTGCACCAGCTTCAGGGGTGCGCCGTGGCGGTTTTCCTTCTTGGTCACATGTCTCCAGGCAAAAGGCTGGTCCTGGCGTACTGGTTCCAGGAGCATGGTACCCAGCACGTCGTCCCATTCGAGGGGAGAGACGCTGTCGCCCGGGCATTTCAGGGCCAGGTCGGACTCAGTGAGGACGCGCCCCACCGGGAGATCGCGGGAAAAAACGATGGATTTGCGGAGTTTTCTGGCAGAGGAACGCTCCTGCTCGCAGACGACCTTTTCCTCTTGCAGCATGGCCAGCTCCACCTCGTGGATCATCTTGGCCATGGTGGCCAGTTCCTCCGGGGTCAGGGAGACCTGGTGGTCGGTGCCACGGAGGTTCTTGTCCAGGGTGAAGTGGCGCTCGATGACGCAGGCGCCCAGGGCCGCGGCGGCGATGGTGGGGCCGAGACCGCGTTCATGTCCCGAATAACCGACCGGCAGGCCGTAGCGCTTGGCCAGTTGCGGCATCACGGGCAGGGCCACGTGCTCTTCGGGGCAGGGATAGGAGCTGTTGCAGTGCAGCAGGATGACCTTGCGGTGAAAAGAGGAGAGTTCGGCCACGGCCATGTCCACATCCTCGAGGGTGCTCATGCCCGTGGAAAGGATCACGGGAAGGTCGGTGGCGCCCACGGCCCGCAGCAGGGGCACGTTCACCAAGTCGGCGGAGCAAATTTTATGCAGTTCCACGTCCAGGGACTGCATCTCCCTGAAGCTGTGCAGGTCCCAGGAGGAGGCGAAGAACACGAGACCAAAGCGTTCGGCTTCTTCCTTGCAGCGCGCCATTTCGTCCAGGGTCAGTTCCAGAGCGATACGATGTTCGCCGTAAGTGGGGCCGAAGCTGTTCTTTCCGTTATAGGGAGCTTCACGGCCGGCCTTGGTGAACAGGGCGTCCATGTCGCGTTTCTGGAACTTCACGGCATGAGCCCCTGATTCGGCGGCGGCATGGACCAGTTCGAGGGCCAAGGGCAACTGCCCCTGATGGTTGTTGCCGATTTCGGCGACAAGAAAGCATGGGCGGTTTCGCCCGATCTCATGTCCACTACGCAGGTAGATAACTTGGTCGCTCATACGATCAGGGCCTCCGTGATCACTCTGTGGGCAGCCATTCCGGCTTTCGGGGTGTGCATCCCGGCGGGATCCACGCTCCCTTCCGCTGACGACGCCGAATCCATGGTCCGGACTGGAATATCCTGCCGGTATGGAACGCTTTCAGCGTGGCTTGCAAAATCCGGGCAAGTGCGACCGCCTTTTCTACATACCGCATACGCGAATCATTCACAAGCTGAATGTTTTATCGACCGCTGTTGAAAAAACTATAGCCTCTATCGGCAGCTCAAGCAAATTCAGGCTCACATGTGAAGTCAGGAGCCTGGAATCATTCGTTGCGTAGAACCGGCCAGGCCTTGCGTCCCAGCACTCCGCGCACGCCCAGGAGCCCCAGGACCAGGGTGCTCAGAACGCCGCCGGCACAGACACCCAGGAGGGGCAGAGGCAGGAAGCGCCAATCGCCCCGAATCACGGTATCGACGAACACCAGGGAGACGATCGCGCCCAGCGCGGCGGCCAGTATTGCCGTGGCGCCCCCAATGAGCAGGAACTCGCAGGCCAGGGTGCGCACGATGTCCCAGCGCGTGGCCCCAAGGACCTTGAAAACAACCGCCTCGTAATGCCGGGCGCGCAGGCTCGCGCGCAGGGTTTCGGCCAGTACCAGCAGGCCGGCCAGCAGGGTCATCATCGCCGTGCTGCGTACCGCCAGGCCGATGTTGTCGAATATCCGGCTGACGTCCTGGAGCACTTCCTTCACGTAGATGGCGGTGACCTCGGGAAAATGCTCCGCCATGAGGGAGAGCAGGTCGCCGTCGGCCTGGGGTCCGGCGGTGTAGATGGTGGCGATGTAGGCATGGGGCGCGTTTTCCAGGACTCCCGGGCCGAAGACGATGGCATGATTCAGCGCCAGAGTGGTCCACTCCACCTCGCGCAGGCAGGCGATGGTGGCGGTGATGGTGCGACCCATCACGTTCACGCCGAGGGTGTCACCCACGCCGATGCCGAAGCCCCTGGCCAGGTCCGCCGTCAAACATATGACAGGCGGACCGTTGTAGTCTTCGGGCCACCACTCGCCGGCAACGATCTTGTAACCCTGGGGCTTGGCGGTCTTGTAGGTCAGGCCGCGTTCGTTGCGCAGTGCCCAGGCCGTGTCTTCGGACACCTGGGCCTTTTCGGCCGGAGTACCGGCGATGGCCATGATCCGCCCCCTGAGGGAGGGCTCGCTTTCCATGCGCAGCACGCCGGGGATGGCCGTGACGTCCCTGTAGAGCGTCTCGATACTGCGTTGGGGCACGTCGATGAGGAAATAGGCCGGTGCCTCTTCCGGGATTTCCTGCCGGATGAAATGGAGCATGTTGCCGTCGATGGAGGCAACGGCGGCCAAGGCGCTCAGCCCAAGTCCCAGGGAGAAGACCACGTCCGGGGTTCGGGCGCCGGGGCGGTAGAGATTGGCGATGGCCTGGCGCAACCAGATGCGTCGAGGCTTGGGCGCCCGTTTCGCCAGTCGCATGATGCCCAGGGCAGCCAGGCGGAAGGCCAGGGCACCACCCAGACTGCCGGCCGAGAATCCGGCCACGACCTTGAGGTTGCCGGCCAAGGCCCAGGCCGCGAAAAACATGACCACCAGCACCAACCCCATGGCTGCCAGGGCGGCTTTGCCCACGTCGAAGGGCAGGGGGTCGGCATACCCGCGGAACAGTCGGGCCGGCGAGACATTGCAGGCTCCGGCCAGGGGGCGGATGGAGAAGAGCAGGGCAGTGAGCAGACCGAAGCACAGCCCGCCGGCCATTGGTGCCAGTGACAGGCCCTGGACAAAGGCGACGTTGACGTGCTGCGCCAGGTTCAGGCTGGAGAAGAGGAAGACGGCCGCGACCCAGGTCGCCACAAGTCCGAGGACGATGCCCAGGAAGCTGCCCAGACCTGCCAAAAACAGCACCTGCAACAGATAGCAGACAAAGATGGTGCGCTTGGTGGCGCCCAGGCATTTCATGGTGGCGATGGCTCCGGCCTTGGTCTCCAGGTAGCCCCGAACGCCGTTGGCCACGCCCACGCCGCCCACCAGCAGGGCGATGAGTCCCACCAGGATCAGGTAGGTGCTCAGGTTGTCCATGAACTGCCGCAGGGAGCGTCCCGATTCGGTATAGTCCCGCACGCGGGCGCCGGAGGGACCCAGACGTTCCGTCAGGGTTTCCCGCAGGAGCTTGGCCCGGGCCAGATCGCTCGCCGCGTCGCCCAGAGGCGGCAGGCGTATCTTCTCGGTGTGGAAGAGCACGGTGCCCGGCGCCACGAGCCCGGTATCGTCCAGGGCATGGAGGTCGATGAACAGCCGGGGGCCGAGACCGAAAAACTGGGCGGCCTTGTCGGGCTCCCGGCCCAGGATTCCGGTCACGCGAAAGCGCGCGTGCCCCAGCCTGAACACATCCCCCAACTGAAGTCCGAGTTTGATCAGGATTCGGGGGTCGGCAACCGCCCCCCAGGTGTTGTCGCGATGTTGCAGCAGCTCGTGGAACGCACCAGGGGATTGCAGCTCCACCGCGCCGTACAGGGGGTAGGCGTGGTCCACGGCCTTGAGTTCAACCAACGCCGAACGAGGAGGGGTGGATTCCGAAGTGTCGGCGTGGCGTGCGTCGGCAAAGGCCATGGTGCGCATCTGTATGGAGCGGGAGGTATCCCCAAGCTTGCGCAGATATTCCAGGTCGTGATCGTTCAGGGGCATGTGGCTGCGGCTCACGGACAGATCGCCGCCGCTGATGGCCTTGGCATCGGCCGTGAGGCTGTGGTCGACGATGGCCGTGACCTCGCCCACGGCCACCACGGCGGCCACACCCAGGGCCAGGCAGGTGAGGAACACGCCGAAACGTCTCAAGGAGCCACGCAGTTCCCGCCGGGCAAGGCGGAAAGGCAGGGCCGGTGAACTCATGCCGCGGGGTCCCCGTTGTGATCATCCCTGGTGAAGCACTGTCCGTCGCGCATGGTCACCATGCGGGAGCAACGCCGGGCCAGTGCCCGATCGTGGGTGATGAGCATGAGTGTGGTGGCGTGGCTTTTTTGCATGCCGAAGAGCAGCTCCATGACCGCATCGCCGGTTTTCTGGTCCAGGTTACCGGTGGGTTCGTCGGCCAGGAGAATGGAAGGATTTGGGGTGAAGGCGCGGGCGATGGCCACTCGCTGCTGCTCCCCGCCGGAAAGCTGGGCGGGGTAGTGTCCGGCGCGGCGTTCCAGGCCCACCGCGGCGAGCCCCTGCCGGGCGCGTTCCAAGGCGTTGTCCACACCGGCGAAATCCAGGGGGATGGCGATGTTTTCTAGGGCGGTCATGGTGGACACCAGGTGGAAGGATTGGAACACGATGCCGACGCGCCCCCGTCTGAATCGGGCCAAGTCGTCCTCGCCCATGGTCGTGAGGTCGTGGCCGTCCACAAGGGCTTTTCCCCCAGTGGGGCGTTCCAGTCCGGCGATGAGCATGAGCATGGTGGTCTTGCCCGAACCCGAGGGCCCCACGACGCTGACCATTTCGCCGCGCTCCACGGTGAGGTTCACGCCCCGCAGCACGTTGACCGGCCCTCCGGCCGCGGGTAAGGTGAGTTCTATGTCCTGGAGAACGATGGAAGCTTGTGCCGGGGCATCCCTTTGGATGTCGCGCGGCTTGTTGGTGGTTTGGGTGATGGCGGCCATTGGTTTTTTTTACAACTTTTTCCCGATAAGGCAAGGCTGGGCTGGAGCGGCGCGGGAGGCCGGCAGCGTGACCATCCTGGCCCTGGGCGACAGCCTGACCGCAGGGTACGGGCTTGCCGCCGACGAGGCCGTGCCCGCTGTGCTGGAGCGGCTTTTGCGAGAAGAGGGGCTGGAGGTTCGACTGATTAACGCCGGGGTCTCGGGTGATACCTCCGGGGGCGGGCTGGCACGGCTGGAATGGTCTCTTGCCGAAAACCCGGATGCGGCCATCGTGGAGTTGGGCGCCAACGACGGCCTGCGCGGCATGTCGCCGGAGCAGATGGAGCGGAACCTGGACTCGATCCTTCGGACCCTCGCGGAGCGTGGGATCGAGGTGCTGTTCACGGGCATGGGCGCGCCCCCGAACATGGGGGAGGATTACACCCAGCGATACAACGCCGTGTTTCCCCGCTTGGCCGAAAAGTACGGAGTGGCCTTTTACCCCTTTTATTTGCAGGGGGTGTACATGGAACAAACCCTGAACCTGCCCGACGGGCTACACCCCAACGCGGCGGGTGCGCGCAGGGTGGCGGAGAACCTGCTGCCCCACGTCCGTGAGCTGGTGCAACGGGTGTTGGCGGCGCGGGCGGAACAGCAGGAATAGCTGGGCTGCCGCAGTGACCTGTTTCAATAGTCGGGCTGGGTCTCACTCGCCTGCGGTTCCACCGGAACCATCACCCGTAGCGTGAATGGTAACCGCTTGCTTTTTCTGAAGTTATCCAGCCTGGCCAGGGACACCTCGGTCAGCTCCGTGCCCTTGGCCATGATGTGCACATTGTCGCGGCTCATGAGGGGGTCCACCAGGATCATGCCTGGCCTGAGTTCCCTGAATTCCAGCTCGCGCCGCAGGTAGCCCTCCTCTCCGGCCGTAACCTTTTCCAGGGCGTCCAGGACCTTGGGGTCGTACCATTCATGGTTTCTGCGCAGGGCGTCCACGGCATCGTGCTTATCCAACCCGGCCTGGTCGAGGTTGTCGTAGTCAAGGCAGGCCTTGAGGATTTTGGATTCCAGGGGAATTTTCGGCGATTCCCCGGCCTTGGAGTTTTGATGGAAGATGATTTCACGTACCCGCTCCATGCGTGGAATCTGGCTCAACATGCCTGCCGTGACCGCCGGATGCATCTCGAAGATCTGTTGCTCCTCGGGCGAGAGTTGGTCGCCCTTGTATAGTTTTGTGATCAGTTCATCCGGGAGCGTCACGCAGCCGAGCTGGCTGAGCATGGCGCCGAGGTCGAGATGCAGCGGTTGTTTGATGGCCAGTTGCCTGCCGATGTTCATGGCCAGCCGGCGGACGCGTTCGCTGCGTCCGAAGGCCTCGGGATTGACCAGGTTGAGGATGTCGGTGAGCACCCGCAGGCAGCCGCGCAGTGTTCCATGCAGGAGTTCGCGTTCCGCCATTTCCAGGGAATGGACACGGACCGCCTCCTTGAGCGAGGCGATGAGCTGGTCCGTGGGGCAGGGTTTGATCAGGAAGCGGAATATCTCCCCCTTGTTCACGGCGGCAATGGCCGCCTCGAGGTCCGCGTGCCCCGTGAGCATGATACGCACGGTGGAGGGCGAGAGCTCCTTGACCTGCGCCAGGAACTCGATGCCATCCATCCGGGGCATGCGAAGGTCCGAGACCACGACGGGGAAGGGTCCCTGGCCGACCAAGGCCTTGAGGCCGGCTCCAGGGCCGAGTGCGGTCTCTACCTGGAAGAACTTGCGCAAGGAGAGTTTGACGGACTCGAGGACATTGGCCTCGTCGTCCACGAACAGGATTCTCGGTTTCATTGCTCCCCCTTTTCCTGAAGCGATAAGGACAGTTGTCGCCACCCGTCGAGACGTTCCGCAAGCCCGAGACGTTGCAACGAGGCCATGTCCAGGGGAGTGAAGACATAGTCGGGGCTGACGATCCTGAATTCATGGTCGAAGAAGTTCGCGGCGTGGACGAACACGGAAATACTGGCGGGGTTGTCCACCCGCTCCAGGCGGTGGTGGTTGCGCACGCCCTCGACGAGACTCTCCGGGAACGCCCAGGTGTGCAGGAGGTATGCGCCCACCTCGGCGTGGGAGGTGCCGAAAGTCTCGCGCTCCAACTGGAAGATGAAGGCGTCCCGTGCCGCCGTGGCCTTGATGAGTTCCCGGTACTGTTCGGTGAAGTTCATGACCAGCAGGAGTTTGCCCAGGTCGTGCAGCATGCCCGCGATGAAGGCGATGTCGATCAGGGCCTTGTCCTTGTTGTCGTGGCTGGCGATGGCCCTGGCCAGGTAGCCGGTGTGCAGGCTGTGCTCCCAGAGCTTGTCCAGGGAAAAGCCCTTGATCCTCTTTTCGTCAAACGCGTCGAAGAGGTGCAGGCCGAGGACGAGC
This sequence comes from uncultured Desulfovibrionaceae bacterium, assembly GCA_964609625.1. GTDB lineage: Bacteria > Desulfobacterota > Desulfovibrionia > Desulfovibrionales > Desulfovibrionaceae. The sequence goes on from CAZSRS010000009.1 coordinate 93,854, forward strand.
CCCTGGACGACCTCGGTGCCGAGCAGGGCCACGGCCTGGGAGGGGCTGGAGATTTTCCTGAGCAGGCCGAAAAAGGCGGAGTTGACGATCTTCAGGATCATGGCGGCCACGGCCACGTCCTGCTCAACCAAGCTGCCGACTCTTTGAATGGAGGGTTCCGGGCCGGCGAGTTCTTCCACGATGCGCAGATAGGTGGCTGGGAGCGCCGGGAGGGACTCGATCCCGGAGATCAGCTTGCGCAGGCCGGGATCGTCGATGACGCTGGGACCATCCAGGATCCTTTTCAGGAGTTCCTGGAGCGTGTCGGCCGAGCACGGTTTCATGAGATAGTGCTGGGCGGGTTTGACCGCCTTCATGGAGGCCTCGAGGTCCGAATACCCTGAAAGGATGATGCGTGCCGTCTCTGGGTGGAGCTTGCGCACATGTTCCAGGAGTTGGGCGCCGTCCATGCCCGGCATGCGCATGTCCGTGACGATGGCATCGAAACGCTCCTTTTCCATGAGATCCAACGCGCCGGGGCCGTCCAGGGCAAAGGCCAGCTCCCACTCCTTGCGGCGATTGTGGAGCATGAGTTTGAGTCCCTTGAGGATGTTCGGATCGTCGTCGACAAAAAGAATTCGCTTTTTCATGAGACATCCTGATCTTTGGATTCGGGCTGGGACAAGGGTATGCGGATCGTGAATTCGGTGCCTTGCCCCACGGTGGATTCCACTTCGATGCTGCCATTGTGTTTGTCCACGACGATGTCGTGCACGATGGCCAATCCCTGGCCGGTGCCCTTGCCGACCTCCTTGGTGGTGAAGAACGGGTCGAAGATGCGGTCTCGATTCTCTGGTGCGATGCCGCAGCCGGTGTCATTGAAGGTGATGCGCGCGTAGTCGCCGTCCTGTCGCGTGGTGATGCGGATCAGGCCCTTGTCCTCGCCCGTGACGACTTCCCGGATGGCGTGCGCGGCGTTGATGAGCACGTTGAGGAACACCTGGTTCATGTCTCCGGGCAGGCATTGGACATAGGGAAGATCCGAGGTGAAGTCGGTCTCCACCTCGGCCACGTATTTCCATTCGTTCCTGGCCACGGCGATGGTGGACTCCAGGGCCGCGTTGATGTCCACGGGTTTCATCTCCTCGGTTCCCGCATGAGAGAACTTCTTCATGGCCAGCACGATGCTGGAGACGCGTTGGACGCCCTCCAGAGCCATGTCGCAGGCCTTGGGGAACTGCTCGAGGAGGAAGGGCAGGTCCGCGTCCTCCTGGATATCCTGCACATTGCCGAGTGCGGCGTGCAATTTCTGGATATCCTGGGAGGCGGCGGCGAGGTGTTCGTAGGCCTCGATGATGCGCGCGAGATCGTCGAAGGCGTCCCTGAGGAAGGTGATGCTGTCCCCCACGTACTGGATGGGGGTGTTGATCTCGTGGGCCAGCCCCGCGGCCAGGAGACCGATGGATTCGAGGCGCTGGGCGATGCTCAACTGACGTTCGAGGTTCTTGCGCTCCGTGTTGTCGAAGAGGATCTGCACGAACTGTTCGTGCTCGTCGAGGAAGATTGAGAAGCAGTACCGGGCGATGGGTATGCTTTTTCCGTTGGGGAGGTTGAGCGTGCCCTCGTCGAGGGCGTTGGAAGAGTGGACATCCGGGCACAGGATATGGTGGGTCGCTGTTCTGGTGTGCAGGACAAAGACCTGTGGCGTACGGCAGATATCGCGCATGGAGTCCAGGTCCAGATTGAACAGCCGCTGGGCCACTGAGTTGGCGTCGGTGATCACGCCCGACACGGGGTCAAAGACGATGATCGCGGCCTGGAGCTGTTCGAAGAGTGTGATCAGGAGGTTGCGTTGTCCTTCCAGGTTCGCTTCCGCGCGTTTGCGTTCCTCGATCTCCGTACGCAAGGTGTTCGCCTGCTGTTGCAGTTCTTCGGTACCCGCCGCGATCTTTTCCTCCAGTTGCTTGTTCAGGAGCAGCAGTTCGGTCTTGAGGCGGTCTCTGTGCGCGAGGGTTTCGGCGTATGAGCGGAAGACGCTGTTGACATTCTCGACGAGCAAGCCCAATTCGTCGCCCCTGTGTCCGGTGGGAACAGGGATGCGGGTCTCCAGTGACTTCCCTGGTTCGATTCCGGCGACCTGCCTGGAAAATCTCAGGATGTGCTTGATGATGCTGTAGTGGAAGACCAGTCCCAGGGCTATGGCCAGGAATAACCCTCGGGCAAGCTCGAAGCCGAGGTTGAGCCTGAGATACTCGGCAAGGACCTGGGCGACGTATGCGTAGGTGACAGTGATTTCCAGGGTGCCGACGGCCGTGGCCATGGGTTCGAAATGCAGCGGCTGTTCAATCCTGTCCGGGGCCCGCAGAAACAGGGAGGAGAGGAAATCGTCGTCCACCCTGGCAACCGGTTTGGTAGCCGTGGCCAGGGGATTGCCCAACTCGTCGAAGATAGCTGCGCTCTGCACGGTGGGATGCGCCACCAGGGACTGGACCACCTGGCGCGACAGGTTCTTGTCGAGGTTGAAGGCTGCCTGGGAAGCCGGGCCGACCATGACGTCGAAAAGCCTGCGGGCCTCGCTGGCGGTTTCCCGGAGCCGCATATCGAGTTCGTGACGCAGCAGCAGCAAGGAAAAGACCAGCCCCATGAGAAAGGTAACGACAAGCACCAGAAGGATCTGGCGCGTGGCCAGACCGCGGGTGAAGGGAATCTTCGAGGAGGTCATGTTCAGGTCCCTGCGGCCCTTGTGGTTCGCAGCCTATTCCCGCCAGTCATGCAATCCGTATTTCGCGAGAATCGCCCGCAATCCGTCGTCCGACCGCAGACGCCGCATCCCTTCGGAAAAAGCCCGCGCATAATCCTGGGAGCGCGGGTTCTCGGGCGAGAAGGCGACATACATTTTCTGGCTGTCGAGACAGCCGGCCATGCGTACCATCCCTCCTACATGCCTGGAGAACAGCAGGTAGTCGGTGGTCGCGGGTTCGTCGAGGATGGTGTCGATCCTTCCTGCCAAGAGTTTGTGCAGGTTCTGCTCCAGAAAGTCCAGGCCGGTGATTTCCTGAACCCGCGTCGGATCGTCCCTGTGCGCCTCGACGTAAGCTGTGATTTCGCCGCCGAAGTTGTTGCCGGTGAGCACACCCAGGGTCCGTCCCTCGAGGCTGGGCACCCCGGTGTATTCCCAGGTGTCGTCGCGTCTGGTGTAGAAACACCAACCCAGTTGACCGAATTCTTCCTCGGGGAAGACCAGTTCCGGCGCCTCGGACCTGGCCGGGGCGAGTACCGCGGTGAGATCGCCGCGCCGGGTCTCCTCCAGTGCTCGTTCCCAGGGGCGGACGACGAATTCGATGTTGTGTCCCAGGGGCTCGAAAATCGCTTGGAGCACCTCCGCGAAGTAGCCGGGAGAATCAGGATGCGGCGCCAGGGTCTGTTCGTCGAGACAGGCATAGGGGCACCATTCGTCAAAGCTGACGCGGAGGATCTCGGCATGGGACACGCTGGCGAGGAGGATGGTAGCGAGAACCACGGCGATCCATTTCATGTGTGCCCCCTGTTGCTGTTTCGTTGTCGGCGGTGGGGTACGTTATAGTCGTTACGAATTATTGAACCGAAGTGGCATAGTCTTGTAGATGTATCGCAATGGCGCGGCCTTGGCAAGGAGCCGACGTCGCTGGTCCGTTTCCCGCGAAGATCGATATGCTATTCGCGAAGTCGTACATCACTACTCCACCCCGCGCGTGCACCACAGCCCTACGGGGAAGTCGGAGAGCAAACTCCCGGCTTCGAGTCGAACGGACTCCTCTTTGTTCGCGGATGACAGATTGAGTGTCCTGCCGCTGAACACATTGCACAGCTCCATGTCCTCCAGGGAGGGCACCAGCACCTGGGTCCCCTTGAGGTGCCGGGTCAGGGGGGCGCGCCAGGCCGTGGCCGAGGCAAAGGCCTCGGGATGGATACTGCGCAGGTCGCGGGGCAGCAGCGCCAGGGCCAGGCTGCCTTCGTGACCGCGGATGAAGCCGAAGAGCCCCGCGGCGCAAGGGCCCTCGAATTCCAGGGGGCGGTACTCCCCGTAGCGGAAGAGCAAGGGCAGCCTGCGCCTGGCTGTAAGCCCCCGCCAGAGGGTGAAGAGTTTGATCCGGCCGTCCCGCGGGTTTTCGAGCAGCTCTTGGAGCAGGGATTCCGGGTCCTGGGCATGGGCGCGTCGCAGTTCACGGAGCATGGTGGCCCTGGTCTTGAAATCCACGGGTCGGCGGTTGTCCGGGTCAACCAGGGAGAGGTCCCAGAGTTCCGTGCCCTGGTAGATGTCGGGCACGCCGGGGGCCGTGAGCTTGAGCAGGGTCTGCCCCAGGGAGTAGAGCATGCCCAGGTATGCCGCTTTTTCGCGCAGGGGCTGGAATTCCGTGAGAAAGACGTTGGGTCCCGGCTTGAGCAGGGCCTCGGCGAATTCGGTCAGGGCCTGTTCGTACTCCAGGTTGGGTTCGATCCAGCCCGAGTTTTCCTTACCCTCGCGCACGGCCTTGATCAGATAGTCGCGGATGCGTCGGGGATATTCCCGCATTTCCGATTGCTCCCAGGGCCAGGTAGCCAGCAGGGTCTGGTAGAGCAGGTATTCGTCGTTGCGCTCCGGTGCGTGGCGGTCGCCCAGGTTGCGGCGCTTGCGGCTGTTGATCTGACCGAAGCGCCTGAGCGCTCGGCGGAACTCCTCGGGCATGCCGGCCAGGGTCGCCAGGCGCATGCGTGTGTCCTCGCCGCGCTTGGTGTCGTGGGTGGCCGTGGCGTTCATGCCCTGGGACCAGTTCTTGCCGCGCTCCTTCAGGAATTCGTGCACCTCCTGGGGGGGGCGCCCGAATATCTGCGGGTCTCCTCCCACCTCGTTGAGACAGAGCAGGCGGTTCATGACGTAGAAGGTGGTGTCCTCCACGCCCTTGGCCATGAGCGGCCCGGTGAACTGCTGGAAGCGCATCACGAACTGGATCCAGAGCCTGCGGTCCTCCTCGCGCAGGCTTTCCTCGAACTCAAGGAGCAGGAAGCGCTCCATAAAGTCGAGTTCCATGCGCAATTCTGGGTTCTTGCGCTTGGTCTGGCGTATGGCCGAGCGGATGTAGCCGAGGTCCGCCGGCCTGAAGGCGTCGTGGGAGATGTAGGTCCGGTAGACCGGGAAGTTGATGAGCAGCTCGGTGATGGCGCGCTTCAGGGACAGCAGGGTGATGTCGAAACCGCGACGGTCCCGGCTGGAGACGCGGTTCACGAGCCGGGCCAGGTTTTCCACGTCCCCGGCCATGTGGCGTTCGATGATCTTGCGTTTGTTCTTGGCCACCAGGGTCTGCATGGTACGTTTCTTCCCGGTGAAGGCCTTGTACAGGGAGTCGAAGGCGGCCTCGTTCTCCCGCGGCACGAACAGGCCGCAGGCCGCGTCCATGAATTCGTAGCCCGTGGTGCCCTGCACGGGCCAGAACGAGGGCAGGGGTTCCTGGTCCATGAGGATCTTCTCCACCAGGATCCAGGCCTTGGGCGCGTGCTCGCGCAGACGTTTGAGGTAGGCCGATGGGTCGTAGAGTCCGTCGATGTGGTCCACGCGCACCCCGGCGAAGATTGATTGCCGGATGTAGTCCAGGATCAGGGAATGGGTCTTCTCGAAGACGGTTTCGTCCTCCACGCGCAGGCAGATGAGGTCGTTGATGCTGAAGAAGCGTCGGTAGTTGATCTCCTCGCCGGCCACCTTCCAGTAGGAAAGGCGGAAATACTGCTCCGCGAGCAGGTCGTCGAGCAGGTCGAAGCGGCATTCCTCCTGGTCCGCGCCGCCGTTGAAGGCGTCCAGCGTCCACCGTATGTAGACACGGATCTCTTCGCTTTGGGAGACCAGTTCGTGGAGCATGCGTTTGACGAAGTGGATCTGCAGATAGCGCTCCCCTGTAGGGTCCTCGGCAGGCAGGCCCTTGATGCTGTAAAGGATGCCCAGGATCTTGATGTAGTCGGTGTGCTCCCTTCCCAGTCGCTTGCGCAGGTCCTTGAGTCCCTGGTTGAGGATGAAGGCGTAGGAGTCGATGCGTACCGGGAAGCGCAGCTCATGGTACTGGATGTGGAAGCCTTCCTCGTCGAAACCCAGGCTGATCTCCCCCTGTTCAAGAGTGTCGCCGTAGAGCCCCCCGAGAAAGGGCGCGAGCATGCGGCCGTGGATACCCTCCAGGGGGTGCTGCCAGTCGATGTCGAAGAAGGGGAAGAACCTGGAGGCCTCGCCGTTTTCCAGCACGTCGACCAGGAAGGGGTTGTGTCCCGTCACCGCCATGTGGTTGGGAACGATGTCTTGCAGCCAGTGCATGCCCAGCTCCTTGACCTTCGCTGTCAGGGGCAGGAAGGCCTGCTCGCCGCCAAGCTCCGGATTCAGGGTCGTGGGATCGCAGACGTCGTAGCCGTGGGTCGAAGCGGGGCGGGCCGTGAAGATGGGCGAGGCGTAGATGTGCGAGACGCCGAGCGCAGCCAGATAGGGGAGCACCTCTTGGCACTGCCGGAAGCCGAAGGCCGGGGTGAATTGCAATCGATAGGTGCAGACCGGTGGTGTCATGACAGCCTCACGTGCAGCAGCTCGCCCAGGGCCGTGAACCCGGTCAGCCACTGCTTGGCCTTGGGATCCCCGCCCTGGGCCCCGGTGCGGATGCCGTTCAGATGCCTCTTGGCCATCCAGAAGAAGGTGTTCTGGGCTTTCCAATGGTGCAGGCCGAGGGGCAGGCGTCGCAGGTGCTCCATGGCCTCGCGCAGGTTGTCCATGGCCTCGACGTCCATGAACATCACCCGGATCTCCTCCATGCGTTCGTTGATCCACTCCGCGGCCATGAAGCCGAGGACGTCCCGCTCCAGGGGGAGGTCCCACTTCTCGGCCTCGCCGATGAGGGTGTCGAGCTGTTCCACGTCCATGGAGCGTCGGGTGAAGAGCTGCTTGAGGTCGTGGTTGATGACGTAACGCGCCGCGTCACGGAAATGCCGGGGCGGAGGGATGTGCAGATGCTCCAGGAAATTGAGGATGGAGTAGTTGCTCTCGTAGATTTGCCTGTAGGAGGCCTGGGCCAGGGAGTAGGCCGGCTCCAGCACCTTGTGCACCACCTGGCGTTGTTGGTCGCGGAAGAGATGCCAGAGGGTGAAGGTATTCTTCCCGAAGTGGGCGTCCATCTTGCGGATGGTCTCGGTGATGTTGCTGTGCTCGAAGTAGGTGGCCAAGTCGTGCTCCATGCGCCGGAAGCTTTCCAGTTCGGTGAAGAAGCCGACACCGCAGGTGATGTTGTGATCGCCGGGGTGCAGCACGGCGAATTGTAGGACCGAGTATTCCCGGGTGATCCTGGAGGTCATGCGCACCTTGCCCGTGACCAGGTGCGAACGGCCGGCGGTGATGCGGTTGTATATCTCGCTGACCACGCTGTAGCTGGCGAAGTCGTACTCCTCGGGGTAGTCCTCGAACAGCGAGGTGACGGCGTAGTGGGCTGCCACGCGCAGGAGGTCAACCTTGGCCGGCTTGGCATGCCTGCGGTAGGCTTCGGCACCGTCGCGCAGCACGTTTCCGGGGGCCTGTTCCAGGAGATTCAGGAACTCCTGCTCCAGAAATTCACCGCTCAGTTCCTCGGCCAGTTGGATGGCGCGCACGGCATACTGCATGATCTGCACGGTCTCGATGCCCGAGACATCGTCGAAGAACCAGGCGCAGCTGGTGAAGGTGAGCTGGCCGTAGCGTTGCATCTCCAGGAGCTTGAGGACCTGCACGATATTCTGGGGCGAGAGGGAGACATCGGCCTGGGCTTCCAGGAATCTGCCCACAGCACCCTGACTCCGGTCGAGCATCACCTGGATGTAGGCGTCTCGTGTGGCCCAAGGGTCCGCGAAATAGCGACCGCCCATGTCCTCGAAGATCGCGTCCAGGCGCTCCGCCAGCCGGTCCACCGCCTCGCGGAGGGGCGCGCGCCAGGCTTGGCTCCAGTCCAGATGCATGCCCGAGTTGCAGCCGCAGTTCGAGCGCCAGCGCTCCACGCCGTGGATGCAGCTCCAGGAGGAGTTCTCGAAGATTTCCACCTCCATGATTGGGGGGTGACTGCTCAGATAATTGCCATAGTTGGTCAGCTCCACTGTGGGGTCCTCGTGGAGCAGGTGCAGGGCCCAGGCCAGGGCCATTTCACCGTAGGAGTGGTGATGCCCGTAGGATTCGCCGTCCGTGGCCACATGCACCAGCTGCGGCCAGTCACGCTCGTTTTCCGTGAAGGCGGCCATGAGCCGCTCCTTGAAGGTCTCGCCGCTCCTGAGCACTTCGCCGAAAGCCAGATCCTGGGAGATGGGGCCGTCGTAGAAGAACAGTGCCATGCTCCTGCCCGAGGGCAACTGGCAGCGGTAGGCGGTCGTGGGATCAACATGGCCGCCCGAGACGTCGCGCCAGTGCTCGTCGCTGTCCAGGCGGCGCACCCGTGCGGCCTGGCGCGGAGCCAGGATGGTGAAGGCGATATCCAGCTCGGCCAATACCTCCAGGGTCTCCAGGTCCGCTGCGGTCTCTGGCAGCCACATGCCCTCGGGCTTGCGTCCGAACCGCCGGTAAAAGTCCGCCAGACCCCAGCGCGCCTGGGTCAGTTTGTCCCGCCGATTGGCCAGGGGCATGATCATGTGGTTGTAGACCTGGGCCAGGGCCGAACCGTGCCCTCCGAAACGCTTCACACTCAGAACGTCGGCGTGCAGGATGGCGTTGTAGACCTCGGGCTGGTGGCGCTCCATCCAGGCGAGCAATGTGGGGCCGAAGTTAAAGCTCATCTGCGCGTAGTTGTTCACGATGTTCACGATGCGCTGTTCATGGTCCAGGATTCGCGCGCAGGTGTTCGGGCCGTAGCACTCCGCCGCGACGCGCTCGTTCCAGTCGTGGAAGGGGTGGGCCGAGTCCTGGAGTTCGACCTCCTCCAGCCAGGGGTTTTCCCGTGGCGGCTGGTAGAAGTGCCCGTGGATGCAGACGTAGCGTTTCATGGAGCGGGTTCCTCCGCCGTGGAGTTGTTTTCCCCGTTCTCCGCGCCGCTGTGGAGATACAGGGCCGCCGCGTATGGCGGCAGGGAGAGCACTCCCTCCGGACATTGAGGCAGGCTCGCGCCTGGGCCGTTCCAGGCCGTGTCCGTGGATTCCAACGCCTTATTCCAGTCACCTGGAAGCAGGAATGGCGAGACGTCGCAAGAACAGGCCGACTTCGGATGCAGGTTGAACAGGCATAGGGCGTGTTGCTCCGCATGACTGCGGCGCATGACCAGCACACGCTCATGCTCCCAGGCCCAGACCAGGGTCCGGGCCTTGTCCCCCAGGCGCAGGGGTGGGAACCGTCGGCGCAGCTGGATGCAGCGGGCGTGGAAGGTCAGCAGCTCCTTGTGGCCCGGCTTCGCGGTCTTGCCCCAGTTCAGGAGCGAGCGTTGGAAGGTTCGCACGTCCCCTGGATCTGGGGGCGCTCCCTGCCAAGCGAAGCTCTTGAACTCCTGACGCCGCCCCTTGCGTACCGCCTTGGCCAACCGCTGGTCGTGGTGGGAGATGAAATAGAGAAATGGCGCGTTCTCGCCGTATTCCTCGCCCATGAACAGCAGCGGCGTGCCCGGAGCGAAGAGTAGCAGGGCCGCGGCGGTCTTCAGTGCCTCGAGGGGCAGCAGGGCGGCTAGGCGCTCCCCGTGCATCCGGTTGCCCACCTGGTCGTGGTTCTGGAGGCAGAAGACATGGGCCTGGGCCGGGACCAGGGCCGCGCGGGCGCCGTGGCCGCGCTGCCGGAATGCCGAGTACTCTCCCTGGTAGGCGAAGCCGTGGCGCAGGCCGCGCGCCAGATGCTCCATGGTGCCGTAGTCCATGTAGTAGCCGTTCCGCTCTCCCGTGAGCAGGGCGTGCACGCTGTGGTGGAAGTCGTCGCTCCAGACCGCGTCCAGACCCATGCCGCCGCTGCAGCGCGGCAGTACCAGCCTGGGGTCGTTGCGCTCGTTCTCGGCCATGAGCAGCACCCGCCGGCTCGAGGAGCGCTCGAAGGAGCGGCAGCGCTGGGCCAGTTCCTCCAGGAAATGCACCGGCCGCTGGTCGAAAATGGCGTGGGTGGCGTCCAGGCGCAGACCGTCCAGGCGATAGTTCTCCAGCCAGTGCAGGGCGTTCTGGATGAAGTACTCGCGCACTTGGTCGCTTTGGGGGCCGTCGAAGTTCACGGCCTGGCCCCAGGGTGTGCGGTAGGCGTCGGTGAAATAGGGGGCGAAATCCCGCAAATAATTGCCCTCCGGCCCGAGGTGGTTGTAAACCACGTCCAGGAGCACGGCCAGCCCGTGCAGATGGCAGGCGTCCACGAAGCGCTTCAGGCCGGTCGGTCCGCCGTAGCTATGCTGCACGGCAAAGGGTTGGACCCCGTCATAGCCCCAGTTGCGCGTGCCGGGGAATTGGGCCACGGGCATCAGTTCCACGGCGTTGACGCCCAGGGCCGTCAGGTGGTCCAGGCGACCACTGGCCGCGTCGAAGGTACCTTCAGGAGTGAACGCCCCCACGTGCAGTTCGTAGAGCACCAGCTCTTCCAGAGGGGGCGGGATGAACAGCGGCGCCTGCCAGACATGGGCGCGATGATCCACCAGGGCCGAGGGACCGTGCACGTCGGGTAGGATGTCTGGGAGGACGCCAACCTCTCCGTTCGCCGTGGGTCCTGGCTGATGGTGCGAGGCCGGGTCGGGCCTGGCGGTTTCACCGTTGAGCAGGAACCAATAGCGCTGCCCGGCCCGCGCCGCATCCACCCGCAGGTGAAAGTAGCCGTGGGCGTGGCGTTGCATGGGCAGGAGGCGCGGCTTTGGATCCAGCAGCTGGAGCTGAATCGTCTCGCAACGCGGTGCCCAGACCGTGAAGGCAAAGCCGTTGGTTTCCAATGGGCGTGGGCCGATGTGCATGAACGCGCTCCTCCTGGCCGCGACGCTGGGGGGTAGCCCCCTGACGCAGGACTTGGCCATGGGATAGCACAGCTTGCTGCAAATGGTAACCCGGCACGTGGGGCAATGACGCTGTCAATGCAGCCGCCGGAAATGCCGGAAAGCGGTGCGGTTTGCTCAGGAGACGGGCACCAAGGGGAGGCGTGCCCCCAGATCGATGCCGGCCTCGGATATCCGCGCCACGTAGGGCCAGACCTGGACCCCGGCGGCCACGGCCCGCAGGAACAGGTCAGCGTAATCCGGGTCGATGACCGTGGCGGGCGCGAAGCAGGAGGCATCGGGCCGTTGGATCAGGAAGAACAGCGCCGCTGTCAGCCCCTGCCCGGCCAGCCGGGTCAGTTCACGCAGGTGTTTGCGCCCCCTTTCGGTGGGGGCGTCCGGGAACAGGGCCACACCGTCCTCCACCAGGGTAACGTTCTTGGCCTCGATCCAGACCTCTCCAGCCGGCCCCGAGGCCAGGGCGTCGAGCCGGCTCTCGCCGACGGTCGCCTCGCGTCGCAGGGAGTCGCGGCCGGCCAGCTCGGGCAGGCGCCCCGCGCTCCAGGCAGCCTGGAGCATGCGGTTGGGTGTGGCGGTGTTCACACCGGTCCAGAAGCCGGGGCCTTGGCCGTCCCAACTGCGGAAGTCCGGAAACCGCGCGAGTTCCAGGGTAAAGGGCAGCTTGCGCCCCTGGGTCTGGGCAGGGGAGAGCAGCACGGCATGGCCGGGGCGCAACAGTCCGAGCATGGAGCCCGTGTTGTTGGTGTGCGCGGCCGTCGGTGTTCCGTCCAACTCAACGTGCACGGTGAAGCGTTTTTCGCGGCCGAGAAAGCGTGCCTTGCGGCAACCGGGCGGGAACACCAGCAAGGGTGTGCTCATGGATTGACCTCGCCGACGAGGCAGTCCAGGGCGCGGCGCCCCTCGACGCCCATGTCCAGGGAGAGGGGTGTGACATAGGTCTCGATGTGGCGTTGGATGGTCGCGGGATCCAGCTCCTGGGCCAAGGAGGCGATCCAGGCGGCGGAGGCCTCTGGGTGGGCGCGGGCGTACTCCAGGCTCAGGACCACACCGCGCTCCACGGCGGCGATGAAGGTCGGTTCCAGATCGCGGCGCGCCACGATGATTCCCAGGGGGATGGGCAGGCCCGTGGCGCGCTCCCACCAGGCGCCGAGATCCAGCACCAGTTCCAGGCCGTGCTGCCGGAACACGAAGCGCCCCTCATGGATCAGGACCCCTGCGTCCACCTCGCCGGCCGCCAGGGCGGGCATGATCCTGTCGAAGCGCATGGCCACGCTTTCGCCGGGAAAGCCGCCGTGACGCTCCAGCAGGAGCGCGGCCGTGGTGTTTTCGCCGGGAATGGCGATGCGCTGGAAGGTATCCACGCCGGGGCGCGCCACGAGCACAGGGCCGCAGCCGAAGCCCAGGGCCGCGCCGCTGGCGAGCAGGGCGTAATCGCCGCGCACTTGGCGCCAGGCCGCGGCGGAGATCTTGCAGACGTCCACCTCCGTGCGCATGGCCTGGCGGTTCAGCTCCTCCACGTCGGCCAGACGGAGTTCCGGACGACGCTCCTCGAAGCCGGGGCAGGCGACCAACCCATGCACCAGGGCGTGGAAGATGAAGGTATCGTTGGGGCAGGTGGAGATGGCGAGGCCGTAGGTTTTCATGGCGGATTCCGATGTGCGCGTTGTCTTGAGTAACACAGTTACAGAGAGTGTCTCCGAGAAGGCTGGCTGACTTGAGAATTTACGTCATGCGCTACGGAACCGTGCCCGAATCCATACTCTTTCGTACCATGGCCCCGCAAGGGGCGTATCCGAATGGAGCCTGGTCCACCGGGCCAGGTCCGGCGAAACCAGGCTTTCGTAAGGTTTGACAATCTAGGGTGTTCCAGGCTACTGCTCACGCACCAAATGACCACCTGGTCACTCGCCCATGCGGTGAAAAAAGTCAAGACCACTACTGCACGGAAACCACGCATCCACAGGACATACCATGGCTCCCACCGAGACATTTCGCAACCTGCCCAAGGCCAAGCGCCTGCGAGTGCTTGAGGCCGCGGAGCGCGAGTTCGCCGAACAGGGGTTCGCCGGCGCGAGCATGAACCGCCTGGCCGCTGGCCTGGGCATCGCCAAGGGCTCCCTGTTCAAGTACTTCGGCAGCAAGGAGGGCTGCTTCCGGGCCGTGTTCGACCAGGGCGTGGCCGACTTCGCCCGCTGCATGCGCGCGGCCAGGGCCGACGCCCTGGAACACGAACCCTTCCTGCTCCGCTTGGAGCGCCTGGTGCTCGCGGCCCTGCTCTTTGTGGCGGAAAACCCGGACATCTACCGCATCTACCTCAAGATGCGCGTGCAGGAGGACTTCCCCCTGCGCACCGACGTGCTGCACGAGGTGCGCGCCAATGTGCACAGGCTCCTGGCTCCCCTGCTCGTCGCGGCCAGGGACAGGGGCGAACTGCGCCCGGACCTGGACGTGGACACGGCCGTGTTCGTGCTCGACGCGGTGCTCGACCGCTTTCTCCAGGAGCATGCCTTCCCGCCTGGGGCTGGCACTGATCCTGAAGAGGAGTTCCACAAGCTGATCACCCTGTTGCGCCGAGGTCTGGGCGCGGAGGAACAGTCATGAATCCCGACGTCTGCAAGGCGGCCGGCCTGGGCCGCATCCACGAACAGGTCCTGGCCGGTGAGCGCCTGAGCCTGGAGCAGGGGGAGCAACTCTTCGCCACCCCGGATGTCCACGCACTCTTCGGCCTGGCCCATCTGGCCCGCACCCTGCGGCACGGCAATGTCGTGCACTACGTGCGCAACCGCCACATCAACTACACCAACATCTGCGTGCAGCACTGCCGGTTCTGCGCCTTTCACCGTCGCGAAGGCGAGCCCGGCGCCTTCACCCTGGGCATTGAGGATGTGCTGCAGCGGTTGAGCGCGCCCGAGGCCCGAGGCATCGACGAGGTGCACATCGTGGGCGGCTGCCACCCCCACCTGGGCCTGAGCTTTTTCGAGGAACTGCTGCGCCGCGTGGGATGGGCCTTTCCCAGGCTGGTGCTCAAGGGTTTCACCATGGTGGAGATCGCCCATTTCGCGACTCTGGAGGACATCTCCGAGGAGCGGGTCTTGCGTCGGCTCCAGGCCGCCGGGCTGGCCATGCTTCCGGGCGGCGGGGCAGAGATCTTTGACATGGAATTGCGGCGTCGGTTGTGCCCGAACAAGATCACCGGACGGGAGTGGCTGCGCATCGCCGGTCTGGGCCACGACCTGGGGTTGAAAAGCAACTGCACCATGCTCTTCGGCCACCTGGAGAACCATCGCCACAGGCTGGAGCACCTGGACGCCCTGCGCCGACAGCAGGACGCCAGCCAGGGCTTTGTCTGCTTCATTCCCCTGCCCTACCTGCACGGGGGCAACCCCCTGAGCAGGGAAATCCCCGCGATACCGGCCGGGGCGCGCGGCCTGGACGAACTGAGGACCATCGCCGTGAGCCGGCTGCTGTTGGACAACATCCCCCACGTCAAGGCCTACTGGGTCATGCTCGGCCTGAAGCAGGCGCTCGCGGCCCTGCACTGCGGTGCCGACGACCTGGACGGCACCATCATCGAGGAGCATATCGGCCACATGGCCGGCGCGGACAGCGAACAGGCCCTGACAGAGCCCGAGCTGACAGCGGCCATCCGGGGCTCGGGCTTCGTGCCCGTGCGCCGCGACGGCCTGTTCCGGCCGCTTCCGGCAGCGGAGGTGGGTCATGCCTGAGACACGACTGTCTTTCGACCAGGCCCTGAGGCTGTACCGCGAGGCGGACCCGCACGAGTTGGGGCGCATGGCCCATGCCCTGCGACTGCGTAAAACGCCCCAGGACTTGGTGAGCTATGTGGTGGACCGCAACATCAACTACACGGACATCTGCGTCTGCGGTTGCCGCTTCTGCGCCTTCTACAAGACGCCGGGCTCGGGTCGGGGCACGGTGCTTGGCTTCGACGAGCTGGGCCGCAAGATCGAGGAGACCCTGGCCCTGGGGGGGCGTCAGATTCTGCTCCAGGGCGGCTGCCACCCGGACCTGCGATTGGAGTTCTACGAGGACATGTTGCGCTTCATCGGGGAGCGCTATCCCGAGGTGCACGCCCACGCCTTTTCGCCGCCCGAGATCGCGCACATCGCGGCCCTCGAGGGACTGAGCTTCGGCCAGGTCATCGCCAGGCTCAAGGCCGCGGGCCTGCGCTCCATCCCGGGAGGTGGCGCCGAGATCCTGGTGGATCGCGTGCGCCGCAAGGTCTCCCCGGCCAAGTGCTCGGCCGGCGACTGGCTGGAGGTCATGCGTCAGGCACACATGCAGGGGCTGCGCACCACCGCCACCATGATGTTCGGCCACGAGGAGACCGTGGAGGAGCGATTGGAGCATCTCTTTGCCCTGCGCGACCTGCAAGACGAGACCGGCGGTTTCACGGCCTTCATCCCCTGGGCCTTCCAGCCGGGGAACACCGCCATGGAACGGCCGCCCGAGCCCCCGGGCGTGTATCTGCGCGTGCTGGCCATGAGCCGGCTGGTGCTGGACAACTTCGACAACATCCAGGCATCCTGGGTGACCATGGGCGCCAAGGTGGCCCAGTTGGCCCTGTTCTGGGGCGCCAACGACTTCGGCTCCACCATGATCGAGGAAAACGTGGTGGCCGCGGCCGGGGTGCACTTTCGCATGACCGAGGACGAACTGCGGGCCATAGCCGCGGCCGCGGGATTCACTCCCCGGCGCAGGCGCATGGACTATACCCTGCTGGAGGCCTGAGCATGGAGGACCTGTTCTTCGGGCTGCCCGGTGCCGGATTCCGGCTCGGGCGCATCGCCTATCGCAACGTGCTGCCCATCTACCACCCTCTGGAGCAGCGCATCCTGGCCAACGGCTGCCTCCTGGAGTACGGCCCGCCGGCTGCGCTGAATCTGCGTCTGCGCGCCGGAGAGTTGGACGCCGCGTCGATCTCTTCCATCGAATACGCCCGCAACCCAGGGCGCTACCTGCTCGTGCCAGATCTGGCCATCGGCTGCCACGGCCCGGTACAGAGCGTGCTGCTGCTCAGCCGCGTGCCCCTGCCCGAGCTGGCAGGGGAGCGGATCCTGGTCAGCGCGGAGACCCACACCTCGGCCATGCTGCTCAAGCTCCTGCTACGGGAGCACTGGCGGATCGACGCCCAATTGCACGCCGGCAACGGAAACGCCACCAGTTGCCTGCTGCAAACGCCCCCCCCGCGAGCGCTGCTGGCCATCGGCGACGAGGCCTTGCTCCTGCGGCGTTCCGAGGTCTTCCCGGTGCGGGTGGACCTGGGCGAGGTCTGGCGTGATTGGACCGGACTGCCCTTTGTTTTCGGGGTTTGGGCACTGCGTCGGGAGATGGTGGAGCGCTCTCCGGAAGCGGTGGCTAGGCTTTGCACCCTGCTGCAAACCGCCAAGAGGTGGGGGCGTGATAACCTGGAACGGCTGCTGCCCCTTGCTGGAAAGGGTTTTGAGCTGGGCCTGTCGGAATTACGCGACTATTTTTTAGGATTATGCTACGACCTGGAACTGGAGCAAGAACAAGGGCTCAGGAGCTTTTTCCAGGCCCTGGCCGGAAGCGGACTGCTGGAAAGAGCGCCGGAATTACGCTACGCTCCGGACATGAACACTCTATAAACCCTGCCGTGAAGGCGGAGAGCATGTCTGCTTATCAAGGGATCCGCGCCAGACGTATCGTACCCGCGCCCGGGCACATGGTCGAGGATGGACTGTTGGTGGTGCGCGAGGGCATGGTCTCCGCCCTGGGCCCCTGGAGGGAACTCAAGACCTGGTATTCCGGGCCGGTGCTGGATGTGCCGGGGACCGTGGTGCCGGCGCCCATCAATTGCCACACACACCTGGAGTGCAGCCATCTGCGGGGAGCCACCACTCTTGGTCGGGGGTTCACGGCCTGGGTGCGCAGCCTGCTGGGCAATGATCTGTTTGGATGCACTCCGGCGGACCTGGACAGCGCGGTGGGGGAGATGCGGGATTGCGGCACCGGACTGGCCGCCGACGTCTGCAGCCGCAAACCCCGGGATGTGACCGCCGCCATGCGCAGGGGCGGGGTGGGGCTGCTGCTCCAGGCCGAGGCCATGGGTTTTACGGCCCCACGCTTCAAAGACTTTGTACTGCCGGAGGAATTTCACTCCCTGATGACAGAAGGGCTGGCCGACGTGGCCGCGGCTGGGCATGCGCTGTATTCCACGCATCCGGTACAGCTGCAGGAGGCGCGTGCCTGGAGTCTGGCGCAGGGGCGCCCCTTTTCCCTGCATCTTGCCGAACACCCGGAAGAGGTGGAGCTTCTGAACACTGGAGGAGGGGAACTCGCGGAGCTGTTGCGCGAGAGGATTCTGCCCAAGAAATATCGCCATCCAGGTCTGAGTCCGGTGCGCTACGCCCATGTGTTGGGCCTGCTGGGAGCAGGAACCCTGGCCGTGCACGCCGTGCATGTGGATCGGGAAGATGTGCGGCTCCTGTCCGAGTCTGGCACGGCGGTCTGCCTCTGCCCGCGCAGCAACGCGGCCATCGGGGTGGGGCGGGCGCCGGTGGAATTGTTTCTGGATGCCGGGGTGCGGCTCTGCCTGGGCACGGATAGCCTGGCGTCCAACAGCGATCTGAACATCTGGAAGGAACTCCATGCCCTGCTCGTGCGCACGCCACTGCCCTTTGAACGGGCCTTGGCCATGCTCACCACGGACGCGGCCGCGGTCTTGGGTCTCCAGAACCAATGGGGCAGCCTGGTCTTTGGCAAGCGGGCGGCCTGGACGGTACTACCGGACTTCATCGAGACCTTGTGCTGAACCGGGGCGCGGACATGCCGACGGATTCCCGGAAACACACTCCTACAGAACCTATGCTGCTGGTCACGGCCACGGCCATGGAGATGCGCGCCGCGTTGCGCTCCCTGGCCGGGAAGGGGGAGGTGCCTGAACTGCACGAGGGCGAGGTGGCGCGCCTCGGCCTGCCCGGGCGCGAACTGCTGCTGCTGGTTACAGGCGTGGGGCCGTTGAACGCGGCCTATGCCCTGGGGCGTGTACTGGGCGCGCATGAGGTTGCCGGGGTCTCGAACCTGGGCATAGCCGGCAGCTTCGTGCCCAAGCGCCTCGGCCTGGGCGCGGCGGCAGTGGCTTCAGCCGAGATATTCCCGGACTACGGCGTGGATGTCGCGGGCATGGTAGATGCCCGGGCCGTGGGCCTGGCCCAGGCCAGGGACGGGGAGCGCGGCGTCTGGGAACGCCTGGACCTGCTCCCACGGGAAGCGGCTCGGGTCATGGGCCTGGACGTCTCGGGCCTGGTCGAGGCGGTGTTTCTCACCAGCGGCAGGGTCAGCGGCGACAGGGTGCGCGCCGCCGAACTGCACACCCGCCACGGCGCGGAGCTGGAAAACATGGAAGGCTTTGCCCTGGCCCTGGGCTGCCTGCGCGCCGGAGTGCCGTTCCTGGAGTTGCGCACGGTCTCCAACCCGGCCGGGGAGCGCGACAAGGCCGGCTGGGACTTCCGCCTGGCCCTGGACAACCTGGGCGCGGCGTGCGGCCGAATGATGGCACGGATTCCCTGATTGCGTTGCCCCTACCTTGACGTTTCAAGGCGGGTTGGCAAGAGCACGCTCTTGCCAACCCGCCTATCCGGTTGACGCTTCGCGAAGATCCTCAATCAGCCACGGCTTCTGCTTCTTGAACAGTGCCAAAGACGACATCCGTGAATTTCACATACCACGCCGCGGACTGCACCTGGATAACGTAGGCCACGGCGACCACCAGCGCCGCGTCGGCGCCCTGACTCCCGAAGGCGTTCATGGATATGGCCAAGGCAATCGAAAGGTTGCGCATTGCCGATCCGTAGACCATGGCGATGGCGTCCCCCCGAGGCAGCATTGCCCTACCCACCACGGTGCTGAGGAGGAAGTTGAGCGCGTAGAGCATGACCAGGGGCATGAACAGATACAGCAACAACTCCGGCGAAGACACGATGGTCCGGGCCTTGAGTGCCAGGGCCACAAAGACGATGCCCAGCACCCCGACCATGGAAAGGGCGGGAAACTTGGGAGCGAGAGTCTTGGTAAAGGCCTGCTGCCCGTAGCGCGATACGAGAATCCGCTGGGTTGCGTAGCCAAGGAGCATGGGCAGGAACACGATGAGCACGATCTGCCTGAAGACGGCATTCATGCCCACATCGATGCTCGCGCCGAGCAGCGCCTTGGCATACAGGGGTGTTGCCAGACTTCCGACGACAAGGCCGAGCAGGGTGATCTTCACCGCGGCGGCCACATTGCCCCGAGCGAATCCGGTCCAGGAGATGGTCATGCCGCTTGTGGGAACAAGGCCGGCCAGCAGCAGGCCCAACGCCAGATAGGGGCGGTCGGGAAAAAACATCTGCCCGACGCCATAGGCCAGGAAGGGGATGACACCGAAGTTCAGCAGATGTGTCAGAACCAGGGGCTTGAGGTCTCCACCGGAGAATACCGAGCGCACCTTCAGCGTCACCATCATGGGGTAGACCATGAGGAAGGTGAACGGCACGATCATGTAGTGTAGCCATGCGACAGGCCCCGTGGATCCATAGAGAAATCCGAGCACCATCATCACGGGGATGGAAAGGGTCAGGTTGGTGACGAACTGTTTCAGTCTGAGAAGCATATGTGTATTCCTTGTCACAGGGTCCAGGTATTCCAGCCGGCCTCGTTGCGGCGGATGCATTCGACACCTTTTTCCAGGCGCCAGCCCGCGGGCAGGTCCTGCTCCGTAATGCCGCGTGCCTTGGCGCACGGCAGGCAGACCATGACCTCCACCTTGAAGTCCAGCAGAACCTGTAAATACTGCATCAGGGTATCTCCGGTGGCCGCGGCGATATTGCCGGCAAGCACCATGTTATGCAGATAGACGGCATCGTCCACCAGGAACACAGAAACCTCGTGTCCTTCCTCAACGGCCCGGCAGGCGAACATCATGGCCCTTGTGGTACGTACCGGGTGCTCGGGGCCGGTCATGATGATGAATTGGTATTTGCTCATTCCCTGTCCTATTCGTTACCGGATGCCCCGAGTTCAATGGACCTGCAATCAGGTTGTGAACAGCACGGGGCGTTTTCTGTTTTGTAGGCAAGTATGCCATCTCGCACGGGTTCGACGATGAAACGCTTGTCACAGCAGCTGCAAACGGTGTAAACGGGTGTGTAATTACCCGGGTGATCGACCTGCTGGTCGGACCGACAATAGGGGCAATTGACGAGTAGCGTTGCCATGGAATTCCTCCTTGGGTAGATGTTGCCATTGCCTGTATACTGCCCCCGAGTGCATTCCGCCGCATTGATCGCAATCAAGAAAGGATGGCTTGTACGAGTGAACATGAGCGAACGGGACATGGTGGCGGCAATCAAAA
Organism: uncultured Desulfovibrionaceae bacterium; assembly: GCA_964609625.1. Classification (GTDB taxonomy): domain Bacteria; phylum Desulfobacterota; class Desulfovibrionia; order Desulfovibrionales; family Desulfovibrionaceae. The sequence goes on from CAZSRS010000009.1 coordinate 114,140, forward strand.
GCCTGGGCATCTTTTCCATGCTCAGCGAGGAACAGGTCCGCAACCTTGCAAGGGAGGCCGCGGTCCATGAAATCCCCAAGGACGGCCTCTACATATCGGAGGAGAGTACTGCACGGGGCATGCATGTGCTGCTTTCGGGCAAGGTCAAGCTTTTCAAGATGTCGCAAGAGGGGCGGGAGCAGACCATTTTCATTTTCACCCCAGGCGAACCGTTCTGCCTCTGCCACGTGTTCTCGGACGGCCCGATACCCGCAAGCATCGCCGCGCTGGAGAACAGCCGTATCCTTGTGGTCACGCCCGCGGGGTTTGCGAGGCTCTCACATGAGGACCCCGCGCTGCTGCTGGTCATACTCCGGGTCATGTCCCGCCGGCTGAAGGATGCCATGACCCTGATCGAGTCCCTTTCCCTGCGCTCCGTGCCCTCTCGTCTGGCGGACTATCTTCTGACCCATGGGCAGGGAGGTCGTCTGGACCTTGGCTTCACCCATCGCGAATTCGCCAAATTCATGGGCATAACGCCGGAAGCCCTGTCCAGGACCTTGAAACGCATGTCCGAGGCGGGTCTGGTGCGGGTGGAGGGCAGCCGCATCAATCTGCTGGACATGGCGGCGTTGCAGGAGTGTAGAAACACCGGCGTTCTTTGAGGCGGTACCCCTGGCTGTATCCAAACGGGGTAATACTCCGTGGGATCCGCCGAAAAGGCTTTCCCCAACCTTGCAGCTCCATGACTTCGTCCTCCAGGGGACATCCCTTGCAAGCCCTGCCCTTGCCCTGGCCATGGACAACCTGGACGCGGTCTGGGTCGGTTATTGGCATGTTCTCGTGGAATATCCTTCTTGGCACAGGAGGGCTGTCAACGCGAGTCCAAGTCTCCGCATCCTAAATAAATGCAACATGGGGTGCATTCGGGCTTGACTTTTTCAAATATGCGATTCAAATTAGTGTTTGAAAGTCAATGTGTCCGAGGGGATCATGCTCAGGAAGAAAACAGCCGTGACCAAGGAAAAGCTGCTAGCCGCGGCGAGTGACGTATTTGTCGGGAAAGGCTTCAAGAACGCGACCATCGCGGAAATCTGCAAGCGTGCCGGGGCAAATATCGCCGCTGTGAACTATTACTTCGGCAGCAAGGAATCCCTGTACCAGGAGGCGTGGCGGCAGTCCTTCGCCGAATCCGTCAGGGCGCATCCGCATGACGGAGGCGTGAGCCCGGACGCGCCCCCGGAGGAACGCTTGCGGGGGCGGGTGAAGGCCTTCATGGCGCGGATCGCCGATCCCGACAACCGGGACTTCTTCATCTCCCAGATGGAAATGGTCAATCCCACGGGTCTGCTGCAAGAGGTCATGCAGGCGGAGTTGATCCCGCTGCGTGAGAATACACTGGCCTTGGTGCGCGAACTGCTCGGACCAGGGGCGGACGAACGGAGCGTCGTGTACTGCGAGACATGCATCATCAGTATGTGTTGCCATCCCGCGCTGTTGCACAGGATTCGTCAAAGGGCGAACAAGAACGACATGCCCGTGTTCATCGACGACCTGGACGCATTCGCCGAGCACGTGGTGCGGTTCGCCCTGGCCGGCATCGACGCCGTGCGTGGGCGGGGCTGGCAGGCATGAGCCTCTTCCGGGTTTTGGCGAAGATGCGCCCCCTGCTGTTCTGCGCGCTGCTGTATCTCACGGCGTGCGCCATGGTCGGCCCGGACTACGCACCGCCGATAATGGAAGTTCCCACGGACTGGAGCCGTCTCGAGGCGGACACCGGCGCGGTGGAGGAAGACCCTTCCGGCGAGGGTTACAGCATGTGGTGGCGGCATCTGGACGACCCGCTGCTGTCAGAACTGGTGGCCGAGGCCATGCGGGCGAACCCGGACATGCGCGGCGCCCTGGCCAAGTTGCGGGCGGCGCGTGCCCGGACCACGGTGGCCACCGCGGCATTCTACCCCGAGGTGACGGCATCGGGTTCCGCGAGCCGCACCCACGTGAGCGAAGAGGGTGGCGACAGCACGAGGGAATTGTTCAGCGCGGGTTTCGACGCCTCCTGGGAGTTCGACGTATTCGGAGGAGTGCGCCGGGGCAGGGAGGCGGCCGAGGCTGATTACGAGGCGTCCGTGGCTGAGTTGTACGACGTCCGCGTTACCCTGGCCGCCGAAGTGGCGTTGAATTATGTTGAAGTGCGGGCGTTGCAGATACGCATCGGCATCACCAGGGACAATCTGGCCAGCCAGGCGGAAACCCTGCAACTCACGGAATGGCGGGCCCAGGCCGGGCTCGTCAGCATCCAGGACGTGGAGCAGGCGCGCGGCACCATGGAGCAGACCCGTGCCGGCATACCCAGCCTGGAGATCAGCCTGGCGGAGGCGGAGCACCGGCTGGACATTCTACTTGGGCGTCCGCCCGGAGCGTTGCATGCGCGTCTTGCCGCTCCCGGGGACCTCCCTCGGGTGCCCGATACAATCGCCGTGGGCATACCGGCCGACATCCTGCGCCGGCGGCCCGATATCAGGGCTGCGGAGCGCACGCTGGCCGCGGAAACCGCCAGGGTGGGCGTGGCCGAGGCGGCCCGCTACCCCAGCTTCAAGCTCTCCGGCTCCATCGGTCTTGAAGTCTTGACCCTTGCCGCGCTGGGCACCAGCAGCACGCTCACCTCGGTGCTGCTCGCCGGCGTGACCGCGCCGATATTCGACGCGGGACGTCTGCGCGCCCAGGTGGAGATCCAGGACGCGGTGCGTGAACAGGCCCTGATATCTTATGAACAAGCAGTGCGCGGTGCACTGCAGGATGTGGAGAACGCGCTGGTGGCGCTGGCACGCAACCGCGAACGAAGCGAGGCTTTGGGCAACGCAGTGGAGGCCGCGCGCAACGCCGCGTTGTTGGCGCGGCACCGCTACAGTTCCGGGCTGATCGATTTCCAGTCCGTGCTCGACACCGAACGCACCGTGCTCTCCGTGGAAGACAGTCTCGCCAGTACCCGTGCCGAGGGCGTGCTGGCGCTCATCCGTCTGTACAAGGCCGTGGGGGGAGGCTGGACGCCGCAGTCCGCACCCGGCACGGCCGGCAAGGGAACCCGATGATGACACCCAATACGACACAAACCGGCCAGGAGGGCGCCCTGAAGCAACTCCTGGACTCACAAGCGGGGAAACGCTCCAGGAGACGGTGGTTCTGGCTGGCAGGCGTGCTGGCGGTGATCGCGGGCGCAGCGGCGCTGCTGCTCCCCAGGGGGGAGGATACGGTGGGGGCGCGCTATGTCACCGAGCCGGCTGGCATCGGCACGCTGGTGGTCAAGGTTTCGGCCACCGGAAATTTGCAGCCGACCAACCAAGTGGACGTGGGCAGTGAACTCTCCGGCATCGTCGACCAGGTGTTCGTGGACGTCAACGACACGGTGACCAAGGGGCAGGAGCTGGCCCGTCTCGACCTGGCCAAGCTGCGGGACTCGGTGGCCAAGTCCCGCGCCAATCTCGCCGCGGCCCAGGCTCAGGTCTTGCAAACCCAGGCAACGTTGGCCGAAGCACGTGCCACCTTCGCGCGCTACAAGCAGGTGGCCGAGCTGTCCGGCGGCAAAGTGCCCTCGAAAACAGAGATGGATGCCGCCGTGGCCGACGTGAAGCGGGCCGAGGCCAACGAAGCCAGCGCCATGGCCGGCGTTGTCCAGGCAGAGGCCAACCTGCAATCGGACGAAACCGATCTGGCCAAGGCCAGCATCCGCTCCCCTTTCGACGGGGTGGTGCTGGTGCGTGACGTGGAGCCGGGGCAGACTGTGGCTGCCTCGTTTCAGGCGCCTGTGTTGTTCACCCTGGCCGAGGATCTCTCCACCATGGAGTTGCAGGTGGATGTGGACGAGGCCGATGTAGCCCAGGTGCGCGAGGGGCAGAACGCCACCTTCAGTGTGGACGCCTGGCCCGGCCGCAGGTTCGAGGCGGTCATCACCAGGGTCAGTTACGGCTCCCAGGAAAAGGACAACGTGATATCCTACCTCACGGTTTTGGCGGTGGACAATGGTGATTTCAGCCTGCGCCCCGGCATGACCGGCACCGCGGAGATCACGACCGCGATCCGGGAGAACGCGCTGCTGGTGCCCAATGCCGCGTTGCGCTTCAACCCGGAAACCGGCGCTCCGCCCCAGAAAAAGTCCGGGGGCGGTATCTTGAACTCATTGATGCCTCGCCCACCGAGCCAGCCGCCCAAAGCCAAGGCGCCGCGTGACGGCACCCCGCGCGTATGGGTCCTGCGCAACGAGCAGCCCACGGCCGTGGAGGTGCGCACCGGTATCAGCAACGGCCGACTGACCGAGATCCTCGAGGGGGCGCTCGAAGCGGGTACGCAGGTGATCACCGAGGCCGCGGGCACAGGGTCATGACCGATACGGCGCTCATCAGACTGTCCGGAATCACCAAGGTCTACGGCCGCGGGCATGCCGCCTTCCAGGCCCTGCGAGGCATCGACCTGGACATCGATTCAGGAGAATTCGTGGCCATCATGGGCTCCAGCGGTTCGGGCAAGTCCACCACCATGAACATTCTCGGCTGTCTGGACACGCCTACAACCGGCAGTTTCCTGTTCCAGGGCGTGCCCGTGCAGCAGCTGTCGCGCGATCAACGCGCGCTGTTGCGGCGGCACTTCCTGGGCTTCGTATTCCAGGGCTTCAACCTGCTGGCGCGGACCACCGCGTTGGAAAACGTGGAGTTGCCCCTGATCTATCGCGGGGAGCCAGCGGCAGCCCGCCATGCCGCTGCCCGTGCGGCCCTGGGACAAGTCGGCCTGCAGGGCTGGGAGCACCACACCCCAGCCGAACTCTCCGGGGGGCAGCAACAGCGCGTGGCCATCGCCCGGGCCATCGTCACCTCGCCGGCCGTGCTCCTGGCTGACGAACCCACGGGAAACCTGGACACGGTCACGAGCCGTGAAATCATGGAACTGCTCCAGTCCTTCAACCGCGAACAGGGGCTCACGGTGATCATGGTCACCCACGAAGCGGACATGGCCGCCTATGCCAAACGCGTCATCCGCTTTGTCGACGGCCGGGTGGACAGCGACAAGGGCAACGGAGGGGCGCACTGATGTTGGGAAACGCCCTGCTGCTCGCCCTGCGCTCCATCCGGCGAAACCTGATGCGCTCTTTTCTGACTATCCTCGGAATCGTCATCGGCGTGGCCGCCGTGATCACCATGGTCACCCTGGGCAACGGAGCCACCAGGTCGGTCTCCGACCAGATCGCCAGCATGGGCAGCAACCTGCTGATAGCGATTCCAGGCCAGCGTTTCGGTCCTGGATCCGGCGACGCTCCGAAATTCAAGATCGCGGACGTCGAGGCCATTCGAAGCCAGATCTCCGCTGCCGAATGGGTCGCTCCGGTGGTCAGCAAGGGGGCCACGGCCGTGTACCAGGCGAGCAACTGGTCCACGGTGATCACCGGCAGCAACGGCGATTATTTCCCGGCAGGAAACTGGGAACTGGCCGCTGGCCGCGGCTTCAGCGAAACAGAAGAACGCGCGGGCAAGGCGGTGTGCGTCATAGGCGAGAGCGTGCGCGAAAAGCTGTTCGGCAGGCAAAACCCGGTGGGCAGCGAGATTCGCATCAAGCAGTTCGCCTGCGAGGTCATCGGCCTGCTCAAGTCCAAGGGGCAGTCGGCCATGGGGCAGGACCAGGACGACACCGTGGTCATGCCCTTGCGCACGGTGCAACGCCGTCTGGCGGGCACGCAGGACATCAACCGCCTGTCGGTCTCGGTGCGCGCGGGGGCTTCCATCGATGGGGTGAAGCGGCAACTCACCCTGCTGTTGCGTGAACGGCGCAACATCGGCGAGAACGAGGATGACGACTTCCGGGTGATGGACACCCGGCAGATCGCGGAGGCCCTTACCTCGACCACGAAGGTCCTGACCATGCTCCTCGGCGCGGTGGCCGCGGTGAGCCTGCTGGTGGGGGGCATCGGCATCATGAACATCATGCTGGTGTCGGTCACGGAACGCACCAGGGAGATCGGTATCCGCCTGGCCATCGGCGCCCTGGAGCGGGAGGTGCTGCTCCAGTTCCTCATCGAGGCCGTGGTGCTGTCCAGCCTCGGAGGGCTGGTGGGCATCGCCCTGGCAACCGGCGCCTCCATCGCTCTCGCTGGCCTGATGGACGTGCCCTACTTGTTCGACCCTTCCATCAACCTGCTGTCGTTTCTGTTCTCCGCCGCCATCGGCGTGCTCTTCGGGTTTTTTCCGGCGCGCCGGGCAGCAAGGCTCGATCCCATCGACGCCCTGCGGCACGAGTGAGCCTTCACCGCTCCCGCGAGAGGAGGCGAGTGAGCACAGGCAGGGTGCGAACCGTTTTCAGCAGGTGATTCTGCCCGGGCTCCCGCCAGGCGCGGATCAGGCCGCAATCCAGCTCGTCCTCGATGGCCACGACCTCGTGGGGGATGGGTACTTCGATTACCGGCAAGGGTACGGTGTTCATGGTCGTTCCTGGTGGCGATCACACCTCGAACAGCTGCTCCAGATCGTCGCGGGTCAGGGATTTCCAGGCGTCCTGGCCGGGAATGATGGACTCGGCCACGTCGCGCTTGCTCTCCTGCAGCTTGAGGATCTTCTCCTCCACCGTGTTTTGGCAGATCATCTTGTAGGCAAAGACTTGGCGGGTCTGGCCGATGCGGTGGGTGCGGTCCGTGGCCTGGTTTTCCACGGCCGGGTTCCACCATGGGTCGTAGTGGATCACGTAGTCCGCGCTGGTCAGGTTCAGGCCCGTGCCCCCTGCCTTGAGTGAGATCAGGAAGATGGGGATGTCCGGGTCGTTGTTGAAACGATCCACCTGTTCGAAGCGGTCCTTGCTCGAGCCGTCCAGGTAGGCGAAGGGCGTGTTGTTGATCACCAGCCAGGAGCGGATGATGTGCAGCATCTGCACGAACTGGGAAAAGACCAGGACCTTGTGCCCCTCCTCGATGATGTCCGTGACCATGTCCTTGAAGGCGTCGAACTTTCCCGAGGGGAGGTTGGTGCTCACGCCGGGCATGTCCAGCTTGAGCAGCCTGGGGTGGCAGCAGATCTGGCGCAGTTTGAGCAGGGCGTCGAGGATGGACATCTGGGACTTGGCCAAGCCCTTTTCGTCCACGTCCTGGAGCACCTGTTCCTTGAGCTTCTTGGCCAGGGCCGCGTAGAGATCCAGCTGTTCGTCGGCCAGGG